>JBBSBH010000020.1:0-85819 GCA_038251405.1 Chitinophagales bacterium
CATTAGAATTTCTATGCAAAATCTGAGGTATTGAAAATGAATTATTTATATTGATTTAAAATGGTAAGAAATAATTACATTTTCAAAACTCAGGGTTAACCTCGATAAATAGTTGGTTTTCAATTCAACTATTTCATCGACTGTTGGCAATTTTTGCTTCAGCTGCAAAAATTGGGTTAAACCGAATCCCAATACTCTGTCAAATGCAGCATGGGCAAAAAACAGCAATCCAATAACTAATAACCAGTCATTGGTAAGTAATAATCCGCACAAAATCAAAACAGTGGAAGATGCTTTGTGATGCAATATATTGTAAGTGATGGCTCCCCATTTAGTATCTATGAGATAGCCTATCATTCCAATATCTGGTGTAAAAAAGAGTAAGAAGTATTGCCACCATTCCAGTCTAAAATTTAATTTATAAACTAAGAAAATACTTAGAATGAAAATTGAAAGTTCTTCCCATTTGATAAGTTGTTTCATTCAATCTTCAATTTGACTATTTAAAGATTAGTACTGCCAAAGTAATAATAGTCAGTGTTAACAATAAAGTGATTGGGCCTAGTCTTTGCATCCGTAATGATAAACTTTCCGCTTCGGGGCCACCATTTTTAATCTTTTTCATAGTAGATCCCATAATACCTAATAAAGCACCTAATGCTAATACCAAAATAAGCTTGGTCATCAGTAAGGGCATAGACCCCAGCATTTTCCAATAGGGTGTCATCATGTAAAGGCCAGATACAATTAATAGTGTAAGACCAATATATCCCATCCTGCTTAATGAATAGGTATTTAACATGAATGTTCGGCCAGCATTAGCTTCCATTTTCCTGGCGGCAATACCTAAAAACAGAAATGCGAAACTAGTACCCAATCCCATAGCCAAGCCTATAAAGTGAATAATTAAAGCGATTTCCTTCATAAATTTAATTTTAAGTTATACCCTAAAATTAATAAAAAATCAATATCGAGATAGGATAGTCTGATTCAGCAGTTATAATTCGTCAAATCTTGGATATCTATTCTTTTTCAATTATTAATTTAATATCCGCTTTTATTCGCTGATGCAACCACGCTGAAAATTTCTCCTGGTCAGTTTTTGAGAGAATTCTTTTTACTGAAATAGCTACTAAAAAAGTATTGGCAATTTGATTGCTGTCAACAAACATTTTTACAGGTTGAATCACTGCTTTTGAAATTTCAGGATACAGTGCCTTTATTTCTATATAAATATCTTTATCCAGATTATCCCGATGCTCCATACTGTCTAATTTGGTTTTCAATACCAGATTTTCATGGGTTGTTTCATTTAGTGCATTTCCTACTTGTTGAAGTTGCTCTTTACTTTTATCATCAGTACTAAAAGTAAATCCATATTTTATATTTAATGAAACATCATCCAATTGATAATATTTGAGTTTCTCCCGCAAGGAATTTAGTTCTTGTGGCAAAATCTTTCTTCCGCCATAGGTCAGTAAAATAGATTTATCTCCTGGCAATATTTCCCTTTTTAATAAATACACATTTTCAAAATTGGTTTCCTGATTGATAAATTCATCAGCTCTATTGATAAAATCGTTTTTTTGAAGAATATTATAGCCTAAATAAAGGCTGGGAATTAATGTAAGAATGATGATTGCCCATGAAATTCTTTTTTCCTTCTTTTCTATATTAGCATCTGCATATTTTTTTGCGGGAAATCTTAATAATGGAGTAGTGGCTGCTGTTGCAGCAAATATAAATACACTATTGATAATGTATAAATAGAATGCACCGAGAAAAAAATTGAGTTCCGCATGGGCAATTCCAAAGCCCGCAGTACACAAAGGTGGCATTAATGCTGTGGCTATGGCCACACCAGGGATCACATTACCTTTTACCTTACTTGATAATGCTATAATGCCTGCAAAACCACCACAAAACGCGATCAAGACATCATACAAAGAAGGAGCAGTTCTAGATAATATTTCAGAGTGAGCTTCCCCAATGGGACTTATTAGAAAATAAATAGTAGATGCTACCAGTCCCACTATTGTCGCAAACATATAACTGGTAAATGCTACCCTAATCAGTTTGAGGTCATTAATAGCTATCCCGAATCCTATCCCTACGATAGGCCCTATAAGTGGTGAAATCAACATCGCTCCAATGATTACCGCTGTTGAATTAATATTCAGCCCCAGACAGGCTATCAAAATGGCAAAAAACAAAATCCACAGATTGGTACCCTGAGATTCTGAGTTACGAGTAATGGTGTCGTATACTACATCATAATCTTCCCGTTCTTTAAGAATACTTAACCGATTTAATAAATTTAGTTTCATTCGTGCTTCAGTGCATCAGTAATCCAAACTCCTCTTCCATAAGTAGCAATTATAATTTGTTTGGTTTTGGGATGGATCATCAAGTCCTGGATCGAAATAGATGCAGGCAGATTTCCATTGAGTATATTCCATGATTTGCCTCCATCTTTTGAAATAAAGATTCCCATATCAGTTCCAGCATACAAAACATCTTTTTCACTTAGATCTTCCTTGATCACATTAACAGGGGAGGCAGGCAGGCCCTGGGTAATATTGGTCCAGGTATTTCCATAATCTTGAGATTTATAAATCAGGGGAGTCAAATTATCCTCTCGTCGGTCACTTAGGCTCACATACACAGTAGCGGCTTCGAAATGTGATGGTTCAATGCAACTCACCGCTGCATCTTTTAATAAGCCATCACTAATATCAGTCCATTTACCCTTTCCCTCCAAAGATGTAAAATGTACTTTGCCATCATCAGTGCCCGCATAAATCAACCCAGGAGTTTTAGGGGATTCGGAGATGGCAGTAATGCATTGATAATTAATTCTATATGGAACGATACCGATTTTATTCTTATCATTTTGAGTAAGATCATCACTCAGCTTCTGCCAGGTTTTGCCTTTGTCGGTTGTTTTTAAAACATATTGGAATCCGTGATATAATGTTCCATCATGAGGAGATTGTGAGGTAGCAGCCAGCCATTCGCCCCTTGGCTCCTCTCCTACTACTGCTGCTGGTGGATTGATGGAAACTGACCTTTTTTTTGATTTTTTCTTAAGTTTTTTCAGATTGCCTTTCATAATTTTACCATAGAATGATGATGAATAAATAGTGTTTTGATCATTGCGATCTATTACTATCCGGGTACCTTCACCACCTGGTACCCAATCAAAGGCACCTGTATTTCTATCTCCTGGATTATAATTACTATTGCTCAGCATTCTTACTGACCCCTCGTCCTGGATGGATCCATACACATAGAAAGGATTTCTACTATCCGCAGTAACATTATAAAATTGAGTGGTTGGAATTTCGTGATAAAAATCTTTCCATGTCACACCTCCATCAAACGAAACATTTACACCTCCATCATTCCCGTTAATGATATATTGAGCATCTGTAGGATCGATCCACATCGCATGATGGTCTCCATGCACATGCCACTCCCCCTTTCCTCCCCGGGCAATAGATTTCCATGATTTTCCTCCATCATTACTTGCCGTGAGATCTAATCCCATGAGATATACTTTATTTTCATCTGCAGGACTCACCCTGATTTGAGAAAATACCCATCCATAGGTCCCTGAAAAATTTTCCATAAAATCATCGTGCATACTCATTAGCTTCCAGCTATCCCCTTTGTCCGTGCTTTTATACACTTCGGCTCCGTAGATCACAAATTGTTTTACTCTTCCATAAGGATCTAATTCACCGGGTTTTGGATCGCGCTTTTTTCCATGATTATCAATAAAAGCATAAATAACATTTGGATTAGCTGCTGTAACGGCCAAGCCAATTCTTCCGGTAATTTTTGTTTCTGGCAAACCATTTTCAATAATTTTCCAATTTTCCCCTCCATCTGTAGACTTGTAAATATGATCACCATCTTCGGGAACAGGGTCCGACCATCTTTTCCTGATTCGGGTCCACATAGAAACATAAATGGTGTTTGGATCAGTTGGATCCATTACCAGATCATTAGCACCGGTTTTATCATCGGTGTAAAGAACTTTTTTCCAATTGAGACCCCCATCTGTTGATTTGTAAACACCTCTATCTTCATTCCGACTCCATTCATTACCACCTGCTGCTACATATACAATATCTGGGTTGGTAGGATGCACAGCAATACGGGCAATAGTGGCTGTATTTTCCAAACCCACCTGATACCAGGTATCCCCTCCATCACTCGATTTAAGAACTCCTATACCAGGCAGAGATGCCCTGTAAATGTTTGCTTCCCCCGTACCTACATATATTATATTGGGATCTGATGGCGAGATACCAATATTGCCAATTGAGAGCGTTGCTTCTTTATCGAATAGTGGCTGCCAGGTCTTACCGGCATCTTTGGTGCGCCATAATCCTCCAGATGCAAATCCGGCAAAAATGATATTTTTATTTCCAGGTACGCCTCTTACATCGGTGCATCTTCCACTCATTTTACCGGGTTGTATTGGCTTCCACTGTATGTCTTTGTATGGGCTATTCTGAAGAAGTCTTTCATGCTGAATAAATGCTATTCGCTTTTCACGGCCACCCGAAGGTCGTTGATTTGATTCTAGTGATTCCTGAGCATAGATGACACCAATGGAGCAAGCTAAAAATAAAAATGTCAATAATTTGATTTTCATTGATAAAGTAGATTTTTTACAAAATTAATAAAGTGTTGAATGTATTATGAAGAATTAGTGACTGTACGTAAATTAAATGACCCCCTTTAAAATTTATTTATTTAAAAATTACCGGTGACTCATTATTTCGAATAAATATGTAGTGAAATTTATCCCCCATTTTTACTTTCTCTATATCCCGAATAGCACCTTTTATAAAAATTCCGCTTATATCTGCCCTTACACTATTCAAGTTTCCTTTTTGATTATTGAATAGCAGCCCCCCGTGACTTCCATCCAATCTTCCAAATGATGGCATTACCTCAAACAAGTTGCCTCCATATAAAATATCCGGAAACTGATCATTATTCAGATCATCTACGAGGATGGACATCATGATGGACTGCTGGGCTTCAAAAGGCAGTGGAGAAAGAGTAAAATTTCCTTTGCCCGCATTTAAGAATAAACTCGATGATAGAGTCACTATTTTTTTGTGGTCTCTACTTAAATCAAACTCTTTAAATACCGAAGTAAAATCACTTTTGCTAAAGCTCCTATAATCAGTATACTTTTTCTTGAAGGAAATTATTTGAGAAACTAATTCATCTTTGTTGAAAAATGAATATTGCGCCCCATTTACATAATATGAGATAATAGCCTCAGGGCTGGTATTCCTATCGAAATCGGCAGCAAATAGTTCTACTGGTTCCTTTATCGATGCTGTCCAGGGAATATTCAAACCCATATTACCACCAATGAGATCCAAATTACCATCTTGATCAAAATCACCAGCTTGAATGCATTGCCACATCCCCTCAGAATTAGGAATTACCTGCTTTTCCCATCCTGGTCCATTTCTTTTAATAATGGTAATAGGCATCCACTCGCCTGCAACAATTAATTCTTTTCCTTTTACTTCTGGTAATACATTTGCCCATATAGCATCAGTCACCATTCCTAATCCTCTAAAAACCGGAATATTAGAGATTTTAAAAATTCCAGTGCCATCATTAAGCAATAAATATGAATCCGTGTTAAATCCGTAATATGGAGCCACCCTCCCGCCTATGAAGATATCAGGGTCTCCATCATCATCAATATCATTCACTGCAATACATCCAGACATATGTGCCGATGCTGGAAGTGCATTTTGCGAATAGGTTAAATTTCCTTTCCCATCATTGAGGTAGATTCTGTCCACTAATAATGCAGGATTATCCAATTGATACCCACCGGATAAAACTATCAAATCGGGGTCTTTATCATTATCAATGTCTGCCCAGGTACCATCTATATCTTCAAATGCAGCATGCTCATCCAAAGCATTTTGAGCCAATGCCACGAACGTGTGAGTAGTTGATTGCAAATAAATAATACCAGCTTGATTGCGGGCACCTCCGATCCAAAGATCATCTAAGCCATCGCCATTAATATCGGCAATGGCACAGGCTGGACCCTGGGTAGATAATTTATTTATTAATAATTTTTCTCTTTCAAAATCATTATATACATTCTCATGATGAATATAATTCACTCCATCATTAGCAATAGAAAAATTAGTTGCATTTTTTGCAACCATAAAGTCATAAGGTCTTGTTTTAGGCCGGGTGATTAGGTAAGTAGAATCAACATTCAAATCCATTTTTTTAGAATAGAACCCATCTGGCCAGCGGATGATCACACTATCCAATTCCGAAATCGAGCCTAGTCCAAAATGAAGTAAATAATCAGAGGAAGATTGAAACCCCCGTGTGGGAAATAGTTCCCGAACAAATTTGATATCGCCACTGTAAACAGTCACTCTTGCACCAATATCAAATTTATTTTGTGATGTATCATACAATCTTAATTGAAGATAATGATTGGCTGAATTTTGATTCCTTAGTAAAACACATGGTGCGTTGATCCGATTGATGATAATGTCCATATCACCATCCTTATCAAAGTCTGCATAAGCCGCTGCTGTGGAAAGGTCCTTATTCTCTGGATTCCAATTTACAGACTGATTAATAAATTGCAGATTTGATTCCTGGGAAAAGAAAAAGTTTTTAGCTTTTCCTACAGGCATTTGGGAAATCAAATTTTTAGTCTTCGCGGTGTCTGCATTCCCCAGGGATGAAAAATATTTTAAATAATCAAGATCATTGGGCCGGTGGGCTATTCCATTAGCTACGAAAATATCTTGTAACCCATTATTATCAAAATCCACTATCAGAGGAGTCCAGGACCAATCTGTGCGCGCCACACCTAATTCCTGGGCAATTTCTGAAAAATAGGGAGTACCCTTAGCGTCTGTATATTGATACAATTGAAAAGAATTTCTAGGGTACTGATAGTGATAGCCAAACTCTGTTTTGTATTGATATATATCATATGGATCTGCGCCTACAGAATTTTTAAAAACCTCCTCATCATCAGGTTTCATATCCAGGCTGAAAATATCCGGGAATCCATCGTTATTAATATCTGCAATATCAGATCCCATACTAAAAGTACAGGTGTGATCAAATGATTCACGCTGGCTCTGTCTAAAACCTCCCCGTTGATCATTAATATATAAGTAATCATTTTCATGAAAATCGTTCCCAATCACAATATCAGGCCAACCGTCGTCATTTAAATCAGAAATTCCTACGCCTAAACCGTATCCAACAGGACTGCTTAAAATACCTGATTGTTTACTGACATTAATGAAAGTCCCATTTTGATTTTGCATTAGTCGATCTCCTTTTAAAAAATCAACCTGGTTTCTGATGGAGGTATCTTTATATGTATCCGTAGAATGAACCGAATGGCAAAGCAAATACATATCCAAATCGCCATCCCTGTCATAATCAAACCAAGCTGCTTGTGTAGAAAATGCCGTAATATCCAGATTGTATTTTGCCGCTGATTCAGTAAATGTAAGATCATGGTTATTTATCAGTAATTGATTTCTACCATGGATAGATTTATAATCTCCAACTTCGCAAACATAAATATCCAGCCAGCCATCTCCGTTCACATCCGCCATACTCACCCCTGTCTTCCAATCACCTTCAGCAATTGTTCCAGAACTTTTGGTAATATCTTCAAACTGAATATGATCTTTAGTTTTGGTCTTATTCAGGTAAAGTTTATTTCCCTGCTGGTTAGAGGAAAGATAAATATCCGGCAAGCCATCATTATTAATATCACCGACAGCTACTCCGCCCCCATTGTAGAAATATAAGTATTCTATGATATTTAGGCTATCAGATTCAATTAAATTATTCTCAAAATCAATTCCGGATTCAGAAGATGGAACTGAGTAAAACAATGAATGATCGCGATTTCCACAAGAACAGAATAGAATAATAAACGAAGCGTAGTAAATAAAATATCTCATCTCATAGAATATATCAAAGGAAAATCATTATTTCTGCTCACCAGAATACTTTTTCTCCCTTTTATAGTTATTGGTTTTATGTCCCTAACCTCACCTTGAATTTTTATCCCTGATTGAATAGAAGTCAATGAAGAGAAATTATGGTGAGCATCTTGCAATAAGACTAGCCCATAGGAGGCATCGTATCTACCAGTCTCTGGTTTTGTTCGATATTGATTTCCACCTAATATAATATCTTTAAGCCCATCTCCATTAAAGTCATCTGAATACAATGCATATACCACTGAAAATTGGGCTTCCATGGGTAGTCGTTTTATTTCAAAATTTCCTTTCCCATCATTAATAAAAACGGAGCTTTCCAATAAAGAAACACTATCGATCACCGACCTGGAAAGTTGGTCTGGTGAAAAATAATCATGAATAGATTGTCCAGAAAAAGATGAATACTTCAAATATTTCTTTTTCATCCCTGGAATTTGGGCAATCAAATCATGTTTCAATACAAATGGAAATTCCTTATTTTCTCTATAGCTGGTAAGAATCTGTTCTACAGTTCCATTCTGATCAAAGTCGTTTACATATAATCTTATTGGTTGTGGAGCGGTAGCCTTAAATCTACTATTGAGACCAAGATTACCGGCAATAATGTCCTCATCGCCATCATTATCCAAATCAATCGTGTAAATAGTGTTCCACCATCCATTAGGGCTAATCGATTTTGCAGTAGCCAATTTTCCATGATTATTAATTAGCACTTTTAGTGGCATATATTCTCCACAAATAATCAAATCCTGTATTTTATCTCCATCCAGGTCTGTCCATCGGGCATCAGTAATCATACCTATGTTGATCAAATCCGGCGCTATTGATTTAGTCTGATCCGTAAAATTTCCTTTCCCATCATTTATTAAAATATATCCATTAACCGGCACACCATAATAAATGGGTTTACATCTGGTACCAACGAACAAATCCTGATCCCCATCCTGATCGATATCATATGCTCGCACGCAGGAACTTGACTCAAACCTGAATGTTGGTAGGATTTGATTGGATAAGGTAAAATTTCCCTTACCATCGTTGAGGTATAATCTGTCCATCAGGTTACTGGAAGTCTCGGTGTATTCACTACCGCCGGAGCAAACATATAAATCAATATCTCCATCATTGTCAGCATCGAACATAGCGCTTCCCATGTCTTCACTTTGAAATGCTGTTTCAAATGATTTTGGCTGAATTGATTTGAATGAACCATCCGGATGCTGCAGATAGATGGCTTTAGCACTCCCTATAGATTGGCCCAAATAAAAATCTTCTCTTTTATCTCCATTGATATCACCTACTGAAAGTTTAGGCCCTTCATTTGAAATCATTTGATACAAGAGCCTATCCCGATCAAAATCTGAATAATCATTTTCATTGTGTTTAGGAAGCCCGGAAATGCTTGTTAATTCAAACAATGGTTTTGATTTTTCTGCACTCCGTTCTTTTTCAAACCATGAAGCTTCAGCTTGCTTAATAATTATGGATTGATTCGCCGCCAATTCATATTTAATTATTTTCTTTCCGTCAGGAAAAGTCACTTGTATAGAATCTACTATGGTGCTATTGCCTAAGCCAAATATCAATGCAGGCTCCATGCTCGATTCAAAACCTCTAATAGGCATATGCTCTAAATACTGCATTTTGCCATCAGAATACAATTTCACTTTTGTACCGTAAGCCAGACTATTCTGATCCTTTCCAATAAATTTTAATTTTAGAAAATGTGATCCCTTCTCCACAGCATTGTTTTTATAAACGAAGCACGGCATATTAACGTTATTTACCACCAAATCAGGGTCGCCGTCACCGTCCAAATCACCATATGCTGAGCCATTACTGTAGGAAGGAAGAGACAAGCCCCACTCTTTTGCTTTATCTGTAAATGTATAATTTCCTTCATTATGAAATGCTGCATTGGGTATGGCTACACTTGGAATAGAGTCAATCAATTGTTTAAAATCTACACTATCATCTTTCACCATATTTTGGATGGTAGATTTCTCAGAAATAAAATTCAGATAATCCTGATCGGTCAAATCTTTAAAGATTCCATTAGCTACAAAAATATCTTTTTTGCCATCCAGGTCCATATCAAACATCAGAGCACCCCAGCTCCAATCTGTAGCATACACTCCTGCCATTCTACCGATTTCAGAAAATGACTCATCGCCTAAATTGAGTTGAAGCACATTTCTAATAAACTGATGATAATATCCATTCTTTACATTGTATTGATATTTATTCCAATCCTCAAAAGTCGTTTTAGTCTTCAATCGCTTTTCAGAAGAGGGAAGCATATCGGTAACAAAAATATCAGGATAGCCATCGTTATTGATATCTGCCATATCCGCGCCCATGGATGCTGCGCTGGTGCATTGCATTTCAGAAGTGAGTTGCTCTTTGAATGTTCCATTTTTCTGATTGATGTATAAATAATCTCTTTCAAAAAAATCATTACTTACATAGATATCTTGCCATCCATCCATATTCATATCACCCACCGTGACACCTAATCCGAAACCGATCAAACTGCCATAAATACCAGCTTGATCACTTACATCTGTAAATTTATTAACATCATTTCTAAATAATTTATCACCACCTAAAGTATCTCTGATTTCACGAATATTGTTACGGAGGTTAAAGCTCCCAATGGCTTTATAAGAATTATTCAGCAAATACATATCCAAATCCCCATCTTTATCATAATCAAAAAAAGCGGCATGTGTAGAGTATCCTTTATCATTCAATCCATATTGAGCTGCCATCTCTTTAAATGTGCCATCCTGCTGATTAATGAATAATTCATTTTCCTTATTGTCACCCTTGACATCTCCTGAATTACAAACATATATATCCAACCAGCCATCACCATTAATGTCAGCCATAGAAACTCCTGTAGACCAGGCTTTACTCCCGGCGACACCTGCATGATTGGTAATATCTTCAAACTTAAAATTGCCCTTGTTGAGGTATAATTTGTTTCTGACCATATTACCTGTAAAATAAATATCGGGCAGACCATCATTATTAATATCACCAATAGCCACACCTCCTCCATTGTAAAAATTGCGGTATCTATAAATATTGAAATTACGGTCGTAGTTTAAATTATTGGCAAAATCAATTCCAGTCTCTGATGAATTCAGAGATTGGAATAAAGTACTTGAATTTGAATCAGATAAAGTCTTATTATATTTTGATCTACAAGAAAAAGTAAAAACCCCTATCACAAGAAGCATACAGATATAAGGTTTTTTTAAAAGGCGACCCATTATTGAATTGGTTTTGGTGGATTGGTCATATCTGTGATCACCATTTGTACTTCCTTTGGTTCAGTTTTAAACAATTTGATCCTTCTATTTCCATCAATTTTCACCCACATATTCCCTCTTTCTTCACTCTTTATCTCGAAAAATTCAGCTCCATACCATTTCTCTAGTAATTGCCTGACATCTACTAATAATGAATCCGGAGACATAGATTTATTCCAGGGTGACCAATCTTTATAGGTAAAAATAGTAGGCATTTCACAGATAGTATCGTTATTGAATGTCGGATAAAAATCAAGATAAGCAGGTGCTTTTAATCCCTGGAAAAGTGAGTACCGGGCACTCAAATTATTAGGACCCTGCGTCATCTTTCCACTTTTATTCAGATCCCAACAAAGCGCATAGAATGTTTTTCTGTCCATACCGAGCGTCAAGCCCAGAAATAAACTATCATGCCGAACACCAGAAGCGAGCTCCCTTTCCAGAATACGATGGTATTTTGATTTACATCCTGAAAAAACTATTCCGAAAATAAAAATGAATAAGGCAATAAATTTCACCACAGAATAAACCATTTGATAGTGCAAAGATAACAAAGGCTACCTGGTGATCGGGATGAAAATAGCGCTTTACCTTCTTATCTCCATATCCTCAAACTATCATTATTATTGGCAGATAAGATATACCCTGACTTATTAACTACAATTGTGGAAAATTGCCTCACTTCCGTAAAAATTTCATTTAATGGACTATCATGAAATTTCCCTTCCGTATCCTGTATAAGTAAGCTGATTGGCTTTGCCATATAAGATCCTAGCTCTGGCTTTACAGCACTAAAACCTCCTCCAAGTAGAATATCCTTTCTGCCGTCGAGATTGATATCCTTTATAATAATTGAAAATACCGGTGAAAGTTGTGCTTCCTTTGGCAAAGTTAATAGTTCGAATTTACCATTTTTATTGATGAATATTTCGTGGGCGTTCGTATTACAGGTTAAAACTATGCTTGAATTGACCTGATCCGGAGTAAAAATCTCATTAATAGTTTGATTTTTATAATTTTTAAATTCTAAATACTTCTTCTTTAGATAAGGTAATTGTGTCACTAAATCCTGTCGCAAAGTCAGTGGATATGATCGATCGCCATTATAAGTAGTTAATATTTGTTCAGCACTACCATTTTGATCAAAGTCATTGATATACATTTTCGTTGGCTTCAGCGGGGAGGGTCTAATTCTGGAATTCAGGCCCCAATTTCCACCAATTAGATCAATATCACCATCATTATCTATATCCGAGATTTGAATGCATTGCCATAAGCCATTGCAACTGTCTACCCCCCATTGATGAGCTATATTTTTCCAAACCCCATTTTCATTTTTAAAAATCATCAACGGCATCCATTCTCCACAAACTATTAATTCATCCTTTTTGTCATTATCAATATCAGCCCAACGCGCATCAGTAATCATACCAATCTTTTTCAAAACAGGTATATCCAAATTCTTGAAATTTCCTTTCCCATCATTTTGAAGAATATAGCCATTACAAGGAACACCATAGTTAAAGGGTACTAATCTCACACCTACAAACAGGTCTAGGTCTCCATCTCCATCAATATCATTTGGCCTTACACAGGAGGTACTTTCAAACTGGAATGTTGGTAATATTTGTGATGATTTCGTAAAGTTTCCTTTCCCATCATTGAAGTATAATCTATCCGCTAAAAGCGAAGAACCAGTAGGCACTTCATTTCCCCCACTACATACATACAAATCCTGGTCTCCATCACCATCGGCATCAAAAAAACTCGCGTCAGTATCTTCAGATCCTTTGTCTGAAATAAAATCAACATTCTTCTTTCTGATAAATCTTCCTCCCGGAATCTGAACAAAAAAGGCAGACGCTGAATTCATTGCATTCCCTATAAAGACATCTTCCAAATGATCGCCATTTATATCGGCGACTGCCATGGCTGGACCTTCTTTTGAAATCATATTAAACAATAACCTATCCCGTTCAAAATCATTAAACGTGTTTTCATTATGAACGAACTCAAGTCCAGGAATTTTTTGTTCTGTAAGTAAGGGCTTTGCAGTAAAATCTTGCACAAATGGTACTCCTTCCAAAGGTTGATTCAATTTTATAGTCTTGTTAGCTGTCGTTTTACTAAGTTTTTGCACTTTACCATCGGGCCAAACTATTTTAATAGAATCTACTTCAACTAAATTACCTAAACCAAATAACGGTCTTGGATCAACGCATGACTCAAATCCGCGCATTGGATGTATCTCTTGAAAATATTTTTGATTATTCGCAAATACGGTAATTTGGGAACCAATTGCCTTGCTATTTTTTCCAGATCCAATTAATTCAAATCTTAGATAGTTAGCTTTTGAATTTGTATTATTTTTATAGATAAAGCAAGGCATAGAAGTATTATTTACTACCAGGTCAGGATCGCCATCATTATCCAAATCACCATAGGCAGACCCATGTGAAAAACTTGGCTGAGCTAATCCCCAATCGCCTGCCACATTATGGAAACTCAGATCACCCCTGTTTTTATAAGCATAGTTTGCTAGTTTTTCAGATGGAATAGCATCAATCAATTTTTTGATCACCTCTTTTTCCTTTTTCATAAGCCCCAAAATAGTCTGGGGATCATTGTAAAGATTTAAATAATCCTGGTCAGTAAGATCTTTATAAATTCCGTTGGCTACAAAAATATCTTTGAAACCGTCCATGTCCAGGTCCACTATCAATGCACCCCAACTCCAGTCGGTAGCATACACACCGGCATAGCGACTGATTTCACTAAAATTCATCTCTCCATTATTCAACTGCAAAACATTGCGAATAAACTGATGATGATATCCATTATCCACATTTCGGGTATATTTTTCCCAATTTTCAAAAGAGGTTTTAGTTTTATATCTGGCGTCCGACTCTGGTAACATATCCGTGACGAATACCTCTGGTCTTGCATCATTATTGATATCAGCCATATCAGCCCCCATGCTATTGAGACTAATCTCCGGCATGGAAGTGGTAAGTACTTCTCTGAAAGTGCCATTTTGTTGATTGAGATACAAATAATCACGCTCAAAAAAATCATTGCTGATATACAAATCCGGCCAGCTATCTCCGTTTAAATCACCTACACTCACTCCTAATCCAAAACCAATAGCGCTCGTATATATTCCTGCTTGCTTACTAATGTCAACAAAATGTCCATTATCATTTCTGAAAAATTTATTACCCCCTAAAGTATCTGGAATGGACCTCTGATCTTTTCTCAAATCATATGCTCCTACTGTCCGAATAGAATTATTCAAAAGATAGCAATCCAGGTCGCCGTCACGGTCAAAGTCGAAAAATGCGGAATGACTGGATAGCCCTGTATTATCCAATCCATATTCATGAGATGCTTCTCTGAAACTAAGATCATGTTGATTTATAAATAATTCATTGTGCCGGTTAGTACCTCCTGGCTTTCCGGATTTGCAGACATATATATCCTGCCACCCATCGCCATCTATATCTACAAATGCGACTCCACTTGCCCACACTCCATGACATGCAACCCCCGCTCTATCTGTAATGTCTTCAAACTTAAAATCGCCTTTATTCAAATAGAGTCTACTATCAACCTGATTCCCACAAAAGAATATATCCAGTAAGCCATCATTATTGATATCGCCTAAACCCACGCCACCTCCATTGTAAAAATTTCTATACGTATAAGGATTGAATTCTTCTGTATACGTAAGGTCATTAGAGAATGAAATATTAGTCTCGGATGAAGGGAGGAGCGAGAATAGATTTTTTCCTGAACTGACCTCGTGATTACTATTTTGTTTACAAAACGTAAAACTAAAAAATAAAAGTAGTAATATAATAAATCGCATACCCTATAAATCGATTTGCAATTTAATGATAGTTTTATCGAATACTGTTTTTGCTTTGCTACTATTATTTCTTTGTTACAAATACTTCTTTTAATGTATTTAAATCTACTAGTACTATAGTTGGAAAGTGTGACTATTTAAAATTTGGAACGCAATCCTTTTCGGAGTATTCCATGCACTTAAATTCAATTCTTCAATACCCATTCCAATTCACTCAAGATCATGGCTGTAGCTCCCCATATGATGGTTCCCTGGATATTGTAGCACGGTACTTCTCTTAATAAAAAATTGGATGAAACGGGGATGTTTACTTTAGATTTAACAGAAGGTTTGAAAAGCAACTGCAGATCGATTTCTAATATTTCTTCGACCTCCGAGATTTGAGGAGTAAATCTAAAATTTTGTTCATAGGTAGCTACCACCGGGGAAACATAAAAGCCCGAAACGGGGATGTAAAGCGGTGATAAATTCCCTGCAATTTCCACTTCCATGGGTATACCCATTTCTTCATTGGCCTCTCGTATAGCGGTTTGGATTGGATAATCATCAGAAGCTTCAATACTACCTCCTGGAAAACTAATCTGACCACTATGTCTATCTTTCTCGTGAGTCACTCTTTTGATAAAAGCTAAAAAAGTAAAATCCAATTTTTTATAAATTATAAGTAAGACCGCAGCCTTTTTTGCCTTCTCCGGAATTAAAGGATAATCTCCCCGGCCTGGCACTTTCATCAATTCATGGGCCTTTAGTCCGGGCAATTCTAATGATAACCTTTCGTGTAACTTGCTCTTTATGGACTGAAAATCTAAAATCATGGATTTTAGGCATGTGAAAGTTTATTCGCAAGACTCAGAAGATACGATTCATTCCATGACTTTGAAATTAGCTGGGTACCTATCGGAAGATTATTTTCATCTGCGCCGGTAGGGACTGAGATACCGGGTACTCCGGCTACATTAGCCAATACAGTAAAAATATCGGCTAAATACACCGATATTGGATCATCCATTCTGGCACCTATTTTCCAAGGCATCACTGGAGAAACAGGTAATATCAATGCCTCGTATTCTGTAAATATTTCGTCCAGGTTGTTTTTTACCAGTCGCCTTACTTTTTGTGCTTTTGTATAATAAGCATCATAGAATCCAGCACTTAATACATAGGTACCAAGAAGAATTCTTCGCTTCACTTCAGCTCCAAATCCCTCTGTTCTTGATCTTTTATACAATTGATCCAGGGTATCTGCTTTAGCCCGATGACCGTATCGTATACCATCAAATCGGGAGAGATTAGAAGATGCCTCAGCTGTAGTCATTACATAATATGCGGGAATTACATAATCCAGCCAATCCATTTTCACCGGCTCTAATTGTAGTCCTAGTGATGTCCACTTTTCAAGTGTATCCATATAATTTTGGTAAATCACCGGATCTATAGATTCTTTATAATGACCGACATCCAGGTATGCGATTTTTTGATTCAGATCATTATCCAATGAAGTACTGAATTTTTCTTCATTGCCTGCATACATGCTGGCATCGAAATCATCCAAACCAGCAGTGACTTCCAGTAATAAAGCAGCATCGTACACAGATTTGGTAAGAAAACCAGCCTGATCAAAAGAGGATGCATAAGCTATTAAGCCGTGTCTTGAAATTCTCCCATAAGAGGGTTTAAAACCAATGATTCCACAAAATGCGGCTGGCTGACGAACACTTCCTCCTGTATCAGTCCCTATAGAAGCCCAGCAAGTATCGCTGGCAACACTAGTGGCACATGCGCCGGATGAACCACCAGGTATTCGACTAGCGTCGTGAGGATTTTTTACCGGACCATAGGCAGAGTTTTCATTGGAACTGCCCATCGCAAACTCATCACATGGTACTCTTCCTATGATAATACCGTCTTCCCGGATAACCCTATCTATAACCGTGGCATTGAATTTTGAAGTATATCCTTTCAGGGTTTTGGAAGAAGCAGATAAGCCATGGTTCTTATAACTGATAATATCCTTATGTGAAAGCACCATTCCAAATAATTTTCCTAAAGGTTGACCAACATTTATTTTTTCATCTAAAGTCTTTGCTTGATCAATAGCTTCTTCTCTGTACACTTCTATATATTGATTAAGATCTTTAGTCCTTTCTATGGAATCCAAATAATGAGTGACGATATCAGTGACACCGAGTCTTTTTTCTCGCAGTGCCATTTGTAAAGATCTGATATCGCTATGTGATGAAAGCATAAATTAGGCTTGTAGTTTTTGTAGTAATTTTTCTTTGGACAATTTTTCTTGCTCACCTGATAACATATTTTTCAATGTATAAAGTTGGTTTTGCAACTCTTCTTCGCCGATTAATACTACAAATGGCACTTTCAGATCATTAGCATATTTCATCGATTTATTCAACTTTACCACTTCAGGATATTGATCAGCATTTATCTGTATGGCTCGCAAATTTTGAGTAATCTCTACCGCTTGATTGGTGGCAATATCGATCATTGGAATTACTAGTACTTGTAATTGATTCGCAATATTATAGGGGAATAATTTCAATTCTTCCATTACATCAAATATTCGCTCGGCACCGAAAGAGATACCCACACCTGGTACATCAGGCATACCAAATGACCCTGTTAGATTATCATATCTACCACCTCCTCCGAGGCTACCCATTTGGGAGTTCATAGCAGCTACTTCGGTGATAAACCCAGTATAATAACTAAGTCCCCGAGCTAATGTAGGATCAAAAACCAATGATTGCTTCAATGAATAAATAGCTGTAAATGAAAAAATTTGTTTTAAATCCTCTATAGCTGCTTTACCGGATGGAGTCTCCATCAATAGTTGAGACAGTTGCTCAAAAGAATTTATTCTGATCAATTCCAATACACGCTTAGCTGCAGTTTCATTGATGCCACGTAGCATCATCTCCTCTTTTACTTTCTCTTCGCCAATCTTATCCAATTTATCAATGCAAACTGTCATATCAACAAAATGATCGGATATGCCAGCGGCTTCAGCTATGCCCAATAAAATTCCACGGTGATTGATTTTAATTTCCACATTAATACCCAGTTGTGTAAAAGCTTCCGAATAGATAGAAATTAAATCCGCTTCGTACAAAAGTGATTTAGATCCTACTACATCGCAATCACATTGATAAAACTCCTGGTAACGACCTTTTTGAGGTCTGTCGGCACGCCACACCGGTTGTATTTGATAGCGCTTAAATGGAAAAGAAATCGAGTTTCTATTCATCACTACAAAACGGGCAAAAGGAACTGTCAGATCATATCGCAGACCTCTTTTAGCAATACTGGTGGCTACTTTTGTTGAATCTTTATTAGCTAATGCTTCTGCATCTGCTTCTTCTAAAAAGTTACCATTGTTCAATATTTTAAACAATAGTCTATCACCTTCTTCTCCATATTTACCAGTGAGCGTCTGCATCAGCTCCAGTGAAGGAGTCTCTATCGGCACAAAACCGTGCCGTTGAAATACATTTTCAAGTATTCCAAACAAGTACTTTCTTTTCAATACATCGGCGGGTAAAAAGTCGCGGGTTCCTTTTGGCAGAGAAGGTTTTGGCATGTTAAATTTTATGCTGATATTTAAAAATTAAGAAAGTAATTAATATTAGTTTTCACCTCTTCAATAATTTCATCTTTGACCATTCCAATTTTATTGAACATTCTCAATTTTGATATTGTTCTGAACTGAACTACAAGGATTTCGGAATCATGTTTTAAATTATTTTCAGAATTCTTTTTCAGAAAAACAGAACCCTCTCTGTATTTTATTTTGGAATTAATTGGACAGATCATTACCAAATTTGTATAATTATTTATTGCTATCCCGCTGATAATTAATACTAACCTTTTTCCCGCTTGTTCGCTACCAATTACAGGATCGAGATCAGCATACCAAATATCACCTTGTTTCATTGATAAATATAAGAATGGATGGATTTAAAGTAATCAATCAGATTATTCATCCATTTTCTTTAAAGTTTCTGAATATTCTTTCATTCCCATTTCAGCCCAAACAATATTTTCTGAATCTTGACCCCATTTCTTAACTCCTTCGATAAATGATTTTTTCTTATCCTCAAGAAAAAATAAATTCAATGCCTCTTCCAAAACTTTATTTTTTTGCATTTTATTTTTTTGAGCGAAAGAAGTCAATTTTTTATACAGATCCTCTGGAATGCTGCTTGTAAAAGCAAGCGATTTCTTTGTCGTTTTCAAATTAATTCTTGACATATGTACAAATATACATATAATAATAAATGCATTTATACGTATATTTATACACTACTAAACTGCTTCAAAAATCGTAGATCATTCTCAAATAACATCCTGATATCAGGCACATTATACTTAAGTAACACTTGTCGCTCTATGCCCATTCCAAAGGCAAAACCAGAGTATTTACTAGTATCAATACCGCAGTTTTCTAATACTATTGGATCTACCATACCGCAACCTAAAATCTCTAACCAACCCGTGCCTTTGGTAATTCTGTGTGCAGTTTCATCCGCCAGCCCATAATAGATATCCATTTCAGCACTGGGCTCGGTAAAAGGGAAAAAAGATGGTCGAAGCCTGATTTTTACATTTGAGCCATATTGCTCACGGGCATAATAAAGCAAGGTTTGTTTCATGTCTGCAAATGAAACGCCTTCATCAATGTAAAGTCCTTCTACCTGATGAAACTGACAATGCGATCTGGCGGAGACTGTTTCGTTGCGATATACCCGGCCTGGAGCAATGATTCTAATAGGTGGCTTTTCACGGGTCATTACGCGCGCTTGTACAGGGGAGGTATGAGTGCGCAATAAATACTGTAAAGAATCTTTGATGTAAAAAGTATCCTGCATATCGCGAGCAGGGTGATCATCAGGTGTATTCAAGGCAGTAAAATTATGCCAGTCATCCTCTATTTCTCTGTCTTCCGCAATAGTAAAACCTATTCGCTTAAAAATATCGATGATTTGATTCAGGACAATAGATATTGGATGCCTGGAACCTACTTCCATAGGATAGCCTGGTGCTGTGAGATCAAAATTGATACTTGATTTTTTACTGCTGCCTGCAAAAAGTTCTTGCGATGTTTGGAATATATTTTCTGCTTTTGTTTTGATGGCATTCAATGCCATACCAGCCTCTTTTTTTTCGTCGTTGGGAATAGATTTTAAGTATTGCCCAAAATCTTTGAGTACACTTTTGGTGCCTAAAAACTTGATTCTGAATTGCTCAAGATCATCTGCGGATTGTATAATTGCACTCTCCAGATCAGAGGTTACTTCACTAAGTTTCTTCTTTAATTCCGATAGATTCATCCCAATGCTTATAAAAGCCCAAAGATAAGAAATTGGGTGGTATAGTGCGATTTGAACATCTTGAGATCATTAAAGCCAAGATTGGAATCAAATCTTTACTAAAGCCTCTTATATTCCAGAATATTAATGTATTCTTCCTGAGGAAGGGTACAATTAACTAATTCGATAAATTCCGAATTTTCTAAATACCATTGATTAGCCATCAGTTTTATTAATTGTATAGGCATATCCTTAGGTTAATTAAGTCTAGCTAAAAGGATGTAACCTTTTTCGACAGGCATTCTCCCCCTTTGAGCATAACTTAAAAACTGCATTTTGTCCCACCCACCTCAATAACACATATTCAGTCGCGGTCATGTATCGGCCCTACCCTCCATTTCAATGCTGTACCCTTACGTTTGGAAAATGCAGCTCGTATTTCAGCAGCTATCGATAAAGCAATCTCCTCCGGTGTCAATGCTCCGATATCCAGGCCAACAGGAGCATGAATTTTAGATAATGAATCTTCGCTAAACGCTATGCCTTCATTTACTAATTCATCCAATATGCGATCTGCTCTTTTGCGAGGGCCCAACAAACCAATAAATCTGGCATTTGTCTTTAATACACCAGGCAAATTATATTTATCTGTTTTGAAATCATGACTCATCAATAAAATAGCCGTATGCTGATCGATAGATAATGATTCGAAATTTTCAGGAGCAATGATTTCATTGGCAAGTTTATGTAACTTGGGCAATATCTTCTGAGGCTTAGCTACTATGGTGGACCGCCATCCTAGTTGGTTCACCAAATTGACCAGGGGAAGTATATCGTATTGATGACCTATCATCACAACATGAATCTCCGGATGCAAGATTTCAATGAAAATTTCTACAGACGAGCCGTCAGCTAATGTAAATCGATGTGGTGCGGATTTGCCTTTTTCTATTTGCAAATCGATTTTATTCTTAATCCCGGCTTCCAGTGTTATATCAATGAAAAGATTAAGATCAATTTCATTCCTGTATCGAATCATTTTACCTAAGAATGGAATATGCAAGGATGAATTTGTTCTTATCACACTCAATAAAATATGGGTCTCTCTATTTTCAAGAAGACATTGTGATAATATCTCCAATGGATTATATTGGTCCTCTTTGTCCAATGGAGTAAACAGCACATCGATGATTCCCTGACATCCAAGCCCTACGCCAATCTGGTACTTATCATCTTCAGTCGTATCATACGTGACTATGCTTGGTGCCTCATTGGATATGGCAAGTTTTGCACGTTTCAGAGCATCTCCTTCAAGACATCCACCACTAATACCACCAGACCATACCCCATCATCCATCACGAGCATGCGCGCACCTGTACGACGATAAGATGATCCATCGGCCCGCACTACTGTAGCCAAGGCAGAACGGGTCTTTATAGGATCGAGCGAATTATAAAGTGAGATGATATTTCGAATTTCTTTCATTTCCTCTCCTGTATTTATTGATTGGCCAACCCTATAACAAATGCTGCCAGGGCATTCATATACTTGTCAGGATCTTTGTCAAAAGATAGTTTGTATAATCGTTGCAAATTACAAATTAACATACAAAATAATTTCAATCTACTATTCTACAATGAATAAAAGCATTCACCACAATGAATCAAATACTTTATATATTAGACTAACATAATATTTAAAATCCGGAAACCATGAAGATCAAAATACTTTGGCTTGGCCTGATCGTTTTACTCCACTATAGTTCTCTATCCCAATCAATATTTCAATGGCCTGAAGGAAAGTCTATGGGATTGAGTTTTACCTGGGACGATGGGAGGGAAAGTCAGGTATTAATAGGTACCCCTTTATTGGATCATTATGGCATCAAAGCCACTTTCTATGTACTTCCATCTGCTGTAGAAAAACAATTGCCGCTCTGGAAAAAGGCCTTACAATCCGGCCATGAAATAGCTAATCACTCATTGACACATCCATGTTCTGGAAATTTTTTATGGTCTCGTAAAAATGCTCTTGAAGATTACTCGTTGCAAAAATTAGAAGAGAATATATTAGCTGCTAATTCAAAAATACAGGAGCTACTCGGAGTAACAATGACAGCGTTTGCATATCCTTGTGGGCAATCATTTGTAGGTAGTGGAGAGAACACGCAAAGCTACGTACCCATCATTGCACAAAATTTCAATTCAGGCCGCACCTGGTTAGATGAAAGCCCCAATGACCCATCCTATTGCGATTTGTCACAGATCACGGGAATGGAGATGGATGGTAAAAGTTTCAAACAAATATTAAATCTGATAAAACTAGCCCGTCAAAATCATTCCTGGCTTGTACTTGCCGGACATGATATTGGAAAGACAAAAACTCAAACTACCGATATCAAAATGCTGAAAAGACTTTTTAAATACCTCAAAGTACATGGTCAGGACATCTGGACTGTGCCGGTTAATGAAATATCGGTATATATAAAAAATCAAAGAAAAAAGAGTACTTGAACTAAGTTTTTCAAAAGCTTCAAACCTTCTGCTAAAATACTATTGAAATTATCTGCTGATTTCAATAAACTGGTACATGGCTCGAAAAATGACCTGGTATTGATTTCCAGATATGAAAAGGAAAATTTCCTTTTAATAAAATTATCAACGTTAATTGAGCAAGGTTTTACCAATTTCTAAAGTAGCGCGATTTATCTTCTTCCCATATAAAGGATCTGACCCGCCTAATCGACATGCCAAAATTCTGTTGGAGGTTATTTAAAGTTATACTAAATCAATACTAAAATTGAAGCCTGGTAAACAGTTTATAGCCATGACATGCACTCCAGCCAGCTCAAAGACAAAAAGACCTCATCAATTTTCATTAATGAAGTCTTAATTTCCTTTTTGCAGCTACTTATGCAAACACTTTTGCAAAAGCCTGTTCAAAATCAGCTTTGATATCATCTATATGCTCCAGACCTACGCTGATCCTAATCAAATTTTCAAGTACTCCTGATTTCTCTCGCTCTTCATTACTTAATTGTTCGTGAGTAGTGGAAGCAGGATGGATCGCCAAAGACTTTGCGTCACCTACATTTGCCAAATGGCTAATAAGGGTAAGCGAATCGATAAATTTCTTACCATTTTCAAGACCGCCTTTTATTCCAAACTGCAATACTCCACCAAATCCATTTTTCAAGTATTTCTGGGCCAGAGTATGGTAAGGACTTGATGCAAGACCAGGATACCATACGAATTCTACATTTTCATTTTGCTCTAACCAGGTAGCAAGAGTCATTGCATTTTGTACATGCCTTTCTGCTCTGAGACTCAATGTTTCCAATCCTTGTAAAAACAAAAATGAATTGAATGGGCTAAGCGCTGACCCAAAATCTCTCAATCCCTCTACGCGAGCGCGAATGATAAAAGCTACATTAGGCATACCCAGTGGATTGCCCTCACCAAATATCTCCCAGAATTTCATCCCATGATAACCTTCACTGGGTTCTGTAAACTGAGGATACTTGCCATTGCCCCAATTGTAATTGCCTCCATCTATAATGACACCTCCAATGGAAGTTCCATGGCCTCCAATCCATTTTGTGGCGCTGTGAACAACGATATTGGCACCATGTTTTATGGGTTGAAACAAATATCCACCTGCTCCGAAAGTATTATCTACTACTAAAGGGATATCATGTTTTTTACACATCGCCGCTATGGCATCAAAATCCGGAATATTAAGTCTTGGATTGCCGATAGTTTCAAGATAAATGGCTTTGGTCTTGTTATCGATCAATTTTTCAAATGATTGCACATTATCTCCATCAGCGAATCTGGCTTCCACGCCCAACCTTTTAAATGCTACTTTAAATTGATTAAAAGTACCACCATACAGGTAAGAAGTCGAAATAAAATTGTCTCCGGCTTGCATAATATTATTCAATGCTAAAAATTGCGCCGCCTGTCCTGAACCAACCGCCAATGCTGCCACACCACCTTCTAATGCTGCCATTCGCTGTTCAAACACATCAGATGTAGGATTCATGATCCGGGTGTAAATATTTCCAAACTGTCGAAGACCAAACAGATTGGCCGCATGCTCTGCATTGTCAAATCCAAAACTGGTAGTTTGATAAATAGGGACTGCTCTTGATTTAGTAGTAGGATCTATTTGCTGACCAGCATGTAATTGAAGTGTTTCAAATTTTTGATTTGCCATGGTTTTATTAATTAAAAAATTAAATAATGAATTAAATTAAAAGAAACGGTTATAAATGGGAATATAATATGGGATAATATGGTATTAGATAATGCCTTACGGCATACAACAACACATAACCATAAAAATAAAAAATCTCATATTATATCGCCAAAAGTAAAAAATTCATTTCGCAAAATCAAAATTTAATTCAAACCATACCGGTATGAACTGAAATTTACAAAAATCATATTAGTAAAAAAATCATACAAGCACGATATTTTTCTACCTTTGCCCGCTACTACCCATGGAGATTAAAAGGTATCTTATCACTTCAGCACTGCCCTATGCTAACGGGCCCCTGCACATTGGCCATCTCACCGGTGCATATTTACCCGCTGATATTTTTGTAAGATTCCTCCGATTAACTGGAAAAGATGTGGTTTGGGTATGTGGATCTGATGAACATGGAGCGGCTATTACTGTAAAAGCTCGCAAAGAAAATACCAGCCCCAAAGAAATTATAGACAAATACCATGAGCAATTGCGTGATGCCCTTTTTGGTATGGGTATTTCATTTGATATTTACCACAGGACCTCTTCACCCATACATCATGAAACGAGTCAGGATTTTTTCAGAACACTTTTAAAAAATGGGGCATTCAAAGAAATCGAGAGTGAACAATATTTTGATGAGACCGTAGATCAGTTTTTGGCGGATAGATACATCATGGGAACATGCCCCATTTGCAAAAATCCAAACGCATATGGTGATCAATGCGAACAATGTGGCTCTACACTTAGCCCTACAGACCTCATAGATCCGAAATCTACTTTAAGTGGCAGTACTCCTATTAAAAAACTCACTAAGCATTGGTATCTGCAATTAGATAAAGAGCAAGACTGGCTACGCACCTGGATAGAAACCGGAATACTTAATGGGGAGCAGCATCATTTTCCTGAAGACTGGAAATCACATGTACTAGGACAATGCAAATCATGGCTTGATAATGGATTAGAACCCAGATCAATGACTCGCGATTTAGATTGGGGCATAGATGTACCCCAGGAAATACCGGGTTCTAAGGGAAAGAAATTATATGTTTGGCTTGATGCTCCTATTGGATATATCAGTGCAACCAAGCAATGGGCTATCGATCATAACAAAGATTGGGAAACCTATTGGCGAGACCCTGAGACGGCATTAATTCATTTTATAGGAAAAGACAATATCGTATTTCATTGCCTCATATTTCCTGTGATTTTAAAAATTTATGGTGGATATAATCTGCCCATCAATGTACCTGCTAATCAATTTATGAACCTGGAAGGTGATAAAGTTTCAACTTCACGTAACTGGGCTGTATGGATTTTGGATTATTTGAAAGAAATGCCTGGTAAAGAAGATCAATTAAGATATTATTTGATCAAAACCATGCCGGAACAAAGAGACAGTGAATTTCTTTGGAAAGGGTTTCAGGACGCTGTCAATAATGAACTGGTAAATAATCTGGCCAATTTTTTCAACAGAGTAATTGTATTGGTCAATAAATACTTTGATGGAAAAGTACCTTCATTTGATCCTGACAAAGGATTCGTAGGTACTGAAGAAGCTGATTTCGATTCTTTCCATGAAGTAGAGTTACTTAATGTATTTGACCGGGTGCAAGATTTAAATCAAAGTATTCGTGAATTCAGGTTTAGAGATGCCCTAAAAAGTATAATGGACTTGAGCAGTACAGGTAATCTTATTCTACAATCCAATGAGCCCTGGAAAAAAGAAAAATCTGATCCGGAATCGGTAAAAGTCGTTTTGAATTATTGTATTCAATTAGTTGCCGTATTGAGTGTGGCTATAAGGCCATTTTTACCATTTACTTCAGATAAAATGCGTGATCAGCTTAATTTGCCTCAGCTTAAAGATGAAAACGATCTGAATATAATGCTGGATGCCCTGGCAGAAGGCGAATTACTTATTCCCCAAGATCATAAAATCGGAGAACCAGTCCATTTATTTTCCAGAGTAGATGACGCCGTTATTCAGGAACAAATAGATAAATTAAAAAAAGGTCAGGTTGTACCTGCGGTTCCCGTGGTCACATCAGCTGAACCAGTTAAAGAGACGATCGATATAACTGATTTCACAAAAATAGATCTTAGAGCAGGCACTATACTTTCAGCTTCAAAAGTGGAAAAAGCGGATAAACTGCTTGAATTAACAGTAGATCTTGGATTTGAGACACGCACTATTGTAAGTGGAATAGCGAAGCATTTCGCGCCAGAAAAATTACCTGGACAGCGTGTGGTTATTGTCGCTAATTTAGCAACCAGAAAAATGAAAGGCATCGAGTCCAATGGTATGATTTTGCTTTCCGAAAATTCCGATGGAAGTTTGAAGTTTGTAGCACCTACCACCGATGCTGAAAACGGCAGCGCAGTCAAATGATGAAATTTTTTCCTTCAAAATATTTTCCCTTAACCATGGCTAATAAACAGACCAGACACTTTAAGATATTAAGTATGTTATTAATTTTTTTATGCTTTTTGATGAGTTGTAAAACTAATTCTGACTCTGCGGGCTCTGCTTCTACCAGGCCCATGGGCAAGGTAGATATCAAACTAAAAGTCTCCGGCGAAGCAGCAGGCATTGTTCAACTTGCCGGGATCTATGCTGACCAAAATTTTTTAGCAGATACCACGCACATTGATCAGGCCGGAAACATTCATTTTAAAAAAGATAGCCTGTTTAAGAGTGGGATGTATTTTGTAGTGTTGCCAGATCAGCAGAATTTCCAAATGCTATTAGATGCTGATCAGGAATTTGAAATGACTACTAATGCAGCTGACTTGATAAATTCTATGCAGGTAAAAGGATCAGAAGATAATGATATGCTATATCAATCCTTAAAATTACAATTAGGGCAAGAAAAACAGACTCAACCCTTATTCCAAAAAATACAAGGACTACCAGAAAATGATCCAGAGGTTGCTGCTTATAAAAAAATGGCTGATGAATTTAGACTAGCAAGGAAAGCACAATTGGATGAATTCGAAAAAAAAGCTCCACATTCATTCTTTATTTCGTTTAAAAAAGCTGGTCAAAATCCTGATGTAAAAGATATCAAACTAGCTGATGGTCAACCTGATTTAAATGCAGAGGCTTATTTTTTCAGAAAAGAATATTGGGACAATACCGACTTATCTGATGTCAGGTTGATGTATACTCCCGTAATGTCCAACAAAATCAAGCAATACTTTACAGATATTACTGCTCAACATCAGGATTCACTGGTAAAACAAATAGATGAAGTACTTCCAAAGACGCTCTCCAATCCAGAACTATTCAAATACATGAGCAACTGGCTCTTGTTTAAGTATGAGCCTGGAAAAACGACTTTAATGGATGGTGAGGCGGTATTTTCTCATGTAGTAAATAAATATTTTACAGCAGATAAGGCAACCTGGCTGAAGCCCGGAGATTTGCGCGCCATACAGCAAAGAGCTGACGAAATGAAAGGAAGTCTGCTCAATCACAAAGGTCTCAATGTCATAGCAAAAGATCCAAATGGAAATACCAGGTCTATATATGAAATAAAGACTCCCTATATAGTAGTCTATCTATTTCACACCGATTGTGAGCATTGCCAGGAAATGACGCCAAAATTGAGCAAAATGTATCCGCAACTAAAAAGCCGTGGCGTAACTATATATACAATCGCTGTAAATACCACTGATGCGGAATGGAAAAAATTTATTCCCAAGTACGGCATGACAGAATTTATCAATGTATTCGATCCTACTAATGTATCTGTATATGGTAAATATTTTGTGGATAATACACCTGAAATCTATATACTAAACAAAGAGAGAATCATTATCGGCAAAAATTTAAAACCTGATCAGATCAATACTATTATAGATTTAGACCAGAAAAAATAAAAAGACTTTTCTTTTTTATTCAGTCTTTCTCCACTGTATAATGATTTGGGTATTTCCTCCAGTCAAGTAAAACCATAAAAAAAGAATTGATAATTTGCCGTGACCAGAGCTTATAAATTGACCTTATTTTTTAGCCTTAGTGTCAATATCCTGGCTGGCATGAATCATATGCTGGTTCGGAATTTTAGATGAACCAGCGTCTGAAGGGGCGCTTTAGTCTATAAGTCTAGGCTGCTTCGATCATAAATCATATCTTTAGCCCACTTTTTATACAATCGATATATGTTATTATTTCTGTTAATCGGGTACTTGATTTTTAGTGTAGGAATGTACTTTGTGTTCCTCAAGACTGGTGTGGAAGCCTGGAAAGGATTAGTACCAGGGCTCAATCTTTATGAGATGGCGGGTATAGTTGGGAGGAAAAAGAGCCATGCCTGGTGGATGCTATTTCCTATAGTAAATATTTTTATATTTTCTGCACTAATCATTGATTTAGCAAGGTCATTCGGGAAGCATACATTCGGTCAACATGCTCTTTCAGTAATTTTTGCCCCATTTTATGCATTGTGGCTGGGCTTAGACAAAAAGCAAAAGTATACTGGACCAGTACTCATACAGGAAAGAGAATTTATCACCAAATTGAAGGAAGCGCATGAGAAAAATGATACCAAAACGATCAGTAAGCTCAATGCAAATAATCCATATAAGAAAGGGCCCATCAGAGAATGGGCCGAGTCAATCATATTTGCTGTATTTGCCGCGGCATTTATCAGAATGTTTTTGATAGAAGCTTATATGATACCTACATCGTCTATGGAAGGCAGTCTGAAAGTAGGCGATTTTTTATTTGTTAGCAAGGCCCACTATGGTATCAGGATGCCTATGACCTTTGTGATGATTCCCTTATTACACAATCGAATTCCCTTCTTAAATACTGAATCCTACTTAAAAACCCCACACTTTGGATATACCCGATTACCAAAACTGCAAGAGGTACAGAGATTCGAGCCATTTGTGTTTAACTGGCCGGTGGGGGATAGTGTATATCTATCGCCTACCCGATCGTGGACAGCAGATCAGTACCGTCGCGATCAATATGTAAAAGATGATGTTCGTGGCGCTGAACTGATTACCAGGCCTATAGACAAAAAAGATCACTATATAAAAAGATGTGTGGGACTACCCGGAGATAGCCTTAAAATAGTCGATCGACAATTGTATATAAATAATGTGGCTGCACCAAATGCTACGCACCAACAGTTTATGTACAGAATTATTTCACCATCAGGCCCTATAAATCAAAGAAAACTAGATCAAATAGGTGTAAATCTTTCAGAATCTTACCCTAATCAAAGCATTTATTTCCTTGACAGCACGCAGGTGGTAAAAATAAAAGGAATGGATAGCTCTATATTGGTACAGGTGATGCCTCAGCAAGCCAGACCCATGTTTCCGTATGATACTCCTATTTCAGCTTCATGGACGGTAGATAATTATGGGCCGATCTACATTCCTAAAAAAGGAGCAACCACGCCATTAACTTTAGAAAATCTGCCTTTGTATAACAGAGTCATTTCTGTTTATGAAAATAATAAACTGGAAGTAAAAGATGGTAAGATTTCTATCAATGGTAAGGAAGCCAGTTCTTATACTTTTAAACAAAACTATTATTGGGCTATGGGCGATAACAGGCATAATAGCGAAGACTCACGGGCATGGGGTTTTGTGCCCGAAGACCATATAGTTGGCAAGCCGTTGTTCATTTGGTTTTCAACCAAAAATGGTAAACTTGCCAATGGAATTAATTGGGATAGACTTTTTACTTCAGCAAATAAAAAATAATGAGGTTAGCTTTTTGGGGAATATTAATTTTTAGTTTTTCATTTTCATTTTCACAGAATTTAGCCAGTAATGTCTATATCTTTAATCTGGAAGCATTGCCCAATGGCATGCGAGTCGTCCACAGTCCAAAACTACTCACTCAGTTCAATTCAAAAGGCTATAATAACCAGCCTTTTTTTATAAACGATCATGAGCTTTTGTTGACTGTGAAAATAAATGGAACTTCACAAACCGATATTTATAAATTTAATCTAAACACAAATACTCGTCAACAAATTACCAAAACAAGCTTGAGTGAATTTTCGCCTTCAGTCACTTCAGATATGAAAAGTCTTTCCTTTGTGCGGGTGGATGATGAAGCCAGTGCATTGCAAAGAATATATACAGCCGAATATAAATTGAATAGCAAAATCAACTCCCCGCTTCCCGACATCAAAAATGTTGGTTATTATTCCTGGTTGGATTCCAAAAATGTGGCTTTATTTCTAGTGAACAAACCCAGCCAGATAGCCTTGGTAAATACAGATACCAAAGATCCATTAATATTCAGTTCAGATATCGGCAGGTGCATGCAGTCCAATACCAATGGCAACCTGCTTTACGTGCATAAAATCACAGATGAGTATTGGTATATAAAAGAATACGATTCCATCAATCAAAAAGCAAATATAGTTTCAGAAACGGTAAAAGGCAGTGAAGATTTTGCACATTTGCCTGACGGTGAATTTATTATGGCGAAAGATTCAAAATTGTATAGCATCCATCCGCAGACTGAAAAATCCTGGACTGAAATAGCTGACCTTAGCTTTTTTGGGATAAGAAATATCACCCGACTAGCTTTTAACGGAGGCAAATTGGCTTTAGTAGATCAGTCAAAATGAAACAACTTTTACTACTTGGCATATTCAATTTACTGCTTGGGAAGATTTCTGCCCAGGTCAATACATATAGAGAAGATATTAATAATTTCAGATCACAAAATTGGATTGGATTGATAAAAGATCCCAGAACTACTTTAGTAGCAGGAGATAGTATTTACCTGGCCTATTTCCCTATCAAAGAAAAAAACAAAGTTTATTGTAAGGTAGAGCTATTGGATGGTCAGGAATCATTTGATATGCCTACCTATTCGGGTCAGTTAAAATCTTTTAGAAAATATGCGAGATTAGCCTTTGTATGGCGTGGAAAAAACCTACATCTATTTGCATATCAAAGCTTCCAGCTGATTACTAATCCGGTGTATAAAGACTATTTATTCATTCCATTTAAAGATCTGACCTCTGGCAAACAAACCTATAGTGGAGGCAGATATATCGATATCAAGATGGGGCAAATCCAAAATGGAACCATGATACTCGACTTAAATCAAGTCTACAACCCCTGGTGTGCCTATAGCGATGGATATAATTGTCCTATTCCACCATCCGAAAACAATCTCCTTGTAAAACTAAAGTGTGGGGAAAAAATGTTTCGAAAAAAACATTAAAAGTAGTCAAAATTTCATGAATTCGAATCTATTTGATTGATAAAAACAATCGTAGGGTGCAATTTTATAACAAGCTGAAGCCCCTCTTTACCCAAAAAATTGCCGTAATTTTATACCTTATTATTTCTAATTACGTTTTAGAATTTTACCCATGAAAATAAAATCACTAGTTGTTATCCTGTTAACCGGTTTATTTTTACACACCCAAGGTTTTGCTCAATCAAGTTGGGTAGTAGAGTTAAAAGGCGGAGCTACCGCTCAGGACCTTACAAACGGCTGGGCTAAAACTTCCTTAAGATCCAATCAAATCTCAAAAGTAAGATTGATAGCTAGCCATTTCAATATTTACGAAGTCAATACGGCAACTACATATTCCAAAAAGCAACTACTGGAAAATCCTGTAATTCTATATGCAGATCCTAATGTAGAACTAGAAATACGCACTACTCCCAATGATCCATTGATAAATCAAGAGTGGCATTTAAACAATATTAGTGCTTTGAAAGCCTGGGATCAAACCACGGGGGGGCTTACTTTTAACAAAGATACTTTGGTACTGGGAGTAATAGATTTTGGAGTAAATATTGAGCACGAAGATCTCAAAAATCGGATTTGGAAAAACAAAGGCGAAATTCCAGGAAACAATAAAGACGATGATGGCAATGGATATATAGATGATGTAAATGGCCTCAGCCTACGATATTTAAGTGAGCGACAATCCGTAGATAATAATACGGATGGCCTCGGCAACCATGGTACCAGCGTAGCCGGACTAATGGGTGGAGAAAGCAATAATAAAATCGGAATTTCAGGCATGATGTGGAATAGTAAATTGATGATAGCCACTTTCTCTGCTAATGGCAATATCGCAGATCTGATTGAGATGATGAACTACATGCTGGATCAGCGTAAGCGGTACAACGATAGCAAGGGAAAAGAAGGTGCATTAGTGGTAACCATAAATTACTCCGGGGGTATCAGTTTTGCCAAAGCTGCCGACTATCCTATTTGGTGTGGTATGTATGATAAAATGGGAGCCGTAGGTATACTCAATTGTGGTGCAACTACCAATAAATATGTGGATGTAGATGATGAAGGAGACATGCCCTCCACTTGCCCCAGTGAGTTTTTGATTGCCGTTACCAATACAGGCCAGGATAATAAAAGAATTTATAATGCTGGTTTTGGCCTACAGCATATAGATCTCGGCTCACCTGGCGAAGGAGTATACTCTACCCGATCAGATAATACCAATAGTTATGGTGCATTTTCGGGTACATCTGCAGCTACTCCTATAGTTGCCGGAGCAGTAGGCCTGATGTATAGCTACCCTTGCAAGGAATGGGCAGATTATCTAATCTCGCATCCTGTAGAGGCCGCCAGAATCGTAAAAAAATCTTTGCTTGCAAGTGTAGATAAAAATGCCGACCTCACCGGGAAATCCGTCAGTGGCGGCAGACTCAATATAGCTCGTGCACTTGACACCCTCAAAAAATATGCTTGTACCAGCCAGATTACCAGCATCAAAAACGAGCTTACCATAAGATCCATATCTCCTAATCCAGCTTCCAATTACATTAATATCCAGCTCGATAACAACCAATCCGGAGAATATAAAATGACGCTTTACGATATCGTTGGGAGAAAAGTAGCAGAAAATAATAATCTGAATATCAGTCCAGCAGCCACTATCTATCTTCCTGTGCTTTCAAACGGAATATATGTATTGAATTTAGTCGGAGATGCCGGGATAGCTAGTCGAAGGATATTGATTGGTCAGTAATGATTTATTAAAAAATAAAATTGCTTATAAATTTAAGTTGTCAAGTAATTATTAAATATTTTGATGGGAGGGTCACCACAGTTTCCAGTTCACAAAAATGATGACCTATCCGAGATTAATTCATACAATTACTAATGAAGATCTAATATAGACCATTGAAGAGACTATTAATTTATGGTAATGTAATCCTCCCCATTTACTCCAGATACAGTTTAAACTCCACCCTTCTATTAGTAGCTCTTCCTTGTTGTGTATCATTGCTGGCAATAGGTTTAGTAGATCCATAACCACGCGATGCAACTCTACTCCATGCTAAGCCTTTGCTGATGAGGTAATCACGACAGGTTCGTGCTCTTTCCGTAGAAAGCTTATTATTAATAGCATCAGTTCCTGTATTATCGGTATGGCCATTTATTTCTATCTTATACTCGGGATAAGTATTGAGAATTCTTGAGATCTGATCCAATATCTTAAACGACGCAGGTGTAAGTGTGGCACTATTATGCTCAAACTGTACATCACGCATAGCAATATTGAGTGTCTCTTTATCTTCCTGCTTGATCTCCGGGCATCCTTTATTGGATATAGGGCCCGGGGTATTGGGACATCTGTCTTCACTATCATCCACTCCATCTTTGTCCGTATCAGGACAGCCATTTTTTGAAGAGCCAGCTATATTGGGACATTTATCATTTTTATCAGGTACCCCATCGCCATCACGATCGGGACAACCATGTGCTTTAGGTGAGCCTGCTACGGTGGGACATTCATCGAGGTCATCTATCACCCCATCATTATCAGTGTCTGTAGAGGGGCAGCCACGATTGGCTTTCGTACCGGCAAGATTAGGGCAGTCATCATCTTTATCTGCTACGCCATCACCATCGGAGTCGGGACATCCGTTCAAAGCTTTGATACCCGCTATATCAGGGCATTGGTCGCGTGTATCTTCTATGCCGTCACCATCTGTATCGGGGCAACCAGCAAATTCTTTCAAGCCTGGCTTGTCCGGGCATAGATCCAGATCATCCTGGATGCCATCGCCATCTGAGTCTTTGGCCATATCCATTTTATTCTGTTCACTCTTACCTTTTCCAAAATAATGAATGAATCCAAATGAAAACTGCAGATTATTTCTTTTTTCATTCAACGAAAGCCTGTATTCACCCTGTAAATTGATGAAAGTCTTTTTAGCAACTTTTATATCTAATCCACCACCCATTGGTATCTGGATATTGAATGTATCAAAGTTCTCACTATTTACTCCAGCACCAGCCAGAAGATAAGGTCTTAAGATTCCCTTCTTCGAAACAAAACGATATTGAATCTGACCATCTAATTCACCAAAGGTGACACTTTCGGGCTGATCTCTCACATTAAATACACCCACTCTTAGTGGCACATACAATCTTAGGTTTCTGTTGAAATCGCGCAAATAACCAATTTCAAAGCCACTATTATATTCTCTGAAATTACCGATATTCTTTACCGAACCTGAATTAGCACTTTGATAGTCTATAATTGCCCTTTTGAAAGAGATGCCATTTTTAGCAGCATTTTCATAATCATATTGGGCTTTGAGACCAATATCATTAGGTTGTATGGCCTTTGTTTCCATAGTAGAGCCCGTAGCAGATGTAGATTGTGCTGCAAGAGATGCCAACGAAATGACACTCATAAATAGTAGAAGCAATTTTCTCATAATTAACAGTTTTAGATAGTTTGACTTCGATACTTTCATTTTACCTCAAAAAAAACGATCAAAAATACAAATATTCCGTAAATATAATAATTTCATTTAATGTAAATAACATTGGTAGTCAGGTAGTTTATTCTTCCAATTCTTCAAAAAAGCCAGTATCCATGTCTTTTCGCACATTATTCCATAAAAAATAACGGCCATTCATAGCTATATACACCCCTTCAGGCAAAGTTTGAGCAAAAGCCAGTGCAGCTCCCAAATTAAAAAATCCATCAGAAGAATGTCCAAAAGCATAAGGGATCATAGCCCCTGTCAGTATAATCGTTTTACCGGGTATTTTCTCCTGAGCAATTGCAGTAGCCGTTGTAACCATTCTATCTGTACCATGCGTAATGATGATTTTCTTGCTCACTACCCGTTTACAATTATGGATAATTATTTGTCGGTCATCATCATTCATCTGTAGACTATCTACCATCATCAGTGTCTTTATGTCTATATCTAATACACATCGGCCCCTGTCTAAAATTTGCTTGAGATGAGTATCCTTAAAAAATAGCTCACCAGTAATAAAATTATACTCTTTATCAAAAGTGCCACCAGTCACAAATATTTGAATCGTCTCCATAAACGTTTAATTCTAATAATTATTTAGTAGTTACCTGACAAAGTTAGTCTTCTGGGTCGTTACTACCTGATATAGAAAATACTTCAGCCCTTGTGCCTTGAATAAAAACGTACATTTGCCTTCCAAGATGATATCATTCAGCAGACTAAAATGGTTAACCTTCTTCCTCACTATTTTAATTCGATTAAATACGATTTCTGCACAAGACAAATCATTTTCCCAATATTTCAATTCACCTCTTCAGCTCAATCCTGCACTTTCAGGAGTCATGAATGGTACGTATCGTGTAAATTTTAACTATCGGGATCAGTGGAACAAATTAGAAGGGGGAAATTACAGTACTGTCAATGCCTCAGGCGATCTCAATTTCAAAATGCCACTTCGTGGTTTTCAGAATGATCGTATTGGAATTGGATTGAGTTTTATGTCTGACAAAGCAAATGATTTTGGCATGCAGACAAATGATTTGGCTTTCGTTGGAGCTTATCACAAATCTGTAGGTAAAGCTCAATTCTTGAGCCTGGGATTTAAGTTTGGTGTATATCAGCGGACTATCAATTACGAAAATTTACGATTCGAAGACCAGTATGTGGAAGGCTCGGGCTATAGCGCAGGCACCAGCGAAGTTTTACCTGAAAACAATATCAGCTTCGGAGATTTATCAGTAGGACTAAATTATAATTGGAGCCCCATCGATGATAAAAGCTTTAATATAGGGGCTTCGCTTCAACACATCACCAGCCCTGATTTTTCATTCTTCAATTTATCATTACCCCCCAATACCGTTCTTATCAAGCAACCGCTGTATGGATTATTTTCTATGCATGCAAGCGGATCTTTTGCATTGAATAATCTTGCCATCCTTACTCCCAGAATTTGGACACTGGCTCAAGGTCCTCATTTTCAGGGAAACCTGGGTGCTTCTTATAAACTTGCCATAAATAATGATAGATCGAATAAATTGATCCTGGGAAGTTACCTCAGATCAGTAAAGGATGAAAGAGGATTGGCCTTAGAATCTTTCATCCCCCTCATTGGAGTTGAATTAAGCTCATTGAATATTTCCTTTAACTATGATGCTAATTTGAGAAGGATCGCACGTGGTTATTTCCAACAGAGCATTTTTGAAATAGGCATCACCTTTACAGGAAATGCGAATAATGAAAATAATATTTGCCCCAGGTTTTAGTATTTTTGGATGATACTGAAATTAATCAAACAAATTAATTGAAAGCTTTTCTGTTGATAAAACCTTGCTCAAAATAATTACATGAAAATAGGAATTTCCTTAAGTGGTGGTGGAGCAAAAGGAATTGCGCATGTGGGTGTTTTGCAGGCATTACGTGACCATGATATTGAAGTAGATTTGATAGCTGCCACCAGTGCCGGAGCGATAGTAGGTGCATTGTATGCCGCTGGAGTGGAAGCCAATGAAATGATGAATGTGATCAGGAATACAAGTTACTTCAGAATATTTGGCCTTGGATGGCCCAACCGTGGGCTCGGGGATATGAAATATTTGAAAGAAATTTTGAGTACCATGATCAAGTCTGATTCCTTTAAATCACTTAACAAACCTTTATTTATCTCAGTAATGAATCTCAATACCGGGCTGGTAGAAATTAAAAAAGATGGATCCTTATTCGATGCAGTTTGCGCCTCCAGCTCAGTACCCATATTATTTAAACCGGTAGTAATGGATGGAATGCATTACCTGGATGGTGGAATAGGGATGAATATGCCGGTAAGATGTCTGATAGGCAAATGCGATATCATTATAGGCGTAAACCTGGTAAATCATCATCCGATTTCTGACAAATATCTTTCCAGCTGGAAAGAAATAATATCCCGGGTCTTTGATCTGAGCGTATATAATAATGTAAAACCTGAGCTCGATCTGTGTGACTTTGTCATAGAGCCATTAGAAATGCAAAAATATAGTCGCTTTATTTTTAGTCAACCAGAAGAACTTTATAAAGCCGGATACGAAGGTGCTTTAAAACAAATACCGAAATTGACAGAAAAGATAAAACGCATGCAGCGATTCACCGAATAAATTAAAAAAAAGATGGATTCAAGAATAGTAATCGTAGCCTACAAACCACTCCCTGGCAAAGAAAATGAATTAAAAGCTTTGGTAAGGAGCCATCATCTAGGCTTGAAGGCGGAGGATTTGGTAACTGACAGAACACCAATTATTGCGGGTACTTCCAATGGATCCATTATTGAGATATTTGAATGGAAGTCAATAGAAGCCATTCATGCAGCCCATAGTAATTCCGCTGTTTTAGCCATGTGGGATGAGTTTGCACAAGTGTGTACATACTTACCTGCCAGTGAAATCCAGGAATTCCATCAAATCTTTTCTGATTTCAGTCCATTAAATTAATCAGATAAGAATAGATTAGTTAACAGAAATGTTTAAGTATTAAGTCTGTTAAATTTTTCGTTCTCATTAAACTTGAACGAAAAACTATCGTCCAAGACTCATATTACGTACTTAGTTTATAAATCTCAGTCTCATGGTAAAACCGTATACAGGCAATTTTGGAGAACCGGAGTTAATGCATTTATTGCGCCGCACGCTCTTCGGGGCTAGTCCTTCAGATTTAAATTTTTTCAAAGGCAAAACACTTGAAGAAGTTGTGAATAGCTTATTGAATTTCTCTGCAAATCCCCCTTCACCACCTATACGTGCTTATCAAGGTAAAAACCAGACCACATTTGACTCCCTGACCCCATTTGGTCAAACCTGGATTAACACCAAAATAATCGCTGCAGAGCAAAATCCCAACGGAGCTCGACGAGGATCTTATAAGCAATGGTGGATGCAATTGATGGCTCAGCAAGAGCGCACTATGAGAGAAAAGCTGGTCTTGTTTTGGCACAATCACCTGGTGACAGATTCAAATGATGTTGTATCCATAGCCCAGCTTGCTTATAGATATAATGCTTTATTGCGCGCCAATTGTGCAGGTAATTTCAGAAAGCTGATATATGATATGACTATAGAGCCAGCCATGCTGCGATATCTCAATGGTGAAAAAAGTATAGCGAGTGCCCCGGATGAAAACTATGGCCGCGAACTCCAGGAATTATTCTGCGTAGGCAAAGGGCCAGATTCTAAATATACAGAGGATGATGTCAAGGCTGCTGCCAAAGTGCTCACCGGATGGACAATAAATTATGCAGATGATTTTCAGCCTGTCTTTAGAGCAAATAGACACGATAATAAAGACAAACAGTTTTCTGCATTCTATAATAACAAAATAATAAAAGGAGATAATACAGCCAATGGCGGCTCAAATGAAATCAATCAATTCCTTGATATGATTTTTGCTAACCAGGAAGTTGCAAAATTCATTGTAAGAAAATTCTTTACTTTCTTTTGTTATTACGAGATCACGGATGAAACTGAATCTAATCTCATAGTTCCTTTGGCTGACGAATTCAGGTCATCTGGCTATGAATTAAAACCAATGCTCAGATCTCTTTTCACTAGTGAATGGTTTTTCAAGAATGAATATCGAGGAGCAATGATTAAAAGCCCGGCTGATTATACCATAGGAATGATCCGGCAAATGGAGATTGATTGGCCTTCTGCCCCATTAGCTTTTGAAGCGAGATATTACTTTTCAGGACAGATCTATAATGCTATATTGGCACAAGGTCAGGAAATTGGTGATCCTCCTAATGTAGCTGGCTGGCCGGCCTATTACCAAACTCCTTCTTTTTATGAATTATGGATCGACACGGCATTATATCCTCCCAGGCTCGCAGTGAATGATACCCTGGTAATTAAAAATTTGAATACAGGCGGAAGCGGAAGCACACAATGGATAAATGCTGAAAGTAAACAAAAAGTCTTTAAAATTGATCCTATTTTATTTGTTTCTAAACTTTCTAAACCCAGCGACCCTAACGTATTAATAAACGAAGTGGTATTCTTTTTTTATGGGGCCTCGATATCACAAAGTATAAAAGATAGCTTAAAAACCACTTACTTACTTAAAGGACAGGCTACCGATTATTACTGGACAGATGCCTATAATAACTATATCAATAACCCTGGTAATCCAGGTACAGATGGACGCCAGGTACCCAAACAATTGCAAGATTTGTTTTCTTATATGTTTTCAGCTGCTGAATATCATCTTCATTAATTCACTCCCAAGATTTTAAAAAATGAAAAGAAGAAATTTTTTACACAATATATCTGGTGCTACAGCTGCTACAGTAATTGGTGGCAATACATTATATGCTGAAAACACAAATCCCATATTGCATTCATTGCTCCAAATGATGAACGATACGGATAGGGTACTTATCATCATTCAACAAAATGGAGGCAGCGATGGACTGAATACAATTTTTCCATTGGATCAATACGATGCATTAAAAGGTGCCAGACAAAACATCTTGATGAGTGCCAGCTCTATTTTAAAACTCACTGATAAAACCGGCATACATCCCGCCATGGATGGCGTATATAATCTTTTTAAAGATGGCAAAGCCGGGGTGATTCAAAGTGTGGGGTACCCGGGATTTAGTTACTCGCATTTCAGAGCTACTGATATTTGGTTAAGCGCCTCTGATTCTGATGAATTCCTGGAATCTGGTTGGGCTGGCAGATACTTAAACTATGAATATCCCAATTATCCTGTAGGCTTTCCCAATAGCACTATGCCTGATCCATTGGCCATTCGAGTGGGAGAAGGTATTGGCCTGGGCCTGCAAATGGTAGGCGTCAACATGGGGATATCCATTAATAATGTGTCAGATCCTGTAGACCTTACTGGTAATATATTTAAGGATCCCGTTACGAATAATTATTTAGGGAAGGAACTAAGCTATATCAGAGAGGTACAACGACAAACTGATAAATTTGGTGATGTTATAGTAGCTGCCTATGAAAAATCAGCTACTAAATCTGATAAATACCCTGCAAATAGTTCATTAGCCAATCAATTAAAAATAGTAGCAAGATTGATTGCAGGTGGACTCAAAACCAGAATCTATTGGGTAAGTACCGGAGGATTTGATACGCATTCTAATCAAGTAGACCCTGCTGACTTTACTAAAGGTACTCAAGCAAATCTATTAAAAAATGTTTCTGATAACATTGCCGCCTTTATGGATGATTGCAAAAAATTGGGATTGGAAGAAAGAGTTGCGGGATTCACTTTTTCGGAATTTGGAAGAAGGATAAAATCAAATGCCTCACTGGGCACAGACCATGGTTCAGCACTACCAGTAATCTATTTTGGAAAAAAAATCAATGCGCAAGTAGTGGGAAATAATCCAATCATCCCCACAACAGCTACTACCAGTAGTAACTTGCCCATGCAGTATGATTTCAGATCGCTATATGGTACATTTTTAAATCAATGGTTCTGCGTGCCCCAAAATGATGTGAACAGGTTACTCTTTGATAATTTTCAAAACCTTCCCCTTTTGGTCGGCACCAGTTGCTTAACAACTGCCACGCATGAAGTCAACATAGAAAGTGGCAAATCCATGTTAAAAGTGTATCCCAATCCATTTGTCAATAGAACAAAGATTGAATATGAAAGCAATGGCGGCTTCGTAAGATTACAAATTATAAATAATGTAGGATCAGTAATCAAGCATGCCGTAAATAAAGAGCTTCCTAAAGGCAAATACAATCTCGAAATAGATCTGGAAGGTCAGGGTACTGGTGTTTACTACGTGCGATGGGAAAATGGAATTAATAGCCAGGTAAAAGGTATCCTTAAAGTGAACGAATGATATTTAGTAAGTAGACCCTGATTATATATATAAAGCATCCAGGTGCCGCTGAGAGCATTAAATAAAATATTGAAGGACTTTATACTATTTTATTTTGCTTGTTAAATTTGGCAGCTACCTTTAAATCCGCATTACTTACACTCTTTAGTTTCAGTCACTTTTCCATCTTCATAATTCCAGCAATCTCCAAAAATAGAGCAATAACATAGTCTTAAAACAGTCCTGGAACCGAAATCAGTCTGTTGTATAAAAACCGAATCCTGTAATTGTGCTGAAAGTACCTCTACTCGTTCTCCAGCAGATAGTACGGTATTTCTGGGCACTGATATTGAAATACCTTTAAATTTATCGGTGTGTAATAAATCCTTTAGAAAGGTTTGGTAGTTAGTAGTCATTATACCATCTAATTCTATAGCCATATCTTTCATAATAGCCGGACCGGTTCCTTTATTTTGTAAAATAAGAGCAAAAGTATTATTTGAATATTCTACTTTAGGTTCAATATATGGCCACACCGTAGCAAACTGTTGTTTTCTAAAAATTCGGGACTGATAAATAGAAACAACCAAAGCACATATACCTACAAAAACAGCAGCAAGGCTCATCATATTTGATCCAGAACCGATATAATATTTTCTCCTCATAAAAATAGAATAATAAAATTATGCATTTAAATATATAACATGATAGCAGCAAACAAAAAAGCCCGATATTTCTACCAGGCTTTGCATTATAAATTAATCAAAAATAATTATTGAATCAAAAACATACTATCCGGAATATCAGGATTAAGTTTTATTTCCTTTACTTTCATTTCCATCTGGAACTGTCCTGTATTCATTTTCATAGTATGAGCAAATAAAATTCCTTCAATCGGTTTGTAATCGTCAAAATCAATAGTCATTTCAAATGCATTTCCCTGCATTTCACCTTTGGTAATGGTACGCATAAGATATTTGGAATCGGTATTAAAAAACATAGTGGCTTCGTTGCCGTCTTCTCCTTTCGAGGTAATTTTATCACACATCTTTCCATCTATTTTTTCTGTACCTGCATACTTGAGGTTAATATCTGAGCCTAGTAAGTCCATGATGGGCGATATCTTACCTTGCTGGGCTACTCTTTTTACTGATTTTTCATCATCCAATATTTGATTTCCCTGCATACCTCCTACATAAGCTCTGTTGCCATCATATTTTTGTTCGAAATTTACATTACCATTCATGGTAGATTTTGTATAATATTTGCCATTCTTGTGATATGATTCTGACTCAGAAGTGCCAAAAGGCATATTGATTTCCATCTTACGCGACATACTTGTGATGGCTGCCATTTTATCTTTTCCTCCACATGCATCAATACTTTTTTGGACAACTTCTAAGGCTTTGGCATCAGATTGCGAGATCCCTGCCATAGCTAATAAAAGCAGGCTAAGGAAAAGAAATGATTTTTTCATATGATATATTTTTGTTTTTAAATTATTTGGACAATGTACCATTTGTTGGATTAAACTTTAAGCCTAATTTTGCTAGAGCGGTCATTCCTAATAGTAATGGTGCATTATTAGAAAGTACAACACTCCCTTCAACGTTTTTAAGAATAATCCCACTAATATTAATTTCTCTGAAATTAATTTTCAACCCTTCTGAAATTTCTCCGTTGGCAATTTCATAATTTTCCTTTCCAGTAAAATCATCCACAGTAATATATCCTTGTTTAAGCATAAAACTTGCTTCGGTTTTAGAAATTGAAACATTTGAAGCTCCTGAATCAAATATAAAGTCTTTCACTAATAGTCCATTTATTTTACAATCTGGCAAGATATAAACACCATCTTTTCTTATTAATTGAATAACAGATTTTCCAAGGGTAGTACTTTCATTTGAATTAAAATTTAAATTTGGTGTTTTTATATCATCTATTTGATTACTGATTTTAAATAATTGATCTGGCAGGTCGCTATTCATCATCATGGAAGTTATTTTCATTTCCAAAGGAAACGGGATAGCGCCACCACTCATTTTCACCATATGTGGAAACATTACTCCATTTACATCTTTATAATCATCAAAATCCATGGTTTGCTTTGAGGTAGACCCCATCGCATCTACCGGTGATATCGTACGAGACAACAAATTTGTAACTACATCAAAGTATTGAGTTGACTCTTTTTTATCTTCATCGATCACCATTATTTTGTGTACTTGCTTGCCATTCAGATCTTCCATACCCATATATTTTTTTACTACTTTGTCAGAAAGCAATTGATCCAACTCCTCAAACAAATTAGCTTGCTTTTTTGCAGCTTTAATAGTAGCTGCATCGGTGATTGTTTGCTTGCCTCCCATTCCAGAAACCTGGATCGCAGTACCATCGAATACTTGTTCCATCACTGTAGTCCCACCCATTTCAGTCTTCATGGCTGATTTTCCATCTTTTACATAATTGGTAATATTGATTTCTCCCATGGAAGTAGAGCCCGTCATCTTAGTCATCATGGTTTTTATTCCCATTAGCTTCTCTTTTCCACCTATGGCTGCTATATATTTTTTCATCACATCTATAGCTTTTGCATCAGAGACCTTTTTATTAGCGTCTCCTGCAGTAGCTAGCGCAGGTGCCTTAGTGGCTGTGCTGGATGTAGTGGCAGTAGGAACAGTCGACTTCTTTGAGCATGAACCCAATATCAGTGTAAGAGCCAAAAAGAGGAATAATGATTTTTGCATTTATTAAAGATTTTATTGATTTCTGATTTTTTAACTCTTATGAAACAACGAAATAACTTATAAAATTTGATTTCAGCTATATTTTTTCGATAAACTGGGCCATTTCTACCTGTATAAGTTTGGCCGCTTCCGCTGAGGCTAACCCAAAGTCAGCATTACTGGATGCATAGATGATACTTCGTGAGGCATTGATCAATATATCGCCTTCAATAGTCAGTGCCGCTTTCATCACTGCTGTCAAGTCGCCACCTTGGGCGCCAATGCCAGGAATGAGCAAAAAATAATCAGGAATTAACTTCCTGATACTCACCAGGTAATCTGGCCTGGTTGCCCCTGTAACAAACATCAATTGATCTGGGTTGCCCCACTGTATTGCCTGATGAATCACCTCCTCATACAGAAATTTACCATTGGCGAGTTTTTGGAGCTGAAAATCATTGGCACCGGGATTGGATGTAAGTGCTAATAGAATGGCCCACTTATTTTTATGACTCAAAAACGGAGTCACAGAATCTTTCCCCATATACGGAGCTACTGTCACCCCGTCGGCTTCCAAAATTTCGAAAGCAGAATGAGCATACTTGTCAGCTGTATTCCCAATATCACCACGTTTAGCATCTAAGATTACAAATCGGTGTTTCGATTTTATATAAGAAATCGTCTCAGCCATTACTTTCCAGCCCTCGCACCCAAGCCCCTCATAAAATGCAGCATTTATCTTATATGAAACTGCATATGGAAAAGTATGATCTATAATTTCTTTATTAAAAAAAAGAACACCGGCAGGAGACTTCTCTACGAATGAGGGCATTTTTGAAAGATCTGCATCTAAGCCTACACATAGACATGATTCAAGCGTATGAATGGCCTTATTTAAGCTTGATTTGTCCCAAATAAAATCACTCATTTCTAGCCATTGATAACTACTACTGAATTGATTTCAGGAAACTTCGATTTTATCACTTGTTCTATACCTGCTTTGAGCGTGAAAGTAGACATAGAGCATCCATCACAATTTCCCAGCCATTTAATTTGTACATCTTGCTGATCTGTAATATCAATTACTTCCACATCACCACCATCGGCTGCTAAATGTGGTCGGAGCTCCTCAAGCGCCTGATCTATCTCCTGAAGTATTTTTTCCCTGGCTTTTTTCGTCGTGATCATTTATAGTGCAAAGATATTAGAAATAAGGGAAGGTAAAAGGTAATTGATGATGGAATACTGTATTCATAAAGCTGAATGGATTCCCAAATTAAATGGATGATGCATTTAATCAATAATTCCTTTTAAGTATACTTCCTTCTTTTGAGCTTTTGACAACGCCCTAGAACCGATATTTTAAAATCAAATCTTCTCTGATACTGATTAATTCATCAATTCTTCAAGTTTCTTTCTTGTATCAGCATATTCCTTAATCGACAAAGCTTTTTTAAAGTTTTCAATCGCTTTTGTTTTGTCTCCTTTTGCTAAAAAATAATCGCCAAACGAATCGTAGACATTGAAGCTCTCAGGAAAATTAGCGATGTTCATTTTGAAGAATTTTTCAGCTTTTTTAAATTGCTTCATTTGCATAAAATTGTAACCTGCTCCGTTTATTACTGCCTCAGGAGGTTTAACTTCATACCCAAACAATTGAGAAACATCCTGGTAATGCCTTACATATTTTTCTGCTAATAAGCTTGTAGAATCAGTCCAATCTTTATTCTCTAATTTAAGTTGATATTTCTCAAAAATAAATCTCAAAGCATCGTATTCTGCAATCAAGGGAACAGAACCATGGTTGTCGTTTGGGTAGAATTTACTTGCATACCGAAGGCCGGTTGGCTTTTTGGCTTTTATAAAATTATCCATCTCTACAATCGATCGAATGTGTCGGGTGTCCGTGGTGGTATCTTTTTGTACCTTTTGAATGGTCATACCGGTATTCATTGTATTGGCAATTCCTAAATAAAGAGTAGTACCTGAGAATTTTTTCGCTGCGAGTGCTTTTTCAGTTGCTTTCAAAAAATTCATATTGTCCCACCACATACTCGGGTCAATACTGATATAAGAATTGAACAGTTGGGTGTGATTAATCACAGCATTCATGACCGTCAGTCCACCAAAAGAATGACCTATAAGTGTTTTGTATGGTTGAGTAGGATAATGAGCATCAATATAGGGTATCAGTTCTTTTTCAATAAAAGACATAAATGTTTCTCCACCACCACCTGATTTTTCCATATCTGGGTTGTCTTTCATAAAAGGATCATTCATACTTTTAGTTGGTGTTAAATCTCTTGTGCGGTTTGTGTTGGGAATGCCTACTACAATCATCTCCGGGCAAACCGTATTACCATTTACCTGGCTCAATTGCTGGATCATTCCTACTACTGAATAAAAATGAGCATCTCCATCCAACAAATAAACCACAGGGTATTTCTGTTGAGAATATATTTCAGCTGACCCACCATCTGGCATATAGACCCATATTTTACGTTGCTCATCAAGGATTTTGGATTGTAAGCTATCGATTTTCCCGATGGTTACTTTGTTCTCTGTCTGGGATACAACAAAAGAGAAAAAGCAGAGCGAAATAAGAGTTAATAAGTAAGTCTTCATTGAATTTATAATATTTTAAATTTGAGCCAATTGAATTTTTGCAACTTTTCATTAATAGCACTGCCGTAATACGCGAACAAGTTCATTTTTAAAGGGAGTAATATGGCATGAGTTATTTAAGAAAAATCGGCCGTGCTAATGTCAGAGAAGCATAAATTGGCGGACAAACATAGTATTTATTTATCTGTGAGTATTGATATATTTACAGGGGCTATTTTGCTTTCATTTTATTACTTTTTGCCTCGTGAGTCACTGACGCAAGTCCAAGTGCTTCCATTAAAGGTGGAATATACATTCCTACACGACCACGAAGGCCTTTCTTTAGTCCATACCAGCCTTTGACCGGATTTTTTTCGGAGCGCCCCCAAAATTCAACAGTACCTTCTTTTGCAGGCTTTTGCTCGTCTGCGCTACCAAGCTCCATCCAATCTCCATGGCTCTTCAACATTTTATGCATATCATCAATAATATTAATATTGTAAAGTAATACGGTCTTTCCCACCGTACAAACCAATACATCTTTGCCATCCTTTTGGTCGATATGCATAGTGAATTCACTTGACAGTGGTGGTGTTTTTAATACCATTGGTTTTTCCTTTGTGCCTATTGTGTATGACATAGTTAAAATTTTTTAAAGAATAAATTATTTTGTTTTTGAAATTGTTTCTGCTTCGCATTTTAAGTCTTTAGCAAAATGCTCAAATGCCTCATCAAAGGAAGGAATCATTTTAGCAAATAGTGGAAAGAATGGTCCCCCAATTTTTTCAACCATTGAAAAGGTAGTCAAATTATTTCCCATAGATTTAATGGTATATACTCTATTGCCCATGGCATCACCCCATACCAGGCGACTCTCCGGCTCAAATTCTTTTACTTTAAGCTTAAACTCTCTTTTAGGGTCAAGCTTTGATTTCAATCTAATTTTTTCACCTTTACCCATATTTCCTTCAATAGAAATTATAGTTGTATTCCAGCGAGTGAAGTCTCGAGCATTAGTCAATAGCATCCAAATAATACTTTTGTCTGCCTGAATGTCAATGCTCACAGCAGTTTCCCGGCTGAATGTTTTTTTGATGGTTATTGCTTTACCCGTTGATATTGTTTTCATCATTTTATCATCTTGTTTTTAATATCCTTTTGACGATTGGGCAAAACAAATCGATAGGCTAATCATCATTTTTTTCTGAATAATTTTCCATTATGGTCCTATTGTACTGAATATGATGTAGTTGAAGATCAGACCCTTTTGAATTAAAAGGATCAATTTCCTTTATTATTTTGAATCGGAGGTCGAGTAAATGTTCCCTATTGGGTTCATTTGCTTTTCTAGCAAACTCTATTTTATTCTTCACTTCTTCAAAATTTTGTTTAGGATTGAATATGCCATTAAGTTCTGAACATTGATGGCAAACGCCTTGCTTATTTATTAAAGAACAGCGCGATTCAAAAATAGTTACCATTTTTGATCTGCTGGTGTGTAAATAATATTTCACCATAGCTTCACTGGTATGTACTATTTCTGCTATTTCCGGCACAGTAAATTCATACATTTCCTTTAGCAATAAACAAATCTGCTGTTCCAGCGGCAAGGATTTAGAGATACAAGTCAAACAAAATGCAATATGTTCTTTTACCTCAAATTGCGCATGTGCCGAGCTTTGCTGCAATTGTCCAATCTCCGCAAAATATTCAGGGTTGGCCAAAGCTTTTTCTCTGCAAATGTCATTTACATTTTCTGGCCATCGTTTTTTTGCCCTCAAATTGTCTTTTGCTATGTTTGATCCAATGGTAAAAATCCAGGTCTTCACTGAACTTTCAGCCCGAAAGGTGTCCAATTTACTTGATGCTCTGATAAAAGAGTCTTGTACAATATCTTCTGTTTCTTCCACACTTGCTGTTATTCTCAAAATATAAGATTTTAGCTGTGGTCTGGCAAGTTCAAACTCTTTGGTAAATTGTTCAAGCGTCATTGTATATTTCTAATTATTGAGGAAGGTGACCTTTAACAGTACACGTTAGTAAAGAATATTTAGTTTCATCTCCAAACTTATCAAAAAATGGACAACCCTGTACATCATTCAATATTTCATAACTCGCTAATTCCCAAGCTTTGAAAAAAGAGCTTTCTTGTTTCTTCTGGTTTGCCTTATCCCTTCCATATTCATGCCCTGGGAGCAGCGTTTAAGTATATTATTACTGAATCAAAATTCAAGTTCGAACTATATATTATTAATTAAATACTAAAATAAACTATGCTTTGTATGCTCTAAAATTAATTTAATTCAGGAAACAACTTCTCTACTTCATATTCACCTTCTCTGTAGGCGCCAGACTAGCATTCCTCACTTCTAATTGATTCAATACATTTTGACTTAGTTTGTAGAAGGCGATAGCCGATGCATTTGTATCATCTTCCAGAATAGCTGGTTTGCCTTCGTCACCACCATTTCCGATAGACATTACCAATGGTACTTGCGCTAATAATTTGGTATGATATAGTCCTGCCAGGTGCTGGCCGCCACCTTTGCCAAAGATTTCATATCTGTTGTTGGGTAGTTCTTCGGGTGAAAACCAGGACATATTTTCTACTATTCCCAGTAGGGGCACACCTATACCTTCCAACTGAAACATATTAGCAGCTTTGATGGCGTCGGCTATTGCTACCTGTTGTGGAGTAGTCACAATGATGGCGCCTGTCACAGGAACGGTCTGCACTAAAGTCAGTTGGATATCGCCAGTACCTGGTGGTAAATCAATAATTAATATATCCAGCTCAGGCCACATACAATCCTCCAGAAATTGCTTCATAATGCCAGCTAAGCGCGGGCCACGGAGCACTACTGCCTGCTCGGGTTCTACTACAAATCCTATAGACATTACTGGTATACCAAATCCATTCAAAGGGACTATTTTGTTTACCCCATAAACTTGCTCCACTTTAGGCTTTTTACCTTTCAATCCCATCATGATAGGAATGCTGGGACCATACAAATCAGCATCTAAAAGGCCTACTTTGAGTCCAAGTCTTTTAAGTCCCAGGGCGAGATTAACACTGATGGTTGACTTGCCCACCCCCCCTTTACCAGATGCCACTGCAATGATGTTTTTGATCTGTGGTAAGCTAGATGATTTTTTCTGGGCGGGTTCGGGATTACCAAAATGCACATCTATATTAAAATTTGGAGCTCCTGCACTTACTTTCTCCTGAATGAGGAAATTTAATTCGGACTTTACCCTACCCTCGAGCTTGGGCGGAAAAGCCAGAATAATCTGAATTCTTTTATCATCAATACTGATATTTTGAATTCGATTGGCTAACACGAGGTTTTGGCCGGTCAGCGGGTCGATGATAGTACCTAAAATTTTGAATAGTTCTTCTCGAGACATATTGCAATATTAGGGCGAAATATTTTAATGCCTTATCAAAAAAAGAAACACTTTTAGTTATTCATTAGAAATGTTCTAAATATAGCAGATTCGTTGGAGGTACACTTATAATTACCTTAGTTTTGTATTGAAAATTTTGAATAAGGCATTTATACATAAGAATTCAATCTTAACATTATTTTGTTTGGCTAGTTTCCTATTTCAATCATTAAATAGGGAGTTTATACTATTGGACTACCTTACCAATAAACAAGAATATGTGAAAAATTGTGAGAACAAAGACAAACCCTCACTTCATTGTAATGGCTCATGCCAATTCATGAAGAAAATGAACAGAAAGAATCAAAAGGAAAGCCCGCTAGCCTCTTTGAAAATAAATTATGAAATTGCCTTTATACCTGGAGCTAATCACAAAATCCGTCAAATTGAAAGCAGACAAAACATAAATATATTTTCAATTATTACCTGGAAAGACCATTTGCTATCCAGGTCTATTTTTCATCCTCCTACAGTTTAAACTTAAATTTTTTTACTCATTCTTTCGGCCAATCTTGAATTGGCTTTATCTATTTTTAAAAAGTTTAAACAAATTTTCATATGAAAAACAAATTACTATTTGCATCTATGATGCTCTTTTTGAGTATAGTTCTTTTCCAATCTTGTCACAAACACAGTGATGATACAGATACGGATCCACCGGTAGTAACCATATCGAGCCCTACAGATAACCAGGCATTTCAAAATGGATCTATCATGAATATTAGTGGTCTCGTTACAGATCATAGTATGCATGCCATCATCGTCACCATTACTGACACCGGAACAAACTCAGTACTATATTCAAAGGAAATAGAAGCACATGACCTTACGAGCTATAACTTAAATGAAACTTGGACGGTAGCTATTACTGCAAACACTACAGCAAATGTGAAGATTTCAGCAGAAGATCATAGTAATCTATTCGGCGAAAAAAACATATTAGTACAATTAAAGCTGTAGCATACTTCCTGGCGGATTTGATTTCAGTAATTGAATTTAGTAATCGATAGTAGTTAGTTTGAGGAAAGTAGAATAGTAAGGAATTCATGGAATTACTGCATTCACGATTTAAACTTTCAGAAGTGCTCAAATTTTTAGATTTTTGCAGTCACTAAAGACTATTTAATAAGAAAAATGGAAGTTCATTTCGGACTCGATGATATACCCCAGCTTCAGCACTCGGTGATTACGGTAGGATCTTTTGATGGTGTCCACTGTGGACATCGGAAAATTATAGAGCATTTACTGTTCTATGCAAGTCAATACGAGACTCAAAGTGTATTAGTGACCTTTCATCCACATCCCAGATTGGTTCTGAATCGATTCGATCAAAGTCTCCGGATGCTCAATACGCTTGATGAAAAAATCACCCTTTTTAAGACTTTAGGGATAGACCATGTGGTGGTGGTACCTTTTACTCCAGAATTTGCCGCCCAATCCCCGCATGATTATATAGAAGACTTTTTGATCAAATATTTTAAGCCCAAAGCGGTACTAGTGGGTTATGATCATCATTTTGGAAAAGGCCGGTCAGGAACAAAAGAAATCCTGGTGGACCTTCAGGAAAAATATAATTACCATGTGCATGAAGTAAGTGCCTATGAATTGGATGGAATCAATGTATCGTCTACCAAGATCCGACAGGCATTAGCAGACGGTGATTTTGACACTGCGCGTAAGTTTATGGGCTATCCATTCCCGATTTCCGGCCGAGTGGTATTGGGTGATCGTGAAGGCAGGCAAATGGGGTTTCCTACGGCTAATCTCATGATCAATGATGCTTCAAAATTAATTCCCCGCCACGGGGTATACGCGGTGCGTATGCATTGGAAAGACTATCATCAAAATGGTATGATGTATATTGGCAAAAGGCCGACGACACATTCCCACGGTGAGCTCCAGATAGAAGTACATATTTTTGATTTTGATGGTGAACTCTATGGCGAGCAAGCGTGGGTAGATGTGCTTCGGTTTATACGCGATGATATGAGTTTTGAAAACAACGAAGCGTTGATGACCCAAATAAAAAAGGATCAAGTAGTTATTAAAGAATATCTGTTATCTGAAGAATCCAACCGATGAGCCCATCATCGAAGACAGCACTGGTAATTTTGAATTATAATGGAAGAAACTACCTGGAGCGATTTTTACCTTCGGTACTGCTGTACACTCCTCATGAAGTAGATATAATAGTAGGCGATAATGCCAGCACAGATGATTCTATTCAATTCATAAAAAATAAATTTCCAACGGTCAAAATAATAAGCCTTGCTACTAATTTTGGATTTGCAGAAGGTTACAACCAGGTATTGAAGCAAGTAAAAGCCGATTACTATTTTTTATTGAATAGCGATGTAGAATTAAAGGAAAGCTGGCAGCCATTAATTGATTGCTTAGATAATGAGAAGCTAGTTGCCGCCGTCCAACCCAAAATATTATCACATTCCAATCCAGCATACTTCGAACATGCCGGTGCTGCAGGAGGTTGGATAGACAATTGGGGATATCCCTTTTGTGCAGGAAGAATTCTGGATACTATTGAAAAAGATAAAGGTCAATATGATCAATCTGGCGAAATATTTTGGGCCAGTGGAGCTTCCATGATGGTGAGATCAAAGGTATTTCACGATTTAGGTGGATTTGATGGAGACTACTTTGCACACATGGAAGAAATAGACTGGTGTTGGCGGGCGAAAAAATGCGGCTGGAAAGTCATGGCTCTACCCATAGTAAAAGTCTATCATATTGGAGGGGGCACATTAGCATACAATACTCCAAGGAAAGTATTTCTAAATTTCAGAAACAATCTCGCAACCATTATCAAAAATGAAAGTTTTTTAAAACTTTTGTATTTGATTCCATTGAGAAAAATGGTAGACTTTACTGCAGCCATTCAGTTTTTAATAAAAGGGAATGCTGCTTCTGCCAAAGCCATATTTCAGGCCTATTTTAATATCTATCAATGGTTGCCGGTTCTTATAAAAAAAAGAAAATTGATTCATCAACTTTCAAAAGGCAAATCATTTGATAAATCCGGGATTTTCAGAGGTAGTTTAATTATTAATTATTTTATTTTGGGAAAAAGAAAGTTTAGCCAATTGAAAAATGAATAAAATAGATATTTTACATGAAGATGAGGAAATACTGGTGGTCAATAAACCTGCCACTTTACTTTCTATTCCTGATAGATGGGATGCACAAAAAGATTCATTATATCATTTATTAGCCGGTAGCCGGCCTCAGTTGAAGGTGGTGCATCGATTGGATAAAGATACCAGTGGAGTGATGGTATTTGCACAAAATGAAGCAGCACATAAATTTTTGAATGATCAGTTCGCAGGCCATGAAAATTATAAATCATATCTGGCCATTGTGACCGGCCTGGTATCAGAAGGCGGCACTATTGATACCCCTATTGCTGTGGATCCTTTCAAGGCAGGAAAATTTACTACCCATAGAAAAGGGAAAGAATCACTGACTGACTATGAAGTGAGTGAAAATTTTAGAGATTTTACATTACTTCGAGTGCGCATTCATACCGGTCGAACACATCAAATCAGAGTACATTTGAGCAGTATCGGATTTCCTTTAGCATTTGATCCCCTGTATGGAAATGTGACTCCCATCACTATAGAAAACATAAAAAAAAGAAATTTTAGAAATAACCAGGAAGAATTAAAACCACTCATGGCCAGAGTGCCTTTACATGCTCAAAAATTAAGCCTTATTCATCCAGCCTCTAAAATAGAAATCACTTTCGAAGCTCCACTTCCAAAAGATTTCAGAGCCTTGCTGGCGCAATTAAGAAAATGGGGAAAGTGAGAAATTTAAGAATTACAAGTTGCGAATTGTAAATCAATTGTAAATCGTAAATTGTAAATCGTAAATTTCTTTCATTACTTCATTACTTCATTACTTCATTTTTTAATTTTTTAATCCTACCAGATATTTATCTCGGGTTCAATAACGATTCCATATTTATTCAAAATATCATCTTGAACTAGTTTCGAAAAATCGAGTACTTCACTACCCGTAGCATTACCATGATTTACAATTACCAGTGCTTGCTTTTCATAGCAGCCAACATGGCCGATTCGTTTTCCTTTCCAACCAGCCTGATCTATCAACCAACCTGCTGCCACTTTTGATTCATGGTCATTCCATTTGTACATCGGGAGATTAGGGGACTTCTCTTTTAATTCATGTGCTAAAGCATTTGGAAGGATCGGGTTTTTAAAAAATGAGCCGGCATTACCTATGATAGCTGGATCAGGAAGTTTATTTTGCCGTATTTCCATGATGGCTTGATGCATATCCATAATAGTTGGATTGAGAATATTTTTCTCCCGCAGTTTCTTCTCTATTTCCCCATATTGGGTATTGATTTTTCCATGCTTATTCAACCTTAATGTCAAAGAATAAACAAAATATTTTCCTTTTGCCTCTTTACTCTTAAAAAAACTATCCCGATAGCCAAATTGACATTCTTCATTTGAAAATTCCAGTATTTTTCCAGTGGCCAATTCAATCGCTTCCACAGCTACCAGCACATCTTTAATTTCTACTCCGTACGCACCAATATTTTGAATCGGGGCCGCACCTACTGTACCTGGAATCAATGAAAGGTTTTCTATCCCACCCCATCCTTTACTTACCATTTGAGAAACCGTCGAATGCCAGTTTTCACCCGAAAAGACCTTAACAAGTACATATTCCTTATTATTATCTAATTCTTCTATTCCTTTTATATCATTTTTAATTACAAGGCCATCAATATCCCTTGTCAATAATAGATTACTACCTCCACCAATAATGATATGTTTAGAATCAAAATCTATGGCATAGAGCAGATCTTTTAATTCACGAACTTGAACAAAATGACCAGCGTATTGATCAATGCCAAAAGTATTGTATTGCCTTAATGAAACGTTTTCTTGTACCGTCATCTTTAATTGACCAAAGATAAAATTTCACCTTCGGTTGATAGCTCTTTATTGGATTCAAATTGCAGTCTCGCCAGATTACTATAAGCTCCATTAGATTTAGCTGCTAATTCCTGGTGAGTACCTTGTTCGACAATCACCCCATTCTCCAAAACATAGATACAATCAGCATCTCTGATAGTAGATAGTCTATGCGCAATAATAATAGAGGTGCGACCTTCCATGAGCTTGGCAAGTGCTTGCTGCACTACTTGCTCAGATTCTGCATCTAAGGCGGATGTAGCTTCATCCAATATAAGGATAGAAGGATCTCTCAATAAAGCTCTGGCGATAGCTATGCGCTGCTTTTGGCCTCCACTCAATTTGATCCCACGCTCCCCAACTACTGTGTTGAAACCATCTGGAAAACTGGTAACAAAGTCATAACTATTAGATTGCTTTGCAGCACTGATTATCTCATCGTCAGTCGCTTCTGGTTTTCCATATAGTATGTTCTCCCTGATGGTACCTCCAAACAACATTACTTCCTGTGGGACTATGCCAAAATATGATCTATAGTCTGTAATATTATAATCATTGATATTCTTCCCTCCGACTCTTATTTCACCAGCCTGGATATCATAAAAACGCAAAATCAATTGCGCAATGGTAGATTTTCCCGCCCCACTTGAGCCTACGAAAGCAATTTTCTGACCTGACTTAATTTCAAAGGAGATTTTCTTCATCACATGAATATCTGGTCGGCTGGGATAACTGAATTCTACATTTTTAAATTCAACATTAGCTTTTATAGGTGAGGGCTTAGGTCTTGGAGTCTGATCAAAGCTTACTTCAGGCATTTTGTGTAAAATTTCTTTCAATCGTTCTGTGCCACCTATTACTGAAATCAATTGAGTGTAAAAATTTCCCAGGCTCGCGATAGAAACTCCGATAACTGCAGTAAATGAAAAAATATTGAGCAAATCGCCAGCTGTCATCGTCCCACTTTGAACATGTTTTGCTCCAAGCCAAATGATAAAAAATAAAGCACCAAATAAAGCGACGATGATATAGGTTCCAAACAAAGCTCTGTACTTCGAAAGTTTGAGTGCTACTTTTACTAATGAAGAAATTTTATTCTCATAGCGATTATATTCGTATGGCTCATTGGTATAGGACTTTACTGCATAAATCGATTGCAGTGTCTCATCCACTATTACATTGGTATCCGCTAAATGTTCCTGCCGCTTTTTACTCTCCCTTCGAATAAATCTTCCAAAAAACATCGCCCCAAAGACAATCACTGGAAATATAGCCAGCATGACCATAGAAAGGTTAGGATTACTAATCAATAAATATAAAATACATCCAATCAATAAAATGAATTGACGAATAAACTCGGCCAGAGTAATAGAAAATGCGGAGTACAATTGGTCCACATCGCTTGCCAATCGACTGCTGATTTCGCCCACTCTCGATTTTTCGTAAAATGAAAATGGAAATGAAATCAAATTATGGTAAAGTTCTTTCCTTAAATCAGCTGTGCCTTTTTCACTTACTATTGCAAATAGCATCACTCTAAAAAAAGAGATCGCGCCCTGAACTACCAAAATAGCTATTAAGAGAAAACCAGCTTGTGTAAGGGTAATATTCATTGCCGATTTTCCTGTCGCTATGTCCAGCATTTTACCGCCTAATGGCAATAAAGCCATAAACAATAAACTACTGAGACCAAGTAAGATCATGCCTCCAATGAACTGCCATTTATAAGGGGCTATGTATTTGAATATATACAAGGAGGCTTTCAGTCTTTCCCAGTTCATTTTGGGTTTGAGTGGCTCGGTACTCTCTGGTTTGTCAATTTCGCTCATAAAGAATGACAAAATTAACAGTTTCTGTATTAAGGGTCAGAATTGGTTTGACTGAGCTATGAAAATAATTTTAGTTATAGTCGCGTTAACCCAATACCATGAAAACCATAGCTATCCTTGTTTTAAATGCAATATTCATTGCTTCCATCAATTCTACTACCTATTATGTCGCCCCCTCAGGAAATGACACTAATTCGGGACTAAGCCTGTTACTGGCATTCAGAACCTTGCAAAAAGCAGCGAATATAGTAATAGCCGGAGATAATGTTTTAGTGAGTGACAGCACCTATGCAGGTTTTGATATCAGAACATCAGGAACTTCGGTCAACCCCATCATTTTCAAAGCGAATGGCAGTCAGGTAATTATCAATAGAAGGAATCCAGTAACCATCGATGGCATCAATATAGAAAATGCAAATTGGATAGAAATAAATGGATTTAATGTAATTAATCAACCCAGGGCGGGTATTCGGGCAGTTTTAGCAAATCATATCACCGTACGCAATAATAAGTGTATGAATAATCATAGCTGGGGCATATTTACTGGCTTTACAGACGATTTCTTGGCGGAGTTTAATGAATGTGCCTTTTCTGTATTGGAGCATGGAATTTATATTTCTAATTCCAGTGACCGGGCTATTATAAGAAATAATATCTCCCACCATAATAGAGCTGCTGGCTTACATTTCAATGGGGATATTAGTCAAGGGGGTGATGGAATCAATCACGATACACAAGTATATAATAATATTATTTACGAAAATGGATTAGCTGGCGGAGCAGCAATTAATATGGATGGAAATCAAAATGTACTGGTTTACAATAATATCATTTATAATAACCATGCCACTGGTATTGCATTATTTCAGATTGATGGTGGCGGACCTTCATCAGGTGGAAGAATTTTTCACAATACTATTGTTCAGGATGTGAATAGCAGGTGGGCCATATTAGTAGTAGATGGGGCAATAAATACAAATATCAAAAACAATATCCTCATCAATCAACATACTTTCAGAGGATCTATCAACATTGATCCCGCCTCAATGCCTGGCTTTTCCAGCGACTATAATATCCTTACTAATCGATTTACAACAAATGACAATACGAATATTGATTCTACCCAATGGAAAGCGTTTGGCTTCGATACACATTCATTTTTCTCACCGGATATAAATAGTTTGTTTACAGATTTTAGCACTGGTGATCTTAGCCTAAAAGCCGGTGCGAAAGCCATTGATTTTGGAGTTAATGGTTTGGTACCGTCTATTACCAATGACATATTTGGCACTTCAAGACCATTGGGTAATAATCCTGATGCAGGCGCAGTAGAAAGCAATTTTACAGCGCTTCCTTTACATTGGCTGGAAACCTCCATACGAAAAACTAATAATCAGATCGAAATTTTTGGCATCATTGCCGAAATTTCAGCTGGAACGAAGATTTGCCTTACTAAGTGGGATGATCTTTCTGCAAAATATAAAACTGTTGAATGCAAAATGATAGACCAATCGCATGATTTGGTCTCTATTTCTTTTTCCCAGTCAGGAAGAGTAAATGGAAAAAATGTATACCAGTTAATTGCTGAGGAACCGAATGGGCAAACCATTAAATCAAAGTCACTCACTATTGAATTGGCAGGCCAGGAAATCCACTTCCATCCAAATCCGGTTGCAGACTATTTGACGCTTGATTTTGAAAATAATGCAATTGATCAAATACGGATTGAAGACATCAATGGAAGATTAATGCTGACCAGTAAAGATATCTCCAGTAAAGTCAATCTTGCATCACTTCCTCCGGGGCAATATATTTTGACATTTCTTAACGGGAATAATCGGATCCAATCAAAATGGATCACAAAGGACTAAAGGATTGTAGAATTTTCTATTTTCACATGCTTGAACGCTCAGGTCATAGAATATATAGAATGGATTGCAGCCGCTTTTGGCCTCGTCAATGTATTTTTATTAACCCGGCAAACGCTGTGGGCCTGGCCTGCAGGATTGACTAGTGTATTTCTATATGCCTTTGTTTTTTATCATAGCAAATTGTATTCTGATGTCATGCTTCATACCATATACGTAGTATTGAATGCTTTTGGTTGGTACAAATGGAGCAGTAAAAACTCAACACAGACGGAGGCTTTATCAGTAAGTACCCTTGGGAATAGTGAAAGATTTTTCTGGTTATTAGCCATTCTGGTCGGATTTGTAATTTGGGGATATTTTTTACATAAAAATACAGATGCCTCCTTTGCCTTTGCAGATGCTTTTATATTAATGGCAAGCTTATGTGCTCAATACTTACTGGCCATCAAAAAACTGGAAAATTGGGTAATTTGGATTATAGTGGATGTAGTAGCCATTTCTATTTATTACCTCAAGGAGCTATACGTTACATCAGTCTTGTATGCAGTCTACTTATTGATCTGCATACTTGGATACGTGGAATGGAAAAAAAGCCTGAAACTTATAAGACAATAAATGAGGCAATTAAACTAATTTTGATCAATCATGGCCATTGAAGAATATTACAAAGTACTTACTGATAATAAAAAGACTTACTTAGCTGAATGGAAAATCAATAATCCAAAAGCCATAATTATACTTATACATGGATTGGGTGAGCACATTAGACGATATGATCAACAAATTGAATTTTTCAATGATCATGGGTTTGGATTTATAAGTGCTGACCTTCCTGGCCATGGCAAAAGTGAAGGCAAAAGAGGTATGTGGGAATCTATGGACGAACTTTATAAAGTAGTTGATGGGCTTTTTAAAATCACAAAAGATTCATATAAAAGCATTCCCATTATACTGTACGGTCATTCCATGGGGGGTAATATAGCAGCTGGATATGCATTATTCAGAAAGCCCGAAATGCATGGGTTGATCTTAACTGGAGCTGCAATAGTCACTCCCAAGGATATGCCCAAGCCATTGATCCGGTTTATATTATCAAGTCCGGGGGTCATTAAAAATCTTGTGATAGGAAGCAGGTTAAATTTAAAATCACTTTGCAATGATGAAGAAATAGTAAAAACATACATTGCGGATCCATTGGTACACGATAGGATTTCGTTAGGATCTGGTGCTGTTATCCTGAATAATGCTATCGCTATTAAAAATGCCACCATTAACAATTCTTATCCTGTATTGATCATGCATGGAGGAAAGGATACTATTTGTTTTCCATCAGGTTCTGAAGTTTTAATGAATGTATTTGCAAAAGGCACACTCAAAATCTGGCCGGGAATGCTGCATGAAATACATAACGAGCCTGATAAAAGGCTGGTTTGGGCTTTTACTATGGATTGGCTCAATGAGATTTTGAAGTAAATAAAAAAGGCGATCCTCGTGAATCGCCTGAAATCAATCAATATTCGTCTGAAAAACTTTTGTTATTCACATCTTAATCTACATTATCGTAAAGAAAAGAATTATTTTCCCTTATCTGAGGTTCCTCATCATTGGATATAGTCCACCTCGATATGGTCTGATCTTTAGAAGATGGCACATCATCTAAAGGTATATTTCTTCGCAGATAAGCAGGTTGATTTTCCATATCAGCTGTATTCCTAAGCTGATGCATTTGGAAGCGCATTTTTCTGTTATTCTCGGTTCTGTTTTCAAGAGCTTCAAATCGCACTTTCTTCTCTTCAGCATTACTACCAGGTGTGCTTTCAGATTTTACTTCCGCTTTAATGAAAGGTTCGTCGGCCTGGATTCTTACTGCAAATTCCTTTGAATCAAACTCTATAGTTTTTGCATTCGTTTCTGACAAATCAAATACTTCCTGCATAGTAGTACCAGGTTTTTCTTCTTCTAATGATACCTTGATATCTTTCTTTTCTACTTTCACTGCTCCATAGCTTTGTTCAAATCCGGTAGCAATGATAGTGACACTTAAATTATTACCTAAGTTCTCATCGAAACAATTACCCCAAATGATGTCGGTGCCGTAGCCTGCTTCTTCCTGTACATATTCAGTGATTTCATAGATCTCATCCATGGTTACTTCTTGCGAGCCATAGGATATATTTAAAAGAATGTGCTTTGCTCCACGAATATCATTTTCTGCGAGCAGTGGCGAATTAAGTGCTTTTACTACAGCGTGGTGGGCACGATTCTCACCTTCTACCGTTGCAGTACCCATGATAGCTACTCCGCTATTACGCATTACCGTATTTACATCCTCAAAATCTACATTTACATATCCAGGCATTGTAATAATCTCAGCAATGCCTTTAGCAGCTGTAGACAAAATATCATCCGCATGGCTAAATGCTTCACTTACGGGAAGATTTCCATAGATCTGGCGCAATTTTTCATTGGAAATAATCACCAATGCGTCTACATTTTTCTTCATTTCCTCTATTCCTTCCATGGCTTGATCTTTTCTCCGCTTTCCTTCGAATGGAAATGGGACTGTAACTATACCTACGGTAAGAATATCCATTTCTCGGGCAACTTTGGCTACTATAGGAGCGGCGCCTGTACCGGTACCTCCACCCATGCCTGCCGTGATAAATACCATTTTAGTATTTTCACTAATGAGGGCTTGAATTTCTTCCAATGATTCTATGCAAGCCTCTTTCCCTATCTGAGGTTTGGAACCAGCCCCTCTCCCGGCAGTAAGTTGAGGACCAAGATTGATTTTTATAGGAACTGGTGAGGTCTCCATAGCCTGGTTGTCTGTATTACAAATAATAAAGTCCACACCTACTATCCCTTGACGAAACATATGTGAAACTGCATTTGATCCACCGCCGCCAACACCAATTACTTTAATTATGTTTTCGGATTCTTTCATTATTTCGAATTTCATAAGTCTTTTAGTTTAAATAATTTGAGAGAATATTGTTCTAGATTCATCTGATGTTGTTTTATCGCAGATCAGGATCAGGTGTGGGTTCAAAAAACTTTTTTATATATTTCACTAAGTCATTTTTTGGATGCCCATCCGTCGATGACTTTTGCACATTAGTATGATGAGATGTTGGAGCCAGGTTCAACTCCGTTTGAGCAGCTTCTACAGTTTCCAATATTTCAGCAGGCTTTTCTTTCCTGATTTGAATTTTAGAAACTGATTGAGCCTCCTTCATTTTCAAACCATACATGAGTAGTCCTACTCCAGTGGCGAATACAGGACTAGAGATTCGATCATTCATACCATGAGCAAAGTGTTCATTCGGAAATCCTATCCTGGTTTGTAACCCCGTATGATACTCACACAACAATTCAAAATTTTTCAAAAGGGCCCCGCCTCCTGTCAACACAATACCTCCTATCATTTTCTTTTCATAACCAGATCGCTTGATTTCATACATTATCAAATCCAATATTTCTTCCATGCGAGCCTGAATGATGCGCGCCAAATTCTTTTCGGAAATTTCTTTTGGATCGCGACCCTTTAATCCAGGAATAGTAATGATTCTGTTGTCCACTATTTCATCAGCCAACGCAGAGCCAAATTTAATTTTTAATTTCTCAGCTTGCTCCGTCATTACAGTACACCCTTCCTTGATATCTTTCGTAATTACATTTCCACCAAATGCAATTACGGCGGTATGCCGAATAATTCCTTCCTGGAAAATGGTGATATCTGTAGTACCTCCACCGATGTCAACCAATACTACACCTGCCTCTTTTTCTTCTTTGCTCAATACAGCTTCTGCACTGGCAATAGGTTCAAGAGTCATATCCGACACTTTGAGATTGGCCCGCTCTACACAGCGAAGGATATTGTTAGTAGCGGCAATTTGTCCTGTAATGATATGGAAATTAGCTTCCAATCTATGACCCGACATACCTATAGGATCAATGATACCCTGCTCAGCATCTACCGTAAACTCCTGGGGAATCACATGCAGGATTTTATCACCAGGTGTGAGGCCAAGCTTATACATATCTTTCACCAATTTATCGATATCATCCTGGCTAATCTCAGTCTCGTAATTTTCACGAGCGAGGATACCGCGGTGCTGTAAGCTTTTGATATGCTGTCCAGCGATACCCACATATACTTCCTGGATTTCACATTGAGCATCTTTTTCAGCAAGGTCCACTGCGTCAGAAATTGCTTTTACAGTTTTATCTATGTTGGCAATCACGCCTCGCAAAACACCTTCCGACTCTACTTTGCTGGCACCGACAACATCGATTTTACCATATTCGTCTTTTCTGCCGACAATGCAACATACTTTAGTAGTGCCTATATCGAGGGCAGCTACTACATTTATTTTTCTAAAGTCTTTTGCATTCATCTTAATTCGTTTTAGTATGAATAAATATTGATTGTTTTATGCTTTTTTTGTACAAATCACTTGTCCGCGAAATTTTAGATTTACTGTTCCGTATTTATCCCATCCTTCCGCTGGCAATATGGTTTTGTACACTTTTTTTAATGATTCCAATTTTTCGTCTAATCTTTCCAATGATCCAATATAAACTTTTGAAGGCCCTATCTTGGGCACTAATACCCAGTCACCTTCCTTATCAGCTGCCACTTGTTCTATTAATGTATTTAACAATCTATCTTCTCTGATTCTATTAGCCAATTCAAATAATTCTTGTTGCAATCCGGGCTTACCAATAGCCAGGGTATCAATATGATCGGGCATATTTACATAAGCTACTAATACTCGTGGAGAATAATGAAGCGAGGCTGGCATGGTAGTGGCGTCTTTGTCTACATACATGCTATATCCGTTGCTCGTAACTACACGTAGTATAGGCTCTCTTTGAGTGACATATACATTGAGCTGGTTATTGGCATCGACAAATACATCAGCTGATTTTATAAAATCCAATGATTTCAAACCTGCTTCTATCTCCATTGGAGAAAGGCTTCCCATGGGCTTATTTGCAAACTCGGACTTAAATTTATTCGTTACCCGGGTACGCATTTCTTCACCCGTAATAAAATCATTACCACTTTCCAAATGCTTTACTTCTACTACCAATTGGCCGGTAATAGCTCTTTGTTTAAAGTGGGATGCTTTATGATAAAAAATACCGAATACCAAAACCGTTGCCATCAAACCGTATTTGAGCATGTTTTCACCCGACATCCATTTATGAAGTATTTTCATGATGCAGTGGGTATTAGTTTAAGCATTTCGTCTACGATATCTTCAGCTGCACGAGGCTTGGCCAATATTGCCTGAGCAATTTTCATTTCAGCCAATGCATCATCATCATCTAATAAATTCAATGCAGCCTCTATTGCTTTTGTAGGAGCAACTGCATCCTTTACAAATAGAGCTGCGCCTCTTGATACCAGGGCCATTGCATTATGTGTTTGATGGTCTTCCGCTACTATCGGGGACGGTACAAGAACTGCTGGCCTTTGAGCTATCAATATTTCAGAAATTGTAAGCGCACCGGCTCTGCATAAAATCACATCAGCGGCAGCAAAAGCAAGATCTACCCGCTCTATGAAAGGCATAGACTTTATATTGTCTGGTGTTTTGAACACCTTAGCATCGTATTTAACTATCCCCTGCTTTCCATATTGCCAAATCCATTGAATATTATGATTAGCTTCAATTAGCTCCAGATTCAAATCAATAGTATTATTTAAGGTACCAGCCCCGAGGCTACCACCCATTACCAGCACTGTCTTCCTGGTCGGATCTAGCCCAAAATATTGAATGGCTTCTGATTTTTTTGAATCTATATTGCTCAAATCATCTCTAACCGGATTACCAGTGACTACTATTTTATCCTGGTCAAAAAATTTATCCATCCCATCATAAGCAACACAGATTTTCTTTGCCTTTTTTGCAAGAATTTTATTCGTTTTTCCGGCAAATGAATTTTGTTCCTGAATAATAGTTGGAATGCCTATCCTGTTTGCCATAAATAATGTAGGGGCGCTGGCATAACCTCCAACTCCAATTACTATAGAAGGTTTGAATTTTTTCAAAATACTATTAGCCTGTCCCAGTGATCTTAACAGTTTAAAAGGCATGGATAAATTCTTCCAAATATTTGTTCTATTAAATCCTGCTACATCCAGGCCTTTTATTTCAAAACCAGCTTTCGGCACTTGTTCCATTTCCATTCTGCCATTTGCCCCAATGAATAGAACCTCTGCCGAAGGGAATCTTCGTTTTATCTCCTGTCCTATTGCAATCGCAGGAAAAATATGACCTCCGGTACCGCCTCCGCTAATGATCACTTTCATCCTCAGAAATAATTTGGTTGAGAGAATCTGGTTTACTATTCATTGCCGGTGAAACATCCGGTATTAAAGTCTTTTCAGGCGTGGGTTGTTCTTCCTGTATTGATTCGATGTATTTACTTACACTCATGATCATCCCAAATGCAACACTGGTAAATAATACTGAAGAGCCTCCCATACTTACGAGAGGGAGAGTGAGTCCTGTGACAGGTACTAAATTTACTGAAACAGCCATATTAGCAAATGCCTGTACCACTAAATTCAAGACTAAGCCCATAGCAAGCATAGCACCAAATGCTTTTGGGCTTCGCATCACTATTCTGGATACTCTAAACAATAGCCATAGGTATAATAATACAATACCTGCCGCTCCAAGCAAGCCATATTCTTCACAAATTATAGCATAGATATAGTCAGCATAGGCAGCTGGCAAGAAATTTCGCTGAGTACTGTTACCTGGGCCAATTCCAAACCAGGATCCATTAGCGATGGCGATTTTAGATTGCTTCACCTGATATCCTGCATCCCCGCCCAGGAAGTCCTTTATCCTATTAACCCATGTATCTACTCTGGCTATGCCTGGAAAAAAATGATTCACCAATACTACAGCTCCAAACATCATTAGCCCAAATACAAACATCATAAAAATGTATTTGAACGAAACTCTTCCCACAAACATGAGCATCACAGAAGTAATGAACATCAATAATGCAGTGGACAAATTAGAGGGAGCTATCAGGGCGCAAATGATCAAAACAGGCACAATTAATGGGATGAATGCGCTTTTAAAATTTTTGATATTATCTTGTTTATTGGATAATGATCTGGCTAAATAAATGATTAGGGCTAATCTTGCGTAGTCACTGGTCTGGAAAGAGAGGTTAATTACCGGAAGTGTAATCCAACGCTTAGCATCATTTGATTCTACTCCGAAGGCGAGGGTATAAACCAATAAAGGAATGGCTATTAAAAAGAGTATCGGAGCTAGTTTATTGTATATCAGATAATTCTGTCGGTGACAAGCATACATACACAAAAGCCCGAGACCCGCCATTACGAATTGCTTGATCAAATACATTTCCGTGTTACCCTTGTATTTGATATAAGCCATGCTACCTGTCGCACTATATACGGCCAGCAAACCAAAGCCGATCAAAATGCCAATGATCAGCCACATCACTTTATCACCTTTCCACTCTTTTTTTGTAGTAATCTGTAACATGATTATCTGATTTTAAGAGTGATGATGGCGATTACGGCTAAGAAAATAGCAGTGATCCAAAATCGATTTACAATTTTCGCTTCGTGCATACCACTTTTTTGATAATGGTGGTGTAGCGGTGACATTTTAAAAATGCGGCGGCCTTCGCCATATTTCTTTTTGGTATATTTAAAGTAGGAAACCTGCAATACCACACTGAGATTTTCTATTAAAAAAATCCCGCAGAATATAGGTACCAGTAATTCTTTTCGCAATACTATCGCTAGTGTTGCAATCACTCCACCTAATGTAAGACTTCCTGTATCACCCATAAATACGGATGCCGGATACGAATTGTACCATAAAAATCCAATACAGGCTCCGATAAAACAGGATGTAAAAATTACCAATTCACCAGAATTAGGGATAAAGTATATACCCAGATAATCTGCAAAAATGGCATTGCCACTCACGTAAGCAAATACAATCAGGGCGACTCCGGCGATGGATGATACACCGGTAGCCAATCCATCTATACCATCGGTAAGATTAGCACCGTTTGATACTGATACCAAAACCAATATCACCATTAATACATACAATATGGGTGTGCAATTTTTGGCAGCAGGACCCATCCATGAAAGCAATTTGGAATAATCAAATACATTTCCTTTCACAAAAGGTACATTGGTAGACAAGGCTCTGGCATGCACCATAGCCTTTACCTGATCTCCCTCTTTTACATTTACTCGTTCTACTATTTCATAGCCTGCTTTAGTAGCTTCAGATTCTGAAAGCCTGATCAGTACACCTTTATTGTACATCAATGTCAAAGCCACTACTAACCCACAAATGATTTGACCCACTAACTTAGTCTTAGCTTGTAGTCCTTCTTTGTTCTTCTTAAATACTTTGATATAATCATCTAAGAATCCAATTATAAATAACCAAATGGTTACAAACAACATGAGTAAAATGTATACATTATCTAGTCTTGCCCACAGCAGACAAGGGATTACAATTGCCATAATAATGATGATACCACCCATGGTAGGTGTACCTTCTTTTTCCTTTTGTCCCTGCAGTCCCAGATCTCTTACTGATTCACCAATTTGTTTCTTGCGTAAATATTTTATAATGCGATTGCCATAAAGAATACTGATAATCAATGAAAAAATCAACGCTCCGCCTGCTCTGAAGGAGATGTATTTAAACAACCCCGCCCCAGGCAGATCAATGTGTTGGTTTATATATTCAAATAGATTATACAGCATTTTAAATATGATAGTTCACTCTCCGGAAGTTTAAAAAAACAGGGTAGCAGGGTAAGATTTCACTTTTGAAGCCATCGCCAGCTACACCTGTTAAAACCAACCTGAGAATGATAATTAACTTGTTTATATTTTTCATACCAAAACTTCTTTTAATATGATTTTATCGTCAAATGGAAACTTTGTTCCTTTTATTTCCTGATAGTTCTCGTGTCCTTTACCTGCAATTAAGATGATATCTCCTGACCGGTCAGCCAGGCGTGCTGCCATTCTGATCGCTTCTTTTCTATCTACCTGTCGATAAGTATGTTTTTGATCTTTCATATCTAATCCTGCAATCATTTCATCTAAAATCACGTTGGGGTCTTCAGATCTTGGATTGTCAGAGGTAAGAATTACCAAATCGCTTTTATCAGCAGCAATCTTAGCCATCACAGGACGCTTGGTTTTATCACGATCTCCGCCACAACCAACTACGGTAATTACTCTTCCATTGGCTTTCAATTCTTTGATGGTATCCAATACATTCTCTAAAGCGTCTGGTGTGTGTGCATAATCAACTATACCCAGCACTTTTTTATTTTCTACGAAATAAGTATCGAATCTTCCATCCACTGCTTGTATTTCACTTAGTTTAGCTAATACTTCACTACGCTCAAATCCAAGTTGCAACGCAGCCGCGTATACATCCAGGAAGTTATATGCATTGAATGCACCTACCAATCTACTGTGTACCTCTACTCTATCTATTTCCAGTATCAAGCCTTGTAGTGTATTAGCTTTAATTTTACCTTTTATAGCAGCCATTTGTTTCAATCCATAAGTCACTACATGGGCTTTGGTATTTTGTACCATTATCATTCCATTGCGATCATCTACATTCGTAATGGCAAATGCATCTGATGGTAATTGATCAAAAAATTTCTTCTTACAATCAAGGTAATCTTTGAAACTGCCATGATAATCCAGGTGATCATGAGTAATATTGGTAAATATGCCTCCTGTAAAATGTATACCTGTTACCCGGTTTTGTTTTAGCGCGTGTGAACTCACTTCCATGAATGCATAATCGCAACCTGCGGCCACCATTTCTGACAAGAGTTGATTTATTCTTACCACATTCGGAGTCGTATGACTTGCTATTACTTCTCTTTCATGGATATAATTCCTTACAGTACTGAGCAGACCTGCTTTGTATCCTAAAGATTTTATCAATCGATACAATAATGTCACTGAAGTAGTCTTGCCATTGGTCCCCGTTACGCCTACTAATTTTAGCTTTTTAGATGGTGAATCGAAGAATACATCTGCTGCTACACCTATGGCTATGGAGGAATCTTCTACAATAATAAATTCAATGTTGGGGTCAATTGCATCCGGTAACCTTTCACAAATAATTGCCTTTGCACCTAATCCAATGGCTTTATCTATATAGGAATGACCATCAGAACTAATTCCTTTAACAGCAACAAAAACAAAACCCGGCTTGATCTGTCTTGAATCCAAATCAACACCTTCTACCTCAAAATCCTTTTCATTTTCCGAAGTAATGTACTTAATATGCTGTTTTAATTTACTCCACTTCATATTATCCCATGGTTAGTTCTATAGTTTGTCCATTTAATTTCGTACCGGGAGTGATCGATTGTTGTTTTACTCTTCCCACTCCCTGCATTCTTACTTTTATACCTTTATTTTCAAGTATGTACAGTGCATCTCTAAGTCCCATGCCACGCACATCTGGAATTAAATTGGTATTGATATTATTTCCGGTAAGTTCTAGTTTGGTTTGATCAGGATTGAGCAAACCCCATTCACTCATACAATTATTTTCAAATCGTACCCCGCTAAAATGTAATATGGTGCGCAAATCTGTCGCAAAACCTCCTGCCCGAATCTGATTATTTATAGTAACATCTTTATAATTGGCGATTTCTACTGGCAATATAAACTGAGATGAAATGCAATAATCTGCAATCTCTTTGAAAACCGGCATGGCTGCTGAAGCTCCATAGTATCCATTTGCTTTAGGCTCATATAAAACTACGATGCATGAAAATTTTGGATCATCTGCAGGAAAGAAGCCTACAAAAGAGGCCTGATATTTCTTTCCTTCATTTACATCACCTTTAAAGTAATTAGTCACCGCAGTTCCTGTTTTACCAGCTATTTGATATAAAGGATTTTTTAAAGCTTTGGCTGTACCACCACTGTCTACCGTACTTTTTAACAGGCTTATGGCAAAATCAAGAGTTGACCTTGAACAAATTTTATTGTCTAATATTTCAGGTTCAAATGTTTTTATTGGTTCTGAATAATCCAGAATCTGATGAACCAATTGCGGTTTTACTTTGGTGCCTTTATTTGCTACAGCATTATAAAAAGTCAACGTTTGTAACGGAGTCATGGTCAACTCATATCCATGCGCCATCCAGGGAATAGAAGTGCAACTCCAGTTTTGTTTTTCATCGTATGCTTCTTTGACATAAGGGGTAGACTCCCCCTCAAGGTCTATTTCAGTCTTTTTATTTATCCCAAATTGTTTTAATCTTGAAATAAATTTCTTTGGGTTTTTTCCATAATACTTTTGAGCGGTCACCGCCATACCTACATTCGAAGACATGGCAAACATTTGCTGAATACTTACGACTGTACCATGATCTTCTGCATCCTTAATTTTTTTACCACATAATTCTACCTCACCATGATTGATATTTACTTTATCACCAGGTGAAATAAAGCCATCTTCATATAATGCCATCACCGTAGCCAATTTGAAAGTGGATCCAGGCTCCGTCCCTTCAGCTACTGCATAATTAAAATACTCTCCAATATCATCACCAGATCTTGAAAGATTAGCCATAGCCTTTATGGCACCTGTTTTTACCTCCATCACCACGGCAGTTCCTCCTAAAGCTTCGTGGTTGGCCACTGCTTTATATAAAGCTTGCTCAGCAATATCCTGAATATCAATATCAATAAAAGTCTTGATATCCTGGCCACGTTTTGGCTCATAATCACCAATATCATCAATGGGAACCCAAATATCTTTTGCAACTTTTTGCACCAGTCTACTGCCTGTTTCACCCGCGAGATACTTATCATATGCTCCTTCAAGGCCTACAGGATTTGCACCTTCTCTTACTGATCCAAGGGTACGACTGGCCAACATTCTATAAGGTCTTTCTCTACGAGATTTTTTTACAATGATTAATCCGCTGATGTGATTTCCCAATCTAAACAGTGGAAACGATTTGATCATTTCCATTTGAGCATATGATACATCCTCTTGTAACAGAAGATATCTGTTACCTGCCTGGCGTTCCTTCCATAAAAGATCACGAAAAGCCCTTTCCGAAATAGTGGGATTTACATATCGTGAAAGACACAATGCCAAAGAGTCAAGATTTTCTAAAAACAAACCTCTTTTTGAAGATAAGAGATCAATACGCACATCAAACAATGGAAGCGATGTCACCAATAGTCTATTGTCTGACGAAACAATGTTTCCGCGTTCAGCTTCTATGGATTGATACCTGACATAAAGGCTATCCCCTTTGGAACGCCATTGATCACCTTCTATAATACCGATCTGAGCCACCCTACCTAAAATGACAAACCCAACTAATACGAATATCAGGAAGATTACATAGGTTCTTATGATGATCTCGTCTTTCATCTAGTCTTTGCCTATCAGTTTTTTGTTAGAGGAATTTTTGGAATACCCCATATCCAAAGACTTCACATCATTAGCTAGCTGGGTAGGTGAACTTGAAAAAAGAAATTCAGACTTGAATGACATGTATTGCCATCTCAGCTCTTTAACCTCATCACGTAGTTTGTGAATTTGTCGAACTTTCTTCTCTGCTGAGTGTGCATTGGCTATATAAAATAAAGCCAATAATCCTGAAAAATAAATAAAGGGAAGATTTTTCAATACCATCCCACCGGCAAAGAAATTACGTAGTGACTTATTTTGAGACCTTTCTTCCATATTCATTTTTTTAAATAATTAATATGAACTAAAACCAATCCCAATAATTATCAATACTGAAAATACTTGTGTATTACCTGGCTGGTTGTAGTTTTCTTTCTGGCAGTTATGTTTACTCCGCCGACTTTTCAGCGATGCGTAAACGGGCACTGCGAACCCTGTAGTTTTCTTTTACTTCTTCTTCTGTTGGCAACCACGGTTTCTTAGTGATTGCTTTATAATATGTTTTCTTATTTCCTAATTTATCTTTTTGAACAATGCCTTCTACATTTCCTGATTGGATTAAGTGTTTTACCATTCTATCTTCCAATGAATGATAAGATAGTATCACTAGTCTCCCTCCAGGCTTGATAAAATAAATGGTGTCTTCAAGCATTTGTTGCAGAGCTCCCATTTCATTATTTACAGCTATACGGATTGCCTGGAACACTTTCGCGAGATATTGATTTGCCTGGCCAATAGCAAAAGGTTGAGCTAGTTGCATCAACTGACCAATAGTTTGAAATTTATTTTTCTTTCTTTGATCAATGATTGCCGTTGCTAATTTCCCTGCATTCCACACTTCGCCATATTCCTTCAAAATAGTTTCAAGCGTCTTAGCATCCATAGTATTCAAGTAGTCTGCTGCTGTCACAGGCATTTCATTATTCATGCGCATATCTAAAGGCAATGCTAATTCTTTATGTCTAAAAGCAAAACCTCGCCCGGGATCATCTAATTGATGCGATGACACACCCAAATCAGCTAATAACCCATCTATTTTTCCGATTCCATAATATTTTAAAAATCGATAGACATACATAAAATTAGAATGGATCAGTGTAAACCTCGAATCATCTATTTTGTTTCGAAAGGCATTTTCATCCTGGTCAAAAGCATATAAACGGCCTTTGTCGTTTAAGTTTTGGAGTATGGCTCTTGAATGACCACCACCGCCAAATGTCACATCTACATATACTCCATCAGGTTTGATATTCAATCCCTCAATGGTTTCTTTTACCATAGCTGGGATATGATATTCGCTCAAGCCTGTTGAATTAAGCTTTGAGCTGAATTTTTATTACCAAACACTTTCGTAGCTAACTCACTAAATTGACCTGGCTCATTCGCCAAGGCAGCTTCGTATTCTTTAGCATCCCACAATTCAACCATATTTTGATATGCGAATAAGACTATCTCTTTTTTAAGGCCAGCAAAATCGGCCAGGCTTTTAGGTATTAACAGTCTTTCAGCAGTATCGGCTATCACCGCTGTAGCACCGCGATAGAAATAACGCATGAATTGCCTTTCATCCTGGTCGTAGATATTTAATCTATCGACTTTGGCGGCTGTTTCTTCCCACACTGTTTTTGGATAAATATTGAGGCATTTTTCGAAACCTCTGTTGATCATAAAATTGAGCGCGATCGCTTGATCTAAGAATTGCTTAGCAAGTCCTGAAGGCATTTTCAATCTGCCTTTGTCATCAATGGTGGCTTGATATTCTCCTGTTAAACGGAACACTCTCTCTTGGTTTGTGAGTCAAATATAAACTACTTGTCCCACTTTTTACCACTTTATCCCACATATTTTTAAAATATTTAATATTTATTATTTTTTGCTAATGTGTTACCTACTTTTAATCAATGACCTTATATATTAAATAAATACTTTGATTGATCAGGTTTCCTATTTATTTAACATAAACACAAATATATAAATATTATATAAATATATAATGTATATTTTTTTGAAAAAAATTCTTGCACATTTATATGCTTTCATTATGATATTAGTGAATAGATATAAAGGAAAAATGGGAAGAACTAAAATCGGTTACTCCCCATTCAGAAAAAAAGTGGAACGGAAGAGTTGGCTTTAGGAAAATTTATTTAAATATTCGGAGTCGAATTACACCAAGAGCAGCTTCTTTTATAATGCCCCCATGCATTTTAGAAGTACCCGCTACCCGATCAGTAAATGTGATCGGCACTTCTTTAATCACAAAGCCATGTTTCCAGGCTTTATATTTCATTTCTATTTGGAAAGCATATCCTACAAATCTGATTTTGTCAAGATCTAAGGTCTCCAGTACATTTCTTTTGTAGCAAACAAAGCCTGCAGTAGGATCCTTCACAGGCATCCAGGTCACGAGTCGTGTATATATTGATGCACCATAGGATAAGGCCAGTCTATCCCAAGGCCAGTGAGTAACTTTTCCACCTTTGATATATCGTGATCCTATAGCCACATCGGCATCTTGCTCACAGGCATCTAATAATTCCAATACTTTTTTAGGTGGATGAGAAAAATCAGCATCCATTTCCATTAAGTAATCATATCCCTGAGCCAGGCCCCATTTGAAGCCAGTGATATAGGCAGTGCCCAGTCCCAGTTTTCGTGCTCGCTGTAATAAATGAATTCTTTTTCCAAAACCTGGCATTCCTTTCACTAGTTCTGCCGTACCATCAGGAGATCCATCGTCAACGATCAAAATTTCTATAGAATCTTTCAATGCAAGCACAGCCTGAGTAATAGCAAGTATATTTTCTTTTTCGTTGTAGGTAGGTATGATGACTAAGGCTCGCTGCATTTGGCTGCGCGAAGATAGGGCGATTGGGGGAAATAATGGAATGTTAGAAGGAAGGGGAAGAAGTGAATTAGTCAAAAGTATGACTGTAAGATAGCGTTCTACTTCGGAGATATGATAAGGGGTTTGTTTTTTAAATTTAACTAAATTTGATATCTATAATGAATGGCATCTTATTAAAAGATTATATTTCCCGGCTCGCATCAAAGTCACCAAAGACACTCACCAATCTGATTGTTCGGGAGTTGGAAGAGGAGTCACCGGGACAATACATTTGTTTTGTAGATGATGGTGTCGAAAGCCATGATGTCCATTTAAAAATCTCATCTTTAAATATCATTGAAAATACAGCGTGTGACTGTGGGAAGAAAGATCCGTGTCGTCATATTACAGCAGCTCTCCGGGAGATAAACAAACCTTCTCATAAGAAATCTGGACTCCCGAGGAGAACCAAACAATCCAAAGAGGTCGATCACTTGCTGATAGATATAGATACAAATGTTCTCAAACTCTGGGTATCTGATTTGTTAGAAAAAAATAAAGAGCTTCTATTTCAATTTAAACTTCAATTTAAGAAAAAAGAAGGGTTAACCATCGAGGACATTGTTAAAGAAACTAAATTAGGTCTCCAATCTGTCATTGGAAACAGAAAAATTATTAAGCTAGATGAATTACGAAAAATAATTGTACTCTGGAGAAAAATTCATACTCCCATAATCGAAAGATGCATAAATGAAATTACATTACCCAGCTCTCTTCCGACCATAGATGCCATTGTCAATGAAATAATACGAATCGAAACTCATTTGGGTGGCTTTAACAAATTTGGTTCATATACCCTTACTTTATTTACTTTACTACCCGATGCTATTGCATCCATCGACAAACCGGTTACCTGGGATTATGTCGTAAGTTTTTTTATAGATCGCATCGTGAATCTTAAAAATAACACACATATTGAAATCTATGAAATCATAACCTATCAGATCTTAGATAGAGCATCAATATCTCAAAAAGAGAACATCCTAAATAGACTATCTAATATCATCCTTTCTATCCATGAAGAAAGGGGTGTTCATTATCTGAGTTCAGCTATGGTAAAAAAACTTTATACCCAGGTGTTGAAGCACGATTTATTTAATAAATATCATTCCTTATTTAAAACAAACTATGGTGACAATGACTACAATCTGAGCCTGATCCATGAAACGCTAAAGCTAGGGCTTGAGAAAGAAGCTGGGGCATTGTGCAAGGAATGTATCGAACGCAATTACCAGGTACATTACAGCCTTCCTTACTACAATATTCTAAAAGAAATTTACGCTGCTAAAAATGATAAAATCAGCCTTCTAAAAATTGCAAAGACCCTTTTCCCTTTCACGTATGATTTTGATGATTATTGCCTCATTAAAAATCAGATTACTGATCCCACCAAACAAAAAGAATTCAGAGATATATACTATCACAAAGCTCGACGATCCCTCAGCCAACATAATATTAATGAAGTTATATTTTGTTACAAAGTTCTGGATTCTGAAAAAAATTATGAGGATATGGTCTCACTAATTCTCAATTTCTCTACCTATCCATTGATATTAGAGTATATTGATAAAATGTACAACGCCAGTCCTATAAAACTATTGGCCAATCTTACCTCCCACATAGGCAATAGAATGGAATATCAAAATAAAAGACTCGATGATAAAAATATATCTGCGCTCCATGTGCTTGTATCCAAAGCAGTTGGCTATTATGGCATAGATGGAATAAAAATGCAAATAAAAAAAGTAAATGCTAAGTCAATATTTTCTAATTCAAACCCTTTTATTAAGTGCTTTGAGTACTTATTTAATGGTGGTGAGGAAATGACTCAGGAAGCAGAAAAAGAAGAGAATTTTAGAGGAAGACCGAGGCGGAGATAGTAATGTGTAATTCCTCTTTTATCAAACTGCATTTTTAACAGTGTAAAATAAGTAAGTACTGACAATAACTTTTCATTTATATTTATTTAGAATATATTCTTTAAACACTTAAATTAAAAGCATTTCTACAACAATAGTGAGGAGATCCGAGCAAAATACTCAATGAAATTTATTAAACTTTTATCCAATAAGGAAAGAGGTGGACAGAGATAAGACTTTAATGGAATGGAGAATAATGTGTAACGACTCACTAACTACATTTTAAGCTCACAATAAGACTAGTCTCTCAAATACATATTTTTGATTTTTGACAATCGCATAGCTATTAAGTTCCTCACTTTGTCATTTCCTAAAATTGCAACACAGACGCCGAGTTTTCTATCTTAGATTAATGATTAAAAATTACAAAATTGACTACCCAAAAATCCCTCCTAGCTCCACCTCTACGCTACACTCTTCATGCAAATCAAAACTAAATAGATTATTTGCTTCATTCTCCATAAGTTGATACTTCCCGTTATTGTTCAGATGAAAAACTTCAATCTCCTGTTTATTAGGATCTACCATCAGGTAATATGGAATTTTGAAATCCTGGTAAATATAAAATTTATTATCTCTGTCTTTAAGGGCGGTTGATGGAGACAATACTTCCACTACTAATGTTGGTGGGAAATCCAAATATGGTTTACTGATTTCATCACAAGCAATTATCACATCTGGTTGCAGAATCAAATCTCGTCCAACTATTTAGGGGTTAGGAAGAATTAAATAATCAGAATAAGCTTTGAATCAGGAATATCTTTGACCAAATCATCTATTGTCTTTTCTTCAAACATCTCAATCAATAGCGGTTTAATGTGTTTATATCGTTCATGCATCGGACAAGGGTTTAATTCTGAACATTCTTGTAATCCGAGGACACATTTTGTTACCACAGAATCCTCATTAAGAATGGCAAGTGTTTTCATTAAATTACAGGACTTGGATTCAGTAGTCATGTAGAATCCACCATTTGGACCGGGTGAGGAATGAATTAATATATTATCCTGAGTCAGCTTTTGTAAGATTTTTGCTGTGAACGATTTAGGTGAACCAATAGCTTTTGAAATTTTCGCAATGCTTAGTTTTGCCTCTATTGTACCATATTTTGCAATGAAGATAGTCGCCCTTAATGCGTATTCTGTTGATTTAGAGAACATTATATGTGTGTTATAAATTAATTATAAAAAATGCTTAAATATTTGTCAAAAAAATTAACTGTGTAAAATATTTAAAGATATATTTGTCTTTATTTAAAAAAATATAAAATTATGAAAAATTATTTTCTTTCTAAATCCAATCTTTTATTGGCATTCCTGGTATTCCTTTTTATTACATCTTGTAACAAAGATAATCCAGAAACCAATATAACATCAAATCAAACTAAGACATATAATGCTGATATTGTTTTAGAATGGAATGACCTATTTATAGAAATTGATCGGTACGCCCCTGGATATCGACCACCGGCGGCAGCAAGAATGTTGGCATATACCGGATTAGCAGTTTACGAATCCGTTGTACAAGGTATGCCGGAATATAAGTCTCTGGAATCTCAATTTTTCGGCTTGAATTTAGTTAAAAGTCAGGCTAATTACACCTATTGTTGGCCCGTGTCAGCAAATGCTGCATACGCAAGTATGTTAAGGAATTTTTACCCACATATCCAATTATCTCAATTCTCAAAAATAAGTCAACTGGAAGCAAAATTCAATAATTTATATGCAGAAAGTAACTCAAAGGAAATAATGGATGTATCCATTGCTTTTGGAAGATCCATTGCAGAAAGTGTATATGATTACAGCACATCGGATGTTGCAGGGCATAAGGCGTATTTAAATCCAAGACCAAGTGATTATGTGCCGCCTAAAATTGGCCCAAATGGGGAGAAGCTATGGCAGCCTACATTTCCTGATTACACTGCAGCATTATTTCCTTATTGGGGCAAAGTAAGAACATTTGCAATGAAATCATCGGATCTTCGTGCTAAACCGCCCATTCCATATAGTGAGGATCCAAATTCTAGTTTTTATCAACAGGCAAATGAAACCAGATTATTAACCAATAACCTTAGTTTCGAAAATAAATGGATTTGCGAATTTTGGAGTGATGATTTTTTTGAAGTCACCTTTGAGCCAGCAGGAAGACAAATTGCAATAGCGAATCAATTAGTTAAAGCTAAAAACTTACCTTTAGATAAGGCAGTTGAACTATACGCCAAATTAGGGATGGCCATGTGTGATGCATCAATTTCGATTTGGAATTCAAAATATATTTATAATGTCAGAAGACCCATTGAATACATAAGAGATGTTATTGATCCGAAATGGGTAACGGTATTAAATCACCCTTACACTAAAGTAAATAGTATAACCCCAGAATTTCCTACTTATCCTTCTGGACATTCAGGTTTTGGTGGTTCGGCTTCTATGATTTTGACGGACATTTTTGGAAGTAATACATCCTTTACGGATAATTGTCACATTAATCGATTTGAATTTATTGGTGCTCCAAGATCATACAATAATTTTATTGAAGCCGGTGTCGAATGCGCATATAGCAGAATACCTTTAGGCGTTCACTTTAGAATGGATTGTGATGAAGGCCTTAGGTTAGGCTATTTAGCTGCAAAAAGAGTACTTGACCTTCCATGGCATAAATAAGCCTTAGCTAAATTCATTTACATCTGAAGAAAACATCCCATCGCAAATTTGAGTAATCAGGGACTTAGTAATTAAGTTCCTGATTTACTCCTGTTTTATATATCATTTCTTATTTTCAATACATGATTGATTGACTAATCAATTGAGTATTTTTTTATGTCAAAATTTAAATCTTTTCAAATTTATAAAATGAATTGTTATGCCTACAAATGATGAAATAAATAATAACACATCCAGGAATATTCAATATATAATGAATACAAAAAATTGGAAAGGGCCTTTGATTTTTATTTTGATAATTAGTTTATTGGGCGTGGGTTTAATTGGTTATCAAACTTATGTTGAAGCACCGCCCATGACCACCTTTAAAGACAATAACGGGAATGCAATAATTGATCAAAAATCAATTGTATCAGGTCAAGAAATTTTTCATAAATATGCACTCATGGAATATGGAAGTTTTTTTGGTGATGGTGCACAACGTGGCCCAGATTTTACGGCAGAAGCTTTGCATTGGACAAATGTTTTTATGAACGATTTTTACATTTCAGAAGCAAAGTCTAAGTCATTAAAGGAACCTGATGAATTTGAAATCCAACAAATAAACGAAAAAGTTAAAAAAGAATTAAAGCAGAATAATTTTAATTCAAACGAAAATGTAGTAACTCTTTCAACTGCTGAATCATATGCTTTCCAACAATTGGTTGTTTACTATACCGATATATTTATCGACAAAAATAAAGGTGTCGGATTCCCTCCAAAAAACTATATAAGCAATCGCGAGGAAGTAGCGCAATTAGCCGGATTTTTCTTTTGGGGTGCGTGGGTATGTGTAACTCAACGCCCTGGAAGTACTTATAGTTATACGCATAACTGGCCTTTTGATCCAAGAGCCGGTAATACACCAACTTCTCCGGTCATCCTTTGGAGCGTGTTAGGATTACTGGCTTTTGTGCTTATGTGTGGTATCGTTTTGTATTTTATCGGACAATACAATCAGTTACCTAATAAATTTTTCAAACCTCCAAAGAGGGATTTATTTACTCAGGAGCGAGTGGCTTCCTTTAAGCCAACAAAATCGCAAAAAGCCACTTTTAAATTCTTTTTTGTCGCTATTATTTTATTTTTTCTGCAAGTATCCAGTGGCTTAATAACGATCAATGATTTTACAAATTGGCTTAGTTATATTGGTATCCATATTTTAAATCAAATACCGGTAACTGTTTCTCGAAGTTGGCACCTGATGTTGTCATTATTTTGGATTTCGACTTGTTGGATTGCTTCATCCATTTTTATATTACCCATACTTGCGAAAAAGGAAGTGCCGGGTCAATTAAAATTAATTAATGGATTATTTATTCTATTAATCATCCTGGTAGGCGGATCTCTTGTGGGAATGGTTATGGGTCCCTTAAATATGTTAGGAAAATGGTGGTATTGGTTGGGCCATCAAGGTTGGGAATTTGTTGATTTTGGCAAACTCTATCAGGTTTTACTTATGATTATTTTTGTACTATGGGGAACGGTCATTTATAGAGGAATTAAACCTGCTTTTATCAAACATGAGCCTTGGAATCTACCTAATTGGATATTTTATTCTGTGATTGGAATTCCATTATTATTTATTTCAGGATTTGTGGCTAAGCCGGAAACCAATTTTGTTATAGCTGATTTTTGGAGATGGATGGTTATTCATATGTGGGTTGAAGCATTTTTTGAAGTATTCATAACCGTTATTGTAAGTTATCTGATGGTTTTGATGGGTTTAGTGAGCCGTCAAGCTGCAATACGAGTGGTATACTTTGCAACGATCTTGTTTTTAGGTACAGGATTGTTGGGCATTTCACATAATTTTTACTGGAATGCCAAACCGGTTGCAACCATGGCCATAGGAAGCGTATTTTCCACTTTGCAGTTTGTCCCTCTTATCCTGCTGACCGTAGAAGCTTGGAGGTTTAAAAATATGCCAAGAATTGCTGTAGGAGAGGTGGGCATTAATCAATTAAATAATTTTGGGTTTCCGGAAGTATTTAAGTTTTTAGTTGCGACTAATTTTTGGAATTTCTTTGGCGCTGGCGTATTAGGCATAATTGTCAATTTGCCAATTATGAATTACTTTGAACATGGTACATATTTAACAGTAAATCATGCTCATGCAGCTTTAATGGGCGTTTATGGAAATATCTCCTTAGCGGCCCTGCTGTTTGCCGCAAGATTAATGATTAAAGATAAAAGGTGGAGTACCAAAATTGTAAATTTCTCATTTTGGTCTATAAACGCTGGTTTAATGCTCATGGTCGTTTTGGATCTTTTTCCTGCAGGCTCGATTCAGTTTAAAGCGGTGGTAGAACAAGGATTATGGTATGGACGATCATCAAATTTTGTGGATTATGGCATTTTTAAATCATTGACCTGGATGCGTGGAATTGGTGCGTCCGTCTTTTTCTTTGGAGGTGTGCTGCCATTGGCCTGGTTTATTGTTTCGCGGTTTAATTCACTAAAGTCTGAAGCACAGAATATAGAACATATGGATGTCCAGGCAGAAGAACCGATCAAGCTGCCATTAATTGGCGAACCTTTTGAGGTTTAACTAAAAGACAACACAAAATGACTATTTTTTATAGGCATTTTTTGCATCTCAAATAAATCATTTTGCAAAAGAATAATAATTTTTATTTAATGTAAAGATTTAAGATTTAAATACTTTTTAAAAATCTTTAAATAGGATATGATAACTTATTTTTTGATTTCTAATTCCTATATGTAGATATATTTCATACCCATCTCGAAGTTATTCTCTAATGATTGCTTTGGAACAAAATCCTTTCTCCATTGTTTCTGGTGGTTTTGCATTTGCACGGTAGGTAAGTTCAGCAAATGATGTTCTTTCATCCTTTCATCAATCGATAGACCTTTTTATCGTTGATGATGTACCCTTTCATTTTTCTCAACCAATAGGTCATTTTCAAATGCCCATAATCCATAAATTCATGGGCCAGAAGTTCTTTAATATCATCCACCGCTTGCTCATCGGACACATGCCCTCAGTTAGCTACTCTGGTATATTCGCCATTTGATTTTCCCCGTGATAATTACTTGGCTTTCAGCTCATAATAGAAGCTGCTTCTAGATATATTCAATACCTTCAATACTGCTATCATGGGATGAACCGATTGTATAAATTGATGTCCTTTCATCATCGTCTCCATTTTAGCAGGTGGTTTTTTTTATTATTTCTTCCTGGATACGGAGGTTGAAGTTATTTCTCTGCCACTATCGCTTTGAGTTCCCGATTCTCTCTCTCTCCAGTTTTCTTAATTGTAATTCATTCTTGCACTGCTTCGCCCCGGTCAGTCCTTTCTTCGCCTTCTGTCTCAAATGCTTTTTGAGATTTGTAGATCATAGTAGTAGATACTCCGGCCTGTCAGGATGTACGACCAATGCCTTCTTTTTGATACGTTGATATTTCAAATTTCTATTCAAAAATCCATCGCTTGCTGCTTTTTGACTCATGATTTGACGATTTTAATAAAAAAAACTTTTCTTCGTTAAATCTTGTCCAACTATTTTGGGAGTTAAGAAGAAATATGTTGTATAATTTCAAAGGGGTCATGCCAAATTTTGAAATAATAAATTATTATTAGCTATTACAAATTAAATATTAAACTACACAAGTTTCATTTGAACAAAACTTCTCCCCCACTGCATCCTCATATTCCATATTAAAGTCCGGATGACTTATTGAAAACAACATCGATTCATATTGTTCTTTATTTATTGCCTCATAAGGCATTTGCGCATAAGCACCATGTTCAATTTTTGGCAGGAAACTAATAGATTTTAGATCATATTTATAATAACCCAGAACAGATTTGATTTGAATTGCCTCTTCCGGTTTGAAACTAATTGTACAAGATACTTGGTTATCTGACCAATATTTTTGCAAAAAGGCTGCCAATGCAACTTGCTCCCAAATAGTTACTTGGGTTAGATTTTTACCCTTATTATGAATTGGAAATGAAACAACACATGAGGAAGGATCAACGACATCAGGTTCAATTGGAAAATGAGCATCCCGAAGAACATTTAACAAACTTGAATCTTTAGAAATTCTAATTCTACGTATATAATATTCAAATTCCGGAAAATGACATCCAGGATTGACACCTGCTAGTAAACTTACCGTTCCACTTGGTTTTACACTTGTTGTTTTTATACTTTTAGGAACACACAACCAAGAAGAATAAATGTTATCCCATTTTTGAATTTCCTGATAACCGGTTTCAAGCCATAATTTCAAGACATCTAAAGAATATACATCAAGAAAATTGGTAATTCCTGATACTGATGTTCCAATTCTCCGATTTCTTTTCTGAACTCTATTTGTCTCAGCCCAAGTCGTATTGACCAAAGTTGTGGTTTTTCCGAGTAAATAAGCGAATTTAAGTGTTCTCATATAATCTTCATATGAAGTGGCTCTGGAAGGAAAGGTTTCAACGAGACAACACAATTCAAAAGACTCCAGTGTTTGCTCTCCACAAGGATTAGTGCCGACTGCATTTCTATCTTTAAAGTCAGCAGGATCACACATCCTTGAAAATGCTTTCATATTATCAAGAAAAACAAAGCCGGGTTCACCATTTAGAATGACCTGATCTATAGCATGAGATAGATCCGATTGCATATTCGCTACAATACTATTATTAGAAGCCCATCCATAAGCAGCACGGTGAGCCATATTGCCTTCATAAGATCCTAATTGAGCATTCCAGTGATAATCCTTGAGTTGCCGGTATTCAGCATTGCAATAAGGACCTATAGCAATTTGCGCAGTTCTCCTTACATTTCCTGCGACAACACATTGTCCTATTAGATTCATAATGTCTACTATCATGGTTATACTTATATACTTACCCCTAGCCTGATTTAGGATATTTCGGATTTGCAAATGCATCTTTTTTAATGGCTCCGGACCAGATGAAACTCCCCCAAATCCTTTAATTGGCAAACCTGAGTCTCGAATATCATCATAATTAAATATGACTGCAGTTCCTTTTTCAGATGTAAAGTGCTCACTAAAATAAGAATGCATTAGCAATGCCAAGCTTTTCACCCAGCCTTCACGAGTATCTGGAATTTGAAAGCAAATCGGTTTTAAATCTGAAGGATTACCAATTTCTACCCTCCCTTCTCCTTCAACATCAAAGCCTACGCCTACACCCACCATACTCATGTCCATCATAAAAATAAATGGCTTTATAGCATCTTCCAATGAAATTGCCAATCTGTTTGTAGAGACAAATGCACAGTTAAACAATGCTTGTCCTATTTTCCTTTCGTGAATAATTGATGTTCCAAGGGCCCATAACATTCTACCCGGTGGCAAAAATTTCATGTCAAATATCCTTTGAAACATCTCCTGTGCTGACTTTTGAGCTTTGGATTCATTCCAACCTAATTCGTTAACTTGAATATGCTCTTTCTGAAGACTGTATGCGCCTTCTACTACTCTGCGCACAGTCTCATACCAAACCTCTTTAGTTCCATCCGGTTTATTTCTTGAATAAGTTCTAAAATAAGTAATCATGCCCATTCCATTGAACCCAAAATCTGGTTTAATGTGTGTATAATTATTTACAAATTGATCATCGAGTTTAAAAGATAACATGGTAAGAATCCTAGTTTTTTGATTAAAAAATATACCTTTAATTTCGGATACATTTATCCTTAATTAAATAAGGACAAATGTATACTTAATTATTTGATATTACAAAAAGAAATAATATATGAATCCAAACGTGATAAGTATTATAGAAAGCACAGGCAACATCTAAATGGGAAATATATTTTTCAATACAAACCGCAAACCCTTGTCTGGTACTAAATCTATTGGTTATTATAAAGAAATGTTGGTACCACTGTCCGGCTTTTATATGATACATGAAAGCCGCATCATCAATATGCGTCATTTTATTTCGTACGATCCTGGTCAACGAGTAGTTACATTAAGAGGGTATCCATCAACTATTCAGGCGGAAGCTTCGCGCCGGCATGGCAAAATGTTGAAGGATTATTTAAAGTCAAGGTCAATCCTGGAAGCAAATCAAAACCCAAATTTAATTCAACGGATTTGGACTCTTATAAGGGGGTAGAATAATTTGTTTCTATTGAAAGTGGCGTTCATTAATTACCTGTAAATACGTAGGGAGATCAAAACCTACCCAAAAATCCCTCCTAGCTCCACCTCTACGCTACACTCTTCATGCAAATCAAAACTAAATAGGGGTTGCTGAATAAGTTTTAGAAAGCCAAAATTTCAATAGGATGGTATATAATGAATCGAAGACCTTAGCAACAATGTCTCGGTAAGTTGAGTATATAAAATAGGGTACCTCCCCAGCCAATTTGACTAGGTTCAGTACCAAAAAGATGGAGGCTATCCAGGTTTCAGAAGTATTTTTTAGTCTTGCTTTGATTCTATTGAGACCATAGGTAGTTTTTGCTTGAC
>JBBSBH010000021.1:0-84393 GCA_038251405.1 Chitinophagales bacterium
CCTGGCTAAAGAACCTGTTTTGACTACTCTAATTCTTATCATAATACCGACCTTAGTGCGGTAAAATTCGAAGTTTTATTTGCAATTCATTGATAATCTGATTGTTTTAATTTTCTTGTTCTATAGAGGTACAAGTCGGGAGACCTGGCTGACATTCTAGCTTATACGATCCTAGAATATGGTAATATCCAAGCTGAAAAATATACAAATGCTTTTAAAGATGCTTTTAATTTAATCCAAGAATTCCCGCACATTGGTCATTCAAGGCCAGATCTTGAACAAGATTTTAAGTCTTATAAATCTGGACAACATCTTATTATTTATTTTATAGGACTCGAAACAATCTTTGTAGTCAGAATACTACATCAAAGAATGGATATTTCTGAATGGATAAATAATTAGTAATCTTAATTGTCTTGATCAGTAAATATTAAAGCCATTACCTCACAGGGTTGATATAATACAAAAACTGCTTCAAGTAATAATAGGGTAATTAACGATACTGAAATAGCCATACATTTCAATATTGTACCCTATTTTCAGATCTGCGCTGAAGATAATAGAGAGATCTACTTCTATTCCTCTGAAAGTTTTTACTACCTGATTGGTCGCGTGCACTGTTTTATCATCCCTAATGATTCTCCAGCCGGTCGTAATGGTTCCTCCAAATCTGGGCGAAGACATTTTCCACATCGCATTGGCAGATGCCATAATGGTCCATTGTATGGGGACGAATTTATACTCTGTACCATCTACTAATGGTGGAAGCAATGGCTTGGCCCTATTGACCACAGCATCCATGCTCATGAGGTAGTCCATTATACTTACCCGCTGGATATTTAAAGTAGAAGCAATATAAAATTCAGGTAGAAACTTTGCCACACCGGATAAAGCAACCCGAAAATTTTGTGTTGAAGGCGATGAAAACCGATCTTCTGGTAATACCAAAAAGTGGGGAGAAGAAACTCCCTGGACAAGAAATTGACTCATACTTTTGAGTTTTTATTATGAATTTTTGTACTGTATTGCGTATTGTAAATCTACACAAATAGAATTCAGTTTTAGAATAAGTTAATAATTCCTACAAAACTAGATTGCATTCATCATTTTAAAAGTTCTGCAGAGATTTGAAGCTTTTGATAAATTCTTCTGGATGATTCCTTATTCATTATTTGATATTAGTGATGGAATAGCGCTAATAAAATTAAATAGTTTTCTAAAAATATTAAGCTAATAATTGTTTTTTTTCGCATGGTACATTAAAGAAGAAATAAAAAAAGAGCATAAGTCGTCTGATGCTCTTTTTAAATAATACTAAACTTGGGGCTTAATTTTTTAGTAAAATTAATTTTTTGTTTATTGAATATTTACCTTCGGTAATGCGATAAAAATAGAGTCCATTGGTCAGATGCGATGCATCGAATCGAACCTGGTGCCGCTCATTTCGGGAAATTAACCCCTCAAATAGTGAAGATATTATCTGGCCTCTGATATTATATATTTCAACAGTTACCTTTTGGCTGATTGGGCTACTAAAATAGATATTGGTGTAATTGACAAAAGGATTAGGAAATGCTTGAATAGTTAGATTGCCGGCACCTAATGCATCGTTCTCAACCTGATTGGGGGAAATTGACAAATTTCTTATGCTTGCATTTTGTTGTGCAACTACTGTATTGGTTGATACAAAATTTTTGTATCCAGGCAAACAATCTATACATCCTTCAGAAGTTACTACCACAGAACAATGGTCTACACATCCGTCACTATAGGTTACTGCTAACGAATAAGTTCCCGGTTTGTATACAGTCATCCATCCCGATGTAGAACCGGTATTCCATAGATAAGATGAGGCACCCATGGGACCTTTGAGTTCTGTGGTTTCAGGGGCACAGATATTTAATTTCCCCATGATTATACAGGAATTTGAGGTTATAGTTACTTTTTTAGAACAAGTACTGACGCATCCATAAGGATTGGTTACAGATACTGTATAGATCCCCGCGTCCCATATCGCTATACTTTGCGTGGTTGCACCATTGTTCCACAGGTAAGTGAGATCACCACCTATTGCAGAAAGAATAGAGGTCTGTGTCAGACAGATGGAAGTGTCACCTGATATTGTGCAATCAGGAAACTGGCTGGCTAGGATTGTTTTGGAACATGTGCTGCTACAACCACTTGGATTGGTGATCGTTACTGAATAAGTACCGGCTTGGGTGAGCGTAATACATTGTGTCGTGTCACCGTTGCTCCACCGGTAAGCTGCATTGTCGCCTCCAGTTGCACAAAGTTGGGTTCCGTTGACCGCACAAAGTGGTGAGGTAGCTATAATAGTGCAGTCTGGAATTGGATTGACTACGATTTTTATACTGGCCGCTGATTTTGTACCACATTCATTGGTTATGGTCACCCAATAAGTGCCACTATTCCTGACAAGCACAGTTTGTGTTTTGCCACCGAAACTCCAGGCATATGAGCTGCCTTTTGATGCAGTGAGAATTACCTTGTCCCCCTCGCACATTGAAGTAGGACCACTGGCAGTAATCACGGATCCACTGGTAGAATTTAGAGTAACAATGACAGGTAATGAAGTATCACTGCAGGCACCTGGTATATACACCGTGTAAATCCCTTGTTTCTTGACAGTTATGGATCGTGAAGTATCTGATGTACTCCATTGATATCCTGAAGAACTGGAAGCAGTCAGTTTTACGCTATCACCTATGCATAAGTTTATTGGACCCAAAGGAACAATAGTAGGTGAGGAGAAGCTGTTTAGTGACACTAGAGTTGGTATCGATGTACCTGCACACATGCCCGGTGTGGATACCGTATAGCTGCCAGCATTTTTAACTACAATTATTTGTGTAGTATCTCCATTACTCCATAAATAGTGACTTGCTGTAGATGAAGTCAGGGTCACACTGTCACCCAAGCAGAATGAAAGTGGACCTCTCGCAGAAATGGTTGGAATAGCGGAAGCATTTACAGTTACTTCTGTATTTGCAGATAATCCTCCACAGCCCCCGGATGTAGTGACGCTATAACTTCCGGATGATTTTACCCTGATACTTTGAGTGGTTTCTCCTGTACTCCATAAGTAACTGATGCCGTCAGAAGATGTAAGTGTAACACTATCTCCCTGGCAGAATAAAAGTGGGCCATTCGCCGAGATGATGGGAATGGTAGCTGGAAGTATTGCGAGTGTGGTCACTGATGAAGTGCCTGCACAAATGCCTGTGGTAGTGACACTATAATTCCCTGCTTCCTTTACTGTTATACTTTGAGTGGTGGCACCTGTGCTCCATAGGTAACCGCTGGCTATCGATGCAGTAAGAATGACACTATCCTCAAGACAAAACGATAATGGACCGTTGAGTGAAACTGTCGGATTGGCTGAATCACTGATGGTAATTAAAATGGGTACTGAAGAGACTGCACAATCTTCCATAGTACTTACTGTGTAATTGCCGCCAACATTAACGGTAATACTTTGAGTAGTAGCACCATTACTCCACAGATTGCCACTGCTCGCAGATGAAGTCAGCATGACACTTCCTCCTGTACAAAATGTGGTAGGTCCACTTACGGAAATAGTAGGGGCAGAAATATTTTTTACAGTTACTTCAGTCGGAACTGATGAGCCGGCACAAATGCCCGAAGTAGTTACAGTGTAACTGCCGGTCGTAGTGACTGTAATACTTTTCGTAGTGGCTCCTGTGCTCCACAGGTATCCGTCAGCAGTTGAAGAAGTAAGGACGACACTACCACCTGTGCAAAATGTGAGTGGGCCATTGGCCGATATCGTCGGGATAGCCCCGGCACTGATGACTACCATTGTTATCGCGGAGGTCTCACCGCAATTCCCTGTGTTGGTTACCGAATAGCTGCCAGGCGTTGTGATAGTAATACTTTGTGTCATAGCGCCGTTACTCCACAGTATACCATTAGCGACGGATGAAGTAAGCATGACGCTTCCTCCCGGGCAGAATGTGAGCGGGCCATTTGCTGATATTGTTGGAATTTGGGGGGTTATTAGGCTTACCATAGTTGCAGCTGAGGTGCCACCACAACTCCCGGTATTGGTGACACTATAATTGCCAGCGGCAGTGACTGTAATACTTTGTGTTGTAGCGCTTGTACTCCATAGGTAACTGCTGGCAACAGATGAAGTCAGAATGACATTTCCTCCGGTGCAAATTGAGGTCGGACCATTTGCTGAGATCGTAGGTACAGACAGTGCCATGATACTTACTGCCGTTGGAAGAGAAGTACCTGAGCAAGTACCCGTTGTAGCAACACTATAATTGCCTGTTGCTGAGACCGTGATGGATTGAGTGGTAGCACCTGTACTCCACAGGTATCCATCAGCTATTGAAGAAGTAAGGGTGACACTTCCTCCAGTGCAAAATGTGAGTGGCCCTCCTGCTGATATAGTTGGAATCGCACCTGTGCTTACGGATATCATCGTTGCTGCCGAAGTGCCACCGCATGTGCTTTGATTCGTAACAGTATAGGGTCCTGCTGTGGTGACCTCTATACTTTGAGTGGTGGCACCGGTACTCCATAGATTGCCTGAGGCGATAGATGAAGTAAGTATCACGCTGCCTCCGGGACAGAAGGTGGTTGGGCCATTTGCTGTGATCACAGGTACAGCTAATGAATTAACTGTAACGGTCGTAGCAGCAGAGACTGCGCTGCAACCACTGGCATTGGTCACGGTGACACTATAATTACCACTGGTGGCTGCTGTGATGCTTTGCGAAGTTGCGCCTATACTCCATAGATAAGCTGATCCTGCTGAGGCCGTGAGTACTACGTTTTCTCCCAGGCAAAACGTAGTTGAACCACCTGCTGAGATGGTAGCACCTGGATTCGCATCGACAGTCACTGCTGTTCCGGCGGAGATGCCAGTACAGCCAGCGGCATTGGTAGCAGTGACAGTATAGTTACCACTTGCATTGACTACGATGGAAGCGGTTGTAGCACCTGTACTCCACAAATACGTACCACCTCCTGAGGCAGTGAGCGTGACGCTTCCTCCCTCGCAGAATGTTAGTGGGCCCCCAGCTGATATCGAAGCAGTTGGATTAGCGACAACAGTAATTGCGGTGGGGGCCGAAGTGGCTGTGCCGCAAGCATCGGTAATAGTAACGGAATAGTTGCCAGCAGTACTTACCATAATACTTTTAGTAGTTGCACCATTTGACCAACTATAGACATTGGCTGTTGGAGCTGTCAAAGTGATACTGGTACCCTCGCAAAGTTGGGTAGAGCCACTTGCAGAAATGGAAGCAACAGGTGGAAAAATGCCGGAAACAGTAGTCGTATGCAAAATGATCGCACCCGCTGTAGTAAGTGCACGCCCATTCAATGAAGAACCGATATCTAAAGTAATTTGTCCGCCAGCCAGAACATTCCCTTGAAAACTTGCATTAGGACCTAAATAAAAGGCTCCATTGATTTGCCAATATACATTACATAGATTGGCAGAATTGGTCAATACAACATGGGCTGCCGTTCCTGTTGCCAATGCTCCGTCAATCTGGAAAATAAAAACGGAATTGGGATTGCCCTGACCATCGAGGGTCAAGGTTCCATTTAAAGTAGAAGCAGCACCCAGGCAATAAATGTTTGGAGTCAATACCTGCCCACTTCCCATCGTAGTCCCCAGGACCATTCCGCATGTTTTTCCAGCTAAATCGCTATAAGCTGTCGAAACATCAGATGCTGCTGAAGCTGAAACACCGTCGGCAACATGTATTTGCCCTACCACGATTCCAGGAGGAAATCCTGTAAAAGCACCTACATGAGTGCCTATATCACCGGTTATTTGAGTTGCACCATCATTTGAAAATGCACCTGCGGCGCTAAAAACACTGAAAGTAGAAGCTGAACCTAAGTCTACAGGTTGTGTATATGCAATATTTGCATAAAGGAGAAACAATAGGTTGGTTAGAACTATTAACGATTTGATTTTCATTGGGGTTTGTTTAAATTAAGAATAATTAAATATTTACATCTACTAAAGTTACAAGATTTTAAACTATATAGTGTTAAATAATTAAAGTGATTAATAACACAAACCACGGTTTTACAGATTATTAATTGGTCTTTTAATGAGTGTGTAAATTGTAGATTTAACCAAATTTTCGTGTGATTCTCAGAAGGTTAAGTATATTTTAACAGAAGCAGGATACGAGTTGAATTTAATTTCTTGATCGAAGAGTGTTTCGGCTGATTCAGATGGCTTTTACAAGCCTGGTATTAATAAGAGACCTTTCTTTATTATCAGTTGCAGTCGATATTTATACTATTTTCAGGCTGAAATTTGCAGGCTTATCTGTCTCAAAAAATTTACCATACATGGACAATACCAAAAGTCAGTTTTATAAACAAATAGCCATCGTCACCGGCGGATCTTCGGGCCTGGGGAGGTCTATCGCCCTATCACTTTTACAAGAAGGAGTTACAGTGATTGTGATGGACCTGGCGAGTCAGCCGGAATCAGATTTTGCCAAAAGCGATGCTCCTGAATATATGAAAATCGATGTAACCCAGGAAAACGAAGTATCCGAAGCGATCGAATCAATAGCACGCAAATATGGACGAATTGACATCTTAATTAATTGTGCAGGAATCACTGGTAAAACCAATGTCAAGAGTCACGAAACCGAAACTGACAATATCAGGAAAGTGTTTGATGTCAATTTTATGGGTTGCTACATTACAGCCAAACATGTATTGCCAATCATGCTAAGGCATCAATATGGACGGATCTTGCACATAGCCAGCATCGCGGGCAAAGAGGGCAATGCAGGTATGCTGGCCTACTCAGCATCCAAAGCGGCAGTGATCGGCATGACCAAAGTACAGGGCAAAGAATACGCTTTATCAGGAATAGTTATCAATGCCCTGGCGCCAGCCGTGATACAAACGCCATTGGTAGATGTCATGCCGGCGGAACAGGTAAAATATATGACGGATAAAATCCCGATGCAGCGTTGTGGTACTTTGCAGGAGATTGCAGCCATGGCTTTATTTATTATATCCCCCCAAAATAGCTTTACTACTGGATTTACTTTTGATATGTCCGGAGGGAGAGCCACTTACTAAGTCCAATCATTTTAGTGTAGCTTAAAATAATGTATTATGGAAAAAGTTGAAATTGACATAAAAAAATTTTCGGTTGGGGTAGTCGGTATAGGTTTGATGGGTTCCAGTATATGTACCTGCCTTTTGGTAGCAGGGCATAAAGTGGTAGGTATGGAACCCGTAGCGGTAGATCTTGAAGAAGTGCGGGATAGAATTACCAAAGAACTCGAAAATGCCTTTGATCAGGGCCTGGTACAAGAATCCGCTATCATCTGCCTGGAGCGACTTGAACTTACTCGAGACTATAAGGATTTAGCAGAATGTGGTTTAGTCATTGAATGTACGATGGAGGATCTTACTATCAAATCTGAGGTATTTGAGAAAATAGAAACCGTCATCACTGACACTGCCTTGCTCACCAGCAATACATCTTCTATCCCGATCTCCGTGCTGCAACAATCTGTAAAAGTGCCGGTAGATTTTTTGGACTTCATTGGACGATTCCTGCTGCGACTACCAGATTCCTGGAAATCATATGTGGCGACCAAAGTAATGCAATCAAAGGAGAGTTCTTATGCGAGCTCTCACACTACTGGGGCAAAGAACCCATATTCGTGCGCAAAGATATTAGAGGGTTCGTGGCTAACAGGTTGATGTACGCGATGTTTCGGGAAGCCTGTCACCTCGTACAACAAGGTTTTGCGACTGTCGAAGATGTGGACTGTGCCTGTCGTAACAACGCAGGGTATTGGATGACGCTAGCTGGTGTATTCCGATGGATGGATCTTACAGGTGTACAGGCATATTATACCGTGATGAAAGATCTTTTGCCTGACCTCAATACAGACCCCTATATCCCACCATTAATAGATGATATCGTCAAAGCCGGCGGCAAAGGAGTGGCTAATGGTCAGGGGTTTTATACCTATACACTGGAAGAGGCAAAGCTTTGGGAAGAAACTTACAAAGAATTTAGTTATGAGATCAGGGAGCTGGCATTAAAATATCCGGTGGATGTGGTGAGCAGGAAGTTGAAGGAGAAATAATAGTGACAAATAAAAGGAAGTCAACATTTTGACAATACTTAATACAGCAGAATCCAGTATTTGAAATCAAATCAAATTGTAGTAGTTTTAAAGAATCTACTAATAATACTTGAATCGCTCATGGCAGAAAACCGTGCTTTGGGGGGGGCTGCCAAACAGTCCGCTAACTGAAATCAACCGGGGTAAGAATCACTTATTTGCTATAGGTATTAATGCTTACGCAAATTTTCCAAAACTTACTAATGCAAAAAAGGACATTGAAGATATCTCTGATATCCTGGTTACTCAATATTCATTTGACAATGACAATGTCCAGGTCATCCTGGATGAACAGGCAAGCAGGCAAAATATTATTGATAGGTTGGATGCCTTAAGAGCCACTGTGCAACCCAATGATCGGTTGCTCTGGATCAACACTCCAAGCTGGCGCTTCTACAGATCCTCGAAGATCGATATGCTAAAAAATCTGTAATTATCACCTCCCAATTACCCGTACCAAAATGGTATGAGTTTATCAATGAACCCACGATCGCTGACGCGATCATGGACAGGCTCACTGCAAAAGCTCATCGGATAGAATTAAAAGGTGAATCGCTAAGAAAGAAAAAATATAACTCATCGAACTAAATACTAAATTTGAAAACTAAATCAATCAATACGTTCTTTAAACTACTTAGGCCATCCCATAAGGGGGGTCAGCTTCGCCGGAACTAGGGGGTCAGCTTCACCGGAATTTACAATATTAGCTTGTCTATAGCAGCTATAAAATCTATTGTAGGTTGATACAATCTTAAAACAGTTTCTTTATCAAAATTATAAAAATCATCATAATCACCTTTTTGTCTCTTTTCGAATAATTCAGAAAAGTGTTTGCTATGTCTTCGATCTAATTTACCAGTAAGGATAAATAATTGACCGAACTTTTGACGACTCCCCGAATGACTTGATGTCTCAATGTCATTTACTACTAATAGTGCTGCAACAGCATAAAAACACGCATAATACATTCTATTTACAGTTGTATGCCAGAGTTCGTTTAAAATTAATATTTCAATTTCAAGTAAGGTTTCCTTGGCTCTTTGAAGTCTATAATTTGCGTAATCTTCCTTTTTATAAACTGTCATAATAAGATTCCTTCTCTCATTACAGCTTTATAATAAGGTGTCATCCAATGTTTTGAATCCCATTCTTCTTCAGAATATACCATAGGGCTTATGACTTCTCCTAGTTCGATTTCAAGATCATATAAAGGATATGTAATATTTCTCTCAATATCTAGAGTAATCTTTCCGTCATTCAATAAAATCAGTAAGTCCCAATCTGAGTCTGGCTTCGCATTGCCGCGAGCTCTTGATCCATATAAATAGATTTTTGCATTTGGATCATGATTATGCACAGTCTGTTTAATGCGGTGTAAAATAATTGATTGATTGGACATCATACAAATTTAGCGGATTTTTACTATTGACTGTTTTTGAATCAAACCAATTCATATTCCCTAATCAAAAGCTCAGCTGGGATATTCAAATTTTTCGATTAACATTACTAATAGTTCTGCCTCATCAAAATCTTTATCACCACACTTACTATCAAATACTTCCTCAATCCTGAACAATGTTTTTTGATATTCTTTTTCTGATTAAATTATTTTCCAATTAATGAATTAAACATTTTGAAAAAATAAATAATCGTTATTCTTCTTCGTCAATTGGAAATAATAGGTTCTGAATAATATCGGGAGCATCGAAATGAACATGTTCAACCTCATCGTTGATACGTTCTGTTATTTCAATAGACGGCGAATCCTGAACTCCTTTTAGCTGTTTTTCCACAGCCCTGCTTCGCACACTAGCTTTATCAATAGTATTAGTAGCTTCCTGCAATTTCTTCTTGGTTTTTTCTAACATTACTCCAAACTGGTTAAATTCATGCTTTACTGCACTTAATAAATCCCAGACTTCACTACTTCTTTTCTCAATTGCAAGCGTCCTAAATCCCATATATAGACTACTTAAAAGTGCAGACAAAGTTGTAGGTCCTGTAATGGTAATTTTATATGCTTTTTGCAAAAGCTCAAACAATCCAGGAGTTCTTAAAACTTCAGCATATAAACTTTCAAATGGAAGAAACATGATTCCATATTCTGTTGTATTGGGCGGAGAGATATATTTATCTCTGATTTCTTTTGCACTTTTAATGATAGAGTTCTTAAATGCTTTTCTTAATTCATCAATTTTTTTACTGTCACCATCATCGTAAGCATCAACTAAGGTTTGATAATCTGCTATTGGGTATTTTGAATCAATTGGCAACCAAAGACTTCTTGTTTCATCTATACTATTATGAGGCATCTTAATTGCAAATTCAACAATTGCCCCTGTCATAGGGTTTGTTTTAACATTTGATTCGTATTGACTTCTAGGCATAAGATCTTCGAGTATATTAGCTAATTGATATTCACCCATTACACCCCTTGATTTGACATTAGTCATTACTTTTTTTAGATCCCCCACATTTATAGCTAAACTTTGCATTTCTCCTAAACCTTTATGAACAGCCTCCAATCGTTCACTTATAATTGTAAATGAGTCATTGAATCTTTTTTCTAATGTAGATTGCAATTTTTCATCAACAGTATTTCGCATCTCATCTAACTTCTTAACATTTTCTTCCTGCAATGTTTGTAGCCTTTTCTCAACAGTTTCGCGGATTTTTTCAAGCTTAGTTTCATTATCTAATTTAAATTGATCCTGCCTTGATAGCAAATCCGAGAATTTCTGCCTTTGAATTTCATTAAATTCCTTAACATTTTGAGAAAAGCTATCTTGAAATAGCTTCAATGATTTAGTTAGTTCATCACGATTGTCTTTGGCCGAATTTAACAACTGTATATTCAGATTCTTCGTGCTTTCATCAAATCGAGATATCAATTTATTGATTCTCTCATCATTATCCTTTAGATATTTGTTTAGCTCAACTCTATTTTCAGTAAATGACTTAGTGGTAAGAACGGTAAAGTCTTTTTGAGCTTGATGATTGTTTACAATGAGTTTCTCTAATTTTTCTTCATTGATTTTTTTGAATAAATCAATCTGGCTACATATCTGATCATTCTGCTTTTTTTGATTTTCTTTTAAATCGGTTATTTTTTCATTTAAATCATTTTTAAGTTCAGTTGAAAAAGCATCATTTTTAATGTTTTGTTGTGAAACCAGATCATGGACTCCTTTTGTTACAAATTCACCAAAAGTTTTAAACGAATTTCCAATTTCCTCTCTGATATTCTTAGAATTGGTCTGCAGTTCCTCTCTGTTTAACGAAAATTCATTTCTAATTATGGGGTCAATTTTAGTTATTTCGCGAAGTACATTTTCAAGTTGTGATTTAAATACTACTTCGTTATTCTTTTTGTTCTTAAGAATTGAAACGATGATATTTACAATAATTAAAAAACAGATTATATACAAAAATATCTCGTTCATAAAAAATGCTTTTCCTTAAACAAATTACTCAATATATTTCCATCGATCTTTAAGCAATTTATTTATTTCCTGCTCGGGGACTTGGGATGCTGTTAAAATTGAGCCAACCATATTTCTTATTTGTCCTTCTTTTTCCTCTTTTTTTACCATTCGTTGTAAATTTAACTCTTTATGAAATTTTACAACCCACTCAAAGCCTCCGTAATTATTATAAAAATAGAGCATTAATGAAGTAAGTAAAGCAGGCTGATCCATTCCAATTCCTTTTCTTGATCTTTTTTCATCATTCGCTTTCTCAGAGTCAATCATAAATAATTGAACAAATGATTCAGGAGATTCTTTTATTTTCGACTCTAAATTTTCTATTTCTTTTCTTGTACCAATATCAGGATCTTCTAAATTTAATTTATCCATTACTACATATCTCATAAATACTGCAAAAGCAGTAACATAATCTGGGAATATGGTTTCGAAGCACCAAAAATTTCTCCCCATTTCATAAAAATAATAGTGCCTGAATTTATTTGAATTAGTTAAGAATTCCGGATAATCTGTACTATAAAACCCTTTGACTTCAATTCCAGTTACTCCCAGATAACCACAACCATGACCACATGAAGGGATACTATCAGGCAAAGCTGTAATAGTAGCTTTTGCTTGGTAAGAATATTTTAAACTCGGATTAAAATTTGTGACTTTTTGAAAATATGACCAAGCCTCATCAAGAACGTATAGGAATTTATCTACTGCAATTTCATCATAATCGTTATTATTTAGCAATAAAGAGACATTCTCTCCTACATGGGGATAAAACTTTTACCTCAAAATTTTTAAAAGAAGTATATATTATCTCATCATCTGGTTTCATAATCTCCCACCCCTCCCCTACGCGCTACAAGAATCACAATCCGGATTACCCAAACTACAAGCCAACACTTCCTTAGCCAGTATAGGCTCTTGCAACATCGCATCTACCATTTCTTGAGGTACTTGCGAAGGCACACCTTGGGCTCTTGGAGCAGATACCTCCTCTGTGATGAGATCGCTGACCATTTGTTGCTGGTCGGGCTCGGTGGCTACGAATTTCTTTTGATAGCTATCGCTGAGGGTAAACTTGATGGCGTCTACGGCAGATTTGCTGCGGAGGTAGTACATGCCGGTTTTCAGGCCTTTGCCCCAGCTGTAAAAATGCATACTGGATAGTTTGGCAAAATTGGCATTTTCTACGAAGAGATTGAGACTCTGGCTTTGGCAGATGAATGCACCGCGATCGGCTGACATATCTATTAGTACTTTCTGGCTGAGTTCCCAGGCCGTTTTATACAGTTCCCTGATATTGGCAGGGATCTCCATGATATGCTGGATAGATCCGTTGGAGGCGATGAGTTTCTCCCGCACCTCTTTGGTCCACATCCCGAGATTCACCAGGTCGTTGAGCAAATGTTTATTCACTACTACATATTCGCCACTCAGGGTGCGGCGGGTATAGATATTGCTGGTATAGGGCTCAAAACATTCATTATTTCCCAGGATCTGAGAGGTAGATGCCGTAGGCATGGGCGCAAGTAATAAACTATTGCGGATGCCATGCTTTTTGATTTGCTTTTTGAGGTCAGACCAATTCCATCGTACACCGGGAGTCACATTCCACATATCGTATTGCAGTATTCCCTGGCTGGCTGGCGAGCCTTTGTATGATTCGTACGTACCGAGCTTTTCTGCCTGGGCACAGGACTCCGTCAATGCGCCGAAGTAAATCGTTTCAAAGATTTCACTATTCAATTGACGGGCTTCCTGGCTATCAAAAGGCATCCCCATCAATATGAAAGCATCAGCTAATCCCTGCACTCCTATACCTATTGGTCTATGGCGCATATTGCTGTTGCGAGCCTCCGGTATCGGGTAATAGTTGATATCAATGATTTTATTGAGGTTGCGCGTGATCACCCGCGTGATTTCCATGAGTTTTTGGAAATCAAACTGCTTATCGGCGGTCACATATTTTGGTAAGGAGATGGAAGCAAGGTTACATACGGCTACTTCATCGGGTGAGGTATACTCCATGATTTCTGTGCACAGGTTACTCGATCTGATGGTGCCCAGATTTTTCTGATTAGATTTTTCGTTGGCAGCATCCTTGTATAAAATATAAGGCGTACCCGTCTCTATTTGAGATTCCAATATGGCAAACCAAAGATCCTGGGCACGAATCACTTTGCGTGCGCGACCTTCATTTTCATATTGATGGTACAGTTTTTTAAATTCATCGCCATAAACATCACATAGTCCCGGAGCTTCATTGGGACAGAAAAGTGACCAGGTACTGTCGGCTTTTACGCGCTCCATGAAAAGGTCAGAAATCCACATCGCGTAAAACAAATCCCGGGCGCGCACTTCTTCCTTGCCGTTATTCTTTTTCAACTCTAAAAACTCGAATATATCTGCATGCCAGGGCTCTAAATACACGGCAAAAGCACCTTTGCGTTTGCCACCACCCTGATCTACATAGCGGGCGGTATCATTGAATACCCGCAGCATAGGGATAATACCATTGCTGGTACCACCTGTACCTTTGATATAGGATCCTTGCGCGCGAACATTATGGATGCTGAGCCCTACTCCACCGGCGCTCTGTGAGATTTTAGCGCACCTGGATAAAGTCTCGAAAATCCCTGAGATACTATCATCTGTCATACTTAGCAAAAAGCAGGATGAAAGCTGAGGCTTGGGTGTGCCTGCATTGAATAAAGTAGGCGTAGCATGAATAAACCACTTCTCCGACATGAGCTCATAAGTCTCTATAGCTGCTTTTATATCTGTACCATGTATACCTACTGCCGCACGCATAAGCATGTGCTGGGGTCTTTCTACTGGCTGGCCATACATTTTGAGCAGGTAAGAGCGCTCCAGGGTCTTAAAACCAAAATAATCAAAGCTATAGTCACGATCATATATGATAGCTGAGTCCAATTTGTCAGCATATTTCATCACAATATCGTGCGTCTCCTGGCCGATGAGTCCAGCAGCGGTGTTTGTCTTGGGGTCTACATAGTTGAATAAATCATGAATGGTCTCAGAAAATGATTTTTTCGTCTCTTTGTGCAAATTCGATACGGCTATTCTGGCTGCTAATAGTGCATAATCAGGATGTACGGTAGCCAGTGATGCTGCGGTCTCCGCTGCTAATACATCCAGATCTGTAGTTTTTACTCCATCGTACAATCCTATGATAACCCTTTTTGCAATTTCAAAGGGCTCTACATAGGTGGCATTGAGGCCATAGCATAGTTTTTTGATACGAGCTGTGATTTTGTCAAAGGACACCTCCTCTTTCTTTCCGCTTCTTTTGAGAACCTTCATTGGTAGTTTTCTTTAATGGTTTTTAATAAATAAGTAGTCTTCGTGTAGTTTTTGGTATATAATACTTGTAGTTTTCTTCTAATTCTTACTTAAAATTCAGCGTCGATGCTAAACACCTGATTATCCCTATCGGTGCCTAGTCCTGATTTTTTATATTCTCCTACTCTCTTTTCGAAGAAATTGGTCTTGCCCTGCAGTGAAATCATTTCCATGAAGGGGAAAGGATTCTCTACATTATAAATCTTATCGTTCCCCAATGACATCAGTAATCTGTCTGCTACGAATTCGATGTATTGACACATCAGATCGGCATTCATACCTATTAATTTCACGGGCAGGGCATCGCTTACAAATTCTTTTTCAATAGCCACGGCATCGCGAATGATATCTTCAACTTCGATTTTGGGTAATTTATTCTCGATGTATTTATTGTACAGCAGACAGGCAAAATCACAATGCTGGCCTTCGTCTCTGGAAATCAATTCATTGGAGAAGGTAAGCCCGGGCATCAACCCGCGTTTCTTGAGCCAGAATATAGAGCAAAATGATCCACTGAAGAAAATGCCTTCTACGGCAGCAAATGCAATCAACTGAGTAGTAAATGAGCCTTTTTCGATCCATCGCATAGCCCAGTCAGCTTTTTTTCGCACACATGGCATATTATCTATAGCATGGAACAGATAGTTTTTTTCTACAGGGTCTTTGATATAGGTGTCTATCAATAAGGAATAGGTCTCAGAGTGGATATTTTCTATCATGATCTGGTATCCATAGAAGAATTTAGCCTCTGGGAATTGTACGGTACGCAGCATATTCTCAGCCAGGTTTTCATTTACTATACCGTCGCTGGCTGCAAAAAAAGCGAGTACATGCTTGATAAAATAGCGTTCATCTTCGGAAAGTTTCTCTGTCCAATCCACCTGATCAGGAGCCAGGTCTATCTCTTCGGTAACCCAAAAACCAGATACAGCATCTTTGTAAAATTTCCATATATCATTGTGTTGGAGTGGAAAAATCACAAATCGATCTGGATTTTCTTGTAGGATTGGTTCGGTGATGACTAGTTCCATGCTGATTTGGTCAGTTTAAGTGTATTTGGTTAAAAATATTGTTCTTTATGAATTGCAACAAGACGCTTCGTAAGCTTGGTTTCGATGAATCATTATTGCGGGTCAAATTTAAACTCTAATCTATTAATAATTCCTTAATATAGAAATTTTTTATATAAGTTTTTTTTTATTTTTTTCTTCAATTTATCCAGGTTTCCTGATTATTTTTTGTATGCATTTCATTAAATCACATTAGAAAAATTCATCAAGTGAGATGCTAAATAAATGAAAGAATTCTTTAATATGTTTTAAAGTTACTAACAAGGTGTTGAAAACTTAGTTAGTAGCCTATTATTCAATAATTTAAAATATAACAATTTGTTAAAACAAATGTGAACTCTTGTGAAAAATTGAATAAATGCAGGAATGAATTACAGGAAAACAGGGTCAAAAAAGGCTCTAGAACATCTGATTTCTCTTGAAAAACCAGACTAAAAAAACGACCAACAAACCAGATACGAATAAGATATAGAAAAAAGCCATCGGATTGTCTTTCAGCGGAAGGCGTACATTCATTCCATAGAAGCTGGCTACAAGCGTAGGAACCATCAAAATGATGGTAACAACAGTGAGTCTTTGGATGAATTTATTCAAATTATTGGATACAATACTAGAGTACGCGTCCATGGTGCCAGATAGTATATTCGTATGGCGATTGGCCATGTCCAGCGCCTGGTTATTATCAATCAAAATGTCCTCAAAAAGGTCTGCTTTGTCCTCATCAGCAGCTATTTGCAGGAAGTCGGTGCGTTTCATTTTCAACTTCACCAGGTCATTAGCACTCAAACTATTTAAAAAATAAACCAGGCTTTTCTCTATCCGCAATAACTGCTTTAGTTCAGCATTTCTACTGGAGTCGTATAGCTCTTGCTCTATCAAGTTTCGCTTTAGATTTAGCCGCTTCAAACTGTCGAGGTAAGCCCATACATTTTGGTCAAAAATATACAATACAAATGACCGAATATCCTGGGGATTGGCATTCTTTACTTTTCCATCAATAAATTTCTTCAGAATAGTATTTTCCTGGTTAGATATGGTGATGATGGTATCTGGAGTCAGGAGTAAACCAATAGGGATCGTCACATAAACTGGTTGATTTTCTTCTTCGTCAGGATTGAGAATGGGAGTTTGAATCAGTATGAATCGCAGGTTTTCATCCCATCGCTCATACCGCGATCGTTCATCAGGGTCTAAAGAATCGGTAAGATAGTCTACCGGTAAATCTCTTTCATGGGCAAAAGATTCTAATTCATTTTGCTCAAATGGAGGATGAATATTCACCCAACAACCCGGAGTGGCTTGCTGTAATTGCCTTAAATGGCCGTCTGCTCTTGAATAATATTGAATCATAACTACTACTACCCGAACCGTCCATTATAAATTAAACCGAAACTTTGCATTAGAATTTCTATGCAAAATCTGAGGTATTGAAAATGAATTATTTATATAGAATTTAAAATGGTACAAAATAATTTCATTTTCAAGACTCAGGGTTAACCTCGATAAATAGTTGATTTTCAATTCAACTATTTCATCGACCAAATGGCAATTTTTGCTTCAACTGCAAAAATCGGGTTAAACTCTGATTCGCCGCAATATTAAACTAAAATTTTTGAAAAACCGAAGGTCTGGAGTAAAACCAACTATTATTTTATTTGTAGTGCATTTAGTCAAAAGTTCAATAAAACATGTCCTTGGTAGAGTAAAACCACTCTTTGTTCTAAAATACATATCATATTTATATACAATGATTTATTTTGTATGCTTAAATTATACATTACATGAATTTTTTTAAAATATTTCTCGGATCATGCTTAGGCGTGCTGGCGGGCTTGCTCCTCTTAATCATTATAGGAGTAATGATCGTAGCTGGCATAGCTAGCTCGGCTCAAGACGGTAAAAAAGCGCTGGACAAAACCTCTTTTTTAGAAATAAGATCAGACAGGATATATCCTGAAAAAACGGATAATGTGGAAACCAGAGGCTTTTCCCTGAAGAATGATAATGTAATCGGCCTGCATGATATGGTAGCTGCCATTAACCATGCTGCAGAGGACCCTAAAATCAAAGGCATCGTATTTAGATCTATGTATTCCATGCTCAATCCAGCCAGTGCCAGTACCTTACATCATACATTATTAGAATTTAAAAAATCGGGCAAGCCAGTATATGCTTATGCCGATGTATTTTCAGAAGGGTCTTACTATATCGCCTCGGCTGCTGATAAAATAATGCTCAATCCTAATGGGTCTATTGAAATAAAAGGCTATGGTGCCATGATCCCTTATTTTAAAGAAATGCTGGATAAGATTGGGGTAAAATTTGACATCTATTATGCCGGCCAATATAAAAGTGCTACTGAGCCATTCAGAATGGATCATATGAGTGATCAAAACAGGATGCAAACCCGGGAATACTTAAATGATTTATACACTTCTCATATTGATGATATAGCTCAGGCAAGAAAGATTACTTCCGATGAATTAAGAAAAATTTCTAATGAATATCTTATACGAAATTCAGCGGATGCCATTAAATACAAATTAGCAGATACATTAGGCTACCTGGAAGATTTATACAGATTATTATCTACTGACTTAGGTACTCCTTTGAAGGACAAACCAACGGTGGTTACTATCAACAGATATTTCAGTACCCCGGGGATAAAACCATTTGTAAGCAGTTCTAATGATAAATTGGGTATAGTCTATGCCGAAGGCGAAATAGTGGATGGTGAGGGCAATTATGGCCAAATAGGATCTGCCAAGTACTCCAGGATATTGCGAAAACTAAGATTTGATGATAAAGTAAAGGCCGTAGTACTGCGAGTGAATAGTCCCGGAGGCAGTTCTTTAGCATCGGATAATATTTTGCACGAAATAGATCTTTTGAAAAGTGCAGGAAAACCGGTCGTTGTTTCTATGGGAGATTATGCTGCTTCGGGAGGATATTATATTGCCTGCCATGCTGATAGTATTTTTGCGCAGCCTAATACCATCACCGGATCAATAGGTGTATTTCTCATGGTACCTAATGTGAGCGATTTACTGGATAAAAAAGTCGGAATCAATATAGATACGGTAAACATTGGAAAATTTTCTACCTCATTTAGTCCCCTATTGCCCTGGTCTTCTGAAGAAGGAATCATTGCACAAATGCAAACAGACAGGACATATGATCGGTTTTTAACGGTAGTATCGGATGGCAGAAATAAAACGAAAGATCAAATACATCAAATTGCCCAGGGAAGAGTGTGGTCTGGCCTTAGAGCCAGGTCTAACGGTCTTGTGGATAATCTTGGAAATCTGGAGGATGCCATTGCTTGTGCCGTGAGGCTAGGAAAATTAGATAAGTATAAAACGATAGAATACCCAACTGTAAAAGAGCCTATCCAAAAAATGATCGAAACATTTACTAATATGGAAGATAACGGCGAAGAAGTTATGCTTAAAAAAGTCTTCAAATCCTGGTATCCAACAGTTTCATACTTGAAAAATATAGATCAGGAATATTATAAACCTTTGATGCGCATGCCATTACAACTGAATAATTTTAAATAGTCAAGTTTCTGTAATATATTTTAAGCTTTTTTTAATAGGATCTAGCAAACATTTTAGCTAAGGGCATGTTCTTTACTTTCGTTAGCAATACGTAATTTAAAACGATAAAAAATGAAAGTTATTAATTTCCTCTCACTGGTTTTATTTGCGATTTCCTCATATGCCGGAGTTGCTCCTAAGCCATCATCTTTCAAAGTAAATCCTGCTGATAGTAAAGTTGAATGGTTTGCCACAAAAATTACTGGTGCACATAATGGTACGGTTGCCGTCAAAAGCGGAATCCTGGATTTCGATGGTGAAAAGCTTACAGCTGGAAAAATTGAAATGGATATGACTACTATTGCTGTGACCGACCTTCAAGGTGAATGGGGTCAAAAATTATTAGGTCACCTTAAAAGTGATGACTTCTTTTCTGTGGAAAAAAATCCCAATGCGCTTTTAGTGATCTCAACTGCTCAATGGACAAGTGCGAATACCTATAATATGACCGGAAATCTTACCATCAAAGGCATTACAAAACCAATCACTTTTACCTCTATTATTAACAAAGCTGCCGGCACTGCAACTGCTGAAATAAAAGTAGACCGTACGGAATACAATATCAAATACAATAGTGGTAAATTTTTCCCATCTATTGGAGATAAAATGGTAAATGATATATTTACATTGAAAGTAGCTCTTGCTTTTGAAAAGGCTATTTAATTAACTTTTATAATATAAAGAAAGAGTCATGACGAGCTTTTGGAATGACTCTTTTTTTTTTAGTTTATATTTGAAGCTGGATTATGGAAAATTTAAAAGAAAAAGTAATTTATATTACGGGCGGTACGAAAGGCATAGGTCTTGGTATTGCCGGGCAGGCTTTTGCCCAGGGGATGAAAGTAGCTATCAGTGGAAGACATGTGACTGAAAGCTTAAAAAATATGCATCCAAACACCCATTGGTTGGCCATAGAATCGGATGTAAAAAAGGCAGAAGATGAAACCAATGCTGTGAAATTGATAGCAGATACCTGGGGCAGACTAGATGTGTTAATTGCTAACGCAGGAGTAGGACATTTTGCCCCTATTGATCAGCTTACGGCTGTTCAATGGCATGATACTATAGACACTAATCTCACAGGGGTATTTAACAGCGTACAAGCGAGTATTCCGGCTTTGAAAGCTTCCAAAGGATATATCATCACTATAGCGAGCCTTGCTGGCACTAATTTCTTTGCCAATGGAGGTGCTTATAATACAAGCAAATTTGGTTTGGTAGGATTTTCTCAAGCCATTATGCTGGATCTAAGACCGTATCAAATAAAAGTGACCACGATCATGCCGGGGTCTGTAGCTACCTATTTCAATAATCATATTCCCAGTGAAAATGATCATTGGAAAATTCAACCCGAGGATATTGGTCAAATGGTAATCGATTTATTAAAAATGAATCCGCGAACCCTTCCCAGTAAAATCGAAGTCAGGCCGAGTCAGACATCTTAATTGCTTATAATTCGAGGTCATTGCGGAATAAGGCAGCAATAGCTTTTACTACCTGTAGAAATAGCTGCAGCATCAATAGCTATATTAGAATGTCCATGAAAAGCATAGTGAATCAATTTAAAATCAGGTAAGCTTATCAAATCTTTCACCCGGCCTGCCATCAAATGCTCCCAACCCAATGCTAAAGCGAGTGCCGGATACTCCCCTTTTAATTTTCACTATTTATTGGGTTTAGGCTTATCCAGTGAAGATATTCCTGTTCCAATAGAATTGTAATTCATCAGTAATGAAAAAAGAGTATTTGCAACTTGTAAAAAAGGCTCTACCATTTCTTCATTCATCCGTTTATGTTCTTTAAAAAAGATAACCTGTGCACCATCAGACTGTATGCTCCATCCTTTTTCGAATGATAAATACCCGAGAATTTCAGTATTGAAAAATTTTCTAAAATTCACTTCACTCTCAGCTTTGACCATATAATTCTTATTAAAATCATCATAGGTATCAAATTCAATGTCTTGCATACCAAACCATTTACCTATTCTATGAAATGCATTTTGAGGTCTGATATAAAAAGTTGGAATATTTGCATTTAGAAAAACGGAATAAATATTTTGTATATATGTCACTGTAGTTTTACCCGTAGAAACGGTATAAAAATATTCAAAGGAGTAAAACAATTCATTTCTACCTGTAACACCTTGCAGGATATATTTAATTTTTCTCCAACTTCCTATTTTAAAAACTTTAAACTGAAGGTGTCTTTGGTACAACACTTTTTGATCATCTAATTCTGAAAAATGGAGACCAAGTCTGTCCGCAATGATTTGATAACCGGGGGTTCTGTTTGAAAGCCATGACCAAGACATAATAATTTACGATTTAAGATTTTGGATTTTGGATTTTAGGAAAAGGGTTGCTGAGCATCTTTATCATTTGGAGATTTTCTATTACTCGCTTTTGGTCTAATGATGAATCTCAGCGCCTGATCATAAGATAAATAATTTGCCACCCAATTGATAAATACAATTATTTTATTTCTTACACCTAATAATTGAAACAAATGAACAAATAACCAAATCACCCAGGCAATAAAACCGTGCATAGAAATCCATTTAAAATCTGCAACTGCCTTATTTCTACCAATGGTTGCTAATGTCCCAAGATCACGATATTCAAATTTTTTCCACTGGTAATTTGGCTTGAATTTGTTGTTGAGATTGGTTGCCAGATTTTTGGCTTGTTGGATAGCGACCTGTGCTACTTGCGGATGACCATGGGGATATGTACCTGTCACCATATAAGCCAAATCTCCGATCACGAATATATTTTCACTTCCAACCATTTTATTTTGAGCATCTACTATGATTCGATTACCTCTTGAAATCGACGCACTGGGTATTCCTTCTAAAAGAGCACCAGTCAATCCGGCGGTCCAAATTACATTTTTACTCATGATGGTAGACCCATCCTGCAGGTAGACAAAATCATTATCTACATTTTTTACCCTATTATTTTTCATCACCATGACACCCATTTTCTGGAGATATTTTTCAGCGGCCATCGATGATTTCTTTGACATGGAAGTCAAAACGTTTGCATTCGCTTCAATAAGGTAAATATCCACTTCTTTAGGATTAAGTTCATTGTAATCCTTTGGTAAAATATATCTTTTCATTTCGGCCAGTGAGCCCGCTAATTCTACCCCGGAGGGGCCTCCACCTACAATGACAATATCTACATAGCCCTGGCGCTTTTCATGATCGGCTTCTTCTACAGCAGATTCATAGTGGTCCAAAATAGTATTGCGTATAAGCAAGGCCTCTGAAAGAGATTTTAGCGTGAGGGCAATATTTTCAATATTATTATTACCAAAAAAATTAGTCTTGGCACCTGTAGCTATTACCAGATAATCATAGTGAAGTGGCCCTATTTCAGTTATGATCAAATTCGAAGATGGATCCACACTTTGGGCTTCAGCTATACGAATAAATACATTTGAATCTGAACGAAGAATTCTTCGCAATGGAAATGATATAGAACTTGGCTCCAATCCTGCCATTGCCACCTGATAAAATAATGGCTGAAACTGATGATAATTATTTTTATCAATAAGGACAACCTGGTAGAGGTGCTTATGCATTAAATTTCGTGCAAGCTTTAGGCCAGCAAATCCAGCCCCTATTATTACTACTCTCGGAAGATCACTATCAGGTATATTCACAATTTAATTGAATATAGTAAAATTATACAAAATATCTGACCCCGTGGAAGTAGAGTTCTTTGGTACGGTTGTCAAAATGCAGGTAGCTCATTTATAAATTGTCAAAACCTACCATCCTTCTTCCCCATCCCTTACAAGATTGCAAACATTTTTTGCACGCTATTCTACCGGAGAAATTACTTAAAACTAAAAGTCACACCCATGTTCTTTCAGCCTTACATGATCATTATTCAACTACTGCAAACCCTCCGGACTTTCGGGCATTAATCTTAGCGTCATACATCTCTTCGCAAGCAATGGCAGGTAAAATATAACTTCCCGTATAAGTTGCACGCAAGAAAGTATTCATGGTCTTTGTTTCGCCAGGCCTCAATTTAAAGAATGTAAATACTCTATCGTCTCTAACATCCTGATAAGTATAGTTCTGAGATTTGGAATTACCTGTTATTCGATCGTTTATTATTTCCCAACCAGCGGGAATTATATGAGTCAATGCTAAATTATTAAAGTCTCGCGCGGGATTTCCCAGGTGAGCAATGGAAATCTCAGCATGGATATGATCACCTTTTTTGAGCAATGATGGATCTATTAAATTATTGTCATCATCTTTATAGTTAACCGTTATTTTCAATCCATTGGCCTCATCGCCTTTGGTATCTTTCAATTGCTGGCCTCTGATCGTTGATTGCACATATAATGGCTTTCCCGAAGTGTTCTCTATTACCATTTGCTTCGCTGATTTTGCATTAGCCGTTGGCTCCAATAAAAAGGAAGGCGACTTGACAGAAACAGATTGTTTGCTCTGATTGTCTACCTGGTATTTAAAATTCCAATTTTTCCCATCTGCTTGACCTCCTTTAAATCTGGCTAGTACTTGTAAAGCATAGGCTAAGCCCTGGGTATTCCATGGTCTGCCTGTATTGAGTTGCTTCGTCAGTTCTATGGCTGCATTGAAAGCTTTTGTATTATCACCGGTCAACATATAGGTTTCCAGAATCATGGCTTGATCTCTGATGGGGCTTCCATAGGTATATCCTGATTCACTATAATCAGACAGATCCGGACTTTTAGTGATTAATGAATTGGCAGTTTCTTTTTGACCTACGAGTGCATAGGTAGCAGCTAATCTCCATTTAGCATTTATTCCAAGGGGACCATATTCTTTTAATCTATTCATAGCGCCCAGGTCAGGAATGCCAGCGAGTGCCATGGTGTACAATCTGTAGGCCTGATCGAGGCCATGATTGGGGGCGTATAAAGATTTTTGAGAAGGATCATAAATATTGGCCGTTTTCTTTTGAAATTCCTTCCATTTGGATAATAATTGATCGGAAATTTTGTAGCCCCCTTTTTGAGCTTCTACCATAAAATGTCCGATATAGCTGGTTACCCAGGAATCCGTATAACTGCCTGCATCAGGCCACAGTGAAAATGAACCATCCGATTTACTAAATTTTGAGAGTTTTGCAATTGCCTCTTTGACATTGTTTTTAGTTCTTACCATCTGATCAGCTTGCATAGAAACCATCTGATCCAGATACAGTTGGGGAAAGGCAGCGCTCACTGTTTGCTCTGAACATCCGTAAGGATATTGAATGAGGTCATCCAGGTATTTACTCATATTGACAGGTTCGAAAGTAGCTACTTCAATCAATGATTTTACATTGGTATAAGATTCCGGACTGCTTATTGAAATCGTCTTGGTAGCACCCGCTTCCACGAGCACTGTTTTCACATCTGTGGCATATGGATTGGGATTACGAGTCTCCATTTCAATTTCATTTCTGGCGATCTCATTTCCTGATTTAGCTTCTACTACAATAGTTGATTTCCCTGGTACCTGTGGGGCATCAATTGTAAAATATACTATTTGCTCACCTGCTTTGTCTATAGATACCGATTGGGTACTATTAGAAAATTTGAGGGTTCCTTTTTTGTCAATGGCGTTAATGGTTACATTTTTCAAGGATGGATCTGTAATGAATAAATTGACCGGCATAGTGATTTTTTCACCAATACTCATTACTCGAGGAGCTGTCGGTAAGATCATCAAAGCGCTTTTTACCTGAACGGTCAATTCAGCATTCCCATAAGCATTTTCGTCGGCAGCAACTGCCATTATCCGCACTGACCCTACATAGTTTTGGATCTGTATTTCGTGCTTTTTCTTTTCACCTTTTTTCAAAAGGAAGGGGCCCATATGAATCACGGGTGATTTAAACCTATTAGTAGCAGTAGATTTTTCCGTAAGCAATCCTTCATCTCCCCCAACACTCAAGACACTTTCCAATTTCCCTCCGAAAGCACCCATTACCTGATCGTAAACATCCCATGTGCGTACTCCCAATGCTTCCTTAGAAAAAAATTGAGTATAGGGATCTGGCGTTTTAAAATTGGTAAGGTCCAATAACCCATCATCTACGATATCCAGCGTGTAAGACATGGATTTCCCATTGGATTCAGATATTTCAATTATTTCCGTCTTATCAGGTTTAAAGATATTTACAGCGTTGATTTTTGGAAGAAGCTTCGATTCTCCATTTTCTATATAAATGGGAAGAATTCCGTACATACGCATGGGTAAATCATTTCCAACAAAACCATGTTGCTGTATTAAACTAACATGCGCATATATAGCAGGAGCCATTTGAGGGGTTGCCTGAAAGCTAAATATAAAAGGACTCTTATCTACCGTCACCCAATGTGATTCAATTACTTTGCTTCCATTTTCTAAGGTAATCAGCATTTTAGACAGTGCCGGAGCCGGAATATTTAATTTTACAGTTTCAGTTGTGCTATACTTTTCTTTATCGGTTTGCAATTTTATCAATGTTGCCATATCAAAGTGATTACTTTCGTCACCATTTTCAGGCCAGCCGGCATAAGCAAAGTCACCAGAGCAATGACCTGACTCTGTATCACATACCCTGATCAGATACCTACCCCAATGGTTAACATTTACTTTCCATTCTGCCAGGCCATTAGCATTAGTGGTGACTACCCCTTTCTGCAAAGCATTTTTATGATCTGATGTACTATAGTCAGCATAGGCATTGTCCCGTTGCTCCCACCACCATCGCCATTCAAGCTCATAGAGGCCTACGGTAAGTTTTTTATTGGCTAATGCGTTGCCTTTGGTATCTATTGATGTCAACTGTACCGTGGAGGGCGAGTTTATATTTAATGTTTTATAGCCCCATTGATCATCCGGAAGTCTGACACCGGCATATGCATTATACGGATGATAGGAAGATGAATTTGAATAGGTACTAAAATCACCTGCAGGCTCTGAGACCTCAATATTAAATCTGACTTTCATCTTTCCTGAAGGCTTAAAATCTTTTGAAATCTTCAAAGGAACATTTGCTTCACCCTGGTCATTTAGTTTTCCATCGAATAATACCTGCTCATTCATGGAATTATTAGTCCTGGCTGGATCTTGAAATGAAAAACCTTTAAATGCTGGCCACGGAGTGTTATCCTGGCTCCATTTGCTAGTCACTTTTGCAGTCAATCCAGATGCGTTCAATCCAGTAAGCCATGCAGCTTTGAGGGCAATAGTATTTTGCTTAGATTGGATTTCACCACCGGCATCAAAGTTTATTTTTAGACGATTGGGCTTTATTGCTTCAATCATTAACGATTTTGAAAAAACAGCTCCGCCTGCAGTGACGGTAGCTCTCCAGGTTCCTGTAATATCATCAGGAGATGTTTTCAATGGAAATGAATAAATTGAGCCGGTAGGATTATTGACAATCTGCTGAGCCATGAGCTTTCCCTGCGGGTCAAATAATTTCAACTGGACCGGATGACCAGCTGGCAATTTCGAATTGTTATCATTGAGAATGAAACTTAAATGCAGACTATCTCCCGGCCTCCACACACCACGTTCTCCATAGATATATCCCTTCATTCCTTTTTGTACTTCCTGGCCTTCTATATCAAAAGCGCTGGTATTAAGATTGGATCCTTCTACCAGCCTGAGGTAGCCTTTACTTTCATGATCCACGACCACAATAGCATAAGGTGTTTGACTCACTGTTTGCTGAGCTATTCCCTCTGCATTTGTAGTCAATTCAGCAATTTTTTCTAATTGAAAATTATATACTTCTACCGTTGCTCCTGAAATAGGGTCCGTCGTTCTCAGGTCAGTTACTGCAGTGAAAATGTTTTTATCTGATACTTTTCCTATGATTCCAAGGTTTGAAACCAATACATTTCTGGCAATGAAATGATCCATATTGTAGAAAGCAGCTTTGCATGGATCATCACGATCCTCCCACCTGTATCCACTATAATATCCTGCATGTCCATAGTAATTTTCATCATAAAAACTTACTAATTCCACACCTGAATTATCTGTTTCATCCATATTCTGTGCGCAGTCAAGTGCAGTATAAGAAGGTCTAAATCCTATTCTGATCTGATAGATAGCATTTGGTTCCGTTTTTATCAGTGGACTAAGATCAATGGCATAGTGTGCCCATTTAGTGATATTGCTCTGAGTACCCGTATTAGTAAGCTCTATTTTCTTCTGGGAGATCAATCGTCCTACCCTATACAATTCATAATTTTCTCCAATATTATTCATTTGTAAAAACTGCAAAATATTGTGGTCAAATATTTTAAACACCTCTATATCTACAGCCTTTAAGCCGATGGCTTCGAAGGGCAAAATGATTTCATTGGACTGAGGAATTATATTTCCCTTACCTACAAACCTTACCATTGGATCATTTCCGGCTATTGTTATCTCGTGCGTTTCGCTGCTTGAAAATTTAATATTATTTGAGGTCAAAATCCCGGGGAAGATATCCAGTTGAACATCGCCGGTTATTGGACTATTAAAATAAGAGTATATTTTATTCCCATCAATAACATTTCGAAGTAGTCCTGGCTTCCCTTTTATAGCTACTAAGCCATCGATATTTTGATTAGATTTTAGATTTTCAGAGAAAGAAGTCACCACTCTGTTCTGGGGATTGTTTTCATACTTAATACCCAGTACAGCAAAAGTACCTTGGGCGGGCAATTTAATGATATGATTTCCTGAATTTTTCAAGCCCAAGGAAGCCCCATCCCAGGCCAATTTGATTTCAGTTGCCTTTGATTTTTGAATTTGATCAATACTGTATTTACTATATAAAGACTCCGGGTGATGTTCCCAATTAATCTTTAGATTGGTAGTATTCTGGCTGGCAGTCAAGAGCTTTTCTATTTGAGCGTCTTCCAATTCATCCGATAATTGCAATTGACCTGAGACTGAAAAGGTATTATCATTAGCCAGGGACACATCCGGGGGATTTACTACAAAAGCCATTTCCCGGGTTTGAATCGTATATTCTAAAGTTTCCAGATCCTTTGCCAGGGCAGGAGCAATGCTTTTTAAATCCACGCTAACTGAATATTTCGTACCTGGTTTTAGTTTTTCAGCTGGTTTAAACACTAATGTATTTCTAGATTCCCAAAAGGTAATTCCATCGACAGCAGGGCTAAGAGTTAATAGCTTTTTATCAATATTTTGACCTATTTGATCTTCATTTACTATATCAGAATTAAAAACATATTTAAATACCGTATTGGATGTAACAATCCCTCTGGTATAGGAATTTAAAAGGGTACTTATCAATTCAGCATTAGGTGCGACTGGGGGTTTTTCTTTGCAGTTACTTAAAAAGATGAGGATAACATATACAAAAATCAGGCGGAAGAAATTAGGCATATAAGAATGAATTTGAATCAAGTGAATGGTAAAGCTAAGACAAAAAAGTCCTATAGTTATCAAAGTAGGAATCCCTTTTTCAGAATTAAATTCTTAAAAATTACCAGGTATTTTTATTGAATTCAATTTTCTTGAAAATAACAAAGTAAATTAATTTTCAGGGTGTAATTTTGAATTTGGTATTATCTTTGTCTTCATAAGTTGTTCATGAAGATAATACTTGATATATCTTTTTCTATTTTTAACTGCCAGAAGGCATGTTGTTGCTGTTGTTGTTGCGAATGCTGACAGCAGTCCGTCTTATTATCATTTTCCTAATATAAATTTCTAAAAATGTTAAGTCGGTCTGAGTAATCAATCCCAGATTAGGTTTAATAATAGTTTTGAAAAATAAAAAAATGAGTCTAACTAAAGAAGATATTAACAGGGTAAAAGACCAATTATTTCAAGCAAAGAATGTATCAGAGCTTATCTCACGTATTGGAAATAAATATGGTTCCCAGGCAGTATTCTCCACTAGTTTTAGTGAAGAAGATCAGATCATTTACCACGAGATATCCACGCAAAGCACAGATATTGAAGTATTTACATTGGATACAGGAAGGCTATTTCAAGAGACCTACTCTACCTGGTCCAGAACATTGGAAATATACAACTACCCTATAAAAGCATATTACCCAAATACTGAAGACATCCAGTCCTTTATCGAAAAACAAGGCCCCAATAGCTTTTATGCATCCGTTGAAAACCGAAAATCTTGTTGCCATCTCCGTAAAGTAGAACCCCTTCAACGAGCCCTGCAAGGAAAACAAATTTGGATCACCGGTATTAGAGCGGCTCATTCTCCTGACAGGGGTGATATGGCTTCAATGGAATGGGATGAAACTCATCAATTAATCAAAATACATCCATTATTACATTGGACAAACGAAGAAGTAAAATCATTTATAAAAACCCGTGAAATACCATATAATCCGCTTCATGATAAAGGATTTGTGTCTATAGGCTGTGCGCCTTGCACCCGGGCAACCAAGCCCGGCGAAGATTTTAGAGCTGGTAGATGGTGGTGGGAAGACAGTTCTAAGAAAGAATGCGGATTACATGTACATGCTGAATCAAAATAAAGATCTAACTAAAATTATGAATCATCATATAAATCATTTGAGAGAACTGGAAGCGGAAAGCATATACATCATGCGGGAAACAGCGGCTCAATTTGAGCGGCCTGCCTTGTTATTTAGTGGAGGAAAAGATTCCATCACACTGGTGTATTTAGCTATTAAGGCATTTGCTCCGGCTCCTATTCCCTTTCCATTAGTACATATTGATACTGGCCATAATTTTCAAGAAGCCCTGAATTACAGAGATGCATTGGCAAATAAACTAAATGCGAAACTAATAGTGAGAAAAGTAGAAGACACCATTAGAGAAAAAGGACTTACCGAACCAAAAGGGAAATTTGCAAGTCGCAATTGGTTGCAAACACATACGCTTTTAGAGACGATAGAAGAGTTCAAATTTGATGCCTGCATTGGAGGGGCAAGAAGAGATGAGGAAAAAGCCCGTGCTAAGGAAAGAATATTTTCTGTGCGGGATGAATTTGGCCAGTGGAATCCAAAATTGCAACGGCCGGAACTTTGGAATATTTTAAATGGCAGAATCAATAAAGGGGAAAATGTAAGAGTATTCCCAATCAGCAATTGGACGGAGATAGATGTATGGAACTATATCCGCCAGGAAAAAATCGAATTGCCTTCCATTTATTTCGCGCATGATCGTGAAGTAATTGCGCATGAAGGACAATTGATTGCGGTGTCTCCATTTATTTCATTGGAAGATAGTGATATAAAAATGATAAAAAAGGTACGGTATCGCACAGTTGGAGATATGACCTGTACTGCTGCAGTGGAGTCTCATGCTTCCACACTCGATACGGTGATAAATGAGATATTAGCAAGTAAAATAAGCGAACGCGGTGAAACCCGTATAGATGATAAGCAAACTGAAGCTGCTATGGAGGATAGAAAAATCAATGGCTACTTCTAAACGAAAAAATAAATGGAATTACTGAGATTAATTACGGCAGGAAGTGTAGACGATGGCAAAAGCACGTTGATAGGAAGATTGCTCTATGATAGTAAAAACATCTGGTTGGATCAAATAGAACAATTAGAGCAAATATCTAAAACCAGGAAGACAACTCAAATAGATTTGGCTTTGCTTACTGATGGGTTAAGGGCTGAACGTGAGCAAGGAATCACAATAGATGTAGCCTATCGTTACTTCTCCAGTCCATTAAGAAAATTTATTATTGCTGATGCACCTGGCCATATCCAATATACCAGAAATATGGTAACCGGAGCATCCAATTCTGATTTGATGATCCTGCTTATCGATGCAAGACAAGGGGTAATTGAACAAACCAGGAGGCATTCTATCATTGCTTCATTGCTGCAGATTCCAAATGTGATCGTTACCATTAATAAAATGGATCTGGTTGGATTTGACGAAAAAGTATATAATGATATAGTTTCTGATTACCAGGCAATTGCCGAAAAGCTCCATCTCAAAAAAGTATTTTACATACCTATTTCTGCATTGGATGGAGACAATGTAGTCAATACTTCAACTCATATGTCCTGGTATAAAGGTCAGGCATTACTTCCACTTCTTGAGATCATCGAGAAATATCCGGATAAAAACAAAAATCATGCACGATTCCAGGTACAGTATGTAATTAGACCTCAAACCAAGGAGTTACACGATTACAGAGGTTATGCCGGGCAGATATTTGGAGATCAATTCAGCGTAGGTGATTCCCTTCTCATCTTACCTCAGGAATTATCCACTACGATATCTAAAATTGAATATCATGGCAAAGAGGTTACATCACTAGGAGCAGGAAACCCAGCAGTAATTCATGTATCAGATGATATAGATATTAGCAGAGGTGACTATTTTGTAAAAAGCGATGAACTTCCCTACTTCACGAAGTCTCATGAAGCCATTATTTCATGGTTTGATGAAAAACCCTTGCAAGTTGGAAACAAATATTTGTTACAGCATCGGAGTAAACTGGTAAAAGCTGTCATCAGGAATATAGAATACCGGTTAGATGTAAATACTTTAAATCATGAAGATGGTATTACTAAAATTGAATTAAATCAAGTAGCACGGGTACAAATTCAGACTTCCAGTCCAATTGCTTATGATTCATATGAACAATCCAAATATACAGGAGCGGCCATATTGATAGATGAAACCAGTCATAAAACGGTAGCCGCAGTGCTATTCCAATCACCCATTCCCTCTGAAGCCACTTTATAAAATGCCGATCCCAAAAGTTATATTAGCAGGGGCTGGACCAGGAGATATAGATCTGGTAACCATAAAATTGGTTAATGCTTTAAAATCAGCCGACTATATCTTAGTAGATAGGTTGGTTAATCAGGAAATCGTCAATCGCTATGCCAATCAAAACGCTGAAATAATTAATGTTGGAAAACAGGGGTATACAAAAAATTCAATGGACCAAATAAACATTAATAAATTAATAGTTGACCATGCACTTGCCGGGCATCAAGTATTGAGACTAAAAGGAGGGGATGTAGGCATATTTAGTAATGTACTGGAAGAAATAAATGCACTCCAGGAAAATAATATCACTTATGAAATCATACCAGGCATTACAGCTGTCTCTGGCATTGCTGCGTCACTTGGGATTCCATTAACAGGTCGGGATTATGCATCCGGTGTTGAAATAATAAGCCTTGCTACTCATCTGATCATAAGTGAATTGGATTATTCTCATTGGGCAAATTCAAAAAATACATTGGTATTTTACATGTCGCTGGCACCTCTAAAAAATTTAGTTCAAAAACTGCTTCAGTTTGGTGCCGATAAAAATAAGCCTGTTGTCATCATTGAGCAAGGTACCACTCCTTTTCAGAGAGTGACAAAAACATATCTTGAGCAGATAGACATTGTCCTGGAAAAGCAAGTATTTGTATCACCTACACTGATCATTATTGGAGATATTGTAAACAGAATCCAAAATCTCCCACCCGGAATAAATATAAATGACTCTTTTTTTAACTCATTAGATCCAAAAACTAAAAATATTAAAATTCATGCTGCCTGAAGTAAAAATGCGAGCGCTTAATGATTTGGTCCAAAAATCTTCCAAAGAGGAGTTGATATGGATAAATGGATACTTGTCAGCACTGGTGATGAATGGATTATCAAAAGAAGGATCCACTGTCAATATAATTCCTAAGAAATTTACAATTCTATATGGAACAGATACTGGCAATAGTAAAAAATTAGCTATTGAATTTTCAGCTTTAGGTAAAAAAGAAAGTGCAAAAATAAAAGTGGCTGCAATGGACACTTATAAGGTAGATGACCTGGTCAATGAAAATAATCTATGTATCATCATGAGCACTCACGGTGATGGAGATCCACCACCATCAGCTAAAAAATTCTTTGATCAATTAATGGCAAAAGAGTTCTCCCTTTCAAAATTGGAATTCTCCATCCTGGCTCTCGGTGACAGCTCCTATCCTTATTTCTGCAAAGCTGGTGAAGATGTTCATCATCGATTAACTGCATTGGGTGGAAAAGCTATTTTACCTATTCAAAAATGCGATGTCGACTATGAGGCGGATGCAGTATATTGGTTTAAAAACTATCTAAAATCATTTAAAACTGAATCAACAAATGATGTAGAAGGAGCTATTAAGAAAGTTGGAAGTAGCAAAAAGATTTATACCGGAACGATAAAAACAAATGTCAATCTCAATGGACGAGGCTCTAATAAAAGGACCCATCATATAGAGATCAAAACCACGGAACCAGTAATTTATGAATCAGGTGATGCGTTGGGCATACTTCCCAAAAACAAAAAACCAGTTTTAGAAGAAATTTTTGAAATAGTAAAAATAGATCCCAATCTGAGTATCCCCTACAAAGGTGAAAGTCATACCCTCATCCGGCTGCTGACCAATAAATTGAATATTAACTATCTAAAGGAAAGTCAGGTACAGAAATATAGTACGTTATGTGATCAGAAAATCCCAAATGTGAAAATGGATTTATATGACCTGGTTCGTATTTATCCGATTAAACCCCTGGAGTTTGTAGAATTTATTTCCTACCTCAATGACATGACACCCCGTTTGTACTCTGTTTGCTCTTCGCCTAATGCAAGGGAAAATGAGGTGCATATATTAGTTGGCAAAAATGCATTCCGGGTAGATGAAGATAAAAGATATGGCCTGTGCAGTGATATGCTTTGTGACTTAGATGAAAATGGAATACTGGAATTCTATATTCATAAAAATAAATCATTCAGACTTCCTTCAGAAGATACAAACATTATTTTGATTGGCCCGGGTACTGGAATGGCACCGATGCGATCATTCATAGAAGAGCGAGACAACACAGGTGCTACTGGTAAAAATTGGTTATTTTTTGGTGAACAGCATTTTATTAGTGACTTTTTCTATCAAACAGAAATTCAACAATATGCGGCTACGGGTTTGTTAAATAAAGTGGATTTAGCATGGTCTCGTGAAAATTCTAAAAAAACGTATGTCCAACATAAAATGCTGGAGCATAGTCAAGAATTTTACGATTGGATAAAAAATGGTGCACATATTTTTGTCAGTGGTACACGATCCCCCATGAGCGAAGATGTGGAAAAAGCAATCGTCGAAATTATTTACAAGCACAGTGGAAAAAGTGCTCCAGAAAGTGAAGAATATTGGAATGAGTTAAAAGAATCAGGCATTTATAAAGCAGATGTCTATTAATACTATTACTATGGCAATTAATTTATCTCCGGCTGAAAAAATAAAAACAAAGAGTGATGGTCTTAGAGGATCATTAACCGAAAGCTTAACAGATCACCTTACAGGGGCCTTGCGTGAAGACGACCAAACTTTGATAAAACATCACGGTATGTATCAGCAGGATGATCGTGATTTGCGCGAAGAAAGATCTCAAAAAAAATTGGAATGGCTCTATTCCTTTATGATTCGATTAAGATTACCAGGAGGGTTTTTAACAGCACAACAATGGATAGAAATGCATCATATTGCTGGTGAGCACAGCACTGGAGTAATTAAAATTACTACGAGGCAAACCATTCAATTACATGGCATTTTAAAATCGCACCTGAAGCCTACCTTAAAAGCTTTCGCAAAGGAAAGATTAGATAGTATAGCCGCTTGTGGTGATGTGAATAGAAATGTTACCTGTGCCGCTCATCCACTTCAAAGTAAATTACATGAGGAGGTTTTTAAATATGCAGATAAAATCAGCTCATTAGCCTTACCTAAGACCAATGCCTACTACGAAATATGGCTTGATCGGGAACCTCTTTTGAAAAAAGAAGCTGAAATTGATCCGCTTTATCAGGATAGGTATTTGCCCAGAAAATTTAAAATTGCAATTGCCATTCCGCCGAACAATGATGTGGATGTTTTTACAAATGATATAGGACTCATCGCCATTATTGAAAATGACCAATTGAAAGGATTTAATATCGCAATAGGGGGAGGATTAGGCACTACGCATGGCAATAAAGAAACTTATCCAAGATTGGGTACTGTAATAGGTTTTACAGACGCCGAAGAAAAAACACTTAAAGTTATTTACGAAATAATCACTACTCAAAGAGATTTTGGCAACAGAAGCGATCGCAAGAATGCCAGACTAAAATACACTATTGACAAAATGGGTATTGAAAATTTTAAAAAAGAAGTAGAAAACAGATGTGGCTTCCATCTTGAAAAACCCAAAGAATATACCTTTAATGACAGATCAGATTATTTTGGTTGGCAACAGAATCATGAGGGAAAGTGGTACTATACGGTATTCATTGAGAATGGAAGAATTGCAGATGAAAAAGTGTCTATTAAGACAGCCTTGTATGAAATAGCTCAAACTAAAAAGACAAATTTCAGGTTTACTGCCAATCAAAAATTGATCATAGCAGATATACTTCCCGCTGACAAAAACGAAGTAGAAAGTATCTTGAATAAATATGGCTTGATAGAACACACAGAGAAAGCCATGCCCATGCGAAGAAATGCCATAGCATGTGTTGCTCTCAATACCTGTCCTTTAGCACTTGCAGAAGGTCAGCGATATTTACCCACCCTTATCGGAAAGATAGAACCGCTATTAGAGAAATATCATCTTCAAAATGATCCTATATCCATTAGAATGACCGGGTGTCCCAATGGTTGTGGAAGGCCTTATGTAGCTGAAATTGGACTTATTGGAACTTCTTATGGCCATTACAATTTGCATTTAGGGGGGGATCGATTAGGGCTTAGACTAAATCAAAAATCATTCGATGCGGTAGATGAATCAACTATTCTAACCATTCTGGATAAATTGTTAGCGGCATATGCCTCTGTGAAAAATAAATTTGACTCGTTTGGTGATTTTATTCATGAACATCAGGAATTATTAACTTCTATAAATTAATTCTCATTGAATAAAAATAATAAGCTTGATTTACCATTTGATTTTGAAGAATTTCTATCATCTAAATTGAAGACTTTAAAAGAAAGCGGAGCCTACCGTAAGTTTATTAATATTCAAAAAGATAGTGCTACTTTTCCAAAATTTAAATTCATTACAGATGAGGGAAATGAAAAAAATGCAATAAACTGGTGCAGCAATGATTATTTAGGAATGAGCAATCGGTCGACTACTATTCAGGCAGCCATGGATTCTAATCAAAAACATGGTACTGGCAGTGGTGGTACCCGGAATATTTCAGGCAGTACCATTCATCATACCCGATTAGAAAGAAAGTTAGCAAAATGGCATAAAAAAGAAAGCGCCCTGGTTTTTAATAGCGCCTACCAGGCAAATTTAACCACACTCACTACCCTTGGAAGGCATATACCAGATTTGATATTCATTTCTGATGAGGAAAATCATGCCTCCATTATTGAAGGTATCCGAGGGCTTCCAAATACTAAATATATTTTTCGACATAATGATATGGAGCATTTTCAATCTATACTACAAAACATCCCTCTCCATACGCCCAAAATAGTTGTTTTCGAAAGTATATATTCCATTTCTGGAACCTTGGCTCCTGTTTCTAAAATTTTAGAACTTTCCAAAGCATTCCATGCACTTTCCTATGCAGATGAAGTGCACGCAGTAGGCATGTACGGAGAAAATGGCTCAGGCATCACCAACCAGGAAAATCTTTGCCATCAAGTAGATTTTATTAATGGAACGCTATCCAAGGCTATTGGAGTTTTTGGCGGATATGTAGCGGCATCGGAAAAATGGATAGACTTTATTCGGTCATTTGCGAGTGGATTTATTTTTACTACTTCATTGCCTCCGGCTGTATGCAACGCTGCACTAAGTAGTATTAATGAAATTGAATCCAGTCCAGCTTTAAGAATTAGTTTTTTCAAAAATGTAAATTTTTTAAGAGAACAATTAGTTCAATCCGGAATTCAATTTAATGGTGCTGAAACCCATATCACGCAAATTCCAATTGGCAGTGCTATTGCATGCAAACAGATAGCTGATCATCTTCTTTATCGCGCAGGAATCTATGTACAACCAATAAATTTTCCTACCGTTAGCATTGGGAATGAGTGCCTCAGAATTACGATAACTCCACTGCATACATTTGATCAGATTTACAACTTAGTATATCATTTACAAGGAGTACTCCATCATGAGGTTACGTTGACAGGAAGAGGCTCTATGCTATCGAAAGTGCAGCTTTCAAAAGCCCAGGAAAAAATCAAATTGCATTTTCCCTGGATTTCTACAAAAATTATTTGTACCCTATCAAGAGGTGATCAATTAGTGGATATTCCACTGCATACGCAAGAAGGAACTGATTTTTTTACCAAAGAATTAGAGCTTGATCTTCATACTCAAAAGGCAGACATTGCCATTCATTCATTGAAAGATATGAGTACTGAACATTTTTTGGGAGAGCATTTGTTTGCTGTTATTGATAGAGAATTGGTGTATGACATTGTCTTGTTTAAAAATGATATTCTAGAACGTATAAAACAGGGAAAAACTTTAAAAATCGGAACATGTTCTTTCAGAAGAGAATTACTAGGACTTGAATTTTTAAAAACGGCTCTACCCTATTTAGGTATTGAAATAAAATTGGAGGCCGTTCCTATCAGGGGTAACATTGACACCAGAATCGAAAAATTGGATACAGATCAATATGACGGAATTATTCTGGCCTTTGCGGGAATCAATAGAATGTTTGCCAGTCCGGATTATCAGGAGTATTTCAAAAAACTAGTAGAGAATAAGAAAATAATGGTACTTCCAAAATTTGAATGCGTACCAGCTCCATGCCAGGGAGCAATAGTAGCGGAAGCTTTACCATCAAATTTCAAGGCTCAATATATTGTTCAAAATATAAATGAGGAGATTCTATTCGATGACTGCAAGAATGAGAAAATGGTTGCTGGTCAATACGGTTCAGGCTGTATCCAAAAATTTGGAGTGGCCACCTTCCATTTTGAGAACTTCAAAGCCGTTTATTCCAAGGGGATTGATCAATATGGTCAACCAATTGATGCCTGGAACAACTTACCATCATATGCCATAGATATAGACCCTGAATTAATAATTAATTCCAGCAATTTAGGATTTACATCCATTAACACCGCCATTGAACCGATGCATCATTTACAAAAATACAAGACCGTTTTTGTAAGTCATATCGCAGCTGTTCACGCTAGTTTAATCAATGATTTGTCGACTAAAAATGTTTGGTGTGCAGGATCTTCCACATGGCAAAAATTAGCTGCAAAAGGTATTTGGGTTAGTGGGTGTGCTGATTCTTTAGGCTTTGAACACTTGAGTGGCTTATTCAAAACTCCATTTATAAATATCAACCCAAAAGATATCGTTTTACTTTCAAATGCAGACTCTTCTAAAAGGTGGATAGATTCAGGCGTCCCCTCCATGGCCACTTATCAAAATAAATATCATTCAAATCTGTTGGAAAAATACAAATTAAAAACTGCCCAATTGGTTTTTTGGACATGCTATGCACATTATGACGAAGTAAAAGAATTAATTGCAAAGGATTTATTACATGCATGTTTGCCTGGAAAGACCTTTCAACTATTAAGGGATAGAGGTCACCAACCCATTATATTTCCAACTATTAAAGCATTCAATCAATGGAAAAAGAAATATACCCAAGCACATCGCGTCGCTTAAGATCGAATGCACACATCAGATCATTGGTGAGCCCTATTCTACTAAGCCATCAAAGCTTTATTCTTCCCATATTCGTAGAAGAGAATCTGAATAACCCCAGACCAATAAAATCAATGGAATCCGTAATGGTACATAATGTAGATTCTATACTTTCATTTATTGAGGAAGGAATTAAGAGCGGGGTATCTAAATTTCTATTGTTTCCAATTCCGTCGGAGAAAAAAGAGGCGCCCGATGACTTCACATTTGCTATAAAAGTCGTCAGTAAAATTAAATCCACTTTTGGAAATAATATTTGGCTTGCGACTGATGTTTGCCTGTGCTCCTACACTACCCATGGTCATTGTGGCATAATGGATCAAAGCCATACTCAGGTTTTAAATGATCCATCCGTCAAATTATTAGCTTCCTATTCCAATATGCTCGCGGCTGCCGGTGCTGATTGTTTAGCACCCAGTGATATGATGGATGGCCGGGTAAAAGCAATTAGAAATTCGTTGGCTATTTCAGGATTAGACAATAAAATTATTATGTCTTATTCTGCAAAATTCAGTTCTCAATGGTATGGTCCCTTCAGAGATGCTTGTCATTCTTCACCACAGGGAACCATACTTTCAGACAGGAAATCATATCAATTATCGCCATTTAACCTGGAAGAAGCCCTTCATTGTGCTGAACAGGATGCAGACGAGGGTGCAGATATAATAATGGTAAAGCCAGCAGGGCACTATACAGATGTAATTTCAGTGGTGAAGCAAAAAACAGGTAAACCAGTAGCTGCATACCATGTGAGCGGTGAATATTCTTCAATTGAAATAATGGCTGAGCGTGGTATAATAGATCGGGATAAGGCGCATTTAGAGGTTTGGGCGGCACTACAAAGAAGTGGATCTGACATCATCATTTCATATGCTGCAATACATGCTAAAACCTGGATTGAACAGTATGAATACTAAACGCTTCCTGATCTTTGCTATGTTGACTTTTTTAAAGTTTGCTAATCATTTAATGCAGGCTCAAAATGCACCATTTGCTTTGTGGTCTGCAGTTGTACTTAATACCAACTCAAATAAAAAGCTATCTAATACTTCGGACTTTGGATATCGGACAATAAGTAAAGACTTTATTTCATATCAAACTTTCATTCGTACTGGAATGCGATATAATATTAGCTCCAAACTTAGTTTCATAGCTGGAGTGGGTTTGTTTAATACTAAAACTTCTTTCCTAAAAGAAAATCATGAATTTGGCCATGAGTTTAGAATTTTTCAAGATCTCAATCACCAATCAAGCAGAACTAATAAACTATTAATGGATTATAGGTTCAGGCTGGAAGAAAAATTTTTTGAGATGACCTCAAAAAAGCAAGCCTATTTTGGATGGAGAGGCCAGGTGCGCCTTTTAGTTGGAATTCAAATAAGTAAAAAAATTACAATGCTTTCAGGCGGAGAGTATATGGAGAGTTTGATAAAGAACCATTTTGCTTTAGATCAAATAAGAATAATTAATTCTTTGGCATATAAAGTAAATAGAGACCTTATTTTATCATTTATGTATATGTACAATCATCGCATAACATACCATCAAAATATTTTCAATTTTACAATCATCAAAAACATTCATCTGAATGATAACAAAAAACCTCAGATCTAAAAATCATTTATTCCCGGTATTCTTAAAACTATCACAGTTAGATTTATTGCTCGTGGGGGGTGGAAATGTTGCATTAGAAAAGTTGCAGGCCATATTAGCTAATTCACCTGAAGCAAATATTACCATTGTTGCCCCTGAAATAAAACCTGAATTGCTGGATCTAATACATAACCACTCTCATATTTTATTACAGCGAAGGAAGTTTGAACCCAGTGACCTTCAAAATAAGGATATAGCTATTTGTGCTACAGATGACAAGGCCTTGCATGTAGAAATAAAAACCATAGCAGCAGCAAACCATATTTTAGTGAATGTAGCGGATACCCCTGAGTTATGTGATTTTTATCTATCAAGTATTGTACAAAAAGGGAATCTAAAAATAGGAATCTCAACGAACGGTCTTTCTCCCACCGCAGCAAAGCGAATAAAAGAAACACTGAATGATGCTTTGCCTGAAAGTTTGGATGATGTGCTGTTAAACCTTCATACTATAAGGAAGACTTTAGTAGGAGACTTTGATTATAAATCCAGGAAAATGAAGGAATTGACGCAGGTATTAGGAGAGCAAAAAAATGAAAAAGCGGCCAGGCAATGGAAGAAACTGGCCAGTATATCTTTATTGGTATTTGCATCTATGTTATTGGGCTATTTTGTTTTCTCTTTGATAAATTTAAAAGCTATCTCTGGACAAGGATTAGATTTTTTCAATAGTCTGGACAGGAGCTTTTATATCATGGTAGGTGCTGGATTTTTAGCTCAATTGGTGGATGGCTCTTTAGGAATGGGCTACGGAGTCACCAGTGCCATTATTTTACTATCTGCTGGAATTAGTCCCGCTACCATAAGTGGGAGTATTCATACCGCTGAAATGTTTGCAAGTGGTGCTTCGGGTTATAGTCATTACAAATTTGGAAATGTAAACAAAAAATTATTCAAGGCATTAGTAATACCTGGTGTGATTGGTGCTATCATCGGTGCTTTATTATTAGTATATTTTGGAAACTCCCAATTTAAATGGCTGCGTCCTGTATTAGCATGCTATACTTTATTTCTCGGAGTTAAATTTTTTATAAATGCCTTCTCCTCTCCTAAGCCAAAGAAAAAATTTAAATTTTATCGTTCTTTGGCAGGGTTTGGTGGTTTCTTTGATTCATTTGGCGGCGGTGGTTGGGGGCCAATAGTTACGAGCACTTTAGTAAATCAAGGAAGAAATATGAAGTATGTGGTTGGATCAGTTAGCTTGACCGAGTTTTTTGTAACGATGGCGAGCGCATTTACTTTCTTTACTTTATTAGGTATTAGTCATTGGAAAACCATTTTAGGTCTTATTATAGGTGGATTAATTGCTGCACCCATTGCAGCTCAATTAGTAGGTAAACTACCTAGAAAAACATCATACATTCTTTTAGGGCTTATAGTTATTATTTGGAGCATAAGAATATTAATCGTTTAGGCTTAAAATATTAAATCAGTGGTTTGATCCTTCCCATTTCGCCTGAAAAGAACAGTAACTTTTTCTCCCTTTTCATGCATGCCTAAAACTTCCATGTACGAATTCATATCCAATATTGCTTTTTCTCCAATTTTTAAAACAATATCACCAGCTTGCAAGCCTGCTTTAGAAGCTGGTTTTCCATCCGTGACCCCATCTAACCTGATGCCACCATCCTGGTACAAATAATCAGGCATAATTCCCATAGTTACTTTAAATGAAGTATTTCTATTAGCAGATTCATCTTTGGTTTTAGTGAATTCAAGTTTCCCCACAGCATCTTCCTGCTCAAGAATGTAAACTATAAGGTCAGCAATTTCTATAATTCCATTATAATTGATCAACTCTGAATCGTCCGATGGTTTATGATAATCCTTGTGTTGCCCGGTAAAAAAATGTAATACGGGTAATCCCCTCAAATAGAATGAAGTATGATCGGATGGCCCCTGTCCAGATTCTGTAGCACTAATCTTAAATCCCTTTAATTCAGTATTGTTTTCTAACATAGGCTTCCATGAAGGTGAGGTGCCTACTCCATTAATCGAAATGCTTTTCTCGGGGTTTAACCGGCCTACCATATCAAGATTAATCATATAATTGAATCGGGATACATCAAATCCTGGATCCTTACTATATGCATTAGAGCCATAGAGCCCTAATTCCTCACCAGAAAAAGCTATAAACAGATAATTATTGTTTTTTGTACCTGGATTGTTTTTTAATTTTTCAGCAATGGCTAAAATCCCGGCAATACCACTGGCATTATCATCCGCCCCATTATGAATAGCAGTACCATTAGGCATTAAGGAGCCACTTCCTACACCTCCATATCCCAAATGATCATAATGTGCTCCTATAATAATAGTTGATTTACTTCCATTATCCAGAAAAGCAAGTACATTTCTACTTTCTGATGGAGAGGAATTCAAATCTATAATAGTGTCATGGGGGTTAGCTTTTGTTCTAAACTTATAATTGTAAAACCATGATCCATTATTTCCGGGTTTAAGTCCAAGATCAAAAAATCTAGTTTGAATGTATTCAGAAGCTAATGTTTCTCCGCGAGTTGCAGTACCTCTACCTTCCAAAAGATCAGATGCCAAATAAACAACATCTATTTGGGCCTGCATAATGGTATGAGTTTGCCCGAAGCTTAAGCTACTAAAGAAAATTAATATTATTAGATGAACATATTTTTTCATTACACAAAGATGAGCATTATTTAAGGTTCAACGCAATAATGAATACTTTTTCAATATACAGAAAATCAGTAGATTGTAATAAAAAGCCATGGATTCAAAAATATTGGAGTAGCCTACGGCATTAAAGGGGTGGATATATTGGAAATTACTTCAATAGAAGGCGCTTTACATATACATATTGAAACAAAAAAGAACATGCTTAAGTGCAGTTAATGCGGAAGCAGGCAGGTCATAAAAAAAGGGAGTAAAACGAGAGAATTTAAGGATGTACTCATAGGACTGATGTAATGGACTTAGAAACCAGACGAGCGATCTATGTAAAGAAAGGAAAAGATGGCAAATGTCTAAAAGCCATCTGGGCGCAGATAAGGAAACAAAGAGTAAAACTAAAAGGTGTAGCTATAGATATGAGTCCGGCGTATATCAAATCAGTGACAGACCATGTTGGTTTTGATAAGTTGGTATTTGATTGGTTTCATATTAAGAAGAAAATTAATTTTGAAATTGATGAACCCCAAAGAGCGTTGTTTAGAGAGGAAGAGATTCAGTAGTAGCGGAGGATATTTCAATATCCAAATTTTATATTGTGTTATAGTTCAATATTTGAGGAATAGACATTTTTAAGTAGTCAAATTTTTGATGGTAGAAGGGTTCATTATAAAAGCAGGTGTTGAAATGTGAATAAACCTGTTGATAAGGCATGATTATCCCTATTGCTCAATAAAACAAGCCGAATAAGATTTTAAGCTACTATTATTTTGTATTTTATGGATTAACCTACAGAGGTTAGCAGTATGGACGCCAAAGAATATCCATAGTTTTTCAGTAGCCTCGGTTCTGGCCATGATGCGCCTAAGTCCATAATGATTTTTCTCTGTTCCAAAGCTTCCTTCCATTCTGGTATCACGATCTTTAGCCAATATTTTTTCCATCTGGTTTCTTTGATCTTCAATAGGACCAGCTTTACCCTTTCGAATAAAACGAAGTTTGAATATTTTCTTTGGAGCAGTAGGTTCTGTTTTTATTGGTGGCATAGATAGCATCAGCTCCAACATGGGTGCATTTACCGGTATACTTTCGTACCATAAAAATGCTGCTGTTTAATCTGGTGCACTCATTAAAAGCCTCGCAACTGATGTGCTCGATAAAATTAATTCCATCGATTTGTACCATATGTACTTTCGCTCCGAATTCTACAGGCTTATTTTCTTTTCCCCTTACGATGGGATGAAGGTATGGCTTGTCAATACTGATGATTCTATTTTTTACTTTTTCCTTTAACTCGAACATATGTTCTTGTTGAAGATAAACTTGGTGAATAGCCAGGTATCGCTTACGATAGGAGTCATCTAAATGGTCTATAGTAATGCCTTGGTAGTTTAGTATCGCGTCATGTTGATGAATACATTTATTTAATAAGTACAATAAACTTCTCTTTCTTTTCTTTTCCATCTTGTAGGTCTTCTTCCTACTTTATTGATAGCTTAAATACTTAATTCTTTGCTCTTTAAATTTTATTCTCGGGTGTGGTTTGCCCAATCCATTATACCACCAGGTGTTTTTTTATGAAGCCATTCGCAGTTTTCCCACAATAATTTCACATCGGTTGGATACCTCACATTACTTTCATATGCAGTCGCATCCATATAAGCGATGTGCGGATGCGTCATATGCCGCTTCCAGCTTTTAGCAAATAATTCTTGTATTTGTTGCATCCCTTCTTCCCCTATAGCACTGGCCAGTTCACATCGTATAGAGCTGACTATCTTGAAGTTTGCTATACGATCCTTGGGTCTGATCATTACACTGCAAAATAACTGCAACTGCCAATCACTATTCAATCTATTGATTAAGTCCTCATCACTACAATTTGGAGATCTAAAATGTTTTGGAATACAGGAATATGCACTTTAGAAAAAGGAGATTTATTGCTTTGAAATTGCTATAAATGATAAAAATATTGCAATTCTATTTTTTACTTTTCCAGATTTTAATAAGCTCAGACAATACCCAGGCTTTTAAAGTGATCCGTCATTTTTCTTTGATTGGTCTTTATTACGAAGGTCGTCACCCAGTTGCTTTTTAAAGTCTTCCACCGAATCAAATTCCTTTCTCCAACTGATACCTCCGCCGATACGATCCTTTAGCTGACCCTGATTGATATCATCCTTACGGGCATATGCTTTGATTTTCAGCCTGCGATCAGCTGTGAGAGCATATTCTACTTCAAAATGGGGCGTAATCAGTCGATCAAATAAGGAGCTATTTACAAAATTGGCACCCAAATCCACACTGAGCCGGTCTTCGAAAAATTTGGGACCAAGATTAATATTTAATTCATCAAAGACAGCAGCGTTCTTTAAATTAGTAGTATTGCTGCTGTTGAAATAATTCACATCAAAATCAAATCCGGAAATCACATTATTATCAGCAACTAATTCCTTCAAAGCATTTTCTACGAGCAGCGATAGTTGATTACTTACAAACTGAGAGAGATTATTGATAGTAGAACCTAATACTCCAGATGAAGCTACCAATTGATTAGGGGGAAGAAAACTACCCCATATCATAAGGCCCAATACTTGTTGGTTGAGTGCATTTTGATCTGCTTTTAATAGATTGAGTTTATTATCTACAATGCTTCGAAGATTACCGGTGAGGTTAGGAATTTCTAAATTAAAAATTATTTCAGGCCTGAACAATTTTCCAAACAAATGCATACTCAGATCTACCGCCACTTGCGAGCTCAATTCATTAATATCTAAAGTGCCCTGGTATTCCGGGAGCAAGTTGATAAGATTAGATGTCAGCCCTTTGTAATCAGCATCCAGGTTAATATCAGCGTCTAATGGATCACCGTTCCATCGTATAGTACCTCCGGGTCTGATAGCAAATGGCTTGTTTATGAGTCCGTAGGTAAAAAGGTAATCCCCTTTATTCACTTCATAGTTGCCGTACATGGAAATACCTCCTGTACGCTCAAATCGCATTTGCATATCTCCAGTGCCAGTGCCCTTTAATATGTCGCCTTTCTTTTCATCGAATATTAAAGCAATTTCTGCATCATCATTTATTGAAAGGTCTATAGCCACGCTGATTCCTTTCGAAGCCAACAGGCGTTTTTTGACAGGCAAAGAATCTGATTTAGTTTGTTTTTTTGGCCGATATTGTACGATTCTATCATTTGTGGTTGCAGTAGCCTGGCTAATAGGGATATTTAATGAGGAAGGTCTGGCAACCACCCCTTTTACATCTATATTGATTGCCTCAAATGGACCATAAAATTTTGCAATAATGCTACCCATTAAAGTTCCATAATAATCCTTATTCTGATCCTTGGTAGTTTTAAGTACTTCAAGTTTGGAAGAACTGATGCCAGCATTGAGACTAAAATTTTTAAAACGGTTATGGGTTAGACCTCCACTTAAAGTAGCAACATTATTAAATTCATCGTAGATATTCACACCTGAGACATCTATTATATTATTATTTACGGTAACCGATTGGTCACCGAGGGAATAGGTTGTACCCAAATAATTAACTTTGAATCCCCCATCTCTTATTTGCACTTTGCCATTTAAATCAGGCCCGTTAGGAGAGTATTTAATATCCAGGTTTCCAGTTATATTACCCTTAGTATTATCTACGATTTCGTCCATGAGGTATTCAAATATTCTCAATGGAAAATCTTTAAATACAAACTGCATCTGATAGTTGTTTTTAATCCCATTTGAAAATTTACCATTAATGTCATAGAAACCCTGACCCAGTAGTTGTCGGTTTTGATCCATAATGGCTACGCCAAATTTTATGGGATGCTCAATATTTTCTGTATTTGCATTAAAATCCACTAATCCAAAATATGATTTATTAATATGGAGAGAATCAATTATACCAGTGATCTTTAAACCTCTTAAAGCAAAAACATCATCGACATTTGCTTTAAAATTTACTTTACCACTGAGTTTCCATTGAGGCATTACCAATAGATTGTTCAAAAATCCGATAGCCAGGTTTGAAACTTCCAGCTTAAGACCATTATTAGCAGTACTGGAGAAGCTAATTTTTTCATTTTCATTCTCAAAAACTAAATTGCGTGTATTTAAATATCCTTTTCTATACGCAATTTCATTATTAGGGAGGACCTTCCATTTTCTGTCGAGGAAGGAGACGGTAGAACTGGTAAAGTTTATATGATAGGTAGAGTCAAGCAACTCCACCGTACCTTTTAAATCGATATTATTTATTAGACTGGATACTTTTGGCGTCTTTATGGTAAAATTCGCTTTGTTAAAGGCGACATCAGCGGTGAGCTCCAAATAGGGCATATTAAAATTTTTTGAGAAAGTAGAATCGATACGGAAAGTGGTGTAGCCAATTTGGCCTTTGGCTTCTACTCTCCCTATAGAGTTGAAAACATTTAAATCATTTACCTGTAATCTGGGTATGCTCCAATTGGCCAGCAAATAATTTTTCTTTTCATCTACCGACCCTTCTATGTGAAAAGGCAATGCATAAATCTTCTGATTGAGTAAAATACGAATAGCAGAAACATCCTTCACATCAAAATTAAAGCGGTAGGCCTGCGAACTACTGCTATCTGTCAAATTAGAGGGCGATTGTAATTTTAAAGAATTAAGAAAACTGGGGAACTGTCTGCTCAATTGACTTTTTAATGATGGCCACAATTTCGCTAAGGAGTAGCTGCCATCTAAAGTCCCATTAATCCAATCTGATTGTACCTGCAGGGTTTTAGTATTGGAATTCAGATCCGTGGAAAGCAAAGAGAGTTCATGTAAAACAATGGAATTAGTATCTTTTTCAATATGCATTTCATTGATATTTACCGTGCCAGTCAATTCATCGACGGTTCTTCCTTTTAGATTAAAATCCAATCTGCCTGCGAAAGCAAACGGAGTCTTAACCAATTTTAATTGATATAAATCAAGCTTTTGAATATCAGAAGTGAAATCATATACTGGAATCTTATCGGTAAAATCTATTTTCCCCTGAAAATCTAATTGCGCATTGGGATCACTAATAGTAAGTAAGCCATCTAACAGCTGCTTGTTTAACTCTCCTTTAAAATTCACATTGGAGTACTGGTATCCTTTATATACAAATTTTTGGATGGAAGCTTCCAAATTGGCAGAGGCAGAAGTCGCGCGGAACCCGATTCCGTTACGTATATTTGCTTTGGCAGTAATAGAACCAATTTCAGGGTCATCCGTCCAGGTACTTAAATTAAAATCTGACAAAGCTATTTCTCCACTGTAATGAGCTGCATCAATACCATTGAGGGTATTGAGTCGCATATCCAGTTTGGTAAATCCAAGGTCAGAATTCAGGATACCATAGGTAACGAAATCTTTTGGATTTCCATCAAAATTGCCTTTAAAACTTAGATTACCTAACTTATTAAAATTCTTCAATTTACTCAAAGCAGGTATCAGATCATCTAATACCTTTGCTCGGGTCTCCAATTTGTCTATACGCATAGAAATAAAAGCATCCTTCCAGGTTGAAAGGCCTGATGACTCAAATCTTCCCTTATATAAAAATTTATCTCCCAGATTAAGATCCAGGTTTTTACCGGAAAGTTCATTTATACTACCCCTGATATTTCCTTTTAGAACTAGTTTCTCAGCTCCGTATCTTTTGATGAAATCAATTGACTGAAGAGAAGGAATATAATTTGCCACATCATTGGCATAAAGTATAGAATTATCAAAATGAGTGGTCAAAACAACCCGGTTACTAAAATCACTAAAATCTGCAAATGAATGGAAGCCTAAAGAAAATGTATCCGTAATAGTGCTTCCGCCAGCTGTTACAAGATGTAGCTTATTCAGCGAAATCTCAGTATTACTTATCACTGTTTCATCGGATTGTAATGCATTGATTCCGACTGGAGTACCTTCTGCTGTGGAGATCGCCTGTATCCTGCTGGTAATCCTGCCTTTCAAAAGATTAATTTGATCAATGGAAATATTAATCCCTTTAAGATTATTTGCAAATACATGGAGGAAACTATTTTCAGGCCATCCATTCAAGCTGAGTTGACCATTCTCTACTTTAAATTTATCTATTAAAACGTGAAGAGTGGTGTCATCCAATAAGGTAAAACTGCCGGCCGCTGTATCTCCCCTATTTGCTTTAAAAAACTGTATTTCAGGTTGATCAAAAAGCAATGAATTTATATGATAATATTTTGTACCAGGATCTATTTCATCAATTTCAAATCGTCCGCCCTTGAGTTTTATATAGTTTTGTACAATTCCGTTTGACTCGAAATATTCTACCCTATTCAACCCTATTGAACCTATTTCAAGATTGGGACCAGATCCGGTTGTTTTAGACTTAATCTCCCTGGGAGGAAAAAGTCTTTGTAAAATATAGCTAAACGAAGAAATGGTGTCTCCGTCTTGCATTGTATTATAAATGGTAACATCGTCAAATGAAATATCCTTTACCGATATTCTCTTTTGAAGCAAATCAATAATATTCATATCGATACTAGCACTTACATGACCTATATAAAATGCAGTATCCTGATGTAAATCTTTGATCAGCATTTTTTCCAAACCAAATCTGCTCAGCCATTCCAATCTTATTTTTTCAATGGAAACCTCAGTTTGCAATTTATTCTTAAGGTAAAGCTCAGTAGTATTCTTTAAATAATTTTGTACAGCTGGGATCTGAATTGCTAAAGTCAGGCCAAGTACGAATAATATTAAAGCCACCGCAATCAAGAGAATCACCCGGAAGATTCTTCCCAATACGGTTGATGATTTTATTTTTTTTGAAGGATCTGGCATTGGTGACTTAGACTTTAACGCAATATTCCGTTTTTTGATTACTTATTCTTAGTTTTAAACTAACCTTAATTGAAAAAGATAGGGAAAATTGCTCTCATTCGTTGAGTTTTTCCCATAAAATAATGGTTTCTTTGGCGGCTTTTACATCATGTACCCGCAAGATACGAGCACCTTTATTCAAGGCATGCATATTCAATACGGTAGTACCATTCAAGGCTTCTTCCGGACTGATATTTAAATATTTCCAAATCAAAGATTTTCTGGACAATCCAACCAAAATCGGAAATTCCAGCATTCGGAAAACTTGCAAATTTTGTAGAATTTGAAAATTTTGATCGATGGTTTTGGCAAACCCGATTCCCGGGTCAATAATTATATCATAAACACCATATTTGATTAGTTTAGGGATTTTTACAATAAAATAATCGAGTATTTCTTTGATAACATCATCGTATACCGCTAATGATTGCATGGTATCGGGCATGCCTTTGATATGAGTTAGTACATATGGTATTTTATAATTTCCGGTCCACTCCCATATAGCTTCCCCATGTTGACCTCCAGCAATATCATTTACCATATTGATATTAAAGCTCTCCAGGGCGCGAAGTACTTCAACTCGGTAGGTATCGATCGAAAGCTTTACTTCTTGTGAGTAACTCCTGATAATCCCACAGGCTAAAGTTAATCGCTCAATTTCCAGTTCAATAGGAATTTCCAAAGCCCCTGGCCGGGTTGACATGGCCCCTAAATCAATTATGTCAGCCCCATCCAGTAACATTTCTTTAACCTTTTCAAGAATTGCCTGGTCACCTGTAATACTTGAATTTTTATAAAAAGAATCGTCATTGAGATTGATTACACCCATTACCATAGGACGATCCAGGTTCATGATAGTTCCTCTGCTATTCATAGTCTCCGGACAGTAAAACTCAACTGGCTTCATTATGGGTCCAAATGTCGCTCAAAATATTCACAATGAGGTAAATAACACATAAAATTGCCATATGTTAAATAGTGTATTTCTCAAATATTTGGCATAATTTGTGCGCTCAGATCAACTTGGGCTAAGTGGTCTAGTCCCGAAACGAATTATTTTTTAAACATTAATCCAACTTTCACTGGCAATGAATATATCTCATCGTCAAGATCAAAAGAACTTAGTGTCTACAACTAATCCAAAGTATAGTTTATTCCTCCTATTATGTTTTGGTCTTTTGAGTCTTCTTTTTTTGATTCCTGGTAGATTTAATCATTCGGAACAATCCGCTTCCACAGTTCCAAATCAAGACAAACAATGTCTTGAATCCATTACCAAATTTGGGTTTGATTTAAGCATGTTTCATATTGAAGAAGGGAAAATCTTACGTAATGATTATTTAGGCAAGTTACTTACCGGTTGCGGAATCAATCAGCAATGCATTAGTTCATTAGCTGACAAAGCTAAAAATGTTTTTAGTGTTACTAAAATCCAACCAGGTAAAAAGTATGCCTTTGTTTCTGCAGATTCGTGTGGAAAACCAAACTACTTTGTATATGAGCCAAATGCCTGGTCTTATGTTGTATACAAACTCGGAGATCACCCTGAAGTTTCTGTGATCAATAGACCTATAAAAACTGAAATTGTTTTCGATGAAGGTCATATCACATCTTCTCTTTGGGATGCCATGTCAGATAAAGGAATCACTCTTCCCCTAATTTCTCTTATGGAAAATGCATTAGGTTCTCAGATAGATTTCTATCACGTACAACAAGGAGATTCATTCAGGCTTATTTATGAGACTAAATCTATTAATGATGAAATAGTAAATGTGGGAAACTTAATTGGCGCTTATTTTAAAAATGAAAATAAAGAGTACTATGCGATTTATTATGAAGGCGGTAAACAAAAAGGCTATTATGATCTAAAAGGGTCAGCTACTAAAAAATCATTCCTGAAATCACCCGTTGAAATCGGATATATATCCTCCCGATATAGTTTAAACAGAATGCATCCTATACTTAAATACATAAGGCCTCATTTAGGTACTGATTATGCTGCTCGATACGGTGCGCCTATCAGGGCAGTAGCAGCTGGTACAATTGAAGACGCCCAAAAGCGAGGTGGTAATGGATTATATGTGAAAATAAGACACGATAAAACTTATGAGACCCAGTATTTACACATGTCAAAATTAGGCGCAGGCATTCATGCAGGTACTCGCGTAAGTCAGGGGCAGACCATTGGCTATGTAGGAAGCTCTGGATTGGCTACAGGGCCGCATTGTTGTTTTAGATTCTGGAAAAATGGTAAGCAGGTAAATCACTTAAAAGAAAATTTTCCTGACCCGGAGCCAATGGCCAAAGAAGATATTACCAAGTACTTTCAATACCGGGATATTATCGTCGATCATTTGAAAAAGGGTGAAACGGAAGCTTTATCGATCCCCTTTAAAATGCCTTCATCTGATTCCTGCAAAAATGCTCAGGGCTTTATTAACTCTTAGCCGCGGATTAGCGAAATTCCCCTGAACATGCTTTTGCGATTACGAACTTTACATAAATATTTATACGGTCTTCGTTTTAGATTAAAATTTAAACATTTATCTTTAATCCAATCTAAAATTTATGAAGTACATAGCTTATATATTTTGTTTGGGGTTATTATTCAGTTGCAAACAAAATTCTTCCAAATCCATTTCCGATCAATCAGCTACTTCTTCGGAAGTAAAGCCTGCTGTAATCACAGGCAATCCTGACTGGGACGATCAGGCTGTGATGTATGAAGTAAACATACGGCAGTATACCAATGAAGGAACTTTTAATGCATTCGCCCGTCATGTCGATCGCCTGGCTCAGATGGGAGTTGATATTATTTGGCTTATGCCTATTTTCCCCATAAGTGAAGAAAAGAGAAAAGGCAGCCTGGGCAGCTACTATAGTGTGTCGGATTTTTTAGAGACTAATCCCGAATTTGGTACTAAATCGGATTTTAAAAACCTGGTTGATAAAATTCATGCGGCAGGAATGAAGGTGATTATTGACTGGGTACCCAATCATACGGGCTGGGGTCATGTATGGATCAAATCTCATCCTGAATATTATACACACGATTCGTTAGGAAATATTATAGATCCCATAGATCCGGAAACTGGCAAATCCTGGGGATGGGCTGATGTAGCCGATCTTAATTACGATAATAAAGAAATGAGGCAAGCCCAGATCGATGCTATGCAGTATTGGATTGCAGACTTTGATGTCGATGGTTTCAGGTACGATGTAGCACATAATGTTCCGGATGATTTTTGGAGAACAGTATCCGATAGTCTTCGATCCATGAAAACAATCTTAATGTTGGGCGAAAGCCAGATACCTAAATTTAGAAATGATGGCGCTTTTGATGTCGACTATGGATGGAATTTTCATCATTTGTGTAACGAAATAGCCCAGGGGAAAGCCCATGCTAATAGGATAGATAGTCTTTTAATAAAAGATCAATCAGAGAACAAAAAAGGATATCATATATATTTTACATCCAATCACGATGAGAACTCATGGAATGGAACTGAATTTGAACGCATGAAGGATGCTGTAAAACCTATGGCCGTTCTGAACTTTACTTTCGATGGCATGCCCCTGCTCTATTCAGGGCAAGAGGAACCCCTTAAGCGCAGGCTAAAATTTTTCGATAAAGATTCTATTCAATGGAAAACATATTCTTATGCTCCATTTTATAAGACCTTATTTGAATTAAAGCAGAGAAATAGGGCTCTTGGAAATGGTTCATCTGGCGTACCGTTGGAAAAAATTATTGACTCCAAAGATATATACGCATTTAAAAAGACTAAGGATGGTCAATCTGTAGTGGTAATTTTAAATTTGTCTGCTAAAAATCAGGCTGGAATAATAAACCAGGACATCCCTGTCATGCAGGAAATATTCTCATTGAAAGGAGCCGCTTTTACTAAAGGTCAAAAAATAAATCTCAAGCCCTGGGAATACCAGGTATATTCTACAAATTGAGATTTCGAAATGCTGGCACTTTCTAAGTGAGTACTATTAAAGGTCTGGAAGGGTGTATATTAAAATGCAGTACTATCGTATATGTCTTGGAAACTGTCCATCATTGCCCTCGCGCTCCTATAGGTTCGCGACTATTTTTACGGGCTTTTCTCTTTTTAGTGGTAGGATTGACTTCTTACAAACTGCATTTTGTTATACACCTGTGTCGAATCAGCCAATCCTCAATCCCCAATAAATACCTACTTTAGCACCACTCAATTTCAAAAAAGGAAATCTTTAATATGAATAGACATCATATACTTACGGGCTTACGATTTTTATTGCTTTTGACTTTTGCTATATCCTCCTGCAAAGTCACCAATCACCTGGCAGATACCCGTACCAAAACCCTCCGGATTAATAATATACCTCCTGATACCACATTGCAAATACTTACCGGTCCCTACCGAATTACAATGGATGATAAGATGAACGAAGTGCTTACCGAATGCCCTGAACTACTATCTAAAAGCAAACCTGAGTCTACCCTTACTAATTGGGTGGCTGATGCAATATATGATCAATCCATAAAATACTTCACAGAAGATATTGCCTTTGCATATCAAAATTACGGTGGTATCCGTATCCCCACTATTGGTAAAGGGCCGGTAACCCTTGGAAAAATATTCGAGCTAATGCCTTTTGACAATATCCTGGTATTAGTAAAAATAAAAGGCGATGAATTATTAAAATTCGGGCAATACCTGGCTGATATTGAAGGGGGACCAATTTCATCTTCACTAAAATTGACAATTTCTAATAAAAAGTTAGAATCAATGACTGTCCATGGACAGCCTGTAGATGAAAGTAAATATTACTTCATAGCCATGCCTGATTATATTGCAAATGGAGGAGACAATCAATCTTATCTTATCGACAATGAAAGAGTAGACAAAGGAATATTCTTAAGGGATGTCCTAATAGCAGAAGCAAAATCCCAAAGTGAAATGAAATCAAGTTTAGATCAAAGAATAATCATCAAACCCTAAAAAGATTACAGTTATGAAAAGAAGGGATTTCGTAAAATATAGCAGCCTTACAGGGGCATTGACATTAGCACAGGGCTTGCCTGCGAGAGGATGGGACAGGGACGAGACTGTCAAGATTACCATTTTACATACCAATGATGTCCATAGCAGGATAGATCCATTCCCCATGGATGGGAGTAAATTACAAGGTTTGGGCGGCGCCGCTTCCAGAGCGACATTAATAAAGCAAATAAAAAAAGCTGAAAAGAATGTCCTGCTTCTCGATGCTGGTGATATTTTTCAGGGTACACCTTATTTCAACTTGTACCACGGAGAAATTGAAATGAAGACGATGACAGCCCTCGGCTATGATGCCAGCACTATAGGCAATCATGATTTTGATGGCGGTATGGAAAACTTAGCCGCACAAATGAAATTTGCAAATTTCCCCTTGGTAAATAGTAATTACAATTTTAATGATACTCCTCTGAAAGGGGAGATTAAAGACTATATAGTGAGAAATATCGATGGTATACGAGTTGGTATTTTCGGATTAGGTATAGAATTACAGGGATTAGTTCCTAAAAACTTATATGTAAATACGATTTATCAGGAACCCCTGGATAGAGCAAATAAAATGACTGATTTTCTTAAGAATGAAATTAAATGTGATTACATCATCTGCTTGTCACATTTGGGTTACTCTTATAAAAATGAAAAACTATCTGATGTAAAATTGGCACCCCTTGTAAATCACCTCGATCTCATTATCGGCGGTCATACCCATACTTTTTTGGACAATGCCATTCTATCCAAAAATCAAAATGGCCATCCACTGATCATCAATCAAGTAGGCTGGGCAGGAGTAATGCTCGGCAGAATAGATGTTACGTTTGAACGAAACAAATCCAAACATCAGTGTAAAACTTGTAAAAATGAATGGGTTATGAATGGTTGAAGAAAATATATCATAGTCCTGCATGATTTATACCTCTTATTCGCTGATTTTTTTTGACATTTGCTTCTGAAGTGGATCTCATCGGATTCAAAACAAAATTCAACTTCAAATTTATTAACTCGATAAAAACTTATTAGTATCTTTTATGCGTCTTATGCATCAAATCGTGTGGGAAAATTGTATTCAAGCTATCAAGCAGGCCATCACTGAGCAGAGCTTTAAGACATGGTTTGAACCCATTCGATCGGTGCGACTGGAAAATGAAGTACTTACTATTCAAGTGCCTAATAAATTCTTTTATGAATGGATAGAGGAACATTATCTGGAGATCTTGAAAAAATCTATTAAACACGAATTGGGCAAGAATGGTAGATTGGAATATTTCATTCCTATGGAGAAACAAACTCGCTCCAGCGCTACTGATCCCCATATGCCGAAGACGGTAGACGCCAGTCAGATTATCAACCCTTTTGTAATACCGGGGATAAGAAAGATAAAATTTGATTCCAATCTTCATCCTGAATATAAAATGGCCAATTACGTGGAGGGGGATTGTAATAGACTTGCTCGCTCAGCCGGGATGGCAATAGCCAAAAGGCCAGGTGGCACTGCTTTCAATCCTTTATTTATATACGGTGCAGTTGGTCTGGGGAAAACCCATCTGGTACAGGCTATAGGAAATGAAATTTTAGCTTATAACCCGGATAAGGGTGTGTTGTACCTGAGTTCCGAAAAATTTACGCAGCAAGTCATTCATTCGATTAAGAATAACTCTATCGAAGATTTTATGACTTTTTTCAATAACCTGGATGTATTAATTCTTGACGATATCCAGTTTTTAGCGAACCGAACCAAGACCCAGGAAATATTTTTTCATATTTTCAATCAAATGCACCAGATTGGTAAACAGATCATTATCAGCTCTGATCGACCACCAAAGGACTTGCAGGATATGGAAGACAGACTGATCTCCAGGTTTAAATGGGGGCTTAGCGCAGATCTTAATACCCCTGATTTTGAAACCCGAATGGCCATATTGGATGCAAAGGCCAAAGAAGAAGATATTATCATTCCTTTTCAAGTACAAGAAATTATCTGTCATAACATTAAAGAAAGTGTCCGGGAGCTGGAGGGTGTATTGATATCATTAGCAGCACAAGCTTCGCTCAACCAAAAGGAAATTGACATTGCCTTGGCCAAAGAAGTGATCAGTAAGTTTGTAAAAAATTACTCCAAAGAAATTACACTGGACCAAATTCAGCGCATGGTGGCGGAGCATTTTAATATCAAAGAGATCAATCTACAGGGCAAAACAAGAAAACGCAATGTAGTAATAGCCAGGCAGTTATCTATGTATTTAGCTAAAAATCTTACCACTTACTCCCTTGCCAAAATTGGTAATACTTTCGGTGGCAGAGATCACAGTACAGTAATCTACTCTATTAAGACCATTAAAGACCTTTTGGACACCGATGATAAATTTAAAAGCACGGTGACTGAGCTGGAGAAAAAGATCAAGTTGAGTATGACGGGGTAGGTAGCTTTGTAGATCAGATGTACCTAATTAAACCCAATTTTTGCAGCTGAAGCAAAAATTGGGTTAAAGAATATTTATTTACCATTGATGGTGCTCATGCAGTTTGCTATAAGTTGATTTTGCATCTCAAAATTTTCTAAATTTTAGTTAATAGGATATCTTTGGGGAGACCTGGTTGTTTAAGTGCCGTCCACACGCAAGCATATGCCCATTGGATGCTATTCTATAAAGCCGAAAGCACCTAATAGACATTATTCATAAATAATTATATTTGGACAAGAACGCAACTCATTTTAATAATTTTGACAAAAAGAAATTCTCTCTACCATTGAAATTCATCTCCATTTTCATAAAAGTTCTAATTATAAGCATCAAAAGTTATTCACAAGGCATTTTTCTTATCCGGTAACCGAAGAATTCAGTTCAGATTATTGCGAAGTAAAAGTAAATGGATCTAAATTTGGTTAAAGAAAGAATCTGGCTTGCAAGCACTTGATTACAAGTCAGATTGGTCAGAATGGTGGAGCAAGAGTATCCATCAAGTAACCAGGGTACAGCTTGCAAAGCAACACGATTTTATAGTAATATAGAAAAACTTAGAAAATAATGGAAGAGCAAATTAAGAAGTTTTTATTCGACCCGACTGTTGGTAGGATTGCAACTATTTTTATAGGTATCGCCATAATATGGGTAATCATTAAATCTCTTCAAAAAAATTTATTTTCAAAAATTAAGGACAATGATAACCGCTATAAAGCAAAAAAATTTGGTGGCTTTATCGGCTATCTTTTAACCATCATTTTGATAACAGTTGTATATAGTGATAAACTGGGGGGACTAACGGTTGCACTTGGTGTAGCAGGTGCAGGGATTGCCTTTGCCCTTCAGGAGGTGATCGCCTCATTTGCGGGTTGGCTTGCCATAATGTTTGGAGGCTTCTATAAGTCTGGTGATAGGGTTCAGCTTGGTGGAATAAAGGGAGATGTAATGGACATTGGGGTCTTGCGAACCACTATAATGGAAACAGGTCAATGGGTAGATGGCGATTTGTACAATGGAAGAATTGTGTTGATTGCAAACAGTTTTGTTTTCAAAGAACCTGTATTTAATTATTCCGGAGAATTCCCATTTCTCTGGGACGAAATAAAAATTCCAATTCAGTTTGGAAGTAATTATGAAAAGGCAACAAAAATATTTGAGCAGATTGGTAAAGAGGTAGCCGGAGATTTAACTGAAAAGTCAAAGGAGAAATGGAGTTCACTGCAAAGCAAGTATCGATTAGAAGATGCACAAACGGAACCCATGGTTTCATTAACTGCCAACGATAATTGGGTTGAATTTACATTGCGTTATGTGGTAAGTTATAGGAAACGCAGAGCCACAAAAACCGTATTGTTTACAAAAATTTTAAAAGAAGTAGAAGCAACTGGAAGCGAAATAAAATTTGCTTCTGCTACTTTCCATTTGGTAGAAGCACCTGAAATAAAAGTTTCAATTAGTAAATAAATAATAAAATAGCAAAGGGCTGATTGTAATTTGGTTTATGGAATAACAAAAATATTAATATAACACATGTCGAGGACAAATTTGCTATACCTATATATTATGACGGGTATGTGCACAACCAATCCAATGATGATAACCTATAAAATATAAATCTCAACAAATGGCTTCCTTTACTACTAAAGAGCGGACACTTGTTTACGAACGAGTGCTTGAAATTGCAAAATCCGATGCTCGTGTAACCGGGGGTGCTGTAGTGGGATCAATTGCCAACAAAAAGGAGGATGCATTGTCAGACATCGATTTAACATTTGGTATCAAAAATGATATCCGACCTGAACATGTTTTGCATGATTGGACTGAATTACTTAATATTGAATTTAATACCATTCACTATTTTGACATAAGACATGCCTCTGCCATTTATCGGGTTCTTCTATTTCCTAATTGCCTTGAGCTTGACCTTTCCGTTGTTCCGGAAAATGACTTTGGAGCTATAACACCGAATTTCCAGCTTCTATTTGGAAATTCAAATAAACTAATAGATTCCCCAAAACCAGATATTGCATATTTAATAGGCTTAAGTTGGCATCATGTTCTGCATGCCAACACGGCTATTCATCGCGATAAACCATGGCAAGCTGAGTATTGGATAAGCGCTCTTCGTGACCACATTATTTCAATGAAATGCATACGTTTGGGCCTACCCTCTTTATACGCAAAAGGCGCAGATACCATATCCAAACAGGAGATGCAAGGATTGGAATCAACACTTATCAAGTCATTGGATTTATCAGAACTATCCATTCATTTGAATTTAATTTCTACATTTTTAATTTCTGAAATACAATATCATGATGAAAAACTTGCAACCAGCCTTATCAGCATTTTTAAGAAACTGTTTAAAGAAGAATAACTATAGAAGTAAATCTGAAGGCATATGCACATCAGGTCAATAGGATTAAAAGAAGCTATTTCAATTGGTATCGGAGGAATGGTAGGTGGTGGAATTTTTGCAGTCCTTGGGCTTGCCGTGTCACTGGCAAAAGGTGGAACACCAGTAGCGTTTCTTCTAGCAGGAATGTTGGCTTTGATTACTTCCTACAGCTATGTTAAGCTATCAAAAACATATCCTGACAGAGGCGGAACAGTGAAGTTTATTAATCAGGGTTTTGGGGTATGCGTTTTCAGTGGGAGCATGAATAATCTTTTGTGGATAAGTTACATTATCATGCTTTCACTGTATGCTTCTGCTTTTGGCTCCTATGCTCCTAATTTGCTCACCATTGCTAATAATAAAACTATTGATTTTCATATTTATGCAAGTGCCATCATTATTTTGGCCACTGCCATTAACTATTATAATATTTCCATTGTTGGGAAAATAGAATCTTATGCTGTAATTATCAAATTGATGGTGCTTATTACTTTTATTTGCATGGGAGTTTACGGCCTGATCGGTAACCCAAATGCCTCTCAGTTATCAATTGAACATTGGGAAAGTCCTATAAAATTATTTGCAGGCGGAATGGTGATTTTTGTAGCATATGAAGGCTTCGAACTCATTGCCAATGCTGCACCAGATGTGATTAGTCCCGAAATAAATATTCCCCGAGCTTATTATTTTTCCGTAGCCTTTGTAATCATACTCTATATCGTCATCGCTATTGTAACCGTTGGGTCACTTCCGTTTCAAGAAATAGCTAATGCACAAGATTATGTGCTGGCAGAAGCAGCCAGGCCCATGCTGGGACAAGCTGGGTTTTCAATTATTACGGTAGCTGCTTTAATATCAACTTTTTCAGCGATTAACGCCTCGCTTTTAGGAGGTAGCCGGGTTAATTTCGAAATTGCAAAAGATGATGAACTACCCCATCATTTTATTGCTCAACTTTGGAATAAACCCATTGGATTAATGATTACTGCAGTTGCCACACTTATTTTGGTAAATGTACTTGACCTGGAAAGTATATCAACAGCAGGAAGCATCGGTTTTTTATTAATTTTTGGCATCGTCAATTTGGTAGGATTCAAGCTATCAAATGAAACAGGAGGAAATAAAATAATTCCTTTAGCAGGGTCAATCCTGTGTATGGTAGCATTGGTAGTATTAATTCTCCAAGAATATGATTCAAACATTTTGGGTTTACTCGTATCGGGTGCGATTATTGGACTTTGCTTTTTAATCGAGTGGATTTATAAAAATAAAAATTGAAGAAAAAAGCTATACGAAACTTCGGACCTAAGTTTTGAAAAGCAGGCCAAATCCCAGTACTAATGAGATAATACACTAGTCTAAAATCACTTTTTCTTACTTTTAGTCTGAGACTTGGAGTGCAGGCACCTGATTTAATCCAAATCTGTCCTGCACCTGTTTTACCTACCCATATCAAAAAGAAATGTTCCGTCAGTATTTTTTTAACAGACTTCATTCGTTCCACAAATAAATGTGTGAATAATACAACTTCATTCCATAATTGTGTAATGCTTATCATATAGAAAGTCACTTCCTTTGAGTCAATGGTACAATTCAGTTACCCTTGTTATACAGTCCATGTGAAAAATAACGCAAAAATAGAAAAACATATTAAACCACAATTTGATGTAATAGCTAAAAATAAAATAGTGATGCCTGTGTTTTCAAGCCTTCCAGTTGATCCATCTTCAGAAGACATTAATCAACAATATACAGAGGAAATGGATTTAATTCCTGAAGATCCTTCAAAAAACAAAGTAACAAATGAAGATGAAAAATCATGGAATGAAAAGGAATTTAAAGACGATATGTCTGGTGACGATTTAGATGTTCCGGGATCAGAACTGGATGATCAGCAAGAAAGCGTGGGCAGTGAGGATGAAGAGAATAATTATTATAGTTTGGGAGCAGATTATCACGAAGATCTGGAAGAAGACAAAGGGTGACAAAAAACCTGGAAAAGGAAACTATGAAAATTCAATTTAATACCGACAAAACCATACATGGGGATGAAATGCTTCAGCATCATTTTACGTCCTTAATTGCCTTAATAGTAGAAGAGTTAAAAAGATTTCAATCACATATAACTGGAATTGAAGTTCATCTATCAGACGAAAATGGAGGAAATGAAGGATTGAATGAAATGCTATGTTTACTCGAAGCCAGAATTGAAGGCAGGCGGCCTATAGCTGTTTCATATCAGGACATTACTGTTGAATTAGCTGTATCAGGTGCTATTGATAAACTAAAAACTTCATTAGGATCCACTCTAAGCAAGCTACAAAATCATGAACCCTCAAATAGAAATTATAGAAATAACATTCCCTGACAAAGACAAAAAAAAGACATCCTGCTTTGATATTTTTAAAAGATTTTATTTCTCCTTCAATCAGTAATGAGGAGAATGCATAAGAAAAATATTTTTGTGGACAACGTTTTTTCACTTTGCAAATATTAAAATATAAAACATATTTAGCGATTATAAATCTGGTAACCAAGCGTTTTTTAAGCCAATGATAAATGGAGCAAAATCAAGAATCTGAAATCATCAGCATGCCTCGAATCGGAGATAAAGCTCCTGGATTTAAGGCTATCACTACTCAAGGCGAGATCAATTTTCCAGTAGATTATAAAGGCAAATGGATAATTCTTTTCAGTCATCCTGCTGATTTTACACCGGTGTGCACTTCTGAGTTTATGACCTTTGCAAAACGAGAGCCTGAATTTTCGGCCTTAAACTGCCAATTGGTCGGTCTATCCATTGATGGATTATACAGTCACATAGCCTGGCTGAGAACTATAAAAGAAAAGATCGAGTTTAAAAGTATGAAAAATATAGAAGTCACTTTTCCATTGATTGAAGACATCACTATGGAAGTGGCCAAAAAATACGGAATGATTCAACCTGGTGAAAGTTCTACAAAAGCAGTTAGGGCCGTTTTTTTTATCGACCCCAAAGGCATGGTTCGTGCAGTCATTTATTATCCGCTTTCGCTGGGCAGAAATTTCGATGAATTAAAAAGAGCGCTCATAGCCATGCAAACTGCTGACACATATAATATCGCCACACCTGCAGATTGGCAGCCTGGAGATGATGTCATTGTACCTACAGCAGGTTCTTGTGGTGTTGCCAAAGATAGAATGGAAACCAAAGAAGATGGAGTTACATGCTATGATTGGTTCTTCTGCACTAAAAAACTCTCCGTGGAACAAATAAATAATCCTTCAAAAATCAAATAGCACCAAATTATGAAAAAAAATATGGGATCAGCAGACCAAAGTATAAGAGTGGGATTGGCCATCGTTATCCTGGCTTTATACTTTACTCATGTCATTACTGGTCCTTTAACTTTGGTATTACTACTTGTAGCTGGTGTTTTTATCATCACAAGCTTTTTTAGTTTTTGCCCACTTTACTATCCTTTTGGAATAAGTACAAATAAAAAAACAGCACAATGAAACAGTACATTATAAGGAAATATAAAAATATCTCCAAAGGAATGATTGAAAGATTAATAACACTTTTAAGATAACAAAAAATGGAATCACACAATTATAATGTTGATATAAATTGGGAAAATAGTCGTAAAGGCGTTATATGTTCTCCTGAATTAAATAAGAATAATGGCATTTGTATTGAAGTTGCCACTCCTCCGGAGTTTCCCAAAGGAATTGCAGGAATTTGGTCACCAGAACATTTGTTTGTGGCTGCTGTTAGTAGTTGTTTAATGACTACGTTTTTAGCCATTGCCGAAAATTCCACCCTTGAATTTGCAAGTTTCAGCTGTCAGGCAAAAGGAAAGTTGGAAATGGTAGAAGGTAAATTAATGATGAGCGAGATCCAGCTAAAACCCACCGTGGTAATCCATAATGAAATTCATAGAAATAAGGCGATGAGAATATTAAAAAAAGCGGAAGATGCTTGTCTGATAGCGCATTCCATTAGATCAAAAATAACCATGGAAATAATAATTCAGGTGCAACCCCTTTTAATCGAAAACATTTGAAAAAGCCACAGATCATTATTCTTGGGTGCAATTTTGCCGGATTAACTACCGCCAGATATATTCATGCTGTAGTTAAAGACAAAGCGGATATCACCATCATTGATCGTAAATCCTTACTCACTTTTGTACCCAATATTCCAATGCAGGTTTTGGCAAATATTAATCCTGCCATTGACCTTCAATATAAGTTCATGTCGTTTTTAGAGCATGATGGTAGTGAATTTATTCAGGCAGAAGTCACCACTATTGATCCAGATACGAATACTGTATTTTATCAACCCAATGAACGTGTTGGACATCCTGTTCGTAAAATCAACTACGATTATCTGGTCATTGCGCTGGGTAATCGTTTGGCATATGACAAAATTCTTGGATTTAGCGAAAATGGCCACAGTGTGACCGATGTCTTTCTCGGAAATAGATTACGGAATTATATGCACAAGGAGTACAAAGGAGGACCTATTGCTATTACTTCTGATATTTTTCATCAGGGCAAGAGTAAAAAATTGCCCAAAGACATGCCTGTTGCCTTAACAGCTTGTGAAGGCCCACCAGTAGAAATGGCCTTTTCACTGGCTCATTGGTTAGAGAAAAATCACCTAGGTGATGCTTCCACTGTTTTTCTTTCCACTCCGGCTAAAGTGATTGCTGAAGACGCCGGCGAAACCATTTTAAGTCAGTTGATACCCTTGATGGGTAAAATGGGATACCACTATCAGGCAAGTACAAATGGTATTAAAAAAGTGCACAAAGGCGGTATTGAATTTAAAGATGGTACTACGCAAGAAGCAGAAGTTGCCATTCTTTTTCCTGACTGGGAAGCCCATACATTTTTAAAGGAATTACCATTTACAGACGATATGGGTTTTGTGATTACCGATTTGCACATGAGAAACCCTGACTACCAAAATATTTTCGCTGTCGGTGATGCTGCATCCATTACAGTGCCCAAAATAGGTTCATTAGGACATATGGAAGCAGAAGTGCTGGCTAATTCTTTAGGAAAGGAATTGGGCATCATTAAAGAAGACATCAAACCCATGGAATTCGAACTCATATGTATGGGTGACATGGGTGGCATCAAAGGTTTCTATATGCGAACGGATGAATGGTGGGGCGGCAAAGAAAGTCACCTGGAAATGGGAGTTACTCCTTATGCCCTGAAGATGGGATTTAAACAAATGTATTACACCCTTGGTGGTAAAATTCCACATTGGGGATTAGCAATGAGTGAAGTTGTAGCAGATCATACTTTTATCTAACTCTTTAAAAAATTCAAAAACGATTTAATTATGATTACAGCACCACACCTTCATGCTATGGTTATTCATTTTCCAATAGCCTTGTTAATGGCAGGTTTTTTATCAGAATTAATTGCGCTGTTTAGCAAAAAGCAATTTTTCAAAGACGCATCATTCTATCTGCTGATACTTGGAGCCGCAGGTGCCCTGGTAGCTTATGCTAGCGGTAGTTATGCTGGTGATGGTATGACGGATGGCATTCTTCAAGAACCGTTAGAATTACATGAAGACGCTGCCACTGTGACACTTTGGCTCGTAATAATTACAGCACTGTTCCGAGTAGCAATGTATTATTTTAACTATCAAAAAGCCTGGGTTAAATGGACTAGCCTTTTGTTATTTGTAGTATTGATTGGCTATATAGCAAGAACCGGCTATCTGGGCGGGCAATTGGTTTTTAAACATGGTGCTGGAATTGAATTAGCACTTCCGGATTTCGGAGACCAGCCCAAGGAATAACATCTTTTTAAGGCCAATAATAAAAAACATCATCTAGTTAACAATCAAAATTTAATTAAAAATTTTAAAACCGTAAAAAATGAAAAAAATAGTATTAAGCTCAAAATTGCTCAGTCTAATTATAACAGCCCTTGTACTGATAACGCTTTCGTCTTGTTCAAAAAAAATGAGTTTTTTAAGTTCAAGTGTCGTTCCTGCTGCAGTCGGCACCATTAAATTAAAGACAGACAAAAATAAAAATCATGCAATAGAAGTAAACATAAACAATTTAGCACCTGCCTCTCAATTAACACCACCCAAAAAAACCTATGTAGTTTGGATGGTAACTCAAAACAATGAAACCAAAAACATTGGTCAATTAAAAAGTGCTAGCAGTTTTACCTCCAAAGCATTAAAAGGATCATTGCACACTGTATCTTCTTTTACCCCAAGATCTTTTTTTATTACTGCAGAGGATGAGGGAAATGCTGAATACCCGGGCATTATGGTTCTTGAGACCCGCTAATTAAAAACGTAATTAAATATTAGAAAAATAAAGATGAAATTATCAAATTTAGTATTCGTTTTGGGAGTGACTTCATTAAGCTCAGTGTTTCAATCTTGTAATGAGAAAGCTACAGATAAAAGCGTAGTTAAAGAACCTACAGAAGCAGTGAAAGAAATGGGAGAAGTGACGAATGTCGAAAAGCAAGACCCACAAAAGTTAATCATTCAAAACATGCATGATGCCTATAAAGGAGAGACAACCGCGCACTTTAAATATGCTGCCTACAGTAAAAAAGCAGCAGAAGAAGGCCATCCTGAAATAGCATTGCTCTTTAAAGCGGCTTCCGGAGCGGAATTGATTCACGCTAATAATCATAAAGTAGTTTTACTCAGAATGGGAGAAACAATACCATTAATCACACCTGAATTTACGGTAAAATCGACAAATGAAAATCTTAAGGAAGCTATAAATGGAGAGAGTTATGAGTTTAATACGATGTATCCGGGATTTATCAAGAATGCAAATGATGCAGGAAATTATATGGCTCAAATAAGTTTGACATATGCATACAAAGTAGAGCAAAAGCATCGGGATTTTTATATTGCAGCTTTGGCGGCACTTGAAGCCGGTACTGACCACACGCTGGCTAAAATTTACTTTTTGTGCCCTACTTGTGGAAATACTTATGCAACAACGGCGCCTAGTCGATGCGAAATTTCTATGACAGATTCAAAGCTGTTTATTAAGGTGACGAGTTTGTAAAAATCTTGAGGCATTCTAAAAACAAGCAGCTTATGGAACTTTTAATCATGAATAATTTTCTGCGGTTTAAAATGAATGCATCGATTGTGCAAATTACAAATTGCCAATATTATGCAAGACATTAGGTCGCTGCAGCAACATCTGAAAAATGCTTTTTTACTTTCCCTGAGTTTATTCACCGCCTGTCAATCCAAGCAGGACATAATAAGCCCTGTTAGGCAAACCATTACGGAATCTGTATATGCTTCAGGAGTCATCGTAAGTAAAAATCAATACCAGGTCTTTGCAACAGTAAGCGGTATCGTTAATCAAGTTTTTGCAGACGAAGGAGCATCAGTGGAAATTGATACCCCCATACTAACCATTTCAAATGAAGCTCAGCAATTGACGGCAAATAATGCCAAATTATCGGCTGAATTTAATGCATTGGATTTCAATCGTGGAAAAATAGAGGAGGCCAGATTGTTTGTCGATTTGATGAAAAGTCAGCTGGATAATGATGCATCCATGTTTGAAAGGCAAAGCAATCTTTGGAAACAAAACATTGGATCCAAAGTAGAATTGGAACAAAGAGAACTTGCATTAAAGCACTCGAAAAACAACTATGGGTCTGCAATGGAAAAACTGAAGGAACTGGAAAAGCAATTGGAGTATCTCGCCAAACAGGCCCAAAACAACCTGTCAATCAGCAATAAAAATAGTGGCGATTACCTGGTGAGAAGCAAAGTAAAAGGTAAGGTTTATCAGATGAACTTCACCAAGGGAGAAATTGTCACACCTCAAACTCCGATTGCTATCATAGGCGATGATGAAAAGTATCTTCTCGAAATGCAGATTGACGAATATGATATTGTGTCCATCCAATTGGGCATGCCCATATTTGTAGTGCTGAACAGCTATCGGGATTCTGTGTTTAACGCGGTGGTGTCTAAGATCAATCCCATTATGAATGTTCAAAGTAAAACTTTCACCATAGAAGCGGAATTTGTAAGACCACCTGGCATCCTGTATCCAAATATTTCTTTTGAAGCAAATGTGGTGATCAGTACAAAAAAAGACGCGCTGCTCATACCAAGAAATTATCTGCTAAACGATTCCATGGTAGTGAACAAATCCGGGCAACGACTGATCGTAAAAACGGGTTTGAAAGATTACCAGATGGTCGAAATTCTCTCCGGAATAAAAGTGAATGAACAACTAATTCTTCCTGAATTATGAAAGTAAAACTCCTTACACAAATTTCATTGGCTTTGCTCAAGGCAAGACTAAAGCAAACGATGGTTGCTGCCTTTGGGGTCACCTTTGGCATTACCATGTTCATAGCTTTACTCAGTTTTATGGCGGGATTAAACGATCTTCTCGACAATTTAATCTTAAACCGCACACCCCACGTACGACTCTACAATGAAATCTTACCTACCCAGATTCAACCTATTGCTAAATCGACTACGTACTCCAATGCTTACCATTTTGTAAAGCATGTTAAACCCAAAAATGAGCAGTTACAGATTCGGAATAGTGCAGCTATCATCAAAGCCCTGAAAAATGATCCCCATGTCAGAGGTGTTGCGCCAAAAACCATGGTACCCATTTTTTACAATGTGGGCGCCATTAATTTAACGGGGGTGATCAACGGCATTGATGTCGATGCGGAAAATAAGCTTTTCACGTTTCAGGACTATGTGGTTGAAGGCAAAACTATAGATCTCAAAAACACACCCAACGCCATTATTTTGGGTATAGGGGCTGCAAAAAAAATGCTTGTCCAGATTGGTGACAATATTCAAATAACAACCAGCAATGGCACTCGGTTCCCTTTGAAAGTAGTTGGCTATTTTCAATCCGGAATAGAAGAGCTGGACAAGGTTGAAAGCTTTGCGACACTAGCCACGACTCAAAAAATAATCGGGAAACCAGCCAGCTATGTCACAGATATTCAGATCAAGTTATATGATATGACCCTCGCTCCCACTCTTGCCAAAAGCTACAACACCCTCTTCGAAACAGAGGCAATAGATATTCAAACAGCCAATGCTCAATTTGAAACCGGTAGCTCTGTGCGGACATTGATTTCTTATGCGGTTGGCATTACCTTGCTTATTGTTGCCGGATTCGGAATTTATAACATCCTGAACATGATGATCTATGAAAAAATGGATTCCATTGCCATTCTGAAAGCGACAGGTTTTTCGGGTAGGGATGTCAATGCTATTTTCATCACTATCGCCTTGACCATTGGTCTTGTTGGTGGCGCTCTTGGACTGATCTTTGGGTTAGGACTCTCCGCTTTGATTGGCGAAATCCCTTTCAATACAGCCTCCTTGCCAACTGTGAAAACCTACCCTATCAACTACAATCTAAAATTCTATTTGATTGGGGCCCTCTTTTCCATCATCACCACCTATTTGGCAGGTTACTTCCCCTCCAGAAAAGCAAGCAGAATAGATCCGGTAGATATCATCAGAGGAAAATAATCGTGAAAAAGAAGGTCATAGAAGCCATAGGCATTAGTAAATCATTTCATGATCCCAACACCGTGAAGGTGTTAACCGATGTAAGTTTTTCAATCCATGCGGCCGAGTTTGTTTCAATTGTGGGAAAGTCAGGTTGTGGTAAATCCACATTACTATATATTTTATCCACCATGGATACGAGCTATGAAGGTGAGCTGTTTCTGGATGGTATCAAGATGAACAATAAAAAGGACGCAGAATTAGCCAAGATGCGAAACGAAAAAATCGGTTTCGTGTTTCAGTTTCACTACTTACTCAATGAATTCAATAACCTTCAAAACGTGATGTTGCCCGGATTAAAATTGGGAAAGTTCACAACCGAAGAAGTGGAACACAATGCCTTTGAAAAACTAAAAATACTGGGAATAGAAAAGGAGGCACTGAAATATCCCAACCAATTAAGTGGGGGTCAAAAACAACGAGTAGCTATTGCCAGAGCATTAATTAATAATCCCCTAATTATCATGGGCGATGAACCTACAGGTAACCTGGACAATAAGAATAGTGATGTGGTTCTTGATATCTTCAGGGAACTGGCAGAAGAATACCACCAAGCCTTATTGATCGTAACACATGATCTGGATTTTGCTGCTAGTACGCACAGAACCATCACTATGGAAGATGGTAAATTAATAAGTACTGGCCTATTACAAGACGAAGTAACTCTATGAAATACAAAAAACATATGATCATTTCATTATCTATTCTTGTTCTGATTTTAACAATTTTCAGTTTTGGGAAAATAAATTTGTCCATAAAATTCAGTAAACAAGTAAAAGAACTTTTCGCACAAACTAAAAATATATCTGACCAAAGATTTTACAAAGATCAATTAGATAGTTTACCAGAACCTGTTCAACGGTACTTCAAACACATTTTAAAAGAAGGGCAACCATACATAAGCTATGCGAGAATCAAGCACGAAGGACAATTTAAAGCAAACCTTGACAAAGGTTGGATAAACATAACTGGAGAACAATATGCAACAACCGAAAAGCCAGGCTTTATCTGGAAAGGAACAACATCCATGTTTGTGGCCAGAGATATGTACATTTCTGATCAGGGTAGATTGGTGGTTTCACTACTTTCATTGTTCAAGGTGGTCAATGCCAAAGGTGAGCAATATGATCAGGGTGAATTGCTTCGTTGGCTTGGAGAAAGTGTTTTATATCCAACAAATTTTTTACCTAATGAAAGACTAGAATGGTTGCCAATAGATTCAACATCAGCAAAACTCACCTTTAATTACAAGAAACTTTCCTTGTTCTTTAAAATAACTTTTAACGAAATTGGTGAGATCATCGAGATGGAGACAAAACGATATATGGGCGAGAAGAAATTAGAAACATGGGTTATCAAAGCAACAAATTATAAGGAATTAAACAATGTATTGATACCGACCACCTTTGATGTGCTTTGGAGACTTGATAAGGGCGATTTCAGTTATGCAAAATTCATCATCACAGAAGTAGAATATAATAAAGCCGAAAAGTTCTAACTGTTGGATAAAAAGGAAAGGTAGCTAAGAAGTGCATAGTTTTTATGGACGCGAAAAAGCAGAAAATGAAGACCAGTATGCAATTGGGCCATATTTTGATGCGAATTATCTCGTCTCTGGGATATGGATTTATTGGGGATCCAGCAATTTAATTTGTGCATGTTCAAAATATTCTTACTGGATATGGGTTTTAAATTTCCTAGCATTGAAAATATGCAGGTCCTATTTCTTATCTCAAAACAGTAACAGGATCTACCTCAGCTTTATTGAATCCTTTTACCAGAAGCCAGATGGCCAAACTCATTTCATAAAAGAATACCGGAACCGCAAATAGACCTCCCCAAAATGAAATTTGAAGAAATGCCCCAAACAGCACCAGAATAGCGCAGGCAAAAATGAGGAGTCCTCCTATAAGGCCCAGGACAGAGATAAACCGAGGAACGAGTTTAGAGGTATACAATAAATAACCTGTCATAAATGTACTGGGACCTAAAGCTAAATTAGGCCCAAACAAAAAAGTCCAATCATGAATGGCTACTAATAATTTGCCACTAATCAGGTACGAAGCACTATCCGAATGTAGCTCATTCGTAAATTTATGATTTAATGTCACTATGGTCAGCAGACTCATGATTCCAATAATGATGATCGTGGCTTCGAGAAGTCTGAAAATAATACAACTAAGCGCTATACTTTCGTTGTATTTTTTCAGGATTGGAAACAATGCAATTGGAGTTCCGATTACCGCAATTGCAGTGATAATTTCGAAAAAAGCTCCCCACAAGACCTGTGTTTCATCCCCGGCACCTTTAATAATGTAACCGGGATCATGGAGCACAGGATGATATAAAAAGAGACCCGTGATGGATGCAACCGATGCGACGATAAACAATACTCCTGTAAGGTTAGCTCTATTTCTGTTTGATGTCATTTTCTAAAATTTTATAATTTTTTTTTTAGGGAGACGAATAATCCTTTAGAAATTACTATTTTGAAATATTCAAACGGATCAGCAGGCTTCTGTTATATACTTCTTTGTCATAGGATACATTGGTTAACCCATAACAGTACCTGATGTCGAGTACAGCCCTCTTTTGTTTAATCTTAAAAGTTAATCCTCCGCCAAATTGAATCCCTATTTCCAGCCGTTTAAAACCCCCTATTTCGTTGTCGAAGGACAAGTGAGTAGTCGATCCGTCCAATTTCTGGGTTCCGGTAAAATTATAATCCAAAGCTGGTCCTGCATTCAGGTGAAACTTTCCTAAATGAACCCGCACCAATACCGGAATTTCTACTGTATAAAAACGAAGTGTGTATTCATCCTGAACATATGGATTGTTTACCTTTAATTTACCACCTCTCATGATAAAGGATAATTCGGGTACCAGTGAAAGATTTGGAGCAATGCTTGTCTGCAGTGACAATCCAACCTGAATACCTTGCGCTGATTTTTTATAATCTGTCAAAGTGCTGTTGGACGAGCCATAATTGAGATTGGTTCCTACTGCGCTGATAAAAAAATCCAAATAAGTTTTCTGTTCTGCTGATCCTGTACTGTGGGATTGTCCAGATAAATTGGTGTATAGGAAGATCATACCTAATACGAGTCCAGTTTGTACTAAATTTTTCATAATTTTTGTTTTAAAATTGTTTTTAATTATTTAATGAAACAAAAGTATATGAAGGAGCAGGGCATTAAAATTTTGATATGCAAATCAAACTAAGATGTCTGCATCCTGTTGTTTTTAGTCTGCAAAAACAATGGATAAGTTTATAACCCGTTATTGATAAGCTGGAAGAATACTTCTTTGTATGATTCTGAAATAGGAATTAACTGATCAGCTATTTTTATCCTTCCCCGTTCGATGGTTTCGATTTTATGCAATGCAACCATGTACGATTTATGCACCCTGCATACAATACTGGAAGGGATTAGCTTTTCGAATTCACTGAAATTCTGTAGAGTCATTATTTTTTTATGCACCGTATGAATTCTCCGGTAATCTCTCATCCCTTCTATAAACACGATTTCATGAAGCATGATTTTCTCCAACCTGTTTTCTGTTTTTACAAATATGAAATCAGGATGAGTCCCTTTTGCCCTGTGTGTTATATTTTCATGTGCTTTATTTACAGCCTGCAAAAAACGATTAAATGTAAAAGGTTTTAAAAGATAATCTGTAATCTGCAATTCGAAACCTTTTAATGCATATTCCTGGTATGCTGTTGTCAGGATCACCTGGCTGGATATCTTTGAACTTTCCAATAACTCAATACCAGATAATTCGTCCATATTGATATCGAGGAATAGTAAATCTACTTTATTTCTATTAAGATAGTTAAGACCGGTGAGCGCATTGTCAAACGTTGCACTTAAATGCAAAAAAGGAACCTTATGTACAAAGTCCTTCGTTTTTTCAAGTGCCAGGGGCTCGTCTTCAATAATGATGCAGGTGTATTTATCCATTGGGAATAGTTAAGTTTATGCGGTACTTTTCATTCGTCTTAAGTACTTCCAGTGTGTGTTTTCCATCATAAATAAGGTTTAGTCGTTTTTGAATCAATTCATTGCCTAAACCACTATTTGTTTGCTGAACGGACGCCCTGGAATCAAATTTATTTTCACATACCAGCTGTATCGTTTCATCCTTTATCACGATATGAACCTCAATAGCATTTTCGATTTTCTTATTATTCGTATGCTTAAAGGCATTTTCAATAAATGGAATAAAGACCATAGGGGCAATCAATTTGTTGCCCGTATCTCCAATTACGGTAAAGTGCACATAATGCTCATTGGCTGTTCTTATTTTTTGTAAGCCGATATATTTATCAATGTATTCAATTTCTTTGGACAGTAAAATGGTGTCTCCCTTTGTTTCATACAGGATAAATCGAAGGATATCTGATAATTTGTTAAGATAATCTGATGCAGCTGGGGCATCTTTTAAAATTAAAGCGTCAATATTATTGATCGTATTAAATAAAAGATGTGGGTCAAGCTGGGATTTTATTAGCGCCATTTCCATTTCATGGTTCTTTTCCCGTAAAACCTCCTTAAGTTTTATTTCATTATACCAGGTGATAAATCCTTTTATGACTATCGCTACCATGCCACATAGGGCACCTATAAAGGTCATCACGACAATTACCCTAAACGCGGTAGACCTCCCATTTTTACCGCCGCTATCCATATCCATGACATGACCTGATTCAATAAGATACCGGTGAATGATATACCCGAATATGGCTGCTCCGGCTGAAATGAGCAGACCGAAAATAATGGAAAGAAAAATTTTTTTTTGCTGAAGGTATCGTGGGAATAGTATAAAATAGTATAAAAAATATGAGATTACCGAAGGTACAAATGCAAAAAGGAGAATACTGTTTAAAGCATTCAGTATCCTGGCTGTCTGGTTAATCCCAGTATGACCACTTTTGGAATAAACACCTAATACGATAAATATTAATAAGAAATAACACACCCAAAAACCGATGTGTAACAAAACTACAAATGACTTTTTCATGAATTAAAATGGCTCATCCATAAAACCAAAGGTCTCTCTTTGTTTTGGATTTGAAGGAAATGATCTGCAAAGAAGTCAGATATGTCTGCAAAACGGAACAATTGGATCTTGAAAACGCATATTGCCTGCGTCTGTTTTTATAGTTGTCAGGTGTTCGTTTCTGGCTCTGAATCAAATTGTTATGATATAGGCAAGCTGATTCATGGTATCATTTGGACCTGAATAAATCAACTGGAAATCACTGATGCCTGAAAAAGTCGTCAAATGTTCAGCATCTATTTGTAGTAACAATATCAGCAATAAAAACAAGAGTCAACTAGCATGTAAAGAATATTTTGCAAAAACACAAGTCAATTTAGAAGATCCGCAGAACACCAAAGTGTGAATAATGTCATTATTTAAGCAAATTGTGTAACGTTTGTGCAGATAAATTATGCACTTTTACTCAATTAAATGAGTTGGTTAGCAACCTGGCACTTGCAGTAAAATCATTTTCAATTCAAAATAATAAATCAACACACGATATGGCAACAAGAAATAGACTATGAATATGGATGGATCATTCGGAGGCACATCTAATAGAATTTAATACCGCCAGCACCAATAGTCATCATCCACAACACATTTAACCATGAAGCGATGGAATCTGCAATAAGTAAGAGGGAAAACCTAATGCATAATAAACGGCAACAACATCAAACTGCTTTTTATCAAAAACTGGCAAATACCATACTTCATTGAACAGAAAGTACTCCTTTTTGGATCTACTGATGCTAAAACGGAGTTAATAAATGTCTTGCATGCAGATCTTAGGTTTGAAAAAATTAAAGTTGAATCGCTGCCCACAGATAAAATGACTGAGAATCAAAAACTGGCTTTTGTAAAAGCCCATTTTTCAAAGAAATAGGTTATTTCCAAATGACATTGCTTTGAAAAAGTCCAGGTCATATAATCTCTATTCATCAAATACAGTAAAATTAAAAAAATGATTATTCAATTCAATACAGATAAAAATATAACAAGAAGCGAAAAATTAGAAGCGTTTGTGGATGCTTCAATATCGGATGAATTGTCGAGGTTCAGCGACCACATTACACGAGTGGAAGTGCATCTTACAGACGAAAACGGAGACAAGCCCGGACAGAAAGACAAACGCTGCGTCCTGGAAGTCCGATTGGAAAAAAGGCAACCTATTGCCGTTACGAGCCACGCAAATACTATTGAGGGTGCTGTAAGTGATGCGCTTGAAAAATTAAACGCTACCCTGGAAACAATAGATGGCAAGTTAAAGAATCATTAATGTGTGTGGATAGCCAACAACCTTCAGCTATAACTTAATGAAAATGCCATGAAAATCAAGATGATATGTGAATGATGTAACTCTTTTTTCTAATTGTGTAATGCCTTCCAGAAAATTCCTGGTCATCTTTATCGCATAATAAATTAGTTAACAATAAAATTTTAAAAAATGGAATAAAGAGCTGCATGGCTATAAGTAAAACTTGTGTTGTAACCTGCAACCTATGATCAACAAAGTCAAATTTAAAGAAAACAAAGCTGTTTCTACTCATCATTATCTAACAACTTAAATCAATCCTACATGTCAAATACAGTAATATCAATAAAAAAAGTACAGTCAAATGGTTCTTCCATTGAAAAAATAAATCCAATGAAAACAGCAATAGGTATAAAAAGAAAACATACTCTAGCTATTGCCCATGTATTATCAAAAATTCTTGCTGATGAATATGTTTTATCTACTAAAACACGGAATGCACATTGGAACATAATAGGACCAGACTTTTATGACAAACATAAATTTTTCGAAACACAAATTGATCAAATAGATGCCTTTATAGATGATGTTGCAGAACGCATTCGCATGATTGGCCATTATGCGCCGGCCACATTAAAATTATTTTTAGAGTTGACACAACTCACTGAAATGACCCGCGAAAAAAACAATAGTCAGGGATTCATTAAAGAACTGCTCGCTGATCATGAGGCTATCATCATTACACTGCGTGAAAATATTCGTCCATTCAGCACTGAGTTTGGTGACCTCGGAAGCGGCGATTTTATAACCGGACTTATGGAAGCACATGAGAAAATGGCCTGGTTTTTACGATCACATTTACAGGTTTAGTAATTAATTAAAAGAAGGGCTCAGTATTGTTTTCAACAATACATCTCACAATGTAATAAAACATGATGCAATACGATCATTATCACTTTTGGGGAATGCACTTAATATGGTGGTTCGTTTGGATCTCATTTTTGTTTTGGATTTTTGCTACACCATACAATATTCCTGTACGGAGAACAAAAAAAGACACCCCACTTGATATACTGAAGAAGCGTCTTGCTTTGGGGGAAATAGATACTGAAGCGTACCAAGGAAATGAAAAAGTTAATAGAGAACTAACTTACCTGCCTTACCAATAAATTCATAAAAAAATGTCAAACACACTTGTCACAATCAAAAAATTAAAGTCTTTTCTGCTGAAAATAATAAAACCATGAAAGGCCTTGTGTACGGCGGGGCCGGAAAAATAGAATGGAAAGAAATACCAAAACCGGGAATTGAAAAATCAACGGATGCCTTAGTTAAGATTCTGAAAACGACCATATGTGGAACTGATCTGGGCATCCTGCATGGTAAAACTACTAGTTGTAAACCGGGAACCACGCTCGGTCACGAAGGAGTTGGTATTATAGAGGAAGCAGGTACATCCGTAAGGAACTTTAAAAAGGGCGACCATGTCATTATATCCTGTATCACATCAGATGGCAGTTGTGAATACTGTAAAAGACAAATGTATGCTCATTGTGAAGATGGCGGATGGATACTGGGCCATATCATAAATGGCACACAGGCAGAGTATGTTCGTATTCCTCATGCTGATAATAGTCTTTACTCAATCCCGAAAGGAGCTGACGAAGAAGCGTTGGTGATGTTGAGTGATATCTTACCTACAGGTCATGAAATTGGTGTACTGAACGGATGTGTAAAACCAGGGGATACTATCGCCATAATTGGAGCAGGGCCTATTGGCATGTCTGTCTTGCTTACAGCTCAATTTTATTCTCCCACAAAAATCTATGTAATTGACCTGGATGAAAACCGATTGAAAATGGCTAAGACTTTTGGGGCAACTGATACCATCAATTCCAGGACTGAAGATGCAGTAAAAAGAATACTATCTGAAACAAAAGATGGTGTTGATGTAGCTATTGAAGCGGTTGGTGCAGCTGCTACTTTTAATATCTGTCAGCAGATCGTTCGCCCAGGTGGTCATATTGCTAACATAGGCGTTCACGGAAAAAGTATAGACCTTCAGATCCAGGATCTCTGGATTAAAAACATTACCATAACTATGGGACTGGTAAATACAAACACAACACCCATGCTACTAAAAACCGTTTCATCAGGAAAAATAGAGCCGAAGAAATTAATTACCCATCATTTTAAATTGGATGACATGCTTCATGCGTATGAAGTATTTGGAAATGCATCAAAAGGAAATGTAATGAAGGTGATCTTGACAAATGAATCATAAAACAGAGCTGGAAATGGTAGAAGGTAAACTAATGATGAGCGAAATCCTGCTTAAACCTACTATTGAAATCCATAATGAGCTTTTTAGAAATAAGGCGAAAATCATTATAAAAAAAGTTGATGTAGCTCATCTCCTCTTTGAGGAATGAGAAACAAACTAAAGTCAGTTCTTGTTTTCTTTTCGTTAACTTCGAATAAATAATACAGGTTATGTTGTGGCAATATGGATTGGTTTTTATAGCTGCATTTCTGGTGGACGCTACTCCATTTCCACTTCCTCCGGCTTTCACAGTCATGATATTATTGCAGATAATATTCAATTTATCCATCTGGCCGGTCATTCTTATTGGTGTGCTGGGGTCCATTCTTGGCCGGTATATTCTTATTTTATATATCCCATCCATCGCTGAACGCATCTTTAAAAAAGACAAGAATGCTGATATTCATTTTCTTGGTGATAAAATAAAAAACCGTGGTCTAAAAGCTCAATTTTTTATTTTATTGTATACGTTGATGCCACTTCCATCCACTCCTTTGTTTGTTGCAGGTGGGCTTGCAAGGATGAAGGCCTATTTTATCATCCCCGCTTTTACAATTGGAAAACTTATCAGTGACAGCATTGCAGTGAATATAGGTAAATATGCATCAGAGAATTCGAAAAGTATTTTGATGGGGATACTTTCCTGGAAGTATATACTTGCGGTATTGCTGGCACTCATGTTGTTGTCTGGATTAATATTTATTGATTGGAGGTCTTTGCTGAAAGAAAAAAAGTTTAGTTTACGTTTCAATATCTGGCGATAGTTTAATGATTTTCTGTACGGGGGGTCGTTGCTAAATAAGTATCACCTCTGTCGGTGCCTTCCAATTATCTTTGCAACTCAAACTATGGATAAGACAATATAGCTAAGCAGATTTCTCTAAATGATGAATGAGCCATCATCAGGTAGGAGTTTCTGTATGGTCTAGTGCATCTGACTTATGGAGCAAGTATTGTTTAACTTTGTGTTTAACAACATCTTTCGATACTTTTGCTCAAAGTATTGATCATATAGGAAGGTGATTGGTTAATGATGAATAAATTTTATTGCGGGCTGGGGACGATCGTAATACCAGCATACGCATGAAATCACATAAGGCCAATAGCTTCAGATTATTGTAAACATATTAAGAGCTGGTATGAGCAAAGAAAGTAATATTCAAAATCTAACGGAGGAAATTTTAAATGTTACATCTAAAATTCAAGAAAAATTTCCTGAACTCTATAAACTGTTACATGAAACTCCTTTATTTATTTCCTATGAGTATAAGGGTATTAGGGATATTGATTTAGAACAATACCTCGAATCTCTTAAAATACAGTTTAGAACATTCGAAAAAGTGGGAATGATGTAACTCTTGCTTTTAATTGTATAACGCTTTCGAGCGGACCTGCATGCAACTTTACACGCAATATTCATCATTATAAAAAAAATAGAAATTATGGGATCAGGAAAAGTATTATTAGGCGTATTGGCAGGAGTTGCAGCAGGTGCTACCTTGGGGATTTTATTTGCACCTGATAAAGGTACTACTACCCGCAAAAAGATTTCTGAAAAGGGCAACGATTATGCTGAAGAATTAGAAAAGAAATTCAACGAATTTATTGAAGGCATCACAAAGCAATTTGAAGATGTAAAAGAAGAAGCTTCCCACATTGCCGAAAATGGCAAAGTAAAGACTGAAGAAACTATAGCAGAAATTATTGCATCCGTAAAATAGTAAGATGGAAACCCCGATAAGCTTAATTGAAGACTTAGTAGAGCGGTCAGGAACCTTTGTCAAAACAACGTACAATCTTACCAAGCTAAAAGCGCTGGAAACCAGTACCCTGTTAGCCACCGCCTTAATAGCAAGGTTAAGTGTTATTGTAATCCTTGTCCTTTTTGTTTTAGTCTTAAACATTGGCATTGCACTTTGGTTGGGTGAATTGCTCGGCAAATCTTATTACGGCTTCTTTATTGTAGCCGCCTTTTACCTAATTACTGCCATTGTGTTAAATTTCTATCTGTTGCGTTGGATAAAAAAACCATTCAGCGATATAATCATTAGTCATGTACTGTCATAATCCTCTTTTTTATTCATTTGTTTGTCCGCTTTTGAAAGATAAAGGAAGAAAAATAAAAGAAGTTTAAAAATAAATTCACGTATGAAAAAAATAGATTCAAACATTGGTTTACGAAATGAAATTGCCCTATTAGAACAAAAGCAATTAGCAGAAGTAGCGCTGATGAAGTCGCAATTAAATTTGACATACGAAAGCATGAATCCTTTAAATCTTATCAAAACTACCATCAAAGAAGTAACTGCTTCCGAAGAACTTAAAGATAATCTAATCAATATGACCATTGGTATTACAGCAGGTTATATCTCTAAAAAATTATTTGAAGGAGTAAGTCACAATCCATTAAGAAAATTATTAGGCACTGCTTTAATGTTTAGCATTTCAAATGCCATAGCTAAAAATCCTGAGTTTGTAAAAGGAGCAGCAAAAGGAGTTTTCAAACTTCTCTCTGTTGGTTTGAGAAAAATTAAAAGCACCAGGTAATTCTATCTGCCTTTATGATTGAAAATATCAAGCTACCTACTTATGCAAAAGCAGTTTTATTATTGATTGGTGCATTTGTTCTTACCACCATTTTATACATTGCACAGGAAATCATCGTTCCCTTTGTTTTTGCCAGCATAGTTGCCATTGCAATAAGTCCTGTAATAAATTATATGATGAGCAAAAAAATCAATCGTTCTGTTTCCATTAGTATCGTATTGCTGGTGTTCTTAATTCTGTTCTCTATTTTAGTGGTTCTTATTGGTACGCAGGCAGGTTTGTTAAGAGATGCACTTCCAGAGCTTACAAATAAACTTCATCCCATTATTGATCAGATTATTTTGTGGGCTTCCCGGTATTTCCACATCAGCACAAGGAAAATTAATGCGTGGCTTAATAATTCACAAAATGAAATGCTGAATAACAGCATCCTGGTTATTGGCTCTACATTAACAACCATGAGTGGAATGCTATCTGCGGTTTTTCTTACACCAGTATATATTTTTATGCTGTTATATTATCAATCGCATCTAATACAATTCACGCATAAAATTTTTGGTAGACACAATAAGGAGCGGGTAATAGAAATACTTTCGGAAACTAAATCAATTGTTCAAAGCTATATGGCCGGCATTGGCATTGAATTTTTCCTGGTGGCTGTACTTAATACGCTTGGTTTGTTATTATTGGGTATACACTATGCTGTTCTTCTCGGTATTCTCGGCGCTCTATTAAACATCATTCCGTATATCGGTGGTATTGTTGGTGTAGCCATTTTCATGATGATTGCATTAGTTGTAAAATCTCCTATTTATGTAGTTTATGTGGCATTGATGTATTCCGTTATACAATTGATTGACAACAACTATATCGTGCCTCTGGTCATTGGATCGAAAGTAAAACTTAATGGTCTGTTTTCTTTACTGGCTGTTATTGCAGGTGCAGCATTGTGGGGCATACCGGGTATGTTTCTTTCTATTCCGCTTATTGCGATTGTAAAACTGATATGCGATAGAATAGAACCTTTTAAACCTTATGGTTTCCTAATGGGAGAAAATGTGTGAATGTTGTAACTCTTATCACTAATTGTATAACTCTTTACATCGTTGATATCACTATCATTGTTATATCAAATAATTCAGTCGAAAAACTAAGTTTATATCTAATGAAAGAAATAAAAAACGATAACTGTTACATGAATAACTACTGGAACACTGGTTTTCCTAAATCATAAAAAGGATGAAATGTTTTCCAAAGTGCAGACAAAACTTTGTGAGCCAAAAAGAAGAGTTTGCAATAATAATAATAACTCTTCAATCATCCCATATCAAAGCATCCTGCGATTTGTAGGATGCTTTTTAAAAAAAATAAATAAACAATTAATTCAATGAAAAAAGCAACATTATTTACTGTATTTATTATTATAGTAATCGGAAGTATACTAACTTCTTGTGATTCTCGAGAAAAGAAAGTTGAAGAAGCAAAACAAGGAGTTACTGAGGCAAAAGAAAATTTAAAAGAGGCCCTGCAAGAATTAAACGCTGAATACCCTGCTTTTAAAACAGATGCTGAATTAAAAATTGCCGACAACGAAAAAAGAATTGCTGAACTTAATGCAATTCTGAACAAACCTGGCAAACTTCCGCTCGATGAAATGCGCAAAAAGAAAATTGCAGAACTGAAAGAAAAAAACGCACAACTGAAAAGTCGATTGTATGGCTATGAAAAAGAGCGCACTGACTGGGAAGCATTCAAACGCGAATTCAATCACGATTTGGAAGGGATTAGTGATGCATTTAAAGATTTGGGAAAGAAGAATACCAATTAGTATTTGCATAGAAAAATGACAAAAAATCGAAACCACGAATAGCATTATTCCCTTATCCCCTTTCCTTTTGGTGAAGTCTACGGAAAGCAGATGGTACAGGCCAGATTGTGTTCAAACAACTGCTTAAGGTCTTTAGATTTTAGTTTGCATTACTCCTATCAAATTTTTTAATAAATTGAATCAGCAAATATAATCATCAGCTTATTCTGCATTCGAAAGTGCCACTAAAAAGCTTATGTAATGGGCTCGGAGCAGAGCATGTCCATTATACCATTTAGTGCCCCTTGCTCCCTACTGCCTATATGACTTATCCAAAACAACGTTGGAAAGATTGTCTTCTTAAACACTCTCTTCACCAATGTATTCATCTGGATGGAACTACTCGTGCTTTTTAAGCCATCATCTATGTTCTGACTAAAAAGCCAAAAGCAATTAAGGATATTCCGAGACATTTGGGATCTATTATTGCCATTCTTTTGTCTCCATCTATACTCGTGAAAGCCGGTCATGCTTTAGGTATAAATAATGCTGCTAAACCCAATTAAAAGGAAGAATTATTACGCGATTAAAAAAGTAACGGTAAACTCATATCAAGACTAACATTACCTTTGTAAATGAATTGCAGGATAATTATCAAAAATGATAATTTTTTTTTAGGGCAAGACTTAGGATAAATGGCCAACAAATCATCACAACACATTTTAAATACATCGGCATCACTTTTAGGGTTTTGTCTTTTTGTCATCACCACCTTACACAGTTCTAATTATTCTGCAACGAGTATTATTGATGAATTCACCTCTGTTGTAGCACTACTTCTTGTTTTCTCCTGTCTGTTTTCATTCTATTCAATTAAGACAACTAACCTGAAAATAGAAAATCAAACAGAAAAAATTGGTGAATCGTTGTTCGGTTTAGCACTGGTGGGCATTCTCATAATTGTATTTTTTTTACTACTAAATATAATTAAATAAATTCACTGGAGATATTAATGAAAATGGCTGGGGGATAGTTTTGATTTGACTAAAACTGTAAATCTCCACGGGAAAGGAATAAAGAATTATGATCCCAATACCAATGAATGTATTTTTATATACACAAACGTATGAAAGAAATGGGAGAGATTTTGTCAGTCCCGGAAACATCGGCCATCACCCATCTCACCATGTAAACAGCTATATTATCAGGAATAGAATGAATCCTGTTTTTTTTCTTTAGAAAATCACGTAATTGAGCATAAAGAAGGTTCATCGCAATAATGAATACTTTTTCAATATACAGAAAATCAGTAGATTGTAATAAAAAGCCATGGATTCAAAAATATTGGAGTACGCCTACGGCATTAAAGGTGTGGATATATTGGAAATTACTTCAATAGAAGGCG
>JBBSBH010000022.1:0-81964 GCA_038251405.1 Chitinophagales bacterium
ATTATTTATATTGATTTAAAATGGTAAGAAATAATTACATTTTCAAAACTCAGGGTTAACCTCGATAAATAGTTGGTTTTCAATTCAACTATTTCATCGACCGTTGGCAATTTTTGCTTCTGCTGCAAAAATTGGGTTTAATAACTAAATATCCGCATTTTAGAAAAGTAGATAAGGCAGTAACACTTACATCAGATGAAATGTGTCCAGATCCAAGCCTTATCGCCTCCATCTCCATTAGCTGAATTAATTTTCTACCAATGCCTCTGGATTGAAAATCTGGATGAACATATAAAAAGTCGAGGTAGTTATTGCTTTGCAAAGAGGCAAATCCTACTATCCCTTTTTGCATTTCCGCCACTAAGAAGTAATCACAGGTTAGTTTTTGCACCCACCTATCTCTATTTTGTACACTATCTATCCATACTTCTATTTGAACGGCTGTGTAATCCTTCTTACATGTAGTCTGAATGGAGGTAACAAATATTGCCTGAAGCATTTCCAGCTCGTCAGCCTTGCCTTTTCTGAATGTACATGAATTTAGCATCTAGTTCTCAATTAATTAATGCTGCCTAAATCTGCTAGTAAGGCTAAAAATAAAAGAACAAAAATTGATCCACGTGGCAGCAGATTGAAAATAATGTATCAAAAATGCGTCAAATACACTCTTTCAATTCTTTTTCCGTATAGGCCAGACCGTGAGCTTTAAGTACATCATCAGGGACTCCGTTCCATTGGTTGGGAATATTGCCTTTATATTCAAGATCCTTAATGCCTATTGAGGATGTATAAAAACCAGTGGTTACAAGGTTGCGAATCAGATTAAAAAAACTAACGCCTTGAGACATTTCTGGCCCCGCTTTTTTAGGGAAGGCAATTTTATCTACCATCTCTTTTCTTTGTGCTTCCGTGCAGTCCTTACATGTTTTTTGATATTGATGAAGACATTGCAGATCTAGCCACCGCAAGCCTCCCCGCATGGGCACCTGGTGATTGGGTTGATCCTTTACTATGAATTCAATAAAATCTGGTACACCGGCATCTGAAGCGCTTCCACTTTTTTCATCCTTTGGAATGATCATATCTGCCAACAAAGTAATGGTGGCCATTTCATCTACGGTAAAAAATGTCTTGGAAGTAATTTCTTTATAATAAGCTATTTCTTCAGGGGTACGGGCTGGACCGGCATCGTTTCCTGCTTCAGAAGCTTTTCCCATGGTGTCCCTATCAAGCAAATCTGTTTTACAAGATTGTTGCAGCAAACCAGCAGCAGTCAAACTTCCCAAAGCTATTGTCTTTATAGAATCGCGTCTTTTCATTTTATTCAAGTTGAAAAATTTTATAATCTAATTGGCATTACGTTAATATAAGCATTTCACTTTTTGCATTTGGAGTAGGGATTTCAAGACCCTCTTCATTCATACCTTCTAAATGAAATTTAATTCCCTCAATTATATTCTCTAAAGCTGCATCATATGTATCACCCATACCTATACAGCCTGGCAAATCAGGTACATATGCACCAAATCCACCATCATCAGCTTGTTCCATAACTATTAAAAATTTAATCATAATTCGATTTGGGCTTATTTTAAAATAGATCTTTCCAGATTTTTTGAAATATCATTTGAAAGTCGATGAACTGGTACTGTTACCAATCCAATTTTTTTATGGTGTTTAAATTGTTTATGACTTCCTTTTTGACGAATTTCAAACCAACCATCACTTTCAATTATTTTAATTATTTCTTTGGTTTTCAAAATTATAGGAATAATCTAGATTTCCTTTTTCTTCATTTGATCGATAATATATTCCGATGTTCGCATAGAAAGTGCCAAAATAGTCCAGGTCGGGTTTTTATCAGCCTGCGATACAAACGAACCTGCATCAGCAACAAATAGATTTTTGCAATCATGAGCCTGGCTGTATTTATTTAATGGACCCTTTTTTGGGTCGTCCTGCATACGAACTGTTCCTACTTCATGAATTATACGCCCTGGGGCTGCAAGACCCCAATTGTTTTCAGCCGTATCAATACCATAGGTGATGGTCGCACCCATATTGGTCAAGATTTCCTGAAAAGTGTCTTGCATATGTTTGGCTTGCTTGATTTCAAATTCTGACCATTTGTAATTAAACCTAAGTACAGGGATACCGAATTTATCCACCATATTAGGATCTATCTCACAATAGTTATCTTCTCTGGCAACTGCCTCCCCTCGGCCAGACATCCCTAAAGATGCCCCATAAAAATAGCGCACATCTTCTTTTAAAGATGAACCATAGCCACCAGCTTCCTTTTGTTTTCCATTTACAGGGTAATTCCCATTCAGATTTTCCATACCCATTCCAAAGCCATAGCCGGGCATAGTAATACCACCATAGTATTCTATATGATATCCTCTTGGGAAGTCTAATTTGTCTTTTATATTATCCATCCACCAGGGTGAATAAATATGAGCTCCACCCACGCCATCCTGATTGTACCGTTGATGATTCATTAGCTGTGGCAATACACCTCCCATGTCTTTGCCCGTAGAGTCGTGCAGGTATTTGCCTACTATATTACTCGAATTTCCCAGGCCATTTGGGTGTGCTTTAGACTTAGAATTAAGCATCAACCTGGCTGTCTCACATGCGCTGGCCGCTAAGACTACTGCCCGTGCTTTTACGTGATATTCCTGCATCGTATTCCTATCTACATAAGATATACCAGTTGCCATGCCATGCTCATCCGTAGTCACTTCTCTTGCCATGGCATTACAGATCAGCTCTACATTCTTGTTCTTTAAAGCAGGATTTACTAAACATGAAGAAGAAGAGAAATCTGCATAATACTGGCAACCCCGACTACATTGACCACAATACACGCACACTCCTCTTTCATCATTAATCTTTTTGGTCAGCATAGAAAGCCTGGATGGAATCACATTAACACCAGATTTCATAGCTGCATTTTTAATGTATAACTCATGCAATCTGGGTTTAGGTGGAGGTAAGAAAAAACCATTTGGATCATTAGGCAGGTTTTCATTGGTACCAAATACCCCTATCAATTGGTCTACTCTATCGTAGTATGGCTTCACATCTTCATAGCTAATGGGCCAGTCTGCTCCGAGGCCATCATAACTATAATGTTTAAAATCCCTTGGGCCAAATCGTAAGGAAATTCTTCCCCAGTGATTAGTACGACCACCCATCATCCTCGAGCGAAACCAATCGAATTTAGTATCGTTTTTATGGGTATAGGGCTCTCCTTCCAATTGCCAACCGCCATAAGCTGCATCAAAATCACCAAAATTTCTATGCTTAGTACTGGCACCTCTGCGAGGAGATTCCCATGGCCATTTAAACTGAGTAATGTCTTTCTTTGGATCATACATGGGCCCGGCTTCCAGGAGGCAAACTTTGAGACCTGCATTACCCAAAATAAAACTAGACATACCTCCTCCAGCTCCGGATCCTATAATCACCACATCAAATTCGGTGGGGCTTTCTTTAATTTGAAAACTTTGCATTTATTTAAGTTTGAATTACTAATGTACAATAAAAGTTGAATCAAGCAGAGCTGTTCTCAATTAAATTTAGTTTTTAAGTATGGTGCTGGATAGTATATGTTGATTCCGTGTATCAATACGTATATGATACACGCCACTAGCCAGTGATGTCATGGAAATCTGTGAATTACTTTCTCCATTAAACTCTAATACTTTGATACCCATGCTATTAAAAACCAACCCATGAAAGGTCAATGGCTTATCGAACCTATTTCTTAGGTATAAATAATCATGAGCAGGATTAGGATACAACGCAAAACCAATGTTTTTCTCCTGATCTATGGGGACCGTCTTATCATATTTAAAGTACCCGTCAAGCCAAATGATTCGCTGCGAGAGCCAATTCTTTAAATAATTAATCTCAGAGATAAATGTGCCACCAACGAAATTATTAGGCCATACATATTTGTCCAAAATGGGCCATTTGGTAAAATTTCTTTCCTGACTTTCTGTTACATTTCTATTCAAAGAATCTATAAGTGAATTGATCTTCTGCTCTTCAAAAACAGTTTTTCTTAATTCGATCCACCTGGTTCGTGCATGATTATAAAATGAGGAATCTTGCATTAGCTTAGACCAAAAGAAGGGAGAAACAAAAAAATCATTGGGGCATATGGTATTAAAATCCAGTGAAAGACCTGCGGTTTTAGACCCTTCACAGTAGTTAGCATTGCCAAACCCAAGATTGAAATCCCAAACCGGACCAAACTTTAATTTAGGATCCCTACTATCTAAGTCTTTATAAATAAAAGTACTTAGTCGATAACCATCCACATTTCGGGCGATTTCATTCAATAATACAAAATCAATTAAGCTTTTTTCATCAACATATTTGCGATAGCCATTGGATTCATCTTTCCAATCAGGTTGAAAAAAACTAGATTCAAAATTATTTATAACACTGCTTATATAGCTTTCTTGCGCAGATGTAATTTCATCAGCGGCAGGGTTTTCATACAGATAATAGATTTTTTTCATCTGGGCTCCACTGCCAGATACGTATTTAGAATAAAATCCCCCTATTGGAGTACTGCCTGTGGTTTTATCTATTTTGACTATATAGCCACCAGTGAGTGCGTCCCCAGCATTAGAATTTGACGATAGCGATTTTATATTGATCCTGTTTTTATCTCTTTTGATTTTTTCCATGAGTACATAAACACCCATGTATTCACTATTTATAACAACTTCACAAAATCTTGTTCGACTTGAATAGGGTAAAATAGATCTCGCGAAATGGTGAATCAATACATCCCGCATCAATGATTTATCACTATATGGAGCCAATAAGATCCAATCATTTTCTTCAGGCATGCCGAGCAAACTCACATCTAAATTTGATCCATCGGGTTTCCTGGTTTCGAAGCCTAAGGGCTTTTTGGGTGATAAATCTTGTGAGCTGGAACCTCGATACTCCACCCCTATCTTGCCATTGTAATTTAAAGCCGTATCTCCTATAGTATTCCTTTTTCCCTGGCCGTTATAAATTATTTTTAAATCTGCAGTGATTTTTGGCTCATCCACGATGATATTACCATTGGTATTGATAACGAAAATGGGCAGATCGCTGGAACTAAAATTTACTGACTGACTAAATCCAATCCCGGAACTTAGAATACAAAGACTTATCCAAAAGCATGAATGTATACAGGATCTGGATATCTCCATTTTAGCATTCAAAATGAAAGCCATTTGGTATCAGATTTTCCACTATCAATTACGCTCTGGATAAATTTCATGCCTCGCACTCCATCGGATACTGAGGGAAAATCATATAATGAATCTTGTGGTTTGCCTTCTTTTTTAGCAATGACTGCGAATGCAAAATTCCTGTAAATATTGGCAAAAGCTTCTAAGTACCCTTCGGGATGGCCTGCCGGAATTCGATAATGTGCTTTGCATTCAGCTGATAAATCACCTACCCCTGTTCGATAAATTTCCATTGGTTTATTATGCCATTTCACGATCAGGGAGTTTGGCTCTTGTTGGGACCACTCCAGGCCAGCTTTTTCTCCATAGATTCTGATTTTCAAATTATTTTCTTCTCCGGCAGAGATCTGACTAGCATATAAAATACCCCGGGCACCATTACTCATTCTCATCAATACATTACCATCATCGTCCAATAATCTTCCGGGCACCATAATGCTGATATCAGCACATAGTTCAGCTATTTGGAGGCCAGTTATATATTCAGCTAAATTTTCAGCATGAGTTCCTATGTCACCCATAGCACCTGCAATACCAGATCGCTTTGGATCAGTACGCCAGATAGCTTGCTTATAATTATTGTCTTCTTCTTTTTCCGTAAGCCATCCCTGGGGATATTCCACCACTATTTTTCTTATTGTACCTATTATGCCATCAGCTATCATTTTCCTGGCCTGCTTCACCATGGGATATCCCGTATAATTATGTGTCAATGCAAATACCTTTCCTGTTTCTTTAACCGTCTTTTCAAGATCCAGGGCTTCTTCCATAGTAAAAGCAAGTGGCTTATCACAGATTACATCAAACCCATTTTCCATAGCGAGTTTGGCAGGTTCATAATGCATATGATTAGGTGTGACAATGGATACAAAATCCATTCGCTTGTCATCAGGCATTGATTTTTCAGTAAGAATCATTTCTTCAAAAGTTCCGTAGCAACGATCTGCGGGTAACAAAAGATCTTTTCCGGAAGCTTTAGATTTTTCTGGGCTACTGGAAAATGCGCCGCACGAAAGTTCTATGAGACCATCCAAATTAGCTGCTATGCGATGTACCCCACCGATAAAAGCTCCGCGGCCACCTCCCACCATTCCCATTCTGAGTTTTCTATTCATAATTTAAGTTGAAATTTTGATAAAAATAGTATAAAAAGTGGAATGATTTAGCTTACAATAATAAGTTGAAATGAAAAAAGCCCACTTCATCCAATGAAGCAGGCTTAGTAAGAAGGAGGAGTCCTCAATTTGAATTATTGTTTAATCAACTTATAAGGCATGTCTATCATATTGCCATGAGAATCATGTATGGAAATAAAATAAAGTCCGGCAGGATAATCTATCATATCTATTTGAGTATCTTCTGAAGTAATCGGAACGGACTGGTATACTCTGCCATTTATTGCTGTGATCTTTATCCTATTCTTTGGATTCACTAATTTTGAAGATAAAGAAATAACTGCTGAATTAAATGTGGGATTGGGTCTGATTTTAATATCTGACTCCTGCCTTGATTTTTTTAGCTTCGAGATATTATTATTCAAAGTAACATCTCGTACACAAACATTATCCAGGCGACCAAAAGATATAGATGTACCATCATTATTATTAGGGGTATTATTAAATGCTCGAATAATTAAAGTATTTAATCCCGGCGTGTTAGGCACCGTCCAATTTGAGATGCTATATTCCATACATGCAGTGTCTGTAATATTTACCGAAGATCCTATAGGAACACAATTAGTATTGGTGCAGGTAAAAGGATCTATGCAGCCATTGGCAGCTGTAAACCCAAATCTTACATACGGAGTAATCAATCCGGCTACATTACTATAAAACAATCCATGGAATCGAATGGAATACGTATGGCCTGGAATGAAATTAAAAGTTTGGCAAATAGCTTCTCCATGAGCTTGATCACCCCACATCTGGATGATGGCAGGATCGCAACAGCCTTGAATCAGTCCTACTTGTGGAGTTCCACTTGCGACATGCCAATTTGTTGACGCACCCGGATTATCCAAATTGCCACCAATCGCCCCAATGGAAAATCCAGGGTTTTTAATCAAATTATTTTTACACGTATCACAACAGTTGACAGTAATCGTGTCACGGAATACTTTATCAAAGCAAATCTTTGGGGGTATTGCATTTGGATTATATTCAAATGCTGTATATGAGATTATATATGTACCACTAAAAGTATAAGAATGCATGGCCATACCTCCTGCTCCGATATGTGTGGAAATTGTACTATTATCGCCCCAATTGATTTGTACTATTGAATCACAAGAAGATAAATCACCTACTTTCAATGTGGTTTTACATAGTGCATTATCAACTGTAATATTTACAGCATTCATTATTTTATCACAAAACAAATCATAACTCTTGCAACAATTGTCAGGTTGATAAAAATAAATTTTACATGGTGGGCAACTATTATTCCCGCAATGCCCTATTAAAGTCAATGTATATAATCCAGAAATGCTGAAAGTAGATGCAGAAATAAATGGCAAAGAAAATAAAAGCCCTGGAAGTAACTTTCCTGACATCGCTACAAAAGATGAAGGGCCAGTAAGTGTCCATTCTACGGAATCATTTGTACAATTAGTACCCATACAAGAGAAGGAAGAAATAAATGTAATAGGCAGGCCTGATTGTATAGAGGGCACTACAAGTGTATCGCCACAATGCTTAGATAACAAGGGTCCTTTTGACACTGCATAAAGAAAATCAAACTTACCACATGAGCACGTATCGCAGCATTTCACCATGATCGTATCCTTGAATACTTTTTCAAAGCAGATAGTCGGTGGCGTGGTAGCATAATTATATTCTAATGCCAACCATGAAATAATATACGTGCCGCTCACTGCATAAGCGTGCATTGCCATTCCACCTGATCCTATTTGGACAGCACTACCTTGACCGTCTCCCCAGTTAATTTTTACTATCGAATCACAATCCGTCAATGCTCCGATATTGAGTGTCGTCTTGCAATGAACACTATCCACAGTTATGCTTACGGCATTCATGAGTTTATTACAAAACATATCATAACTCTGACAGCAAACATTTGATTGATAAAAATAAATTTTACATGGGGGGCAACTATTATTCCCACAATGCCCAACTAAAGTCAATGTATATAATCCAGAGTTACTGAAAGTAGATGCAGAAATATTAGGCAAAGATAATATAGGCCCTGGAAGTACTTTTCCTGACATCGTTACAAATGATGAAGGCCCGGTAAGTGTCCATTCTACGGAATCATTTGTGCAATTAGTGCCCATACACGAGAAGGAAGAAATAAATGTAATAGGCAGGCCTAATTGTGTTGAGGGCACTACTAGTGTATCGCCACAATGCTTAGATAACAAGGGTCCTTTTGACACTGCATAAAGAAAATCAAACTTACCACATGAGCACGTATCGCAACATTTCACCATGATAGTATCCTTGAATACTTTTTCAAAGCAAATAGTCGGAGGAGAGGTTGCATAATTATATTCTAATGCCAACCATGAAATAACATACGTACCACTTACAATATAAGTATGCATGGCCATTCCACCAGATCCTATATGCACGGCACTACCCTGACTATCGCCCCAGTTAATCTTTACTATGGAATCGCAATCTGATAATGCTCCAATATTTATAGTTGCTTTGCAATGTACAGAGTCTACACTGACATGTACTTCTTTCATCAGTTTGTCGCAAAATAGATCATAGCTCTGGCAGCAATGGTCTGGTTGGTTAAAATAAATAGTGCATTTACAAGTATAATCACCGCAATGGCCTTCCATGGTGAGAGTATATAAACCAGGTGACGAGAATAAGCTTGCATTTATAGGATTAGCAAAGGAGCCTGTAGTCGTAGTGTATTCGACATTTTGATACGGTGATATATTCGGCCCACTTAAAGTCCACTCTACAGGTGTGGTGGAGTCACAATCATTTCCATTACAATGAAAATTAGAAAACAAATTGACAGCTAATCCCGATGATGAAGGAGGTACCTCCAATGTATCACCGCAATGGACAGGCTTTAATACTTGTTTTGAAATAGCAAACAAGAAATCAAAAGAAGTGGTATCGCAAGTGCATTCGCAAGTAGAAGTAAATGAAATTTTACAACTATCGCAAATCTTATCACCACACCAGCCATATATGGTCAATACATTTGTGCTTGATTGCTGTGGAGTATATGTAAATGGTATTGTACCTGACTGAGGATTTCCAGGCAAATTACCGGACAATGCATAAGTGACCTTGGATGAACAAATAGAATCTTTACAATGGTAGTCTGCATTAAATGAATAATCTTTATTGCAGTCCAATATATATAATGGTTTGGTATTACATTCTATTTTGGTACTAGAGCCATTCGGTAGATTGAATGAAATATTTTCCCAATAAGAACCTTTACAATCACATGGAGTGACATCTACTATACATATATTGTCTATATGTCCAAAAGGTGTCAATATTGCATTCGGACTAAAGGCGGAAATATTCAGATTTGTAAAATTATTTGCATTGGCAGGAGCTATCCAATTAGGTATAGTATAAGTTGACCATGTTGGACTAGTGATTAATGGTGTAGCACCGATCGCGATACTATTAGTGCTGAGAGGATTGGGGTCTATGCATCCATTGGTAGCACCTACTCTAAAGCCTACACTGGTAGCTGCGCCACTTGCTACTCCAAATCTTGCCATGAATTTTATAGCATAGGTACGACCAGGTATGAAAATAAACGGTTGACAAATCGACTCTCCATTATTATTTTGACCCCACATCTGGATAAAAGTAGAATCACACGCTCCAGGACGATTCCCAGCTACTTGAGGTGTCAAGCTCGCCGCTTGCCAAAAGTCTGATTGACCTGGCCCCCCTAAATTTCCTGATATATTGCCTTCATTAAATCCAGGATTTTTGATAAGGTTACCATCACATTCACAGTCACAAATCACATCTACCATGAAGCTGCAAGAGTTCGCATTACCGGCCATATCCTTTGCGAGATAAGTGACTATAGAGCTGCCAGTAAAGTCAGTGCCACTAGCATCTTGGATTCCGGTATTGTTATTACCACCTAATGTATTGCCGGTGATACTATATGAAACATTGAGCATAGGACAGTTGTCAGACGCTATCGATGCGATATTATTACCGATGGCATGACACTCGCCCAATGTATTGATGATACCTATTACGGTAATACTTGGTGGGCAATTGATTTGAGGGGATTCATTATCTACTACCGTCAAAGTAAAATTGCAATTCTTACTTTGATTACTACAATCATCTGTTGCAAAGCAGGAGATAGTATTTATTCCTTTGGGATATTGTGTCAAAGATGTTATCAAGATTGAGTTGCTAGATGTCAATAATGAGCATTTGAATTCTAATACCGGATCGCAATTATCTTTGGCAGATGGTAATGGAATATTTCCTGTAAAATAACAAACACCAATATTTGTATTCACAGTATCATTTGGAGGGCAGATGATAGTAGGTGCTATGTCGTCTTTTATAGTGATGGACTGTGTACATGTAGATATATTATTACAGTCATCTTGAGCTTTCCATTTCCTGGAGATCGTTCCATTACATGGCATAGTACCGGATTCCATCTCCGTACTAGTGATTAATATTTGGTTTGTCACGGTGCAATTATCAGTAGCGATGGCTATACCAGTAACAGTTGGATTTGTATTCGAATTGCATCCTAGTATGATATTTTGAGGGCAAGTGATTATAGGCGCTACATTGTCATTGATGGTAATTAACTGCTGGCACGTAGATATATTATTACATTTATCTTGCGATTTCCATGTTCTAGTTATTATTCCTTTGCATGGAATAGTTCCTGATAAGACATCCGTACTTGTGATTAGTATGAGGTTTTGCGATGTACAGTTGTCTGTCGCTGTAGCGAATCCTGTGGATGATGGGCTAGTATTAAAATTGCATTCAAAAGTAAGATTTGGAGGGCACGTAATTATTGGTTTTACAAGATCATTAAATGATGCAGTTTTACAAATAGAATCTATGCATTCTAAACTTGTGATTTTGAGGCACACGAGGAAATCTCCACATTTACTGAATTGATGCGTTGGGTTACTAGCCGTCGAAGTATTATTGGTACCACTACCCGGATCACCAAAATTCCAGGAATAAGTAATTGGCGCAGTACCGGTGGATTGACTAGTATATTGAAAATTTCCACAGTTATCAATGGGATTATTGGTAAATGAAGTAACACAAGGGGTGCTATTACAAACTTTTTGACCTTGCCAATTTACAGCCTGGTATTGCAAGTTGGAGGGGGTAAGTATATCTACAGTTCTTATTGGCGGTGGTACAGGGCTGTTGGGAATAGGATTTACAACTTTTAAGCTGACCTTATCATTAGACACCAGACAGTTGTCAAGAGTGGGGTCACTGATAGTAAGGAAGGCACATAACTGTCCAAATCCAGTGGGTGTGTTTCTTGCATCAGTATATCCAATATCGCCATTCGACATCTTCCAATATCCACCTCCTATAGAGTTGGCACCTACATTAAAGTATTTTACCCAATCTACTGCTAGTAAAACATTCCCCGAGCTGCTAAGATCAGATAATTTAATCAGCACAGTCCGAGTCTGGCCTCCAAAACTTCCTGTTCCAACTACATATACTTTTCCTGTTTGCCCAGTCCAGACTTGACTTATAGTATTAAGCTGTGAAATAGTGACATCATATAGAGGAAATAGATTCTGATCCAATCTCATTAAATGTGATCCTACCAAAGTTGAATTGTTTGCCACTGCATAAATACCTCCTGAAGATTCTGGTGTTACATCATTGATAATATATTGAACAAGCCCGATACCGCTTACTATATTGCCAGCATTGCTCGTTCTGAAGATAAGTCCACTGCCATTATTCCCCGATAGTATCAGGTCACCATTTGTCATGACTTCGAGATCACGGTAAAATTCATCATCACCATTACTAACATATATTTTTTTCCATTGGAATGTTCCCGCATCGTTAAGACTTAATAATACTACATCATCTGTGGTCATAGAAGCCCCGACTTGGTTTTGCGATCCAAGTATATAATAGGGAAATAAAACATTCTCAGGTACTGAGTTTTTGACGATTCGATAAAAACCATCTTGACCTTGAGCATCGTATGATTTCAACCAAGTAAATGAGCCCCCTAAAGTCGTGGATATTCGCCCTACTATGCTTTTGGATCGATTATCAAAAGGCAGCGTATTGCCCACCACTAATAGATCTCCGGATGGTGTCAAAACTGCATCATTCCAAATAGAAGCGGCTTCAAGTCTTAAGGTCCACAAGTGAACCCCTGCTGCATCTACCCGCGTAACAGTAGCCTGCATTGTAGCTCCATTTATAGATTCATCCTGCCCAATTACATAATAATTGCTGCCATCTTTAATCACTTTGGAGAATGAATTGTCTAGCGAATTGCCATATGCTCTTTGAAATTGGGCATTTGAAGGTGCTGCTGCAACAGTGGCAAGCAGCAATACTAATGTTCGATATTTGATAAGTTTTACTAAATTGAAGAAACACCAGAGTAGGTGGTAGAATGTTTTCATAATTTTGTTTATTTAATTGGTTAATAATCAAATTTCCTTGCGTTGTAATAATCATGTATTCGTAGAAAATGAAAATTGTAACTGGATTTTAAAGAAATTTATATTTTATAAATGAGTTGTAAGTTTAAGCTCAATAAAAAAAGCTCACTTCATATGACTGAAGTAAGCATTTTCACAAAGATTCGTCGTAATTGACTTACAACATTTGTTTTTGATGTACTCAAGATGGATTAGTATTTCATCGTAGATGTTCAAGGTAACATCTGCAGTAAAGGCCTCCCTCAAAGAAGCATACACCCGGACATACAGATTTACAATCTTCGCAATTATCAAAAAAATACCTATAACTGAGGATAGCACCTTTGACAGGAATCTTTTTTAGTTTTGCGTAAGAAAGTACATATTCTTTATGCTCGTATAAAAGCACAAATGTCTTTGCTTCTGGATTCACGGATATAACTTTGCCCGTAATGATGGGTGCTGCGCTGCGGTCAATAGTGCTTGCATCAGCGGTCTTGGTATTCGATTTGGAGCAACTGAATATTACCCCAATAGTGATGAGTAATAAAATGAGATTTAAAAGTTTTTTAAAGTTTTTCATGTTGAATTGTTTTTATCTATTTATTCTTTCAAAAAGTGATTTTGTAACCGTGATAGCCACTTTTATTAAAAAATTAGAAAAGTCTATGATCCTAAATTATTTGTGATCCTGTTTCCGACATTTTTCCCATATCTTACATATACTCATGAGCCATATTGATCGCACCGTTATAAAAACTAAAATGATGAAGCGATCTATACTTAACGTTTACCTGATTGGGCTTATGGGTATAGGCTTGTATGGGCAGTCATCGTTGAGTCACTTTACATGGGCTGATACTATTCAAGCAAATTCATTCTTGACACAGGCAAAATTGTTGAAAGATTCCTCTTATTTTGAAAAAGCTTTGCCATTATTGGAGAAGTCTATAGAGATATGGGCTTCATTGGATACTACAGGCAACTTAAAAGAAGCAGAGGCATGGTTTCAAGTTGGAATAATTTATAACCGATTGCACCAATTTGAAGAAGCAAAAAGTGCGATTTTGAAATGTTTGTTAATACAGAGAGTTAAATTATCACCTAATCATAAAGATTTCATACCCACATTGACATATATTGGAACGATAGAAATTCCCCAGAGTATGTATGAAGAGGCAACTAAGTACTTGGAGGAAGCATTACTAATCACACAATTACATTATCAGGAAGAAAGTAAAGAAATAGCTAAGTTAACGTACCTTTTGGGGCAGTCATTACTTTTCACTGATAAATATGAACGCTCCCTCTCAGTATTAGAAAAATGCTTAGCCATTCAACAAAAAGTACTTCCTCCATTTCATAAAGACTTCTCAGATACTTATCGCAGTTTGGGAAGTTGGTATTCCAGGCAATTGAAATACGAAACTGCTTTAGTGTATCTGATAAAAGGACTGGAAAATATAAAATATAACAGTGCTCGTTTTAATATGACGATACCTATTCTCTGTTCGGAAATAGGTCAGATTTATCTAGGTAAAAAAGACTATGTTAAAGCATTGGAATACTTTGATATTGAAAAAGCGGAAATGATAAAAGGAGGCTTGGATTCAACCATAGAGTTTCGATGGACCATGGCAGATTTTGCAAAATTGTATTATGCAGAAGCTAATTACAATAAAGCTATTGATCTTTTTTCTAGCTGCATTGATTTATTTAGAAAGGCATCCAAAAAAGATAATGGGAATATTGCCATTTTATTTCAGTATTTAGGTAACTGCCAATCTGGAATTGGTGCCTTTGATCCTGCATTGATCTCTTTCAGTGAAGAAAGAAGAATATTATTGAATCGATTTGGACCAGAATGCCCAGATTTATATTTAGCCGATTCTGATATTGCTGAAAACTATCGCAGATGGTTTGTGTCTACCGGAAAAATTGACTTATTGGAAAGTAGTCGTTTGTATTTTGATATGGCTCAAAATAGTATTGTTAGAAATCTTCATAATGAAAACTTCGATCTAAAAAAGAAACGTCTTTTGAGTAAAATCAAACCTATCCTGGAACAATCAATAAACGTAGATTTACTAAGCTTGAATGACAAGATTAAAGACACCTTAATAGAGAAGGCATGGCAAAAAAGCGAATACATGCATAGTTTTTTATTGAATTCATCGATCGAAGAAACTAATGCTAAATTATTTTCCGGCATACCAGATTCCCTTCTTCTGATTGAGTCTACTTATAGAAATAGAATTACTAAATTACAAAATGAAAAATATAACCTGATTGAAAGAAAGGGATTAGCTCTTACTGATTCAATTGTACTAAAAACAAATTCCCATATATATGAACTTAGAAATGATAACAATCGTCTCATTTCTACATTCGAATCCAATTATCCCAATTACTACAACCTAAAATATAATCTCAAAAACATCTCCATTGCCGAAACTCAAAAGTCACTAACCAAAGACCAATCCCTGCTGGAATACTTCACCGGCGATAGCTCCATTTTCATTTTTGCAATAAATCAAAACCGAAGTAATCTGGTAGAAGTTCCCCTCAACTTCCCACTCAAAGACTGGGTATCAGCATTTCATAATGGCATCACCGGCTATCACGAATCACCCAAAAAAACATCTGCGCTCTATGAGAAGACAGTGAAAGAATATGCACAAGCTTCGAAATCATTATTTGACAAACTCATAGTACCAATAGTTTCCTCCCTCACAAAAGAAATCATCATCATTCCAGATGGGATATTAAATACTATTCCATTTGAAGCATTGATCCATAGCGCACCAAAGGATCTATCCAATTTCAAGACCTATCCATTTTTATTACAAGATCATACCATCAGCTATGCCTACTCTGCTACCATGTATGATCAAATGAAAAATAAAGTAGAACGAAAGGCACCTACCAAAGATTTATTAGCTTTTGCACCTTTTTATTTAAATGATAATGATAAACTCCTCGCATCAGTTTCCCGCAATTGGATAAATGCGAAAGATCTAAAACCATTGCCTTATACAGGTGAAGAAGTCACTCATGCTAAAAATAGTATAGGTGGTCAAAGTAAAATGTACCTGGGAGCCGATGCTACCGCAGATCGATTTAGAGATTTGGCTGGCGATTATAAAATCCTGCATTTGGGCACACATGCCAAAGCAAACCAAAAGCAAGGAGAATTTTCTTGCATCGCATTTGCACCATCGAATGATACAGCGAGTAATAATTTATTATTCAATAGTGATCTATACAATCTTACCGTCAATGCAGACCTGGTTACATTATCAGCTTGTGAAACCGGCACTGGAGAATTACTAGAAGGTGAAGGAATGATCAGCATAGCTAGTGCATTCGCTTTTGCAGGTGCTAAATGCATTGTTACATCACTTTGGACAGTGAATGATCAATCAACCATGCAACTCATGGATCAGTTTTATACTGCTTTGAATCAAAGGAAATCAAAAAATATCGCCTTGGCAGAAGCAAAAAGAAATTATTTAAAAATGAATCCTGGATTGTCTTCGCATCCTTATTATTGGGCTGGATTTGTGGAGATCGGTAATGTAAGTGCTTTGAAATAAATTTCACAATTTCCTCCTTAAAGCTACTGCCCTATCGTGAAAAGGATAATCTTTATCTTGTATCATACTATTTAATAAAGAAGCCGAACTACTATCATCGAGCTTTTTCCCCTGCGCTATGTTGCATACCAATAAATTCCACCTTGCTTCATTCTTATATTGAAAACTATTAGACAGCCGTTTAAAATCTAATGCTGCCGATGTATATTGTCCAAGTTTGTAATAACAGTGTGCACGAATAAAAATAGCAGTTTCGTCAGTGACATATTTGTTTTCATCTTTCAGTAACATGATCGCCTGGATATATTTCTTTTGTACAAATAAATCAATTGCTTGTTGCACCATTGTTTTTTGGGCAGTAGGGTTTTCAAAATCTCGTAACTGACTTTCATTCAAGCCAACATAATAAGATGCCGACAATGCTTTATCATTTTTGTCATTCATTGCTACATCATGATCGTCTTGCGCTATCGTATCTATTATTATTGGCAGCTCGGCATGGATGGTGTCGGCAATAGAATCAGTTTTGGCTGAGGGAACATTCTGTATTTCAAGATTTGCAGGAATATTTTGTTTTCGCTTCATTATCCATATGGTTGATACTATTCCAATTAAAGTAATGATGATAATCAAGGTAGGTACTTTTAATCCTGGTTTAGAATCTACTACTTGATTCTTCACTATAGATTTTACCTTGTTTCTTACTCGAAGGGCTGACAATCTTTCTTGTGTTTGTTTCATTTGATCAACAGCTAAGGCCAGCTCTCCATTTTTTTGCAATTCTATTTCAAATTCTTCTAAATCGGTTTCGTTGAGCTCACCCAGTAAGTATGATTCTATATGTAAAAAATAATTTTCCATCTCTTAGTAAGGTTACTTATCCTGTAAATTTTAATGAAGCCATTTCCGATAATTTTTTCATGCATTGAGCACGTTGGTTTTTCAGCGCATCCACTGTAGTGTACTGTGTAAGTTTCAATTCAATTACTTCTTTGTCTCTTCGTTCTTCAAGATATTTTAAAAAAATTAGTTTTTTACAATTATCAGTCAATGTATTCAACAATCTATTCAATATATCAGTAGGTGATGAATCCGTGATATCGGTGTCTTCTGCTATGTCCATTGAATCGTCCAATAATTTAACGGTATTCCTTTTATTTTTTTCACTGTACATTCTTACTTTATTTTTTGCTATCTCGATGACATACGTTGCCGGGTCGTATCCCTGGTAAATATATTTATCACCTCTGATCTTTTGTATGATCAATGTGATACAATCATATTTCAACTCTTCAATATCTTCATCAGGAAGTAAATATTTCTTGCCTAGATGGTAAATACTCCCGGACACTTTGGAGAATAAATATTTTATAGCCGCACTGTCTTCGTTCTTCAAGCCATTAAATAAAGATTGATGGTCAGTATAAGTGACTTCATTATCTTTGTTAGCAAACGAATAATTAAAAAATTTCACGGAACCCTAATAAAAAAATAACTACCATGAAGTTATTTCTTTTTACTCATTTATCTTCCTTTTGCACAAAATGTAACCGGCAATCAAGGTATTTGGACAATTAAATAACCTCAACTCACCCTATCCCCTTTCAACAACATATCCACAGCATGATCGAATGATCCAGCCCGGATCACTTCACCAGCATTAACAAAAAATATTTCATCTGCGTTTTTGATCGTATTTAGTCGATGAGAAATGATCACTCAAGTAGTTGACTCTGGCAATTTCTGTAGTATCTCTTCCAGTAATTGTTCTGTCATGGTATCTATGTAGCAGTAGGTTCATCGAGAATTAATAACTCCTGTCAGATTCATCTGGTGGAACTATGCTGATGAAAAAAAGTCAGGTTTTCATCTTATTAATCGCCTCTACAGCACTATTGACATGTAGTTTTTTATAAATACTTTTAATATGTGTACGTACGGTATCAATGCTAATGCTTAAAGTATTCGATATCATTTTATAGCTATTGCCTTTGGCGAGCGTCTCTAATATTTCTATTTCTTTGGCAGTTAAATTGTTTTCGGCATCTTTCTGTTTTCTGGCGAAAGGAGACTTTACATTGGCTAGTATTTTTTTTGCAATAGAGCTGGTGAGTGGCGCCCCTCCTTGTAGTACATCCTGTAGTGCATTTAGGACTCTATCGATTTCACTTTTTAATAGATAACCATTAGCACCGGCACATATTGCATCAAATATATTATCGTCATCATCGAATACAGTCAATATGATTGCTGGAGTATGTATAGATCGTGATCGAATAGTCTTAAGTGCCTCTATGCCATTCATGATAGGCATATTAATATCCATAAGGATTACATCTACTGTGTGCGCTCTGATATCTTCTATGATACCGGATGGATTAAAAAATGAATGTACCACTGTAAAATCATTGCTCATATTCAAAATGGTAGTTAGCGTAGATCTTAGTGCATCATTGTCTTCATATAAAAGGATTTTCTTCTTCATGATATGATACAAATATAATCATCATGTAAAGGTGAGGTAATCACATAATGATGTGACTTCGGCTAATAGGCTACACATTGGTGAGCAGCTCAAACTCTAACCTGACGCAGGATCCACTTCTTGTAAAATCAAAATCAATCTTTCCGTCCATAGCCTCGGCTCTCTGCCGCATGTTTTTCAAGCCACTGCCACTATGTTGATTTGGTATATGAGCACTCCCATTGTCCCAAATCTTCAATACACATACTGCTTGCTCCACCATACAGCTTATGTCTACTTGAGTAGCTTGTGAGTGTTTCACTATATTGTTCAGAGCTTCACGGTATATCATCAATAGCTGCTTGCTTTGGTGAGAAGTGAGCGAAGGCATATTAGGGTCTATAGTCAAATGGAAGGCAATATCAGCATGATCCAGCAGCTTACTTGCTGACTCCCTTAGCTTGATTTCGATAGCATCGTATTTAATAGAACTGTACTGCATGGCCCATACAATGTCCCTGATAGCATGCTGAAGCTGATCGACTTGCTGATTAATGAACATCAGATTAGACTTGGTCTTGGATGGGTCACTACCTAAATCTTCAATACTATTCCTGCTTAAGAGCTGGATACTTGTAAGCGTGCTACCCACATCATCATGCAAGTCTGTAGATATGGCATGCCTTATTTGTAGCTGGGTTGCTTTCTTTTCAGCAGTGATAAGCTGTTCTTGCGTTTGGTTAAGATCCGTCATGGATTGATTTAGTGAAGCAGTTCGTTCTAATACTTGTCTTTCTAGCAACTCGTTTTGTTGGCTTAGGATTTGTTGTTTTTCATTTGAAAGGCTTTGCAATTCACTTATTTCCTTCAGATTGAGAGCAGTCATAAATAAGACACCATCTACCATCAGAGATATATACATGCAATTACTAGGTCTAAACCAAGTAGAATGATACCAATGAACACCAAATCGACTATACAAAATATATAATCCAAAACCTATCACTACTACCCATGATGACCAAGCCAGGTATTTGAGGATAGGGTGGCCTCGCAATCTATAGAATTGCATCACGCATACCACTTGAATAGCAAAGAGTACATATTCATAGAGTTTTTCTATAAAATCAGTATCGAATAAAAGTACGGTCAAGCAATCTAACAACCCTATTAATATGGCACTGATAAATAAAAATTTTCGAGTCTTCTCTTCATTTTCCTTTATACCAAGAAACTCGTGATAAAGTAATAATAGCCACACTGGTATGCATTGATTGAGAAACAAGCCTATCTGTGGGATATATTTCGTGATTGCGGTCGGTACTAAATCTGTATTATGTGATCCATACGCTAACGCACTATTCAATAAAGTTGTAAAAAACATCATCGAACAATACAAATAAGCCCTATTCCATTTATAGATATAGGACTTTATCAGCAGTAATGCGCTCATCAAAAAACTAAAGCCGATGATGAAAAACATGAATAGTTCCCTCTTTTCCATAACCCTACAATTACCCTATGTGAATGAATAAATTTTCAATGCAAACTGCAATAAAAATACGTATTAGACAAAGCTAGTCTTTAAATAAGGGATCTACTAGTCCCAGCATCTGATGCTTTGTACTCCTCTAAGAATTTATACGCGATATCGCTCACTCAGTGCGCATTCTCAGTCTGCTCTAGATTTTTTATTATCTAAATTGTAAGCAACTTTTAATACAAGGATACGATCACACCTCACATGATCATGTGACATGATTTCGCTGACAATATTTTTTCTAAACACACTTTAATCCATCTAATTCAAAAACAATGAATAATCGATGGCTGATATCTGTAGTACTTGAATACAACTGTAAGAATGATACTCATAAGAATAATGTATTCTCGATTATAGAGCCCATTGCTCATCATTTTACTCGCATCATCATGCGATATGATAGGTTATATATCTAATTCACCTTTGTCTCATTAAAAAAAATCTAAAATGATAAAAATCTACTTTGCTTTTTTAATTCTGCTTAGCTCCCTGACCAAGGACTATGCACAATGCAATATCACACCCTCTGAAAATTTCACAGACTATAGAGTCTCTCCAGTACATGGCCTCATTATACAAGGTGCCGTCGTCAATGGTGGTAGTATATATGGTAGCAACGCGGGATTGCTATTTCATTCTATCCTTACTACTGCGAATATCACCACAGCTACCTATGAAACGGGTGAACTATCCGAATTAATCGTACACCCCAATCCAGTATCGAGCACGCTGTATCTCGATTGGAAAAATATTCATCTAGACTGTAATCTAGAGCTATACTCTGTTCTTGGACAAAAACTCATACAAAGTACTAGAGGATCTCGTGAATATACTACTTCGATAAATATGGAAACACTTGGCAGTGGTATCTATCTGCTCAAAATTATTAGCAAAAACAATCAATATATCATCACACATAAAATCATTAAACCTTAATCGAAATGAAAAAATATTTTACACTTATTATTTTACTGGTCATAACATGCTTTGCTGCACGCAGCCAGTCAGGTATTTCTTACCAAGCCATCGTGCGCAACAGTGCAGGCATCTTACAAACCAACACAGATGTCTTTTTACGACTGAGCATCGTGCCAGATGGGGCTTCTACTACTCTATATGTTGAGGAGCAAACTATTAGGACGGATGCATATGGATGGGTCAATGCCCAAGTAGGATCCGGTAGAGTCGTATCCGGTAATATCAATACAATAGACTGGGCTAGCTCTGTCAAATTACTAAAAGTGGAATGTAAGCCATCTGCAATTGGTGAATATGCTGCATTGGGATCATCTATCATCAATCCAAAAGCATTACAAGGACCCAAAGGAGATCAAGGGATAGCGGGTATGCAAGGAGCTAAAGGTGATCAAGGAGTGCAAGGAGTGAAGGGCGACCAAGGAATACAAGGAATAGCAGGTGCCAAAGGTGATAAAGGGAATGACGGTACAGGTGTAAAAATCGTAGGCTCCGTAGCTAATGCTGCTGCATTACCAGCTACCGGTATGGTAGGTGATATGTATATAGCTCAAGATAATGGTAATGGCCATGTATGGAGTGGTACTACTTGGGTCAATGTAGGTCAGATAAAAGGTCCTAAGGGAGATCAAGGAATACAAGGTTTGCAGGGCCTTATCGGATTAAAAGGCGATAGTGGTATGCAAGGCCCTACAGGAGCTACCGGACTTACTGGCCCAAGTGGTGCTACCGGACTTACTGGCCCTAGTGGTGCAACTGGACTTACTGGCCCTACAGGAGCAACTGGACTTACTGGCCCTACAGGGGCTACTGGACTTACTGGCCCTACAGGAGCTACTGGACTTACTGGCCCTACAGGAGCTACCGGACTTACTGGCCCTACAGGAGCTACCGGACTTACTGGCCCAAGTGGTGCAACTGGACTTACTGGCCTTACAGGAGCTACCGGACCACAAGGAATACAAGGTTTGCAGGGTCTTACCGGATTAAAAGGCGACACCGGTTTACAAGGCCCTGTAGGCCCTAAAGGTGATGCAGGAGATGTAGGTACATCATGGTCATTAAAGGGTAATTCAGGCATTAATCCCGATTCTAACTACATCGGCACTTCAGATGATAAAGACATTGTATTTAAGAGAAATAAAGTCAAATCCGGTTTGATAAATAGTACCAACACTTCGATTGGAAATTCCTCATTATCCATGAATATATCTGGTGTACAAAATACTTCCATGGGTGCCCAGAGTCTATCTAATAATGCAGATGGATCTCGAAATGTAGCCATTGGTTATATCTCTATGCGAGACAATGTAGTGGGCACTAACAATGTATCGGTAGGAGCCAACTCACTCACAAAATCTAACAGCAACTCTAATGTAGCATTAGGCACGTATACATTGACCAATCATCCAAACAGCAATAAAAACATAGCAATAGGATATGGCACTATGTTTAACAAAACGAATGGTACTGATAATATCGCACTAGGTTACGAAGCCATGTGGGGGAATAATGGATCTAATAATATAGTGATAGGAAATAGTGCAGCGCGTAATGACTCCACATCAGATAAATTATACATCGAAAACTCCAATGCTACACCTAACAATGCATTGATCTATGGAGATTTTGCTGCAGATAGTCTTTTACTAAATGCTAAAACAATCAATAGAAATAGTTTTCATATTCGAGATAGAAATCCACTGGAGTTTGGGTATGGCCTGACCAAAGAGATAAACTCAGGAAAAATTGGATATGCTTTATTTACTGCTAATACATTGGACATAGTCGGTGGTGGATTAAGCAATGTAGATCGCAAAATAAGGTTTTGGGCAGAGGCAGGTGCACAATTTGAAGGTGGTGCTACATTCAATGGAGGTATCAGACTATCCAATCACACAGGTACTCCCAGTGCAGGATATCTCAGGTACAATACTAGCAGTAATGTTTTTGAAGGATATAATGGTACATCATGGCTATCGCTGTCTGGTAGTGGAGGCGGAGGTGCATCTTCATTATGGGTAAATAACAATACACTGTTAAGTAATAACACTGCTCACAATGTAGAATCCATCAAACGAGTCTTGATCAGCCCCTTACCAGGTAGTGTCGCATTAGCTGACAATACTGTACTTACTGTAGCTGCACAAAATGAAAAAAGTATTGCATCATTCATTACACAGAATGTAACAGATGGTTCCAAAGCGGTGATCATACAAAATCAAGGCACCGCATCAAGCTTTACTAATCCTACGAGTTTGTATATTGAAAACAACCCGTACTTAGACTCTGGTATCGGTATAGAAATAAAAGCCGGAGGGACAGGATTGAAAATATCCGGTGGACTACAAGGTGCAGTAGTGACATCCAGTAATCTTGCTGCGGCAGGAAGTTTTACTGGTGGTACGGGGGTGATTGGTACCGGCCAATACACAGGCCTTAGTGGATCAGCATTGTATCCAGATCACACCTCGACTGGTGTAAAAGGAGGATACTTTGGAAATGGTAGTTATAATGGTATCGGTGTGGAGGGTACTAGTTTACCCACAGGTGCTACTATACCCAATGGTAAAGGTTTTGGAATTGGTGGAAAATTTATTGGTGGAAATAAAGGTCTATGGGCAGAGATGAATCCCAACCTTAGCTCTAATTATTTAGCAGATCTGAGAATATTTAATAAGATATATGGCGATGATGGTTTGCCGATGGCAGGATATTTCAAATCTACTTCAAGCATCGGCATCTCTAGTACTAGTAGTGGCACACATCAATCAAACGATGGCAATGCCTATAGCATCGGTGTAGTAGGAAAAAGCAATCCTGTCGGTGGTATGTCTATCGGAGTATTTGGCCAAGGAGAAGGTACGAATGATAGAATCGGAGTGATGGGAGTAAGTGAGGCATCATCTGCATCCGGTATTGCTATTGGTGTCAAAGGAGTTGCCTCGGGTGTTTTAGGCATAGCCGGCGTATTCAAAGGACCGGAAGCATTGCATATAGAAGGTGAAAATATTGGTTTGCATTCTCTGGCACCAACTAATGATTTTACGGGTAATAGTAATCTACCTATCCTAAAATTAACCCAGCAAAGCCCTCAAATGAATGCATTAGAGATCAGCGGAGGGTACATAAAAGTAAATCAAACAGCTGCCACAAAAACTGCATTCGTACATACTTCGGCAGCTAGTAATATCACTGGCAATGCCACCATACTTAGCTATCCAGGGGCGCATTCGTCTGACATGGTCTTTGTACAAAAAACTTTGCCTTACACAGGAAGTGCAGTCATCACTTGGTATGATAGTGCTATCGGTAGCTGGAAGATAGCCAATGAGACCAATACATTACCTATGCCAGTCAATGCGAGGTTTTTCGTATTCATCATCAAAACTCAGTAGATCCTAATACTTCCTGAATACAGAATCGAACGAATCCAATAAAATTATAAAAATAAATTAAGTCTTTCAAACCAATCATTATTATGAAAAATTTTATAACAACATTTTTGATCTCCTTATCCATCTTGACTTGGATAGAAGCAGCACCTCCTACCTGCAGTAGCATTACCGGCAATTCACTGAGGGTAACTAGGCGCCTTTTATTAGAAGATTTGTCAAACTCATGTTCGGTTCTTATACCTGATGTAAGGCATTTGGTCATAGTCAGTACTGGAAGAGGTTATATACAGAAAGGTAGTCTTATCCAATATCCTGCCGCAGGGAGCTATATGAATGTAGGAGGTGATGCATTCGGTAGCTGTCCGCCAACCATTACCATCACTGTGAAGGCTAATTTTGGCTTTAGTATTCTCAATCCAACTGTGGCATGTACAGTAACAACGCCTATTTTGGTGAATGTCATAGATAGAATTAAGCCTACAGTAGAGCCATTTTCAATTACCACGAGTAATACTAGATTTACAATAGCTAACCTTAAAGATTTCTTTAACAGCACCAATTTATATGATAATTGCACACCTTTTAGTGTACTAAAACAAAGATTGGAAATGGAAAACGATCCTTATCGACCTACTAATGTGATTATCCGTTGTGGGGTCTCTAATCAATACCCAGTAAGGATACGCACCAGAGATGCTTGCGGAAATTATTCTAATTGGTCAAGAGTGACAGTAAAGTTTATTGATAACAGCCCACCATCAGCTCCTACTATTATAGCACCTGCATTCATTCCATTATTACCCAACTCTGCTTATGTTCCTATTATTCCTACCCATGACCGATCCTCTACCACCTCAAGTTTTTATTCATCTACAGTAGATAATTGGACTCCTCCTGGTGATATTATTTATAGCTATAGAATATTACCTCCTTATTCTTCCCCTCAAAATTTTCCAGAATCGGGGATTAATATCGGCATCCCTACTTGTAATGAAACATTGCATATAAGAGTATGTGCTCAAGACTGCTTTGGCAATGGAAACCTCCATTTGACAGATAATCTTAGTGGGACTAACTGTACTATTTTTAGCATTATTGCAAAAGATGTGACTCCACCTAGATTTACTTCCATTCTATGTGGCGATACGACTTTCATACCGGCAAATTGTTCTGTAAGAATGCCAAGCCTAGTTCCTGATGCTGCTGTCGTCAACAATTGTGGAACATACACCATTTTTCAGAAGCCAGGTGCTGAAGACATACTTAATGATGGAATACCAAATTCATATAAGCTTAGTCGGTGGTCTGGTGCTGCTCCTCTTCCTTTAAGTCCAGCTTTGCAATCTTACGATGCAGACCCAATTATTAATTGCGCCAATTTGAATGGTATTTTTAAATCTTATAAAGTATCCTATTTGATCATCGATGCCAACGGCAATCATGAATATTACAATAATTGTAAAGTAGTGAGTCTGATCACTGGTATTACGGACAATCCTGGACTTACCTCTGTCTTAGAATCAAGATCCATCACCAATAATACTACAACAATTGCCATATCCAATTCCATACTTAGCCAAAATTTCCCCAATCCATTTAGTGAATCATCCACAATCAAGATAACTTCCTCTACAAATCAAAATGGTAATCTCATTTTTTACAATGCAGTTGGTCAGCAAGTATATGCTAAAAGCATTACGCTGCATCGAGGAGAAAACTTTGCTACCATATCTAAATCGGAGCTCAGGACTACCGGATTAATTACGTGTGCTTTAGTTTCTACTGAAAGTGGCAAGCCTCTCGCTAAGATGATCAAGATGATGGTGTTATAGAAAAGCAGTCAAAACCTATAAAAACAAATAGCCACCTTCACTATATTAGGGTGGTATTCTTAAAAAAGCTATAAACTTTTATACGATGAAAAAAATTATTCATTTTTATTTTCTAATCCTTGCTTCTAATTTCATCTATGCAGATCAGTGGAGAATCCAACCTGGTAGATCCAACGATATTGCCATTGGAGCTAATGGAAGTGTTTGGATTATAAGTAATACAGCTTCCTTTTGGGGGGTTTACTATACAGAATTGGAATGGTTCCGGATGGAGTACTGTGGACGGAGGTGCAGTAAAAATTGCGGTAGATCCAGCTGGAAATCCTTGGGTCGTAAATGATGCTGGACAAGTCTTCAAAAGATTAGGAGGAAGATGGGTATTGATTGCAGGCATATCTGGAAGAGATATTTCCATCGGGGCTAATGGTGCCGTATGGGTTCTATCCAGAGATCCAGCACCAGGTGGTTATGCAATAATGAATTATAATCCAATCACCAACACATGGCGTACCGTCGGGGGAGGAGGCATAAAAATTTCAGTAGCACCTAATGGGATGCCATTCGTAATAAATAGTAGTAAAAATATCTTTGAATACCAAAGTAATAGTGCTTGGGTAGTAAAGCCTGGAGCTGCAAATGATATTGCCATCGGGGCAAATGGAAAGATGTGGGTTATCGGAAACAACTCCATTGGAGCAGATTTCGATATTCATCAATGGATGGGTACAGAGTGGAGCTCAATAGATGGAGGCGGTGTTCACATAGCAGTAGATAATCAAGGATATCCATGGCTGGTAAATAGCAATCATGAAATTTATAGGAGAGTTTTTACAGTGCCTGCGTATTCAACTGTCCCTACAGCAGAAAGAATAAATATGAACCATTTATTTACAGGAAAAATAAGTGCAGTGGCAATTAATCCTAACAATAATAATCATATTATAGTCTCTGGAGAGACCGGAGGATTATTTGAAACTTTAAATGGCGGAAGCAGCTCTAGAGTGTGGTCTGAAATAAGTGTTTTCAATCACCATTCTATTACTGATGTACTTATTTTACCTCAAGGCTCCAACTATGAGATCTGGGTAACTACCATTAAGAGTTTTGAAAACTCTACCAGCCCTCAAATTTGGAAGCGATCTACGCTAGGTGTTTGGAGTCGCGCTACTACTGCTTCCACTGTTGCTTTTTCGGCATCCAACACTTTCAGAGTCATTAAATCAAAAACATCAGACAAACTCTATGCTTACGGCCCTTACGGGATAGCCGTAAAAAATGTTGGAAGTGACAATTGGATTATAAAACCCGTACCTGTCGGTACTATCACCTCATTAGAAACATTACAAAACGGCAATATAGCCGCCATCACCAGCATGGGATTTTATTACTCTGTCAATGATGGAGACACATGGATAACAGCTGTCTCTACAGGATTTGCCTTGCCTTCCATACCAGATCCTTATGGCAATAGGTTTACTTTAAAATCAGATCTAGCTGGAAATATATTATTGGCTAGTCAAAATATTGATGGTCAAACACAAGTATATGCTAGTATAGATTTTGGTGATAGTTGGATAAAGGCTCCCAGTTTAGCAGGTAGGTATCCTCCAGGATATGGCGGTGGTGGTGGTTATAATTCAATTCAACCCTACTATGATGCCACCTCCGGAACATTAGAGGTATACATATCCAATACATTAAACTCGTATTATAGCTTTGTTAGAGGTTCTACTCCATTTATCGCTGTGAATAATTTATTTGCATCGGGATTCCCTACCGATTATAATGCTGGTTTTGGATTTAATGCTTTACACCCAGATACTAGGCAAATTTTTAAATTAAGCCAAGGGTTAACCGAACCAAAACTAATAGTAACATCTGATGGGGGATTTAGTAGTGCTGGGATTTCTCCCACTTCAAGACCAGATTCGTACTCTTGGGCTATCGACAATCATAGTTCAGGCTTGCATACATTGCAAATGTATAATATTACAGGCACTGATACAGAGATCTATTTTGGCACTCAAGATTGCACTTATGGATATAATAACAATAGGACCTCCGGTACATGGGTTGATGGTGGGGGTACGGAAGGGTTTTTTGTAAAGAAAAATGGTAATGGTTTTTATGACAATATTACATTGAAGGGTTTAGATTCAAGAGTTGGAAAAGTTACTAATGGATGGACCTTGGTTACCGCTTGTGTACTACCAGGTAGTGCAGATTACTGGAATTCCCCTCTGGCAAACTACAGTCGCCCAGTCAATTATTGTAAGGATGTTTATATTCAAGACTCGAGTACTAATGTATGGAAAATTACATATGACAAAGGCTGTACGTGGGAGACGCTAGCCTCAAGTTATCGTACTTCTTCTTCCGGTCATCAGAATTCTGCTAAAGCATACTTTTCATTCAATACAAATAGAAACCCTGTTTTGACAGCTACATTTGAATTAGAAGGTAGAACTATTATAGGAAACCTTGATGATGTATTAACGCGAAAATCTCGAGGCAGGTTTTGGCATTATGCGACTATGACAGGACATTTAGGCATTGCTTCGCTAGCTATTCAATTCATTAGAATACCTCTATACGCTGTAGATGCAAAAAATAGTAACAATGCAATCTCAGTAGAGGTGAATACGGGGATATTAAAAATGACCACAACCACAGGAAATCTCTGGAATGATGTTACAAGTTTTACGAATGCTTATTCTGAAAGTGGGAGATATTCCCTGACCTCTAGTGAGGGCAACTTGGCTATTACATTTGTTGAAATTTCGCCATTTGATCCATCAGTTTTTTTAGTAGGCACTTCAGAAAGAGGGATATTCATTTTAAAAAATAGTGGTACTACGTGGCAAAGAATAACTAGTAGCAGAAATTTATTCCAACCTACTGATGCACATTGGATTTCGGCTAAAGAGTTATTTGTATCCACCTATGGTACTGGCCTTTTTCGACTTAGGATATGAATTATTTAGTGCTGCAAGGCTTTGGTACCATATCCAAATGGGAGCTCAGGACTACAGGATAGGTTACATGTGCTTTGTTTTCTTCAGAAAGTGGAAAGCCTCTGGGCTAAGATGATAAAGATGATGATGTTGTAGAAAAATAATTCAAAAAATGCAAAGCCATTCCTATATTTTTTTCACGAGGGATGGCTTTTATTATAAATCTTAAACATATTCGCTACATTTAATAAAAAATCAACTTATGCAAGGGAAATCAAACAGCATTTTTAATATAGGTATGGGCGCTCTACTCATCATGATCATCGTATCACTATCTTTCACTTATACATCCAACTCGGATTTGGCTAAACTGAAAGCAGAAAATGAATCTTTGAAAAACGAATTGAAATTGATGGCCAAGACTCAAGAGGCTTCTATTAAAAAATTTGGAGATCAAAAGGCCTTTATGGATTTTCTTAAAAATGACAAACAAGTAAATGGGTTTAATTCTATCAAACTCAACAAAAGTGTATTGGAAAAATTGCTTTTAGCTTTTAACCAAAGTAAAGAAAGCATGATTAGAGTCAGTATTGTCAATCTTAGATCTAACCAATTAGGGTTATCCTTTAATAATTCAATTTTATTCGGCTTTGCGACTGCATCAGTATCATCACCTATAATGTGTCCCTCACAATGCAGAGATACATCGGCTCAGAATGTTGGCATCATTTTGAATTCTCCGAAAATTTCAAATCATATTCCATTCTAGCATCCTCTATTGAGAATAGTATTTGGGCTAATTTTATTTTATTTCTGTCTGATTTGCTATGGTCAGACTTCGTGGCATTCATTTAATAATATATCTGCACCACAAGGACTACCAACAGGCATTATTACAGCTATCGTGCAAGATAGGTCTGGCTTTTTATGGTTTGGCACTAAAGAAGGTCTCTTTTCTTACGACGGACGCATAATAAAAACCTATGTTCATCAGTACGATGATGATCGATCGATTTCGGATAACTACATCACAGCCTTTTTACTAGATCATAACCAACGGCTTTGGATAGCTACTCGCCATGGACTAAATGTATATGATGATAAACGGGATGACTTTATTAGAATTAAGTTGGACTCTTTATTCCCCAAAGTATCGTACTCTGTGGAAGATATACTATGTATGCAAATGGATAAAAATGGATGCATATGGATGGGAGGATTTGGGAGTGGATTGACTAAACTTTGTTTCCTGGAGGATGGTCTGCAAGTAAAAAATGCAATATCCTTTGAGCAAGGAAAAGTAAACTCTCCATTTCCAGTTAAATATGTATGGTCCATACTTTTAGATCATCAAGGCAATGGGTGGATCGGCACAGCAAAAGGTTTAATAAGATTCGATCCCTATGCTAAGGACATTTCGTTTAAAAACTATACCAAAAGCTCTTCAGGGATTTCCGATGATTATGTGTTGAGCTTGTTTTCAGACAAGCAAGGAAATGTATGGATGAGCTCGATGGATGCGATGCTCGATGTCATACCTCATTCTTCAATAGTTGGCCAAGATAAAGACCCAGTTTTTATCAAAGCAATGTCATTGGTTCGAGAGAAACTAGATTTTTCTCAAGAGACCATATATACAGGCAGCGGAACCAAGGATGGTTATATATGGTTAGGCACTCAGTCTAAGGGTATACTAAAAATGAAAGTCGAATTCGATAAGGGTCTTGCTATATCCTTTGATCAAACTGCTAATTTTAGACATTCATATACTCAATTTTCATCTTTATTAGGTGATGCCATTTTCTCTATTTTTGAGGATACCAAGGGTAATGTTTGGATTGGAAACGATAAAGGGGTAAGCCAGTACATTCAAATCAAACAAAAAATGGATGTCCTTCATCTAGCAGACAAAGGTCTATTAGTAGGTAATTCTTTGACAAGCATCACTGAGTGGCATGGACATAGCTTTTTTTTATCGGGGTCTGATTCTATCTATTGTATTCGTAATGGTACCACAGAGATAAAACCTTTTTTTTATGATAAAAATATAAGAGGGATTACCGATATGGTATTTACTCCATCGGGCGATCTTTATATCTCTTCTATTCTCAATGGTGTGATTCATGTTTCATCGCAAGAATTGGATCGATACCTACATAAAATAAATAAAATAATAAATAAGTCCAATCGAATAAAAATAGATCATCGATATGATATCACCGTCAATGGACTATGCGCCATAGATGATCAGTATGTTTTTTTTGCTGGTCTCAATCATGCAGGGTTTATACATATACTCTCTGATAGTGTCCAAGAACTAGTAACACCAGATGATCACTTTCCTCAATTTAAAAAATGTATGCTTATCGGTCATCAAATATTTATCGCCAGTGAATCGGGTTTATTCGTAGTAATTGATAGATCAATAATAATCTATAAACCTGCTAACGGTAAAGAAATCAATGAACGGATCAATTGCATCTGTCACCATAAAGCAAACATTTATTTAGGTACGGCCAATGGTTTGATCATAGTAAATACAGCAATTGATTCATTAAAATATTTTACGTTAACGGATGGGCTGGTAGGAAATAATATTCAATCCATCGTAAGTGATGATAATGGCAGAGTGTGGTTAGCGACTCGATCCGGGCTTTCTTGCCTTGACCCTGCCACCCATCACTCGATTAATTATACAGAGAAAGATGGATTGCTTTCTAATCAACTAAATCGTTTAGCTCTGCGGGATAGTATTCTTTTGATCACTAGTGAAAATGGGTTAAATAGCCTTTCTACACATGATCGAATTAGTGAAGAGAATAATTCTGCCATACACTTGATAGACTTTAAAATATCTGGAACATCTATTTTGAAAAATAAAAACTCCATAAACGCTATTAATTATATGTACAATAGATCTATAAAGCTACCCTGGTACGTAAATAATTTTAGTGCTGAGTTTACAGTACCAGAGTTTAATCATCCAGATAATGTTGAGTATCAATATCGATTGGTACCGTTCGATAAAGAATGGATACAGAGTGGCAATGAAGGCAAAGCGAATTATACTAATTTGCCCGCGGGTAATTATTCACTTAGCTTAAAATATAAAATCAAATCGGGAGAGTGGCACATTCAGGATAATTCAGTCAGCATAGTAGTAGGCACAGCATGGTTTAGATCGTGGTGGTTTTATGGATTGTGCGGTATCAGCTTCGCTGGCTTGATCTATGGGTACTATCGAATGCAAATCAGACAATTTTCCCGACTGCAAGACACGAAAAATACTATAGCCGCCGATCTACACGATGAGATAGGTAGCACGATCACTAGCATTAATATATTGGGAAAAATATTGGAACAATCTATTTCTGCTACAGACACTTCATCAAAAAAAATAATAGATCAGATCACTACACAAAGCAAAAACATACAGCAAAATCTAAGTGATATAGTATGGAGTATACGACCTGAAAACGAATTGGCTGAAAACCTAGAGATCCGGGTGAGAGAATTTTTAGATCGCACACTAGAGCCCTTGGGAATAGATGTAAAATTCGAAATAAGTGGCAAAAAATCAGATCATCGTTTAAACGAAATATATCGCAAAGAAATATTATTGATACTTAAGGAAGCTATTAATAACATTGCAAAGCATTCCAATGCAACTCAAGTAAAAATTTCATTTACATATCTACGAGATCAAGTCATCATAAGTATTGAAGACAACGGTTCATCGAAAATCAATGTAAGCTCAGGTACCGGCATCAAGTCTATGCAAGCAAGAGCTGAAAAACTGAAAGGAAGTCTACAATGGGATCACACCAATGGCAATCGTATAAAATTAAGTATACCGCTAGTATAAAATAGGATACTCCATAAAGCTTTCATATCTATAATGAAGGTTCCCACTCAACTCACCCTATCCCCTTTCAACAACATATCCACAGCATGATCGAATGATCCGGCCCGGATCACTTCACCAGCATTAACAAAAAATATTTCATCTGCGTTTTTGATAGTATTTAATCTATGAGCAATAATAACCCGAGTGGTCGTAACGGGTAATTTATGAAGTATTTCCTCCAATAGTTTCTCCGTCATCGTATCTATATTGGCAGTCGCTTCATCCAGGATTAATAGCTCGGGATTGCGCAATACAGCTCGCATAAATGCAATGATTTGCTTTTGTCCAATACTAATACTATCTCCACCTGACACTATGTCTGTATCTAATCCTTTATCGAATATATTAACCAGGGAGGCCAATCCTATAGTATTAATTTTATCAATGAGTTGATCGTTCGAAAGACCAATATAATCTTCATTACTATACAAAATATTGTCCCTTAAGGTGCCGGTGAATAGAAAAGGATCCTGCAATATAAATCCTATTTTTTTTGATCTTTCATTTGGTTGATAACTGCGTATGTCCTTACCATTCAATAATACCTGGCCACTCAAAGGATCATATAACCGTGCGATCAATAATGCTGTAGTGGTCTTTCCGCCACCGGTAGGCCCTACGAATGCATAGGTCTTTCCAGATTCTAAAATAAAATTTATATGGTGCAAGATTTCACTTCCTTCTTCATAACCAAAAGACACATCTTTGAATTCAAGCAATTTAACGCCGGAAGAATCTACTGCATGGGAAGGTCGAATTTGAAGATCAGATTCAAGATTGAGGAGGTATGATATCCTATCCCATCCAGCCATAGCTGCCTGGAAATTGGCCCATAAGGCTGCAATCTGTCGCAATGGATTGTAAAAATTTACAGCATATGCCAAATAAGAAACCAGCAAACCAATAGAAAACTGACCTTTTGAGATCATGTAAATACCAAGTGTAAGAACTGTCAATTGTGCAATCGATGCAAACAATCCATAAACGGGAACAAAAACAGCATTAGCTATGCCTGCATTGATTGCGGTGGCATAGTTTTTACTATTCGCTTCATTAAATCGCTGTAAAAAATAATCTCTGCGATTGAAGGCAATGATCACTTTAAAATTATGTAATGACTCCTGGATTTCTGCACTAAGACCACCGGCTGTCTGCATAGTCAATGCATTTCTTTTTTTCACCCACGGAGATATTATTTTTGTAAATAGAAATATTACCAGGCCTGGCAATAAAGTAGCTACACCTAATTTGAAATTAATGATCAATAGAAAAATGCCTGCCCCTGTCATAGTCATTATAGTTCCTATGAATTGCATGAGGGACTGCGAAAAAAATGTATTTATCTTGTCCGTATCATTATTGACTCTGGAGATAAGATCACCTGCTTTGTTTTTATTAAAAAAGCTAACAGGAAGCTCTTGTAATTTATTAAAAATGGTATTTCGAAGCTTGAACAACATGCGTTGGCCTACGCCACCCATCAATCTTGTCTGGAAATAAGCAGCAAAGAATGCTAGAATGTACATGCACAATAATATGAAAGCCCATCTTAATACACCAGGATAATCCTTATGTACCACATGTGTATCAATCACATGCCCGATGATATAGGGCCCCAGTAGGTTTAGAGTAGAATTGATAAGAATAGCAAATAAAGCGAGGTATAAATACTTTCCTTCTTCCGAAATCAATCGCAATAGTTTTCTCAATGCCTGCACTGAAGAGATCTTGGGCGAAGCGCTCGCGATATCATTTAGATTGTAATTCATAGTTGCTGGTGCTTTGTTGTGAATTATAAATCTGTATATATTCGGGGTTTTGCCTTATTAGATCAGCGTGTATTCCAGTAGCTACTATCTCACCTTCCATCAATACGATAATAAGATCATACCATTTGGCGGTGTCGATTTTTTGAGTTACCGATAGAAGCGTAGTATCAGGATAATTCTTTTTTAGATTATTTAGTATTTTCATTTCCGTATTGCTATCCACACGGGCAGTGAAATCATCGAGCAATAATATTTTTGGATTAATCGCCAATGCCCTGGCAAGCATGATTCGTTGCTTTTGCCCACCGGATAGACTACTACCTCTTTCTGTGACTATCGTATCCAAATGATCGGGAAGATGATCAATAAAATCTTTTAGCTCAGCAGTTTCAATGGCTTTCTGCAAGGATACCTCGTCTACTTTTTTATTGAATGCAATGTTTTCACGGATACTCATATTGAATAAGATGCTATCTTGAAAAACAAAACCAACCTGGCTATAAAAGTTTTCCTTGATATAATCATCTATATTGACTCCATCAAAAGTCAGAGTTCCTTCACTTGGTTTTATCAATCCAGTCAATAAATATAGTAGCTGTGTCTTACCTGCTCCGGTAGGTCCAATTATTGCTAAAGATGATCCTGCTTTTACTTCAAAGCTTACGTTCTTTAATGCAGGTTTTTGTCCATACAATACGGATACATTTTTTAATTCTATTTTTCCAGTCAATGAAGTATTGACAGATGCTTTATTCTCGATTACCGGCGTATTGAGCACAGAACTGATACGTGAATAGCTAGCCGTAGCTTGCGCTATCACATTACTCATAAAGCCAATGACCAAAATGGGAAAGATCAGCATGGATAAATAACTGGAAAACGCTGCAAAATCACCCAAAGTCATACTCCCACCTATTACAAATCGACCACCTAAGGTCAATATGGCAAGACTAGCCAGGTTAGCGGTAAATATGATGATGGGTATCAACGCTGCAAATAATTTGAGTATGCTCATTCCCAGCGCCATGCCTCTTTTATTGGCTTCTAAGAATTTTTCATATTCCAGATGTTGTGAATTAATGACACGTATGATAGCAGATCCCAGTATACTTTCATTGATAACTTTATTAAGTCGATCAATCACTTGCCGACTTTGAATAAATATGACTCTAACTTTTTTCAATACAAAAAAGAAAGCTCCTCCGATGACCGGCACTATAGCAACAACTGCCAGAGCTAATCTCCAATTGATGGAAAACAATAAGATGCAAGCTCCAATAATAATGATGATAGATGATGCTATAGAGACTATAGCCTGGGATACAAACATTTTTATCGAATCCACATCAGCAGTAAGATTGGTCAATAATTTAGAAGGATTGCATTCCTCTATGTAGGCGAATGACTGAACAGACAATTTGGTAGCCAATCGTGTGCGAAGATCTTTGGCAACTTTCTCCGAAGCGTACACTTGTACATAATTTTGCAACGCGGTGAAAATAAAAATAACCAAAGAGGCAATTAAATAAGTAGTTATTATTTGGGAAACTATATAGTGCGTAGGATATGCATCGATTGCATTGGCTATGATTTTGGGCAATAAAAGGTTGATACCATTTCCAAGCAAAGCAAAAATAATCATGAATAAAACCAATCGTTTGTAAGGAACCAGCAGGCTAAATACACCTGGTCCTTTTGGTGCTGTGGGACTATAAGCCTTGGATGGAATTGCCATTGAGAATTATTGTCGAAAGATAAGTTGTAATTTATTTGTAAAGAATAAAAATCAAAAGTATGGAAAAAATAAAAGCCATTAGGGTTACATTTTTTCATAAGTTTATCCCTATTAATTAAAGACTTTAACTTATGAAAATATTCATTTGCCTTTTTTGTTTACTTTCCTTTGCCTCACAAGCTCAAAAAATAATGGGGTTTACTGAAATGGCTGGCAAATCTCAGCTTGACTGGGAAAAACAATTTGATGCTGATTTAAAAGTCAATGATCAGGATACCTGGATGAAATACCTCAGCGCTCACCCTCATCATGTAGGTGCTCCTCAAGACAAAGCCAATGCCGAATACATTTTAAACCTTTTCAAATCCTGGGGTTATCAAGCTACTATCGAAGAATATTATGTTTTATTTCCTACTCCTAAAATGAGACAGGTAGAATTATTAGGTTCTAAACCATATAAATTAAAACTGGAAGAATCCACCCTGGCAGAAGATCGTACTTCGGGCCAAAAATCAGAGCAGCTACCGACTTATAATGCCTACTCTGCTGATGGTGATGTTACCGCTGAATTGGTGTTTGTAAATAGAGGTATTCCGGCAGACTACGATGAATTGGAAAAAATGGGAATAGATGTCAAAGGCAAAATTGTAATCGCCAAATATGGTGGTAGCTGGAGAGGAATAAAGCCCAAAGTAGCTTATGAACATGGAGCCATCGGATGTCTTATTTATTCTGATCCCGCTGATGATGGATATACCCAGGGCGATGTATATCCTGTAGGTGCTTTCCGACCAAAAGATGGTGCTCAGCGTGGATCTGTTATGGATATGCCCGTTTACCCTGGTGATCCCCTAACTCCTGGTATAGGTGCTACTAAAGATGCCAAACGCATAGATAGAGCTGCGGCTACTACCATCATGAAAATCCCGGTGATGCCCATTTCTTATGAAGACGCGTTGCCGCTTTTACAAGCTCTCAAGGGCCCCGTTGCACCGGATAAATGGAGTGGCACTTTGCCCATCACGTATCATGTCGGTCCGAGTATAGATAAAGTACATATCAATCTACAATTTAATTGGGATATAAAACCATTATACAATGTTATTGCTAAACTACCGGGTTCGGTATATCCCGATGAATGGATCTTGAGAGGCAATCATCACGATGCTTGGGTAAATGGCGCTTCTGATCCACTGAGTGGTATGGTATCAGAATTAAGTGAAGCTAAGGCATTGGGTGAAATGGTTAAAAAAGGCTATAAATTGAAAAGGACAGTGGTGTACTGTGCCTGGGATGGCGAAGAACCCAGCCTTTTAGGATCGACGGAATGGACAGAGGATCATCAGGAAGAATTAAAACAAAAGGCAGTAGCCTATCTGAATACCGATGGGAATGGGAGAGGTTTTATAGGTGCCGGTGGCTCCCATACATTGGAATCCTTTTTCAATGAAGTAGCGGATCAAGTCATTGATCCTCAGACTGGTGTATCCATAAAAGAAAGAAAATATGCCAAAGCTATGCTGGATGCTGATCCTGCAGGTAGAGCTAAATTAGCAGGGAATAAAGACCTAAAACTAGCTGCCTTAGGAGCTGGGTCTGATTGGTCAGGGTTCTTACAATTTTTGGGTATTGCTTCTTTGAATCTTGGATTTGGTGGCGAAGCTCAAGGGGGCGAATATCATTCGATTTATGATTCATACGATCATTTTACCAGGTTTATTGACCCCGGTTATCAATATGGGGTCACTTTGTCAAAAACATGCGGTAGGGTGATGATGCGCCTAGCCAATGCAGAAGTCCTTCCTTTTGAGTTTAATCAATTTCAAAGAACAATGAATGAATACGTTACAGATCTAAAAACACTCATTGATAATATGCGAACTCAAACTGATGTAGAAAATAAAATGCTGAAAGATAAAGTGTATCAGCTGGCATATGATCCAAAACTTAAATGGCAAGTTCCTCATGAAAAAGCAGTAGTACCATATTTAGATTTCAGCCAACTTGAAAACACTATGATGGAGTTAAAGCGGAACGCAGAAGAATTTAATAATTTGTCTCCACTGGCCTTGCAAAAAAGTCCAGATCAGCAAAAAGAAATAAACAAAACTTTATATCAAATAGAGCGTAGTTTATTACAGGATGATGGTCTGCCCCGAAGACCGTGGTATAAACATCAAATCTATGCTCCAGGATACTATACTGGTTACGGAGTAAAGACCATGCCCGGAATAAGAGAGGGAATAGAGCAACGAAGTTTTGAAGAAGCGCAATTGAATATTCAAAAAGTAGCAAAAACCTTGAAATCTTACTCTGGCAAATTAAATGAAATCACAAAAATGATGGCACCTAAATCCTAAGAATCTAGCTTCGAATTTGATTCTCTGGAATAGCTAATGATTGATTCTACTATTTCATCTGGAGGCGAATCTATTTTAACATGTAAACCATAGGCAGGGAATTCCATTGTCTCGAATTGAGATTTTAGCAAGCCAGCCGGCATATAGTGATCCTTTCTTGCTTGCATTCTATTTAAAATCAATTCGTAACTGCCTTCGAGCACTATCCAATAAATCGGAGTATCCACATCACTTTCAAGAATACTTCTATACTTTTCCTTCAATGCTGAACATGCTAAAATCACCCCGCTCAAAGGGGTATTGGTCTTAAGTAAATTATTTAAACGCCCAAGCCAATCCAGTCTGTCATCGTCATTTAATGGGATGCCCTGGTGCATTTTTGCCTTATTGGCTGCCGAGTGAAAATCATCCGCATCAAAAAACGGTACATTGATTTTATCAGATAATAATTTACCTACCGTAGTTTTACCAGAGCCAGATACACCCATGATAATATAACATGCCACCATTTCCATCACAAGGTATATTCTAATTTCGAGAATTGAATTACTTTAGGCACTCATTTGAAAATCCGGTGGTTTTGAATATTTATTTGACAGAAAAACGCTGAACCAAATTCATTTTAGTGCTTAAAGTCTACTACTTCCTGGAATTATTTTACGACCTATATCGTGAGTTCCGCATTCAAAAAAAGTTCAATCGAAGATTTTTATCTCCTTATCTCAAACAACTAGAGCAAAAGTTTGAAGGAAATTTTTCAGAAGCATTATTAAAAAAAATTGAAAACTATTATTGCCAGTTTATCCCCGTTTTGTTATGTAGTCGATATAAAAAATTATACGGAAAGCGACTTTCAGAAACAGAAAGAACAAGAGCTATGTGGTGTGGTATACTTACACCAGTTTTTGATGATCTTATTGATGCTGAAAATTATTCTTTAGACTATTTGCCTGACACTATAGAAGCACATCAAGCTTTTATACCACACCATTTTTTAGAAAAGGTGGCCAAGGAAATCCAGTCCCGTCTATTAATTTCGATACCTAATAAAAAAGAATATTTCGAAGCTATAAATAAAGCCTACAAGTCTCAAATCGATTCATTAAAGCAAAAGAATAAGGAAATAGCATCCGAAGATATATTCACGATCACTTATGAAAAAGGCGGAGCGGCTTTTATCGTGTTCCGAAATTTAATTGATGAACCTATGTCTGAAGACTTTGAAAGCGCGCAATACACCATAGGTTTTCTTTTCCAGATTAGCAATGATATTTTTGATATTCATAAAGATGTTACAGCAGGTATTTGCACCTTGTCGAATACTGTTACAAAATTTTCAAAACTAAAAAAAATCACTGAGGATTTAATTTATAGTCAAAACGATCAAATCGACGCATTACCGTTTTCATCAAAAAGAAAACTTCAATTTAAACTGGCTACGAATATCATCAATGCAAGAAGTTTGGTGGGTCTCGATCATTTACATTCAAAATTTAAGACATCTTATCCTCTTTCTTTTAACTTTTGGGAGTCAAAAGCCCGGAGTGAGACAATTATAGATATGGAAAACCCTATTCTATTTTTTAAATGGCTTATTTATTCATGGAGATTAGCAAAAAGCAGAACTTAGATTATATTTGATCTACTGATGAATGAATTCCTAATCCCATCATCCAATCCCATTGGAAAAATCAAATCCGGTCACATTGCATGGCGCTCACCTTCGAATATTGCACTGGTAAAATATTGGGGAAAATATGGTCAACAACTTCCAGCCAATCCATCCTTAAGCATGACCTTAGAGCATGCCTATACAGAAACTCATATTTTTTATAAGCCAGGAAATGTATATGATGAAGATGGCTTCAAATTCAATTTAGATAGCAAACCGAATCAAAAATTCGAAATCAAATTAAAAGCTGTTTTTCAAAAATGGAAAGAGTATTTTCCTTTTTTAGAAAAAGTAAATCTGGAAATACATTCTAAAAATTCTTTTCCACACTCTGCGGGGATAGCATCCTCTGCATCGGGAATGAGCGCACTTGCATTATGTCTGGTGAGTTTAGAACAGTTATTATATCAACGATTTACGGATAAAGAATTTTTTCAGAAAGCATCATACATGTCCCGACTTGCTTCCGGCAGTGCCTGCAGATCTATCTATCCATGCTTTTCAATATGGGGAAGGTTAGACCATATTCCCAACAGCCATGATGCCTATGCAATCGCTTATGAACGATTTCATCCTGTTTTTGCTTCCCTGCATGATGATATTCTAATAGTAAGTGGTGAAGAAAAAAAAGTAAGTAGTACGGATGGTCATGCATTGATGAATGATAACCCTTATGCCGAAACCCGGTATGCACAGGCGAGGAAAAATACCGAAGAGTTAGCTTTGATATTAAGGTCTGGAGATCTGCATCGGTTTGGAGAAATAATTGAAGCGGAAGCACTCACATTGCATGCATTAATGATGTGCTCCAATCCTGGCTATATTTTGATGCACCCAAATACATTGAACATTATTTCTAAAATAAAGGAATATCGAAAGGCGACTGGCTATCCCATTTATTTTTCTCTGGATGCCGGTCCTAATCCACATGTATTTTACCCGGATGAAATTAGCGAAGAGGCCGAAAAATTCATCAACGCTGAACTAAAGAAGTTTACGGAAAATGGAAATATATTAAAAGATAAGTGTGGTACTGGTCCAGTACAAATCAATTAATGCCTTCTTCTCTGGTTGTGGGTGGATCAGTTAATGGATTTAAAATTGCATTATCCTTTTTTACTAACCTATCAATGGGAAACTTATTATAGGTGAGCGGCATTTTCTTATGGAGAATCCCTATCAAAACAATAAGGGCTAAAACAGAAACTAATGAACCTTCAAAACCAAAATCTCCGCCCGTTATCCTGGAATAGCCTATTGGCTTAAATTGCATCCAACTATACACATCAACACCACTTACATTAAAATCCAAAAAAGTGCCTTGCATAAAATTCCAACCAGAATGAAACCCGGCACAGAGCCATAGATTCCTGTATTTTACAAATAATGCCGCCAAAATTAATCCACCAAGCAAAATATTAAAGAAACCCATCCAGGTGAAATTTTCATTGCCTAAATGCATTATTGCAAAAAGGCTCGCTGAGACTATAAGTGCAGGTATTGTTCCTAGCCAGTTTTCGATGGTTGGAATTAAATATGCCCTGGTTATAATTTCTTCAGCTGTGCTTTGAACTATAAAAAAAACCAAAAACCCAAAAAAATATTTGGCATTCCAATAAGAAGTAAAAAATTGAAATTGTCCAAAAGCTGTTATGATTAAAAATCCTATTAAAATCAAAATACTACTAACCAACCACCCTTTGCCAAATAATTTCAAAGATCCGGTAAACCGCAATCCTAATTGATTTAAAGGATGCCTGAAAATTACGTGATAAACAAGAATAGCGGTGACTAAAGAGACAATGAAAACAAATAAAAACCCTGTATCCAGTAACAAAGTAAAAGGATTAGAATTTTCATTAATATCTATAGCGGTTTCAAATAAATGGTGATCAAATGATCTTACTATAACTGCTAAAAGTGTAGTGAGGCCAAAAAATATCACTCCAAAAGTGATCAGCTCCAATAACAACCAACCCATATGCTTCAACCATCTCACTTTATGAAGTTTTTTCCATGAATAATTTTTTAAAATCTTTACTCTCTGTTCCCATCCATTTATCCCAAAAGGTAAAGTACAAACCATAATTTGTGTAAAACTGGGAATGATGGAGGTGATGATGAGTAGCTCCTATGACCCACTTGCCCAACCAATGATATTGTATAGAAGAGGGATAAATCTCGCTATTCAAATGATTGATGATACTACTCACCGTCATTATAATGAGTATCAATACTAATGATATCAAATGTGTAGGAATTAAAAATAAAAAAGCATAAATGGGTAAAGCTTGTAAAACACTCTCTGTAGGATGAAACGAAAACGAGGTCCAGGCTGTGGTGTTCAGGCTCTCATGATGCGTCTTGTGAATCCATTTATATACTTTGCGATGATGCATCCATCTATGGAGCCAATAATAGTACGTTTCATGAATGATAAAAATCATCATCATACTTAGAGGTATCCAGAGCAATGAATATTGATGCAAATCTATATACACCTTAGTTTTACCAAGTTGCCAATAATATATTAATATAGTGCCTCCTATGGCAAATATGACTGAAGTAATGAATGAATACTTTATTTCATATATTAATTGAGCCCGATGAATGACTTTTAATGAAAGTCGCCGCTTTTTAAAACTTTCCTTTTCGTTTTTAGAAATAAAATAATAAAATAATCCTGCCAGAAACAAATACCGCAAAAAAATTGCTAAAGTTAAAACCAAAAAAGTGATTAAAAAATTTAGCGGCAGACCTGTAGTAAGATCAATCATAAAGCTTAAAGATAAGCACCTTCATAAAGCAGATATGAATTACTTTGAAAAAAAATTGTCTGACTGGCTATTGACTAATTACTAAATATGATATACATTTGATATCAAATTGATATTAAATATGAAAAACGAAAAAGAAATTAAATCCTTGAATGGCTATGTTTTTATTGCATTACTCTTCCTATTACTGGGAGGGGGAATTTATTTGTTGGTCACTTTTGATATGATTGCAACTGGTGCGATTATGATCGCTTTGGCGGTAATAATTATGACAGGCTTTTTCCTGGTAAACCCAAATGATTCTAAAATCTTATTGATGCTGGGTAAATATAAAGGAACGGTGAAGGAAAATGGATTCTATTGGGCAAATCCCATTTACGGCAAGAGAAGGATTTCACTCCGAGCCCTAAATTTTGATAGTGAAAGAATAAAAGTCAACGACAAAAAGGGAAATCCCATTATGATCAGCGGTATTGTCGTATGGCGAGTAAATGATACCTATAAAGCAGCTTTTGATGTATCCGATTATGCGAGTTTTGTTAAAGTGCAGTCTGAAGCTGCCCTGAGAGAACTAGCCGGTTCATATGCTTATGATAATTTTGATGAAGATCACGAAATCACTTTGAGATCCGGATCACATGAAGTAAATCATGCCCTCGAGACTCAACTAAGAAACCGATTGGCAATAGCTGGAATAGAAGTTATTGAGGCTAGAATTGGCTACCTGGCTTATGCTCCTGAAATCGCCAGTGCCATGCTCCGAAGACAGCAAGCTGAAGCTGTTGTGGCAGCCAGAATGAAAATAGTAGAAGGCGCTGTTGGTATGGTGGAAATGGCCCTGGACCAACTTTCTAAAAAAGATTTAATGCATCTGGATGAAGATAAAAAAGCGGCTATGGTAAGTAATTTAATGGTAGTACTTTGCGCTGATAAAGATGTTACACCTGTGGTAAATACCGGTACTCTACATCAATAATCAGGCATTGATGGAAAAGAAAAAGTTTGTACTCAGAGTAGATGAGCAGACCATGAAAGCGTTGGAAAAATGGGCTGCTGATGAGTTTCGAAGCCTGAATGGTCATATTGAGTATATTCTTACGAATGCATTAAAACAAGCAGGTCGGGACATTAAGAAAAAAGATCAACAAAAGGAATAAGAATTCCATAGAGGTATTAAATAGATCAATTTATTCTTTTCTTCCCGACAACCTTATCCATAAGAAAAGCCTATATTATATAGTAATTGAAGAAATAATACTTTACTCTACTAAAAAGCTATCAATAGAATCCCAAAGATCAATTTATCACTTGCCCTGCTTTTTTGATCTTATAAATTTGACGAAAAACGTAAAAAATAGTAGCCCAAATTCCTATACTCATTCCATATACAAGTACCAATAACCAAATAGGCGTTCTAAATCGGGTTGACCAAAGCGTTCTATTTTGGAAAAAATCGGATTTAAATTCTGTTTTTTTACCCCAATAGACTTCCTTTTCACTTATTATTGTACCAAAGTCATCGTTGTCTTCACATTTGGCTAATAAAGTAATCTTACCATCTTCATCTCCTTTAATGGTAGTGTCAGTTAATTCTACAATTACCTTACCTGATGAATCAGTCGTAAAAGATCCATCTTCCGTGAATTTTAAAACACTACCATCTAATCTTTTTACCCCTAGTAAAATCTCCATATCCTTAATAGGTATCCAGCCATCATTTGATTTAGAAAGAGCAGTGACTTGTATACTATGGCTGTTACTTTCGCCAAAAGTATCTATTACAATTTTTCCCTTTCCTACAGTAATATCATTTGAAGAGCTTGAAAATTGTAAAGTATCCGGAGAAGATGCAATTAATGTGTGTTCATCGGATTCGTTCCACTTACTTAAAAGACTTGCTGGTATGGAGACAGCTGCTTTTCCATTGCTATCTGTATGGGAATCTCCTATAAGATTGTTTTCACTTTCCTCATCCAAATAAAATTTAATTAATAAACCGGGAACAGGAGATAGTCTTGAATTTATCTTAGCTCCAGCTGTAGCCGTTATATTCATACTTCGATCTGCTTCGCTGCGAAATTGCACGGATAATCGGACAGCTAATTGAGCTGTATCCTGTGATCTCAATACAAGGGGAACAGGTAAGAAACCAATAATCAAAAACAAACTAATTCTCCAACGCTTTTTCATTTTTTTCATTTAAAGTTTCTTGAATTGGAATTATTGGGATTATTCTGATAAAAATAGTAATAATGAGTAATGCTCCAGCTAATGAACCAATGGCAATAGCCCATTCTTCCCAACTGGGAAAATAATGCATATACTTTTGAGGTACATCATGCATAGGCAGGAATGGATTCAACATAGTAGGAGTCACAATCAAATATCTTTTAAACCAGGCTCCAATTACTACCAAAATTCCTGTAAAAAAAGCAGCTTTAGGTTTCCTGCCTTTTTTAGTAATCAAAATCAAAATGGGTAATATCATACTCATTAAAATGGCAATCCAAAACATAGGTGCAAATTCACCTACAAATAATTCAGATAAGTGTGAAACTTCATCTTTCTTCATTTTATAAGCAGGGACGAGATATTCGTTAATATTAAAATAGAGATATACCAAAGCCAGCATCACTAAAACCTTACTCATTCTGTCAAAATGTTTTTCGGTAATATAATCTTCCAGGCGATAAGCCTTGCGAATCATATACATAGCTACTATCACAGCTCCGGCTCCTACTAAAAAAGCTCCAGAAATAAAGTATGCCCCGAAATTAGTACTGTCCCATCCAGGTCTGAAAGTAGTAGCAAACAACCATGAGGTCACCGTATGAATACAAAAAGCCACTGGAATAATCAAGACGCTAAGTATACTAATGGATTTGGAAAATAATTTATTTTGAATCTCACTATTAACCCAAAATGACGATAACCAATTATATAATGGAGCTAATTTTTTTGTAACAGCATTAGGTTTTCCTAAAAGTATCTTTAAATCAGGTATAGCGGGTATATACAATAATAGAAGGCTTATGACCATATAAGTACTGATTACAATTACATCCCACAAAATGGGCGATTGAATTCTGCCTTTTGTAGCCAGATAATAAAGCCTTTCAGGCCTACCCATATCTACTATGATGATCAATGCGGCAAATACAATAGCAGAAACAGCGATGATTTCAGCAATTCTGGTAAGAGGTGTACTCCACTTTACATTAGTCAATCTAAAAATCGCAGTAACTAATGAACCCACCAGACTGATGGCAACAAAAAAAACAAAATTGGATATATATATACCCCATGAAGCATAATCACCCATATGTGTTACCGCCAAGCCTATTTTTAATTGTCGGATATAGGCAAATAGTCCTATACAACAGAGAATCAATAATATAGCAGTCCAAATAATTCCCCGCGTTCCAAATTTTTGAGGACTTAATTCTTGAATTATTTGATCGTCAGATTTATTTTTTAATAAAATAGACATGTTGACTTTAATTTATATTTTCATTCAAACCTGATTCAAAAGGAAAGCTTCTGTTTACAGGAGGCAAATAATAGACATTGGGTTTTGTACCTAAATCTTCCATCAAACGATAACCCGCTTTGTCTTTTAGCAACTCGCTTAATTTAAATGTTTCCGCCCCATTGGTCACGGTATCCTCGTTCATGTCACCGTAGAAAAAGACTCCATTGGGGCATGCAGAAACACAATGAGGTAATTCTCCTTTACGAGTCATATCCGGGCAAAAATCACATTTACCTACTGTTCCCTTTTTTTGAGGAATACTTGTTTCGCAAGAACTTACCTGGTGGCTTATTTCCTCCGGCAGCTCGGGATCACTCCAGTTAAAGACTCTTGTGGAGTACGGACAAGCTGCCATGCAGAATCTGCAGCCTATGCATCGATCATTATCTATCAGTACTATCCCATCCTGTCGTTTAAATGTAGCATCTACCGGACACACTTTTACGCATGGAGGTTCGTCACAATGCATACACGTGGTAGGTTGCCAGTAAGGCGCAGTATACGCTGCATCTTGCATAGCTAACACCTTAATCCAGTTTTGTTCAGCTGGCAAATGATGCATATGATTACACGCGGACTGGCATTTCTTTAAATTTTTGCACCTGGCTAAATCAATTACCATAGCAAATTTTTTACCTTCTATGCCTTTACGTTCTTCCGCATTTGAGAGATGGGGCAATTCCGGTACCGGTTTTAAAAAAGCTTTGTCAATTTCAATCACTTCGCCATCTACAGACAATAATTTGACCTTTTCACCAGATTCTTTTACATCTGTTTCCCCCGTTTCAAAAGGATTAGATCCACAAGATGAAAGCAAACCGGAAAAGATGCCGCCTGTTATAAATTTTCTGCGATCGATATTAGTTTCTTTCATTTACTTATTTTTTATCCAATGATGAATATCTTCTTTGGCAATCCTTTTATCAATCAAGGTGTATCTATCAGAATTTAGGGTAACCAATTTCCCATCTTCGGTGAGGAATATTTTACTTTTTACCTTTTTATTTTTAAAGAAGTATCGAATACCTGATGTAAAAAAAGCAATAGCGGCTAACCAAATGAGAAGAATTCTCCTCTGCAATTTTATTTTCTGCATAATTTGAATATTATTGAGGTGATATGGTCATTAAAATCTAATTGAATAAGAATTATTTAATGATATAAATGTATTGAGGTAGAAAAATCTATTTACTGATTTTAATCAGCAGTTCTGTTGACAAACATCAAATAGAACTAGTTGTAGTCTAAATACATTTAATTGATTTTTAATCAAATAAGGTCATGAAAAATTTACTTACTTATATTCGGTCGGTTATCGGCTTTCTCCTACTGATAGCCACTATTACATTTCACCAATGCACTAAAGATGGTGTGACTGTAGAAAAATTGAATCGAGCCTTTCCTGGCATTCCTGATTCAACTCATTTTTCTCCTTTTTATGACGAGACTGTTATAGCACAGCGTGATATTACACCAGGTATCAATGATAAAATTGTAACAAAAGGTGTATTGGCCATAGTAAAGGAGTATTGTGGCATCAGCACTTGCCATGGAGGTCCTGTAGACCCAAAGCTTGCCAGTTATTCTGAGTTAAGATCATTAGTATCTGTTGGAGCACCTGAGCAAAGCGAGTTGTGGACACTGATTACTACAAACGATTTTAATAGTGCCATGCCACCTGTATTGGCTGCTCACGAACTTTCTATTACTGATAAAGCCACTATTTACAATTGGATCAAGAATGGTGCAAAAGAATATCCAGCACTTGAGGATTTTAGACCTTCAGCAATTAAAATTATAAGTACTGGCTGTACTTCAGCAAATTGCCATAGTGTGGCTACTTCCACCGGTTCATGGGCAAAATCAGGCTTAATACCTAATTTATCTCCTTCTGACACCAATTCGTTTGCCTTAATAAGGTCCAGCGGTACTTCCTATTACACCCAATTAATTAATGAGAATTTGAGAAATCAAGTCTGGAATGCCTATAAAGATAGTGTTAGAAGATTCTATAGAGGTGAACCTGGCTTTAGACCCTACAAGACCTTTTCATCACCGGTGGTGACCGCTAATGTACGGGGATCATTAAGTAGTTACGATGACATCCTGTTAGATATAATTTATCCTAAAGCAATCAGAAGTGGCAAGAATATAACCTATACTTCACCGAATGGATCTAAATATTATGTAGAAGATGATCCTTTAAATTCAACCAGTTCATTGATATCAAGAATAGATTCTACTCTTTTATTGGCCAATCCATCTACAGGAGTATATGCCAAAAGCCACCAGGGAGGTATGGCTTATGACGATGGTGGACTAAATCCATCAGACATTGCCCTGATTAAAGCATGGTATTTTCAAGATCCCAACATTCCAAATGTGTGGAAATACGGCAATGGAAATGCCGGGATATTTAAATACACAGGGTCTGGCACTATAATAAAATCTAACTAATACGGCTATGAAAAAAAATGTAATTCAAATAGTTCTGATCGCATTTATTAGCGTCCTACTTTTATATTCTTGCTATAATAATAAAGAAGATATAACTGTCCTGCCAACCATTTCCTTCCTTGGCGATGTGGTACCCATCGTTACTTCCGGAGGATGTGGATGTCATAATAATGTTCAATCTAATACTGCCAATAATAATGCAGTGCCTTTTACTCACTATGACACTATTAAAGACGGTACTACAATAGTGAAAGTGATTAAAGTAGTTGACTATGGTGCTATAATAGCTCGGATAGATACCATGAGACAATGGGCAGAAGGTAAAATCAATCATCCTGGCGGAGGAGCTGTTACACTTACAGAAAATCAAAAGGAAATAATAAAAGCTTGGGTAGCTCAGGGGCCGCCTTATGATGGTGGAAGTGAAGCTTGTGTAATACCGGGGAAAATGACTTATACAAACGATATAAATCCAATCTACAATGTTACTTGTAAATCAGCAGGGTGCCATGGTGGAAGAGGTCCCATTCTTACTTATTCTCTTCTTGTGAATAATAAAACAACTTTAACCAATATGATGAATAGCGCGGGTAGTAGTGGCCATCCTGGAGGAAAGATTGGATTGAGCAGTTGTACGGTAAATAAATTTAAAGCCTGGATAGCTGCAGGACAACCTAATTGAAATTATTGGAAAATTATTAACTCATCATTCTTCAAAATAAATCTAGCTATGAAATTCTATATATTATTTTTATTGTCGCTATTAATTGCTATTCCATCCAACGCGCAAGAAATCAATTCGGAGGAAGCTACTGCAGTAAAGCCCAAGATTGTTAAAAATACATTTCAGTCTACCTATATCATAAATATGCACAGTGTAGAAATAGTACCTAAAAACTATTTACAATTTATGGTGGCGCATCATTTCGGTAATGTTTGGACAAAAGGATTACCCACAGGTCAGAATTTCGCCCAGATACTTGGACTAAATTCTGGAATAGCAAAAACCTATGTTTCGCTTGACTATTCACCTAGCAACTTTGGAAATATGGGAATTGCACTGGCAGGAAATTTATCCTTTGAGGGATGGGTAAAATTTAAACTAGTAAGACAACAAACAGGATCAAAAAACATACCTGTTAGTATTAGTTGGCTTACCCTTACCAATGTCAACACCCAGGAAGATCCTTCCAATAACGAAAATCCTAACTACACAAGCTGGAACAAATTTTCATTCCTACATCAATTAATTATTGCCCGAAAATTGAATTCAAAATTTTCTGTGCAAATAGCGCCCACTATGGTACACTACAATATTGTCCCTTATGGAATCAATAATGACAATAATATATTTTCTGTAACCTGGGGTGGTAAATACCAGGTAAAGCCAAATACCGCAATTACGCTGGAGTACAGCAGACAAATAAATATGTATGAAGATATTCTTAGCAGTTCAGGAGCAATTGAAAATTTCAATCCTAACCTGTTTGCCCTGGGTGTAGAATTTAATTCAGGAGGTCATGTATTTCAATTTTATATCGGGAATACTACAGATGCTACCAATATCACCCAATTATCAAGAAATACCAATTTTATTAAGGATGGTCATTTGGCATTGGGATTCAGATTGAATAGAAGTTTTTTTGTTGGTAAAGAATAAGAAAATTACTGCTTTGTCTTTATTTTTTTCATTATAAATTTACCAATTGCATTCCCGGTGGAAATCCCTTCACGAATAGCTGGCATATAATGTATGCCTCCATAAAACCTGGAAATGCAGGCTTCTTGCGCTGCTGCTTTTGCATTGGGAAAGCTTCTGGGATACAATCCATATTCAACCTCAACACTATCTGTAAAAGCAATATTATCACCAAAAAGCTGTGTCAATATTTCTGATGAGACACTGGAGACTACACTATGGCCACTGGTATATTCAGGGAAAGGAGGAGTCTGTAAAAATGGTACCCAATCAGGATCTATATGCTCATTGATATAAGTCTCAGGTCGTACCAGATTGCTTCTATACTTTTCATCCCAACAGGAGATAAATCCATCATTAAGGCCAATAGCAACTAATGCATACGCCTCAGCACATTCATAAAAATTTTTATTTAGTAATTTGCTTAAAGTATAAGTAATTCCAATCCAATGTCCCCCAGGAGAAATTTTCTTTGTTGCAAACATGACATGCCCTTGTTGATGCACGATGAAAGGATTGCAATCCCAGAATGCTGCAATGCGATGATGCAAACTGTCTTTTAAATTTTCGTCATCCATTACATCTTTGGCCTCTTTGTAGAAAAGACTTTTTTTATCTTCAGAGTAAGCAGTCGGTGGTTTCGGTTTAAACTGAGCTGCACTATCCATTATCAATGTCCTTTGCTTATTCCAACTCGGCTCTATGCCGTCCATATATGCTGGAGGTGTAGGCTTCCATCGGGCAGCTTCTTGAGTAACAGAAAATTTTGGAAACGTTCTTGATTCTTTATAATTATCTTTTGAAGTCCATTTTATTACAGCCGCACTTATACTATCACCAAATGCAAGCGATCTTTTCAAGACATCTCCAGGCACTCCAATTTCTTCATATTCTTTCATTAATTGAGCTTCGTAAGTATTCATTTTATCCTCAGAGAATAGCAGGGTACGGCCCGTATTGAGCATTGCTTTTACACTGGAAATAGGGAAGGCGTACTCTTTTCCGGCTTCCGGTTTGGGCATGGCGGGAAAATCCTTTAATTGGCCTGACAAACTCTTATATTTTGTATCTCCCGGGATTGCAGCTTCGTATGCAGCAATGGCACATCGGCTATAAATTCTTCCAGCTACAGGTGGTGAAAAAATATCATACACCATGATATTGGTGACTTCTTTCATCGTCCGATGATAAAAAGAAGCCTTACTTACATCTGCTAGATAATTAGGGTTTGCCTTTTTGCATGATACGAGAGCCAGAACGGCTAAAACAATTAAAATGCGCATTTTGAAAATTCTTATAATTATTTTTTCGCAAAGGTAGCCATTTCACTACCACCATTCAATAGAGAATGATTAATATCAATCTCTATACTTACAAAATTTTAAATTTTAAGTACCCAAAGGTTAAAAAATTAAAACTGATATCATAAAGCTCAATTACCATTTTATCTTTTTGTAATAGTCAATATCATAAGCTAAGCTCTCGTAAGCAGATTTCCCATACTCTTCCTGTTCAATAAAGAAATACTTCATTCCGGATTTTTTGTACTTCTTTAACAGACCTGAAATATCCAAAGTTCCTTTGCCAAATTCGGTACTTTTTTTCTCCGCTACATTCATATCTTTTAAATGCCACAGAGGAAATCTTCCAGGATATGTATCGAAATAATCAAATGGATTTTTGCCTGCTGCAATAGCCCAGCCCAAATCCAACTCTAAATGGACCAATTTTGGATCCGTATTAGTAATAAGTACATCATAAAGAACTTGCCCATCCACTGTGTCAAACTCATATTGATGATTGTGATAGCCAAATTTTAATCCTCTGGCTTTGCATTGCTCCCCCGCTTTATTAAAGGCATCAGATACTTCTTTATAATTGTCTATCGTCTGCCCCTGTGTGGTCATAGAAGCAACTATTAAATACTCCTGACCAGATTCTGCGGCCTGGTCAATGGTCTTTAACCAATCCTTGTCTATATGCACATGACCACTACGCAAAGTCATTCCCAAATCTTTACAAGTTTGAGCCATCTCCTTAGGAGAAAGCCCACTATACAGACCTTTAGGGCTTCTAAAACTTTCAACCTGATTATAGCCCATCCTGGCAACTTTCGCCAGGGTGCCTTTAGCATCCTGATTCATCTCTACTCTTACTGAATAAAGCTGGATGCCAATATTTTTCCTACGCTTAGGTATTGACAATAGTTCACTAGTTAAATTTGGAAGTGTTAAAGCAGCCATAGAGGCATGTTGTATAAAGTCTCTTCGATTGATCATATGGCAAGGTTTTCCTCAAATATAGATGTACTAATTTGAATAATGCAAATACTGTATAAATAAAATGAAATTTGAAGTGATCACTAGAAGAGAATTATCCCAACTTATCACAAAAGAATAAAAATGATCCTTCCTGAAAGGTAATACGAAAAGTGTTTTGCAAATTTAAATATCTGAAAGGAAATCGTGATCTCTTCTTTCTAATTCAATTGTTCCTTCCATCCATCTTTATCAGACGGAATAAAAATGATCAAACACGCTATTAAGCACTTTCTACGAGGGTAAACGCATAAAAGGTTACCGTGGATCAAATTTTTTTGCGGAATTTAAAACAAGATTAACTTAGAGAATTTATTGACTACATGAAATATACTTTTTTTGTTTTCGTCCCCAGCTTATTGTTTTCAGTATTTAAATTATTTGGGCAAGTTGAGGCACAAGATTTATGGTGGAAACATAATAATTTAAGAGTTATCCAGATTAATTTGCCAGCCTATGAAGCAGCCACTTTAAATCCTGATTCCCTGATTGCTGATCTAAAAAAATTTGCGGCAAATACGGTAATAATAAATGCAGGAGGTATAATGGCATATTATCCTTCCGGGTTAGAATCTCATTATATCAATCCGTTTATGAAACCAAACATGCTCGGGGATGTCATTAGGCTTTGTCATAAAAACAATATCAAAGTGGTTACCCGATTTGATTTTAGCAGGTTGGATAAAACGATTTATGAAAAGCATCCAGACTGGGTATATATTGACAAAAACGGAGAGCATATGATTAATACAGATAAATATGTTACTTCCATCAATGCTCCTTATGTACAAAAAAAAGCATTTGATATAATGGCTGAAGTGATGGATCTCTACCCTATCGATGGAATATTTTTAAACATGCCTGGTTATCAAACCCGGAACTCCTATATAGACAAATATTACGGAATCGATCAAAATGAATATGATCGAAATAGATTTAGAGAATACAGTGGTGGACTGGAATTGCCTTTGGAGGAGAATACTAATGATCCCGTTTTTCAGAAGTACGAGGAGTTTAAAATATATACCACCATAGAATGGCAAAAAAAATTACATGATTTAATTAAATCAAAAAGCCAACATATTGCCTTATGTACTTATGCTGCAGACTATGTTGACATTATCAGGCACGAATCACAAACCAATTCTTTACCCTATTTCCCATACAATGCATCCGATAATGTAAACACTACGATGATTTCATATCCTGACCATATTGTAAGTAATGCCAACATTCAACAAATTTCATTTCAAAGCAGATACAATGCTATAGAACCTGAAGAATCGGAAATAAGGTTCTGGGAAAATATCGCTAATGGCTCTGGCCTGGATATGAGCATGATGGGCGATATGCGTGGGTATGAAGATGAAAGACTTTATCCAGTACTTGAAAAAATTTATAACCATCATAAAAGGTTTGAGAAATATTATGGAAGATACCAGACTATCTCTAAAATCGCATTAGTAGCTCCTGGCTGGTGGCCAAGTGGAAGTAAAATGCAGGAATACAGAGGAATACAGCTCATGTTGAACGAATCTCATATACCCTATGACAGAATTGAAGATAGTCAGCTTGGAACTCAATATGAAGCATTGAAAAAATATAAAGTAATTATCCTACCCGATATTTTTGATCTTACTAAAGAATCTACTGAAGCTATCGACCAATTATTAGAAAGTGGAACTCACCTCATCGCAACTAATAAATCGCTATCTCTTCGCCCTGATCTATTAAAAAAATGGTTTGGAGTAGAAATAAAAAATCAAATTACAGATTGCAGTGGTCAATATTTATCTACTACTGATCATTCAGTATTTATAAACCTTGAAGGTCAGTCCATGGTAATGCTAAAATTTAATCTCAGTGAATATGAAATGTCAGGATGTGATCGGCGAATGTTACCCATACTTACAAACGGAAGACCCGGGCCACCTGAAATGATTGGCGGGCATGATGAAACCGGATATTATGCCATAGGATCTAAAAAGACTGGAAAAGGAGAAGCTATTATCATGCCCATCAATATTGGCAAATTATACTATTTACACGGATATGAAGACCATAAAAATATATTCCTCGACCTATTAAACTATACCTTTCCCGAAGCCAGCATTCAACTAATCACTACTGCTCACCCTCGTGTAGAAACAATTCTGAAAGAGTACGATTTCAACGATATCTCTGCCATGAACAAGAAATTTGAAAGTAAAGGTCTTATCCTACATCTTATCAATCTCACAGGATTTAGTGGTAACACCTATTTCGAACCTTCGCCTCAAAATAGTATTGAATTCCAAATAAAGACAGGATTCAAACCCAAAAAGATTACTACTCTTGAAGGAAGTTCCATTAAGTTTAGATACAAATTAGGGTATGTAAAATTTTTAGTTGATCAATTAAAGAATTACAAAGCACTGCTCATACAAAAATAATTCACTGGTCAATTAATTCAAATGGATATTTAATCTCCAAACCACTTTTTTCAAAAACAGGTAATTGGGCATTTCTTGATTTCATCAAATCAGTCATAGCGCCAGCCATCTGTCTTAGTTTATCAGGGTATTCCAGGCTTAAATTTTTAGATTCTCCAATATCGTTTGCAATATTGTACAATTCTAATTTTGCTTCACGCATGAGGTAGACGAGTTTCCAGTCACCTTGTCTCATAGCGCAAGCAAAATTTATACCAGGACCCTCGTATCCCCAATGATGAGGATAATACCATAGCAAATTTCTTTCAGCATTGGGTTTACCTCTTAAACTGTTTACAAAACTCAGACCATCAACTTTTGATTCATTTCTGATTTTGGCAATTTCCAATATAGTAGGGAAAAAATCTTCAACCATTATTTGATCATTATTTATGCTCCCCGGTTTGGTAATGCCCGGCCAATAAGCAATCATGGGTACCCGGATACCTCCCTCATATACAGATCCTTTACCAGCTCTCAACGGTTTGTTTTGGGTATGAGCAATGCTACCCCGGGGTGGGCTCAAACTCAATCCCCCATTATCAGACATGAATAAAATCACCGTATTATTTGCAATATTTTTTTGCTCTAAAAAATCCAATATATCGCCTAAACTTTTATCCATTCCTTCTATTAATGAAGCATACGCTGCTTCTATAGAATCCAGGCCCTTTTTTATATATGGTGTAAAAAATCTTTCATCCCGCATAATCGGAGTATGAACTGCATAATGAGACAAGTATAAAAAAAACGGTTGGTTCTGATCTAATGGATATTCCAAAGCTTTCACAGCCTCAAGAGTAAGTGCTTCTGAAAGAAAAGTATTCGATCCATAATATGTCTGCAAATCTGGTACAGCATGAATGCTCGCTTTACCAGGAATGTTTCCATAATTTTCTTTACCGAGATAGGATTGTGGATGGCCTGTTGCACTACCTGCTATATTTTGTACAAAGCCAAGATTCTTAGGATCTGCACCTGGAGATCCTACTGACCCCCAATGCGCTTTCCCTACATGTATCGTATAATAGCCGTGCTCCTTTAAATATTGCACAAAGGTCTTAGCTTGAAATGTATTTGCGATTCCTGACTGCTGACAAAGACCATTTATATTCCAATGTAAAGGCTTAAACAGTGGATCCTTAATGCCACTATCGGTATTTGCATAAGGTGATGTCCAATTAGTAATTCTATGCCTGGCAGCATTCACACCAGAAAGCAAACTTGCCCGGCTTGGAGTACATACCGGTGCAGCATAGGCTTGAGTAAATTTCATTCCCTTTGCTGCCAACCGCTCCATGTTTGGAGTATGATACAGTTTATTCAAAGGAGTGCTTTCGGTCCAAAATGGAACAGATGTATCTTGCCATCCCATATCATCTACCATAAAAACAATAATATTAGTTGGGCGTTTGGTTTCCATTTCTAATGATTGTCCACCAAATGAAGACACCATAAGCCACAGAACCGGAAGTTTAAACCGAAGATTTGTAAAATTGAAAACCGAACTCAAAAGATTGAGGTTTAATTAACTACAAAGCTATAATTAGTTATCATTGCAGAGTTAAAAATTGGAGAAAAAGACTTTACATATCATAAGCCTCGATATACCATTTCCTCCGAGCAAAGGTAGTGTAATCAGTATCTATCATCGAATAAAGTCCTTGCATGAAGCGGGAATAGAAATAATATTACATGCCTTTTATAAAGAGTTTTCCCTGCCCAACGAATTGGCCATGATTTGCAAAAGAATTTATTTATTGCCAAGGAAAAAAATGTGGCACGCTAAAAATTTACATACTCCTCTTTTTGTTCAATCCCGCAGAAGTAATCCGATGGTAGAAGTATTACTTCAAGACGATCATCCCATACTATTTGAAGGCTTGCATACCCTTTACCATTTCAATGATCCACGCCTTGCCACGAGAAAGAAATTCATCAGATTGCATAATATCGAATCCAATTATTATTCACATTTGTATAGGGTAGAACAGCATATCCTGAAAAAAAATTACTATTCGTTTGAATCAAATAAACTGCTGGCATTTGAAAAAAAGATGCTACCGCTTGCAGATGCCATATTTACCATATCTGAGAAGGAAAATCAAATGATATCACCGCACACCACAAAGTCCATCTTCATTCCGCCATTTATCGATCCCGTAATAAAATCAAAACCTGGCATGGGTGAGTATGCCCTATACCACGGAGACCTAAGTATTAAAGAAAATGAAAAAGCCACGCGGTTTTTAATTCAAGCTGTATTGCCAAATATTGACTTTCCCTTAAAAATTGCCGGTAGAAACCCTTCCCATATTTTAAAAAGACTCATTCTTAAAAATAAAAACTGTACTTTGGTTGAAAACCCTTCCAATGATGAAATGTTTGAGTTAATAGAAAATGCTCAGGTGATACTTGCTCCTTTTTCTCAAAGCAGTGGCTACAAAATAAAACTCTTAGAATCTCTACGACTTGGAAGACATATCATCACCAGTGATATCATTCAAGATTTCAAAGAATTAAGACCTTTTATGCATTTCGCGACAAGAAGTAAGGAATGGTCAACTATATTAAATGAATTGAAAACGAGTGAGTATACGCAAGAACTTTACAAAATAAGAAAGGAATTTCTCACCCTATTTTTTGATAACAAAAATAATGCTCAAAAAATGATCGGGATAATTTTTCCGGAGATTTAAAATTATTTTCCGATTTTGTATAATTCTCCTATTCTTTGTTCAAAACTAAGGCCCTTTTCAAAGCCTTCCCATATAATTTTAGAAAAAAACTCATTTATTTCTTCAGGATGGGAAGCCCTTTTTCCCTCTGTTAAATTCACAAAAGTATAGGTGGCCCAGAGTAAAGATTTTGGCTTCCATTTTCCTTCATCCCACATGATACACTCCACATTTATACTCGATTCCTCAAAGCTGGTTATATGCGATTCTATTAAAATCATTTCATTTACCATCACTTGTCTCAAATAAGCAATTTGATTTTTGGTAACCATCCAACCCAGGCTGTTCTCTCTGGCAAAGTGGTAAATATCCAATCCATAATGATTCCTCAAATGATCCTCTCTGGCATTAACGAAATAATCCAGGTAGCTTGACTGATTGAGATGTAAATATGGATCACAATCCTGAAATCGAACCCGATACTTACTTTCTAACGATCTGGGATAAGAGGATAATGTACTTAATGATTTTAAATCCATGCGCTATTTTTCCCCTTTCAAATCTTTATAAATAGTAGTCACGAGGGCATCACTGTTAATAAACCCACTGCCAAAAGTTGAATCATAGTCCTTAGTAATATGGGCAGCCTTTATTTGATCGAGATCCATCCCGGCATTTACTTTTTTCTTTACTTCATCGCGAACTTTCATCACTACATCCCTGGCAGCTTTATAATCTTCCTTATTAGCCAAATCACCATGACCCGGAATGACTACAGTCTCATCATCAATTAATGTAATAGCTCTGGAAGCAGCCGACAGCCAACCATCCACCGAACCTCCGGAATTGCGATCGATAAATGGAAACTTTCCTTTCATAAAGCAGTCTCCAGTATGCAAAACATTGCTTTTGGGAAAATAATACAGCGCGTCACCATCGGTATGGGCATTATCCATATGGAAAATGATGATATCTTCTCCATTAAAATGAACATTCAAACCTGAAGCAAAAGTGATTACAGGCCAGGCAATTTCCGGAGCTGCTTTCTGTGGTTGTGTAAAATTAATAATTCGCTGATCTGCACTTAACCTTGCTCTTACATTATCATGAGCAATAATAGTTGCCCCCATTTTCCCAAAATTTTCATTCCCACCCGTGTGATCACCATGGTAATGAGTATTGAATAAAAACTTCACAGGACCAGGATGAACTGCTTGAATGGAAGCATTTATTTTTTCGGATAAGGCTGCAAATTGATCATCTATGAGTATGTTTCCATCATGGCCAGATAATAAAAGCATGTTTCCTGCTCCAGACCATTGTAGCATATGCATATGATCATTAATCTTAATAGTATTGATTATTGCACTTTCCATATTGGCTTGTGCTGCTAAATAATTTGGGATTAACATTAAATACACCAAGGAAAATAAAGTGATGATCTTTTTCATTATATATATATTCATTACAAAAGTAATTTATTCAATGGTTTAAAAAAAATTATGTAAATAAGGATGGCTCAGAGCCCCCAACCATATTTATCCAATCTTTTGAATATTTAATAAAATCTCCAATAGGCATATTTTTAATATCGACTTTCGTGTACGTTCTTGAAAGTTCCTTAGTAAGATCTTCAAGAAATTCATTATAATGAAACCAAATACGCTTATGCCCTACTAACACTTTTTCTTTCGCGATATTAGAAAACCAATTTCTTACTTTAAGTATTAAAGTCAAGGGGTCGTCTTTATGATCTTCAATATCTTGCCCTGAAATATCTGAAAGCACTTTTTGGTAATTATATTTTTCTGACTCAAGAATTAATATCTTTTTACTTTTTAACCTCTTTGATCCATATTCATTTGCACCAATGTCCAATCCCAATTCAAAAGGCATATTGAATCTCGGCAATTCGCCATGAATTAGTGCTTTACATCTGGATAGATCGTGAATACTGTATTTACAAGCCTGTATATGTTTTTTAATTTGCTCAACTCTAATATTTGATGAGGATAAAGTCTGAGAAATATAAGGTTCGTAGTCAAGGTAAACAACAGTAAATGCCATTGGCCTTAGCAGGGATGTATAGTCATTATCAAACGGGCAATTTATGAAAACATTGGTTTCAAAAGGCATTATTTAGATCAATGGTTTAGTTCCTATCTGGTGCAATTCTTTTAGTAACCTGCCCTGAAGTATTATGGATTACCACTTCTCCATTTTTATTCTTAGCTGATTTCTTAGCAAAAATCAAAGCTTCATTCTTTTCAGTAAATGATCTAACAGAGCTGGATGCTCCATCTAACACAACTGCCCATTTATTTAAACCTAAGGGAATAACATGGTAATTTTTAGGAAGGACTGGCTTTGCTCTTTTTGCTACTGATTGGCCTAGTTTTTTCGTATATATGGCTCCAGATGTCATTTTACAAATATAAGATTAATTTGACTCACAAAATTGCAAGTTATATATTAATCTTTCAATTCATGTGGAAGTAAGTCTACTGGTACATTTTGATAGGAAACAGGCCGTACCCACCTATAAATAGCACTATTACCAACAGCGGTAAATAGTGAATTACTAGTAGCAGGATATGGCCCGCCATGCACCATTGCAGAGGCCACTTCCACGCCCGTAGGCACTCCGTTCCATACAATTCGCCCTGCATAATCTTCCACAAAATCCAGGACCTCTTTATTCCTTGCATCATTTGATTCACTCCAGATGGTAATAGTCAATTGCCCGGATAGCAGGGGCAAAATGGATAACATATCCTGATGATTTTTGCATTTAACCACCATAGCGAAAGGACCAAAAATCTCATTGTGCCATTCTTTATTCGCTTTAAAATCATCAGATGAAACAATTGCAATTGCAGGGTTTACCAAATGTTCTTGATCAGCAGCATTGTAATTTTTTACTTCTGTTTGACTGCTCAGTGATTTTAAAGACTTTAAAAAAGCACTTTGCATTCGGGCATTTAGCATAGGAGCGCTGGCAACTTGCGAAAGTTTAGCAATTAATGTTTGGCAAAATAAATCAAATTGGGCCCCATCTTCAACAAATATCAAACCTGGCTTTGTACAGAATTGTCCTACTCCCATAGTAATAGATCCGGCAAAAGTCTCGGCAACTTTATGTGCTTTATTTTCCAATGCCGACGACAATAAAAGCACAGGATTCAGACTCCCCATTTCCGTATATACAGGAATGGGTTCTGGTCTTTTAGCAGCAGTATCCATAATAGCTCTTCCAGCATGCAAGGATCCTGTAAATCCAACTGCTTTTACTCTTGGATCAGCTACTAAGATTTGGCCCATATCAGACCCTGCTCCATATAAAGTACTAAATACACCATCCGGCGCACCAGTCTTTTTTACTGCTTTGAGGATGGCTTCGGCGACTAAAGCATTGGTCCCCGGATGTGATGAATGAGCTTTTAAGATCACGGGGCAACCGGCTGCTAAAGCGCTAGCAGTATCACCACCTGCAGTGGAAAAAGCTAACGGAAAATTGCTAGCGCTAAAAACTACCACAGGCCCAATAGGTCTAAATACTTTTCTAAGATCGGGTCTTGGCGCGGGTTGTCTTTCCGGCAATGCATCATCCTTGGTAGGCATAGTCCAGGAGCCTTCCCTGAGCATATTTGCAAATAGTTTTAGCTGACCAGTAGTACGACCTCTTTCACCAGTAATACGACCCTCGGGGAGTCCAGTCTCCTGATTTATTCTATGTATTAAGGCATCTCCAAGAGCTACTATTTCATCTGCAATAGTTTCCAATAAATTAGCTTTTTGTTCATTCGTCCACTTTTTATATAATGGAAAAGCGGCTTTGGCTTTATCCAAAGCTTTATCGATGATTGATTTATTTGCTATGGAAAATTTCTCCGGTAAGATTTCGCCGCTGGAAGGGTTTACACCTTGTAAAAACTCATGGGATTCTAAAATTTCTAAGCCTACTATGTTTCCTGTTATCATTTCTATGAATTTTTTTTTAGGAGATTTTAAATAATTTTAAATTGGGTCTTTTAGCTATACCATCATTAATGATTTTTAATATATCGATTCGTTCCTGACCCGTAATGGGCAATCTTGGTTCTCTTACATTTTCGGTACCTATTCCTACAACGGTCTCAGCCAATTTAATGTATTGAACCAATTTAGGGTGAATATCTAACTCAAGTAATGGCATAAACCATCTATAAATACTCAAAGCATCATCTAGCCGGCCTTCTTTCACCAAATTGTAAAGTACTACTGTTTCTTCAGGGAATGCATTTACCAGTCCTGCGACCAGTCCATCTGCGCCAGCAGCAATAGCTTCTACTGTCATAGTATCCACACCTCCTAATATTTTGAACCGATCACCGAATGCATTTTTCATTCTGGTAATATTGGTATTGTCCCGACTACTTTCCTTCACAGCCCGGATATTCGGACAGCGGGTAAGTTGTTCAAACATATCCAGGCTTACATTGATTTTATAATCGTAAGGATTATTATAAATCATTATTGGAAGACCTGTGGTATCGGCAATTTCCTGAAAATAATAAACAGTCTCATGGTCATCTGCTTTATACCGCATGGGAGGAAGTAGCATCAAACCGTCAGCTCCATTGGCTTCGGCATGCTGTACAGCTTGCAGGGCATTTTTTGTAGAAGATTCTGCGATATTTATAAGAACAGGAATTCGATTACCGGCAATTTCCTTGGCGGCTAATAATAATTGAATCAATTCATCCTGAGTAATGGTACTCGCTTCACCAAGGCTACCTCCCAGGATTGCTCCTTTAATTCCTGATTGAATCTGAAATTCAAGATGCTTTTTGAATAAATCAATATCTAACGTATCGTCATCCTTAAATTTGGTAGTCAATGCTGGATAAACACCTTGCCAATTCACTCTAACCATCATATTTTTGGATTTTACGCAAAATTGGTGAATTTTTACTGAACTGGGTAAATATTAAGTTACTGTAGAAGGCAAAAATTATTAATTACTATTCTTTCTTAAAAGTTCGAGTTTGGTGATATCCTCCCAATCTTTAGGTCTATGAGATCGAATTTTTATTTCCTTTAAATCTTCAAAAGAAATAAAATATATAGGAATATCTTTTTGAATAAAAATAAGTTCTCTATTTTTTTCTGCTACATCATAGCTGATATCTTTGTGTACAATAGTAAGGACATCAATTAAATCTGGCGGAGTACCTATGGTGCATTTAAAATGTTTAGTAAAATCTTCTGCTTCAATCAATTGAAGATCTTCCTTGTTATATTCTAAACACTTCAGGGTGTGCAGAAATGATTTCTTATTTTCATTAGTAGGGGCTATCCAAATATCAAAGTCCTCAGTAAATCTGTGATATCCATAAAAATTTACTGCATGTCCGCCAATGACCAGATAACGCAAACGATTTTTTTCCGCACACTGTAAGAATTCCATTAACTCAGAACTAATAGTCTCCATCCTTTTGGTCTTTGTATATCGTAATTACTTTTTTAGTTGCTTGATTCCACGATCTAACTCTTGCCTGCATCTTCCATAGGTGCCCCAATCTTTCTAAAGGAGTTAAGTTATAATAATAGCTTAAGAAATACAGCTCTTGTTCTTCAAACGTTTTAAATATTTTGATTTTCTTTTTCATTCTTTTGGCTCTTAAAAATAATGGTTTCTGTTAGAAAACAATTTATAAATAAAACAGTTTCGAGAGTTAAAATCACTTACAGGACTTAGTCTGTATCTTAGGATAAAAATTTGCAACGTTTCATGATTAAAAAATTACTATTATCCTACCTATGTCTCGCTATGGTGATTACAATGTATGGGCAAGATAATTATGAATTCAAAAGTCCAGGTGGGGAGGTTTCCTTTTCTATAAATTGCCAGCTTCAGCATCCGCAGTATACCGTAAAATACAGAGATGATATCTTAATAGACGAAAGTGAGTTGGGGTTATTTTTTACATTACAAGATTCCTTTTATTCTAATATTTCTATTGGAAATAGTACATCCATACTGGACACCCTTACCTATCTGTTACCTGCAGGAAAAGCTTCCTTTATTAAAGAAGTGTATCGGCAGGCCTATATTCCTCTAATAGAAAAAAAAGGCAAGAAAAGATTAGTACTATTAGATGTGATGCTTTTTAATGACGGCATTGCATTTCGGTACGAAATACCGTCGTCAAAGTCTTGGAAAAACTATTCCCTTACAGATGAACACACTCAATTCAAGGTGGTTGGTAATCCGATAGCCAGGGTTGCTTTTCTAGAAAATTTTACTACTTCTCATGAGCATCGATATGAAAAATTGCCTGTGATCAAAATCAAAAATGATGTCCTTATAGATCTGCCAGCCCTGTTTGAGTATCCCGGGAAGGCATATTTAGCGATCACTGAAGCCAACTTAATAAATTATGCAGGGATGTCTTTATCTAAAAGAAATAATGTACTTACCAGTTGTTTGAGCCCTTTGCCCAGGCACCCGGATACCAAAGTAATTGCATCACTACCTCATCAAACTCCATGGCGAGTCATGCTTATCAGTGAACGAATAGGTTCATTAATAGAATCTAATATCCTTACTAATGTGTGTGCGCCAAGTAAAATAAAGGACATTTCATGGCTTAGACCCGGAAAGGCCAGCTTTCATTGGTGGAATGGTGATATCATGCCTGATACAACTTTTGAACCTGGCGTAAACTTTAACTTTAATAAATACTATATAGATTTCTGTGCCCGGAATAAAATAGAATACCACACCGTCATAGGATATCGGGGGGTGGCATGGTATCAAAATGATGGCATTGAATATCAACCCGGTCCAAATACAGATGTAACAAAACCCCGACCAGGGTTAGATATGAAAGAAATTTGTGATTATGCTGCATCCGTACATGTGGGCATAAGGGTGTGGGTACATTGGAAAGCATTATACCCTCAATTAGAAGCGGCATTTACTCAATTTGAAAAATGGGGAATTAAAGGAATGATGGTTGATTTTATGGATAGGGACGATCAGGAAATGGTGAATATTCAGGAAAAAATCTTAAAGCGGGCAGCTGCTCATCATTTAGAAATTCAATTTCATGGCGTTTTCAAACCTACGGGTCTCAGTCGCACCTATCCAAATGAGTCTACAAGGGAAGGCACGCTAAACTATGAATGTAATAAATGGGGCAATCTGATCACTCCCAATGATGATATTAATATTCCTTTCACCAGATTATTGGCCGGGCCTACCGATTATCATCTTGGTGGGTTTAGAGCAATGCCTGCAAATAAATTTGATACCCTTTTTACCAGACCTCACATGCTCGGAACCAGAAGCCATATGCTTGCTATGTATGTCGTGCTTGAAAATCACCTTGCCATGGTGTGCGATTATCCTCAGGCATATGAAGGCCAGCCAGGGTTCGAATTTATTCAGGAAGTACCAACCGTTTGGGATCAAACCAGCGTGCCCCAGGCTGAGCTTGAAAAATGGGTCTGTATTGCCAGAAAAAAAGGAAGCGATTGGTACCTGGGCATAATTACAAATAATGACGGAAGAGATGTAAGAATTCCCTTAAATTTCCTGCCTGCCGGAAACTTTAAAGCCACTATATTCAGAGACAATGAAAGTACCTTACTAGATCCCAATCAATTAACCAAAGAAATCATTACAATCAATTCAACCGAAGAATTAAATCTTCATCTTGCTCCTGGAGGAGGAAGTGTTATTAAAATAAGTATAAACTAAATGCGATCATACAAAAAAGGCCAGGAAAATATTCCCGGCCAATTAGCTCAGTTACCTATCAAAATTTACAAATTGGGTTGAGGAGTATATCTCAGGTAGGGTTTGATTTTTCTAAATCCTTTTGGGAATTTCTTCTCTGCATCTGCATCAGAAACGGAGGGTAATATGATCACATCTTCTCCGTATTTCCAATTTACAGGAGTTGCCACAGACTGGTAAGCCGTCAATTGTAGCGAGTCTACTACCCGCAAAATTTCATCAAAATTTCGTCCCGTAGATGGAGGGTATGTCAATGAAAGTTTCAATTTTTTATCAGGGCCAATGATGAACACACTTCTTACCGTATGTTTTTCACTGGAACCAGGATGAATCATATCATATAATTGAGCTACATTTTTATCTTCATCAGCGATCAAAGGATAATTAACTTTTGTCACTTGTGTTTCTTCAATATCATGAATCCAGGTAGTATGAGAAGCTAAAGGGTCTACGCTAAGAGCTAATATTTTTACATTCCTTTTGTCAAATTCTGGTTTTAGCTTTGACATATATCCCAGCTCAGTAGTACATACAGGTGTAAAGTCAGCAGGGTGAGAAAATAAAACTGCCCAGCTGTCGCCCAGCCAATCAAAAAAATCGATCTCTCCCTGTGAGGTTTGTGCTTTAAAATTTGGGACTACATCCCCGAGTCTAAGTGCCATATTATTTAAGATTTATAGGTTTAAAAAAAATAATTATTTCCGATTAATAAGTGGGCATTGCATGGTCTATCTCTTTAGCCCAAGCCAATATGCCTCCTTCCAGATTGTACAAGTTCTCAAAGCCATATTTTTCCTGTAAAAGCTCTATCACATCAGCACTGCGCTTGCCGCTGCGACAATGCACTATTACTTGTTTGTCCTGGGCTATTTTGGGTACATATTGGAGAATATCTCCTTTGGGCATCAATTCACCCTTTATGTTGGCGATATCGTACTCATAAGATTCGCGTACATCAATCAACTGAAAATTTTCTCTCTTTTGAATCAAATCATTCAATTGCATCACGTTGATAGACTTTACAGGGGTTTTTTCTTCGTGGTCATCTGGTCCTATTCCGCAAAATTGCTGATAGTCTATCAAACCCAATTGAGTTGGATTTTCTCCATTTAAAGGATTGTCTTTTCTGCGCTTTATTTTTAAAGTTCTGGTTTCAAAACTAGAGGCATCAAAAAGGAATAATCTTCCACTTAAGGTCTCTCCCACTCCACTAATTACTTTGATCACTTCATTTGCCTGAAGACTTCCCAATATACCGGGTAATACACCTAATACTCCTCCTTCGGCACAGGATGGAACTAATCCCGGGGGAGGTGGCGAAGGAAATAGATCTCTATAATTAGGACCAAGTTCGCCTGCCTTGTTTTTATAATTAAAAACAGTAGCCTGTCCTTCAAAACGATATATGGATGCGTATACATTTACTTTTCCCAGGAGTACACAGGCATCATTAACCAAATAGCGGGTAGGGAAATTGTCTGTCCCATCAGCTACAACATCATAATCTTTAATAATATCCAATGCATTATCACTCGATAGAGCTGTTTGATGAGTGATGAACTTTACATATGGATTCAATGCTTCTAATCTTTTTCTGGCAGCCAGTACTTTGGGGACACCAATATCATCCCGGGTAAATAATACTTGTCGTTGAAGGTTACTGTCATCTACCACATCAAAATCTACCATGCCGATGGTGCCTACACCTGCAGCTGTCAAATAGAGCAATAATGGAGCTCCAAGGCCACCAGTACCTACAACTAATACTCTTGCTTGCTTGAGTTTTTTCTGACCTTCTATATTAAACTCTGGCAATATTAAATGGCGACTGTATCGCGCCAATTCTTCTGATGAAAATTTTACCTCACTCATTTTCTTTATTTTTTAGTTTAACCCACCTGCTATTGCTGGAATGATACTGATGGTATCTGCGTCCTTTACGGCGGTAATATTTCCGTTTAGATCTTCAATATCGTCTTCTCCAATAAAGACTCTTACAAAACCTCTTAATTGATCTTCCTCATTAAATAAATGTTTATCCAATTCTGGAAACTGGGTTGTAAGATCTTTAATCGATTCAAGTACTGTTCCGCTTTTAACCGCGATGGCAGCTTGATTTGCTGTAAATTTTCTTAATGGTGTAGGGATAATAATTTTAGCCATGTTGCGTATTTGATTTAGATAATTTGTTTTTAAATAAAATTTCGATGGGTTCTTCTATAAATATTCGTTCATTTGTCAAGCGCCACGAACGGGTATCCAAAGCCTGACCCTCGGAAACGCTGGTAATAAAATAGGATAACTCAGGCAGTGCATCATCCAGATCTTTGCCTGAAGGCTTTGGAGCATGCTCAGGATGCGAATGAAAAACTCCAATAAGCTCCAAATCATTTTCCAAAGCAAATCGCTCAGCACTCATAAATTCCTTTGGCGGAATAGTATAGTGCACTTGCTTGTCTGCGTCATTATTGATTACTTCTTTTACCTGTGTGATTATTGCATTGTTTCCTATGTTTTTGCCAAGTAAAAACCCGCAGCATTCAAAAGGAAAGCTATTTTCGCCGGCGTGGTGGATCTCAGTCAATGCTTCAGGTTCTATGGAGATATTCATTCTAAAAATCATTTATAGACTTCCTGATATTTAGAGGCATCATCTGCAAATAATGTTACGATTTCGCCTCTATCCATATTCTTTGCCACTTCCAGAGCACCAACTAAATTGGCTGCTGCCGACGGACTGATCAACAGGCCTTCTTGTTTGGCGACTTTGTCAATTACTTTAAACGCCTCGTAAGACGAAACCTGTAATATTTGATCAGGAACAGTTGAATCATAGATTCCAGGCACTTCTGCGGTTTCGAGATGTTTCCACCCTTCTAATCCATGGAGTGGGCCTTCAGGTTGCAAAGCAATAGCATTAATAGCTGGATTATATAGTTTTAGTCGTCTGCTCGTTCCTGTGAAGGACCCAGTAGTACCCAGACCCGCCACAAAATGTGTAATGCTGCCGGCAGACTGCCGCCAAATCTCAGGAGCCGTAGTGAGAAAATGAGCCTTCCAGTTATATTCATTATTGTATTGATCAATATAATAATAAGGGATGTCCATTTGGGAGTAAATTTCTTGAGCCAATTGTCGAGATTCATCTGTGCCTCCGAAAGGCGAGCTCAGAATAAGCTCTGCGCCTAATTTCTTAAGCATGAGCTGTCTCATTTTAGAAGCATTCTCGGGAAGTACCAATTTTATTTTAAGTCCCAGGCTGGAGGCAATAGTAGCCAAAGCAATTCCTGTATTTCCGCTCGTGGCGTCTAATATAGTATGATGAGGCTCTAATGCCCCAGATAGAATACCTTGTTTGATCATATTATATGCAGGCCTGGCTTTTACACTTGATCCTAGCTGTTGCCATTCCAATTTGGCATATATTTTAACCTTTTCAGAAGAAAAACTTTTTAACGGATATAGTGGTGTATCACCAATCCATCTACCCAACGATTCAACGGATTCAATCAGGTTTGTTTTTTTCCCTATTAATACTTTGTTCATTCTTTTCTTTGTTTCAACTATCAAAAAAGCCTTTCGGATATTTTTATCTCGAAAGGCTTTGATATACTTTTATTAAAATTTATACTACTTATTCAATCAATACGCCTTTCGGAAAATTACTACAACAACAATAATACGCACATACACAGCTGGAGACTGCCTCGACGATTTTATACTTATTGAAATAATCCATTTGTTTTTGTTTATTAAAATCAAAAAGCCTTCTGATTTTTCTGACCAGAAGGCTTTTCGATATTTTTAATTATATCCATTTACTTCTATGTCAGCTGTATTGCTTACAACAGCAACAACATGCGCAACAAAAAGAAGCTATAAATTTCATTTAATTAATTTTTCAATTACAAATATACAATAGTCATACCAAGTTTGCAATGCGATATTTTAAAAAATATGAAGTCACACCGAAATAGAAAACCCATCTATTGGACTTATAATTCATTGATTATCTGGCTTTTGTGTGATATTTAAAGCTACATGGAAATAACAAATATTTAAGAAATTAGCATATTCCATCATGCTAAAAATTTTAGAAAATATTAAAATTAATAATTTCAAGGGCAGAAATGAACTTGTTACCTACCAGGATATTTTATCCTCGTCATCAGACTTTTCCGCTTCTTTTTCACTAATCCCGCTTTCATTCTCTTCACTTTGGACTTGATCGCGATGAGCAAACTGGTCATAATCAAAATCAGGTATCAAATCTGTTTTGACATGATTAATAACATCCATTAATCCTTCAGCAAATCGATTAAAGTCTTCTTTATACAAAAAGATCTGATGCCTGGTATACCCATTTCCATCACTGCGACGAGTACTTTCTGTTAGTGTGAGATAATAATCATCACCTCTTGTTTTCATCACATCGAAAAAATAAGTTCTTTTTCTACCTGCCTTTACTTTTTGAGAGTAAACATTGGAATTCCGAGCTCCTTCTTCATTTTCCACGGTTATAAAATTTTAAGGTTATGTTTTCCAAATATACAAAATACTGGAAAAGAATGTATATGCCGATGAAATTTATGAAATGGATAAAGATTCCATCTCAGCTCTATCTTCCCATTTTTGCTGCTCCAGGATATCGTAGTATAGTCCTTTCAATTCTATTAATTCCTCATGTGTTCCACTTTCAGCCAACTTACCTTTTTGTAAAACTAAAATTTTTGAAAAATTGGCCAGGTGACTCACTCTATGCGTAATAAGTATGGCCGTTTTGTTTTTAAGTACTTCTTCGAAGGCGTCTAGTATAGCCTGCTCCGTGCGCGTATCTACCGCACTAAGGCAATCATCCAATATCAAAATTTCGGGCTTTTTGATCAAAGCTCTTGCAATAGCTACCCGTTGCTTTTGACCTCCTGACAAGGTTACTCCACGTTCACCTAAAATGGTATTTTCCTTTTCTGGCAGACCATTTATTTCATCTTCAATCGCCGCATATTTAGTAAATTGATGAAGATCATGATTTAAGGAGCTATCTACTCCAAAAAGAATATTCTCTTTAATAGATTCAGAGAATAAAAATTGATCCTGAGGGACATATCCTATTTGTCTACGCAGACCGTTTAAGTCATACTCTTTGATATCTTTTCCATCAATTAAGATCTGCCCCTCATTTACATCGAATAATCTTAAAAGCAACTCTGCCACGGTGGTCTTCCCCGCGGCGGTTCGACCAATAATCGCCACTCTTTCACCTGCTTCAATCGTAAATGATAAATTATCTATTGCTTTTACGCCTGTATTGGGATAAACAAAACTCACATTTTTAAATTCTATTTTACCATCCAGGGAAGCTGAATTTAAAATTCCATTTTCCTGAATAACCGGATCAGTTATCATGAATTCATTTATTCTCAGCATAGATGCCTCTGCCTGCTGGATAATGGATGCAAGCCAACCAATAGCTGTTACCGGCCATGCCAGCATGTTTATATAAATAACGAATTCAGCAATATTGCCGGGAGTGATAGCCCCTGCCTGGGCCCTGTAAGCACCTGCCCAAACAATAATCACTGTACTAATACCTGTAAGTAACATGATCAATGGGAAAAACATGGCATTTATTTTAGAAAGGTCCCAGGTATGTGATTTGTAAACTTGTGCCTCTCCCACAAACATTTTATCCATAGAAGCTTCCTGAGTGTATGATTTTACTATTCTAATACCGCTATAAACTTCTTGAGCAATGGAGGTGAGTTTGGCCAATTGCCTTTGGATCATCGTGCTTTTCTTATTTATAATGGTACTTACGTAAAAAATAGAAATTGACAAAAAAGGTAACGGAAGTAATGTCAGTAATGATAGCGTAAGATCTACTTTCACCATACTGGCAACCACAAGAATAATCAAGGCGCCTAAATCAATTGCATACAATACTGCCGGCCCCAGGTACATGCGCACTTTATTTACATCTTCGGATATACGAGACATCAGATCACCGGTCTTTTGTTTTCTATAAAAAGTCTGATCAAGTTTTGAATAATGCTCATAAATCGCTTTACGCAGATCGTATTCAATCAACCTGGACATTACTATGATCGTTTGCCTCATGAAGTACATAAATACCCCCATGAGGACCGCACAACCAAAAACTATAAGGCCGAATTTCAACAATTTAGGTCCCAACTCTGCAATAGCCTGGGCGGAAGGATTTTTCAATTCTGCTACTACCAGATCTAAAGCTTTTCCAATCAACTGAGGTTGTACTATTCGGAAATAATTCATAAGCATTACGAATGCAATGCCTGCCATAAATCGCAATTTATACCGTACAAAGTATTTATTTAATGTCCAAAGCTCTTTCAAATGATTTCAGTTCGTTATCAGCAAAAGTAAATGAATTCGACTTATTTCACCAGAGCCTATTCAATTCTCTTTTTCAAAATCCAAATAAGGGCTTAGTTTTTTCCAAAAATCAGTATTAAAAGCTCTGATATCATAGAGTTGTTCTAAAGACCTAATTGGTTTATGAGCTGCGATAAAATTTTGAATGATAGAGGCCTGCTTTTTGTCGAAGTAAGGATGATACAATTTTGTAAAATCAGTTGTATTTACCTGGATTGTTTTTATAGCAGAAGATATATAAAGATTGGGTTTTATATATTGAAAAGTCGAATCAGGCAGTCCATAAATCTCTTTCAATTGGTCGAGTTCATAAAACCCACCTAAATTATCACGATACTTAAGGATGCGTTGAGCAAGTTTTGAGCCTATGCCTGTTAATTTTTTTAACTCTACTGTATCGGTATTATTTAAATCAATTTTCAAATTCGAAAAAGTCGGTTCCTTTAAAACACTCGCTGGCCTATCCGCAAACAACAAAAAAGGAGCTAATTCAGCTAACAGGGAGTCCGTCAGGCCATAAACTTTTCTTAATTCTTCCATGTTGTAAAACACTTTACCTGCCATTCTATATTTAAGTAATACATGGGCAACTGATGAGGGCATTCCTATAGAAATCAGGTCCCCATATTCTGATACGTTTATATCGATAGGGCTTGCAACTTTTTTTAAGGCTGGTGTCTCCTTTTTCTTATCTGCCTGGGGCGCCAGGGAGAATTGTATAAAAGGACTAAGGATGGTTAATTGCTCAGTACTAAGACCATAAACCCGTTTTACATCATTGAGAGATTTAAATCTGCCCCCTTTTTCAAGATATTTTGTCCAATTGAAGGCTTCTTTAGAAGAGACGCCAAAATTTACAAGCTCTTTAAACGAAACGTTATTAGGATTAAAACTATAGATCGATCTGGCATGATCCTTTCTAACTATTGGATGCTCTAAGCCATTGACTTCTACCCCTGAAATACCTTCCAAATCAATAGCTTTTTCTATCCTATAAGTTGGGATTTGTGGAATAAAGAAAGATCCCATATACATGAAAATACATAGGCACAATAAGCCAATAATAAGAAAAGTCGATCTCCGCTCTTTTAGAGAAAAATTAAAAAACAATGAATTGGAAAAATATCTTTTCATTGTAATGGTATCTGGATAAAAGAATTTTGAGGCTCGCGGTAATCAAAACTTTTGTTGGTCTTCGATAAATGAGTAGGTGTCTTTCCTTCAAATTCGTATACCACCGAATGACCAGCGTTTACTAAAGTATCCCCATGATCATGATTCGACAAAACAATAAAGTTTACCTGCTCATCTGGAGACAGTTCTGTTTTAATGCCTTGATCACCAATTAAAATGTATGAAGATTTATTATAGGTAATACTGGATTTAGTTATAATTAAATTCGAGGAAAAGTACTCTTGTTTACCAGTATTCAAATAAACAAAATCAGGAGATTGAATATTGTATTTATCCACATAATTAGAATTTTGAGTAATGCTATCACCCACTAATTGAATTATGGAACCTTGATTTTTAATCCAGACTTTTTGCTTGCCCCGAGATGTAGAGGCTATCATTTCTACCTTCTTTATATCTCTTATATTTTCAAGAGTAAATAAAACAAAAGCGAATGACAGGGCTAATAAAAAATAGCTGATCGTGAGATACGATTTTTTATTAATCGCGGCACTCATTAAAAGGCTTATAAAAATTAAAAGTATGCAATCTGGTAATGATGGCCACCATCCTCCCAAATTCCCCAAGGGTAAAGTATATAAAAAAGTAATGATTTCATTCATGCAATGGACACTCCATACTAATGGATATTTTAACCAGAATAAAAATTTCAACGATAATGCTTTGATAGGAAAAATAATCATTCCGAATACGAGTATCAGGAAGGAAAAAGGGGTGCTGATTAAGCTTGTAAGCCAAAAATAAAATGCAAATTGATGAAAATGGAAACCTACCAAAGGATAAATAAATAATTGTGCGGCTAACGAAACAGAACAGGCTTTCCAAACCGCTTGTAAAAATTTATTGGAAGTAATTACCATCTTTCTGATTGGCTCATACAGCAATAATATACCGGCCATGGCACCAAAGGATAGTTGAAAACCAATATTATATATATCATTTGGATTATAAATTATTAATAAAAAAGCAGCTGCTGCAAGCAAGTTTAATGGAATAATATCCTTTTGCAATAATCTTCCCACAATAAATGATGAAAACATGACTGCAGCGCGCATGATGGATGGTGTAGCACCTGTAAGTATAGTGTAAGCCCATATGGCAGTTAATGTAATTGCAGGTACCAGGAGCTTTGAAGGCCTGAATTTATCAAGAATGAAACCAAGTATAAAACCAATAATCTGAGCTAATATGCCCACGTGCAAGCCAGATACTGCCAGTACATGCACCGCACCAGTTGCCGAATAAGCTCTGTATAATTCAGGATCAATCTTCTTTCTCAATCCTAATAGCATAGCAGTGGCTACCGGATAATCTTTTTTATTCTCAAATAGTGATGAGACCAATGAATCTGACCAAATGCTACATTTTTCAACAAAAGAATGGGGAGCTTTATGTAAAATCATGAATCGGGAAGTATCTGCATATGTCAGATAGTGTATATTTCGATGACTTAAAAGATCAGCCCAATCAAATTCATATGGAGCGGATCGGTGATCCGGGTGGAGAATCCTTAAATCACCGCGTACAATATCATTTTTAACTGGCAAGTATTTGAAATTCTTTGTAACCCTGATCAGCAATTTGCCCTTCACTGAATACCAGGCACTATCTCTATTTTCTTCTATAACATCTGAATAACAATCCCAAAACCTATCCTTCTCTTCCACAGAATATATTCTGCTAATCAAATCCGTCTTCCCATTTATAGAATAATGATCTTCAAAAAATAGCTCATTGCGCATTTGCGACCAAATAAAACCAAAAAGCAAAAAAAATATAAGCACGCCCACTCCAAACCATTGCTGATAGATCAGGACTTTCGAAACTCTATAATGGACCATGATGAGTAATCCCAAATCAATGATCAATACTGACCATAACCATTTATACATTGGGGTTTGAATAGTATTGGCTGCGACAACCCCAAAAATCAGGGGAACCAGTACGCGCAAAGCAGGATACTTAATCCAAAATATACGATATTCTAGAGGCATCAGGGTGAAGGGTGTGTTCTTAAATGCATGAAATTAAATATTATCATTGAATTTCTAAGCAAATAATCAAAATTTTTAGTGTATTGAAATCGATTTCATAAAGTCGTTCGATCTTCTTAGTTTCGGGCCCATAAATTTTTATAAATCATTGTATGAAACTTAGAAGCCGCGGATGGTTTGGAAAAACCGGAAAAGATGGATTTATCTATAGAGCCTGGATGCAAAACCAGGGAATCCCAAGGGAAGAGCTGGAAGGTAAACCAGTCATCGGGATCTGCAACACCTGGTCAGAGCTCACTCCTTGTAATGCTCATTTCCGAGAACTTGCAGAATCTGTAAAACACGGAATTATACAATCGGGTGGCTACCCTGTTGAGTTTCCGGTCATGTCTTTGGGGGAAACCTTGATAAAACCCACTGCCATGCTTTATAGAAATCTGGTGAGCATGGATGTAGAGGAATCTATTCGGGCCAATCCAATAGATGGTGTGGTATTGATGTGCGGATGTGACAAGACTACCCCATCCCTGGTAATGGGCGCGTGTAGTGTAGATATACCTTCTATAGTGATTTCAGGAGGACCAATGCTTGCCGGCAAGTATAAAGGTAAAAATATTGGCACCAGCGATGTCTGGAGAATGGCAGAAGGTAATAAAATGGGAACAGTATCTCAAGAAGAAATGGACGACGCAGAGGGAGCAATGTGTCGCAGCAGAGGTCATTGTGCTGTGATGGGCACGGCCTCTACCATGGCTTGTATGGTTGAATCTTTAGGCATCTCCCTATCAGGAAATGCTTCTATTCCGGCTGCAGATGCCAGACGAAAAGTAATGGCACACCGCACTGGTCAGCGCATAGTAGATATGGTAAGAGAGAATCAGCGCTTGTCTGATGTATTGACCAAAGAAGCCTTCGAAAATGCCATTAAAATAAATGCTGCTATCGGTGGTTCTACTAATTTTGTAATACATCTTTTGGCCATTGCCGGCCGTATAGGTGTACAGCTCACCCTTGATGATTTTGACAGATGCTCCAGAGGTATTCCGTTATTGGCCAATCTCCAACCCTCAGGAGAATATTTTCTAGAAGACATGTATTATGCCGGAGGATTGCCCGCAGTAATAAAAGAGCTATCCGGATTAGTGCATGGCAATGTCATTACAGTCAGTGGGAAGACGGTAGCTGAAAATGTTGTCAATTCAAATTGTTACAATAGAGAGGTAATCGCGAGTTTGGATAAACCTTTTAAATCCGAGACTGGTCTTGCCATATTAAAAGGCAACCTTTGTGAAGGCGGATGTGTAATAAAACCGAGTGCTGCCACTAAAAGCCTCATGAAACACAGAGGCCAGGCCATTGTTTTCACAGATATCGAAGACTATAAAAATCGGATAGATGACCCCCTTCTTGAAGTGACAGCGGATCATATTTTAGTCTTGCAAAATGTTGGACCAAAAGGATACCCGGGTATGCCAGAGGTAGGCAATATGCAACTTCCTAAAAAAATCCTGGAAAAAGGAATTCACGATATGGTAAGAATATCAGATGGCAGAATGAGTGGCACGGGATTTGGCACGGTAGTATTACATGCTTCGCCCGAGGCGGCAGTTGGTGGAAATTTTGCATTGGTAAAGTCAGGAGATTATATCAGCCTGGATGTTGAGGCCAGAAGTTTATTACTGGAAGTATCAGATGAGGAATTATCCGAGAGAAGAATAAAATGGACAGCTCCCAAACCTATTTCAGAAAGAGGGTATGTAAATCTATATGTCACTCATGTAATGCAATCGCATGAAGGTGCAGATATGGATTTCCTGGTTGGAAAATCCAGTAGCGAGGTAACAAGAGATAGCCATTGATCTTATTGCACAATGAAAATAGTTAATAACCAAAGGGAATAGTAGGCTAAGTCTCATTTTGATGGGCTTATTAGCTTTTCTCAAAAAATAGACGAAAAACTTCATAGAGCCATTGCCTCGTTTTATTTAATAGGAATGAGAGGAAAAGGTTTTAAGGCATCCACAATATTATTAGAGCATAATAGAATTGCAGGTTCTCCCTATATTATATGTGCCGAGCCTACAGCTCTTCAATGTGTACTCAACTTGACAATGGATTAAAATCCATTGTTAGTAAATAGTTCGAGCCTAATGGCTCTGAGATTTTCGCAATTAAAATTCCTAGCCCATCAAAATGGGAATTAGCCAAATATTATAAATCAGGGATCGGTAAAGAATTTCTAAAATCGTTGCAAAATCCATCAAAATAATTAATTTTGCCCTCCCTAATGGATCAAACGCCCCCTTAGCTCAGTTGGTTAGAGCGTCGGACTGTTAATCCGCAGGTCTCAAGTTCAAGTCTTGAAGGGGGCGCAATTGAAAATGGGCAATCTTTTTAAGGTTGCCCATATTTTTTTAATCTAAAATATTAATAATCATGGGTTTATTGGTGATTGGAACGGTAGCATTTGATACCATCGAAACTCCTTACGGAAAGGCTGAAAGAGTAATTGGAGGTTCGGGGACTTATATTTCATGGTCAGCATCTTATTTTCATAAATCAATAAAGTTGCAAGCTATAGTGGGCGACGACTTTCCAATGGATGAGATAAAAGCACTTCATGAAAGAGGTGTCAGCACAGAAGGCCTTGAAATAGTGCCAGGTAAAAAATCATTTTTTTGGTCAGGCAAGTATCACGAAAATATGAACTCCAGAGATACCTTAGTGACTGATTTGAATGTACTGGCAGACTTCAATCCTGTACTTCCTGACAGCTATAAACACTGTGATTATGTAATGCTGGGCAATCTTACTCCCGAGGTACAACTATCGGTTTTAAATCAAATGAAAAAAAGACCCAGGCTGGTAGTGCTCGATACCATGAATTTTTGGATGGATATTGCACTGGATGGTCTAAAAGAAGTCATTTCTAAAATAGATGTACTCACCTTAAATGAGGAGGAGGCAAGACAATTATCGGGAGAGTTTTCACTGGTAAAAGCGGCACATGCTATATATAAAATGGGGCCTAAATATTTAATTATCAAAAAAGGTGAACATGGGGCTTTATTATTCTGTGGTGATCACATATTCTTTGCTCCTGCTTTGCCATTAGCCCAGGTATTTGATCCTACCGGAGCTGGCGATACATTCGCAGGTGGCTTTATCGGCTGGCTGGCGCAGACAGATGATATCTCTTTTGAAAACATGAAACGGGCGGTAATCTATGGTTCTGCTATGGCCTCTTTTTGTGTAGAAGATTTTTCTATAAATAGGTTGAAAACTTTAGATTACGACATGATCAAAACCAGAGTAAAGATATTTGCAGAACTAGTTAGATTTGATACTGAAATAAGCGAATTAGAATTATAGCAGATTAGCTAGTTTATTCCCTTGATTTTTTTTAAATGATATACTAAATTTCCTATTACCAGGAATAAATAAAGGCCTCATCTGGGATGAAGCCTTTATAAAATTTTATTCAGAAACAATGCCCACTAATTATGTTTGCTCTTAAATTTTAAAGTTTGTCTTTTGAGAGAAGACATAGCAAGCTCTAAAGCTGTTTCGAATGATTTACTGCTTTCACGGGTAAAAATATTACCACCGGGTACATGAATTAAAATTTCTACTATTTTGTCTTTAATAGATTTGTGGCTTTCAAGTTTCAATACAACATGTATTTCAATGATACGTTCGTACAAACGCTCCAGTTTCTGAAGCTTGTTTTCAATAAACATCAGCAGCTTTTGATCAGCCGTAAAATGAATAGACTCTGTCATAATTTTCATAATTCGTGATTTTATTTGATTAAAAAACGTGAAATGCATCAGGATATTTCATAGTGCTATGATTTGGGGTGTGCTTGCTCATAAATTTTCTTAAGCTTTTCTATCGTATTATGCATATAGACCTGAGTAGCAGCTAATGACGAATGTCCCAATAAAGTCTTCACAGCATTCAGATCAGCTCCTGCATCAGAGAGATGGGTAGCAAAGCTATGCCTCAAAATGTGAGGGCTCTTACGCTCTACGGTAGAGACCTCGCCTAATTTGAGCCGAACCAGGTTGTAAACATACTTTGGATACAGAATCTCGCATTTTTCAGTAGTGAAAAGGTGACCATGATCTTGTTTTACCTGGTCTAAAAAATACTGATTTCGAATGATCATGAATGCATTGATCTTTTTCAATAAAGTTCCTGACAAAGGGATCTGCCGTTCCTTTTTACCCTTACCTTCTACCCTTATTACTTGTCTGCTAAAATCTATATCTGCCATCTTCAGATTGATCAACTCTGATCTTCTTAATCCACAGGAATATAATACCTCAAGAATTAAATTATTCTGATATACAAGAAGATTTGAATCTTCACTTGCAGTATTATCATAAGTCACAGATAATAAAGCATTTAAATGCTCCTTACGGATAGTGACAGGCAATCTTTTTTCCATTTTGGGGTTAATTATTTTCCTCAATGGATTTTGATCAATACCGTGTCGTTTTCTTAAAAATTGGAAGAATGTTTTAAGTGCAGATATCTTTCGATTAATAGATCGATTGCCGATTTTTTGTTCATGAAGCTGAACAATCCAGGATCGGAGATGTATAGGTTTTACATCCTTAAAATCTAAAATCGAATATATATTTTGGAGGAAATCTTGAAACTGAGTTATATCAGACCGATACGCTTCTACCGTATGGGGTGAATACCGTTTTTCAAATTCTAAGTAATTATAAAATAAATCTATACTAAACAAATCGGATCATATAAGATAAGGCAAGTTAAGCCCTGATCAGTGATTTGTCAAGAGTTATATTAAACAAAAAAATAATATGGATTAATAGCTATTTGGCTGCCCCATGATCTGCAGTCTGTAAGTAGCTTTAAGCACCTCGCCCCGGCGTTCTACAGATTTTTTAATGAAGTGTTTACGAGCACGTAACTGCTTCAAAATCTGTGACTTTTCGTATTTTTTCTTATACTTCTTAAGCGCCTTGTCGATGGACTCATTATCTTTTACATCAATAATTAACATACGTATTTTTAAATTGGATTGCAAATATACTCCTGTTGGGGATAATAGCCAAAAATATTTTCAATAAGAGAAAGCGTATTAAGCCCAGACTAATTAAAAAAGTTTTATTGACTATTGTGTTTGAAACAAAAATTGATAATTACAAGCTATGATATTGTATAAGGGATTGAAGTTTGGTTCTACTTTGGGCTATAAGGTCACAGGTGACCAAAGCCAGTTGCCGTGTTCAAATCGCTCGCTATATTGGTTAATAACCAGTTTTAAAGGTGTTTATCCAAAATTTTGCATTAGAATTTCTATGCAAAATCTGAGGTGTTGGAAATGAATTATTTATATTGATTTAAAATGGTAAGAAATAATTACAGTTTCAAAAACTCCTGTCTGATGACTCCTAATAGTCTTATCAGATCCGTACGATAAATGTAGGGATGCTGATATTCATCATCCGCACTCCATAGCAGGTTAACCTCGATAAATAGTTGGTTTTCAATTCAA
>JBBSBH010000023.1:2500-77034 GCA_038251405.1 Chitinophagales bacterium
TATAATAGTCCATCTACTCCACCTAAATCCATGAAGGCACCAAAATCTGTAATGTTTTTAACCACACCTTCTAAAACCTGACCTTTTTCAAGACCTGAAATAATAGCATCTCTTTGTTCAGCCAAATCACTTTCGATGAGTGCTTTGTGTGAAATAACAGCATTTTTAATGGTCTCGTTGATTTTAACAACTTTGAATTCCATGGTCTTGCCTACATATTGATCATAGTCAGTAATCGGCTTAATATCGATTTGAGACCCCGGCAAGAAAGTTTCCAAGCCATTAGCATCAACAATCAGACCGCCCTTAGTTTTAGATATTACAGTACCTTTTACGATAGTACCATTAATAAATGAATCCACTAATGATTCCCAAGCTTTAAACAATTTTGCCTTTTTCCTGGATAATACTAACTGACCTTTTGCATTTTCCTGTGTCTCTACATAAACATCTACCATATCACCAACTTTCAAATCGCCCATATCTTTAAATTCATCATATGGGATCAAACCGTCAGATTTGAAATTGATATCCAGTACTACATCGCCACCATGTAAAGATGATACTCTTCCTTTGATGATCTCGTGATCACCTAAAGTAGTCAGCGTGGAAGAATACTTGGAAAGTAAGGCTGTTCTCTCATCAGGAGGATAATACCTGGTATTTCTGTTTCCTGCAGACCAATTGTAATCATCATGAGCTGAAGGCTCTTCGATTACAGATTCTAACACTAATTCTAAGGGTTCTGTAGGTTCTGGTTCACTTTCTACTGTCTCGTCTTCAGAAACATCTGATCCCAAAGAGAGACCAGTGCCTTCCTCAGAGAGGCCTGTTTTTTCATCCATATCCTGGATTTCTTCTTTTTCTTCGATCATGTTTCTTAAGATTGTGTTTACCTATCGTGTAAAGCGGGGCAAATTTACGAGGTTTTTTTAATTCTCAAAATTTATTTTGAATCATTTGTATTAGGAATTTATAAAATATAACCATTGCATATAAAAATTCAACATTAGCTTTTGGTTATTAATTGATTATACATTATAGATTAGTATGAAATGAAAACGTAATTTATTTATTAATGATTTGCAAATAATGAGTTCGAAGTTAAATTAAAAACTCCCGCTTTCCAATTCAATCAATTTGCGTCTATCATACTGCCCGAACCAGTTACAAAATAGTCTAAAAACGGGTTGCCAATAAAATATATACTACCTGAACTTCTCACTCTTGCATATAAATTGTGTCGCGCATATACTTCGGCCCGACCACTACCATAATGTGTAATTCGAGTCGCATTTGTATTAAAGGAAAAAGCATAAATATACCCTGAGTTATTTTGATCAATAGTATGAAAATCTGCATATCCACTAAGCCTTAGATCACCTGAGCCATAAATAGTAGTCCAAAGTTCGGGAACATCCAGGTTGAGATCCATATCTCCGCTGCTTTTTAAATATATTTCCAAATCGCCTTTTGGCGCAAATCTTCCAGAAGTATAAATATCACCAGATGATGTTGACTCTATGAGACTAAGGTCCGGAACAGTAATATAGATACTAGATTTTCCAGAAGATCCATAATGACCTCGCTGACTAATAATTAATTTATTTCCTAATACATGAAAATCCAGATCAGAAAAGACCAAATCGTAGCCTTCGTACTCTACTGAAAAACCAGGACCTTGAGACAAGATAATATCTACATTAGCATCTTGCCGAATTTGTAAAAATGAAGGTGTATCAATTTTTATATAAACAAACTCACCTAAATCTTTTTGACAAGAGCCAAGGATACCAAAGAATAGTAGTGCAAAGAGATAATTTAAATTTTTCATACCATTAAGTTTTTATAGTTACTTAATACTTAAATGACTTTGGGAAGAAGAGGAAGGTTAGTTAGGAATTGGTTAAAAAAAATAAGCCGAGAAGCAGCTCCATTTGTATCACAGTCTTTTTTAATAGTTTTCAAAATTGGTTGATCAATTCACGCATCGTTCTTTAAAGAATTTAAATCTGAAAAGAAGTAGATAGAGTCTCCAAAATGAAATTTTCTTGATTGGACCGCTTTCAATTACCTAAAAATTATCTACATCATCTGTATAAAAATGAAACAGCAAACCAGCGAAGCCTAAATAATGAGTCCTATTAAATAAAATAAATAATTATCCATTATTAGATATTAAATGGCCTATATTCATGGAGGCACACCAAATATTTCAACAAAAAATTAATTGGAAGTTAAATTTGTCGATTAAATAAATTCAGATGACAGGTTAAATTTCACCCGAATACATTGGAGGGCACATGGAGCTTGTTTAAAATAAAAACTTACCACTTTCATAAATCAATTTCCCATCAGCCCAAATCTGCCCTTTATCTCTCATATCAGCAATCATATCCTGATGCACACTGGATTCATTTTTTCCACCGCATTGGAGATAAGACTGGCCTAGAGCCATATGTACGGTACCTGCCATTTTTTCATCGAAGAGGATGTTCTTAGTAGGTATTTGGATATTGGGATTGGTACCAATGGCTACTTCGCCGATATGGTCTGCTCCTGGAGTTTTGAGTATTTCCTGAAGTGTATCATTTCCTATTTCGGCAAATGCCTGTACTACTCTACCATAGTCCAGTGTAAGGCTTACCCCTTGCACCATTTGTTGATCGTGCAAAAATGGATAATCGAAAAATATATGGCCATTTACTGAATCTTCTTCTGGAGATGAATAGACCTCACCACTAGGCATATTAGTGCGGCCATCGCTATTGATCCAGGTGCGACCCTCCACTGAAAAAGAAATATCAGTACGGGCATTTATGTATCGAATTTGTTTGCAGCCATTAAGATACTCAACTATCCCACGTTGAATTGCGGATAGTTCCTTCCATTCATTAATCGGATCATTTCTATTTAAAAAGCAGGCATTGAGCACAAAATTTTCATATTCTTCTATTGGCATTTCCGCCGCTGCTGCTGAAGCGGGTGTAGGGTACTGACAGAGTGACCTTCGCAAGGTACGATCGCCTGTTCGCTGACTATATATTTTTTGATATGGCGCCAATGCTTGCCTTCGTTCAACTGCTAAGTCTTTTTCTAAAATAAAATGTGGAGATGGAAAAAACGGAGCTCTGATATATAAATAAGTATCAAATTCTTGTACAGCCATGGCATAAGTAGGATTAACCCAATTCACTGCCTCCTTACGGGCAAATTGATTGAAAACGGATTCCTGCCCTTCTATAGCAAGATTGAATTCCATGATTGCTCCGCGCGACAATGCTCCCTGATACAAATGATAAATCAGAGGCTCAGCTAATGTGCTTGATTGAACTAATAATTTACTGCCAGGTATTACTTCGAGGCAATAGTCAAGAAGGAGATCGGAGTAGTTTTGAAGGTCCTGAGTATGCAAATCTGAGAATTTTGGAATTTTTACCAGGTTTTTACCATATAAGGATATCTCACAACATACTGTTGCTTTACCATATGGGATAGTAACTGACGAAATTCATCGATATTTTCTTTTGCAGTAGCGGAGATCATTACCATGGGCAGTTCGTATCTGGATTTGAGTACTTCTTTTAGTTGAGATTCAAGGCCGGCCTGATCATCTTCGCCCAGTAGCTCATCGTAGTTTTTGGTTCGGTAAGCATCCATTTTATTAAATACCAACAATATGGGGTGTTTATCTGCACCGATTTCTGAAAGTGTTTTATTGACTGTATTGATGTGATCTTCATATTGGGGATGTGAAATATCTATTACATGAATTAAAAGATCGCATTCACGCACTTCATCCAAGGTAGATTTGAAGCTTTCCACTAAATGATGAGGTAATTTTCGAATGAAGCCTACTGTATCTGACAATAAAAAAGGCAAATTATCAAAAAACACTTTTCTTACGGTAGTATCCAATGTAGCAAATAATTTATTTTCCGCTAACACCGTAGATTTTGAAATTAAATTCATCAATGTAGATTTGCCGACATTGGTATATCCCACCAGCGCTACTCTTATCAATTCTCCCCTACCTGTTCGCTGAGTAGTCGCTTGCTGATCTATTTTTTTCAATTTATCTTTTAGAATAGCTATCTTTTGTTTCACTATCCTTCTATCCGTTTCTACTTCTTGCTCACCGGGACCTCGCATCCCGATACCACCACGCTGTCGTTCTAAGTGAGTCCAAAGACCCCTCAATCTTGGGTATAGGTATTGTAATTGAGCAAGCTCTACTTGTGTCTTGGCCTGAGCAGTTTGTGCTCTTTTGGCGAAAATATCAAGTATCAGGGAGCTACGATCTACAATTTTTACTTTTAATGCTTCTTCAATATTATTGGTTTGCTTTCCGCTCAGATCATCATCAAATATGACCAAATCAACTCCATGCAATTCTACATATTCACGTATTTCTTCCAATTTACCACTACCGATATAGTGCCTGGCATCAGGATGAGCTAGTTTTTGATAAAATCTTTTTATCACTTTTGCTCCGGATGTGGAGGCCAGAAATTCTAATTCATCGAGATATTCATTCATTTGGGCCTCAGGTTGCATACCAACAGCCACACCAACCAAAACTGCCTTTTCCTCATAGCCCGGTCGATAATTAACTGCTTTGTTATTTAAATTGAAATTGTCTTTCATGTGAGGCAAAAGTAATTGATTCAAATGGGTTAGAAAGGAGTTATATCGGTTTGGGTAAGAACCAAAAAATTACTTGAAAACAATAGGTCTTAGTTAATTGGTGTAAAATCATGTGGAATAGTAAATGGGGTATTGATTTTATCTATCACCTCCATGGAGTTAAATCTGATCTTAGTCTGATGCACTTGATTGTCTTTCCTGATCATATGCGTTTGGGTATAGGGAAACCAAAATCCATTCTTATCACTATAGTCACTATACGAGACTTTAAAGTCAGCCGAAGCCTGTGTAATGAGTAATGTATTAATCAATAATTCCGGAATACTGACATCATACTTTTTGTTGAGAGTACCTTGCTCCTGCAATTGATAACCAGAAGCATTCTTATTAACCTGGTATTGTGCTTTTTTGTCAAGTGTGGGAATCAGGATACTTTCTAAATCCCCAAACTCAGCCGGCACATTATATTTTTCACTGATTTCAGGAAGGCTGCCTTTCCAATAAGTGTTTTCCCAATTATTAATAGCAAAAGCAGAATCTGTCCGGATAAGACCCCGTGCGACCTCAAAACCCAGTTTAGTAATGCTAAACCAGATCAATGAATCTTTTGCAGAACGCAAAGTAATAGTGCCACTTGAAAGGAACCCCCCATCATCCAGTGACACCTGTCCTTTGCCCTGTATATAATTGGCTTTGATTGCTTTATTATTTACTAGCGAAATTATTTGATTGACATCCAGGTCAGCCGATGCGGGATTTTCACCGGAAGTGGCAGTTACATTGATTTTTTTTGTACAACTAATTAAAAAAACCAGGAATAAAATAAAGGTAAAAGGTTGTCTCATTATAATGTCTTAGTCTGAACTTTCTTTTTTAATCGGGAGTTTGACGGATTCAAATCCAGGGCTTTATTCCAAATTTGATTAGCAGCTTCACTATCTTTTAACATAAATAAGGTATCACCGTAATATTCCAAAAACAAGGGTGAATTCATGGAAATTGACTCAAATGTTGTCTTTGCATCCATATACTTTTTATTTTTGAATTGGGCTATTGCTTTGAGTTCCTGGCCATATTTTGCTTTTTCAATTTCTTTTGGATATGCAGCAATTAATGAATTGGAAACAGAAAGGTCATCCTTTTGTAATAGATAATACTCCAGTGGCCATAAAACTGAAATTGAAGAAATCGTATTGAGGTCTTTTAATTCCCTTGAAAGAGCTGCCATTCTATTTTGATCATTTTCTTCTTCGGCAATTATTTTCTCGAGAATGATTACTTTTTCTTTTAAAGATGGCTGGTTAGCTATCATCAATCTTAATTGCTGCAAATTGGATTTCGCAAAGGGAAGTTGATGATTCCATAGTAACGCCCTAGAATAAATCAAAGCGATTTCCGGGTCGTTTGGAAAATTATCATAAGCCTGCTCTGCATGATCCAGCCATATAGAATTTTCATCAAATTCAGAGGCTAAATTCAGATAATTGTTCCATACCTGTTTAGGACACTTTCCTACCTCTATTGCCATTTTATATTCTGAATATGCCTTTGCATCTTTGCCTAGTGCCTGTAAAATATCGGCAGTAAGGGCATGGGTTTTTGGTTCTTCAGGGTATTGCTTTAGTAAAGTCTGTGAGATTTCTTCAAGCGTATTTAATAACTTTGTATCCTGGTTATTAATTGCTTTGTTCAGATAAGGAATCAGTTCAACAATTTTTGTATCTAAGGGAATTGAGGAGTTATTGATAACAGCTGATATGGATTGCAGATATTGATCATCCTGGCCATTTTGTCTGAAAGTACTTGCCAAAACCAGTCCTGCTTTTTCGTCAGTAGGATCAATCAATAAAATTTTTTTATAGATTTCAATTTCTCTATTTGCTTTATCTGCTTTATGGTAAAAGGAAGCCAAGGCCTTGAGATAAGGTATTTCATCAGGAAATGTCTCATTTAATAATACTAACTCCCGTTCAGCCTCTTTATACTTCCCTAGCTGATCATACATCTTTGATTTTTCAAATGAGCTAATTTCATTGACACCTTTAAACTTTTCCAATAAATTCATCACTGCAATCACTTCGTCCCAATTCCCCTCTGATCTAAGGGCACTTGCCCAATTAGTATAATAAGATTCTATATCCTTGTTTAATAATTGCAGTTTTTTATAAATCATTGCCTCCGATTTATAATCCTGCATTTGGTGGTAAATAAGGGCTATTAACTCTAAATAATGCGTTTGATTGGGATTGAGGTCATTTGCCTTTTTTGCAGCATCCAATGATTCTTCTATTTGTTTAGATTTGTACAAAGAAAAACCCAGTTCATACCACACTACATGATTAGCTGGCTCTTTTTTCAATATTTCTTTGAACTGAGGTATAGCTACATCATATCGCTCGATCAATTTACTCTTAATCGCTTCAATAAATATTGATTGCGTCTGAATATCCGCTTCAGTGACTTGCTCATTCTGGGAAAAGCTGAACCCTGCAACTGAAATAAACCACAAAAGAATAAAAATTCTCATAATCACCGCAAAAGTACTGTTTTGGTAAAATGTGAGATTTAAGGTAAGCTTAAAGTTTGGAAAAACTTATGTTTATTCCACTACCGAGATCTTCATCATGTTGGTACGGCCAACAACTTGAATAGGAACAGTGCCGGTATTCACCACAATATCGCCTTTATCTAATAGTCCTAGCTTCTTTAGTTCTACTACTACCTCGTTCATTAATTGATCGGTACTGGTCTCGTTTTCGAAAAAATATTTAAAACACTGTACACCCCAAACCAAATTGAGGGTGGATAGCATATGATCCAACGTTGAAAAGATAAATATTTCGGCCCTTGGTCTAAAGCTGGATATTTTGAAAGCGGTAAAACCCGAAGTCGTCATTCCTATAATAGCTTTGGCGTCAAGGTCATAGGTCGTCTTTACCGCATTAAAACAAAGCACATCGGCTAAAAATGTATCAGATTCTTTGGAGAGCTTGGGTAATCTATCAGAATTTGGCTGGTAATGTTTTTCCGTCTCTCTAATGATTCTCGACATGGCTTCAATTACGCGCACAGGGTGTTTTCCTACAGAGGTTTCGGCGCTCAGCATTACCGCATCTGCGCCCTGTAATACAGCATTGGCTACATCTGTTACCTCTGCCCGGGTGGGACTCGGATTAGTAATCATGCTTTCCATCATTTGGGTAGCTACTATCACTGGTCGGCTCTGTTCAATGCACCTTCTAACAATCTCTTTTTGGATACCTGGCAATTTTTCTATGGGAACTTCTACACCGAGATCGCCTCTAGCCACCATCACAGCGTCAGTAGCTTGAATCACTTCATCAATATTATTTAATGCCTCAGGTTTTTCAATTTTGGCAACTATTTTTGCGGGATGCTTTACTGCTTCCAGCCTTTTCCTCAGATCGGTAATATCCTCCGCTTTTCTGACGAATGATAACGCAATCCAATGGATAGGATGTTGCAATACAAAATCAAGATCAAATAAATCCTTTTCTGTGAGTGAAGGAAGAGAAATCTGAGTATCGGGCAAATTCACTCCTTTGTTGGATGAAAGCGTTCCACCAAATAATACTTTAAGTCTAACAATGGATTTTCGATCAGTATCTAATACTTCGAACATAAGCTTGCCATCATCTACCAATACTTTGTCGCCTTTTGCTACCTCTTTCGGAAATAATTCGTAACTCATATAAATACCCTCAGCAGTGCCTTCGCATGGGGTGTTGGTGAAAATAATTTCATCATTCGTTTTGAGCTCTAAGGCGTTATCCTTTATTCTCCCTACCCTTAATTTTGGTCCCTGAAGATCAGCCAATATGCCAAAGTGAAAGTTATTTTCCCGGTTTATTTTGATGAGGTGATTGATTACCTCCAGGTGAGTACTATGATCGGCATGAGACATGTTCAATCTAAACACATTTACACCGGCTGTAGCCATTGCAAGAAGCATTTCATATGAAGAAATTGCAGGTCCTACTGTAGCTATTATTTTAGTATTGAGGAGCGTAATTTCGCTCATATTTGATAATTTTTGCGCATAGATACATCAAAATTAACTGACTAATAGCAAAAGATAATTTAATTTTAAGAAACTTTTAAAGGATATTTGATATTATCAAGTTGAAATTGATTCATTAAATTCTATTATTGGAAGGGCCTGAATCAAAAATTTATTTTTCATTAACAATCTAAATTTTATTTTTGCATAAATTTAAAACAATACAAATGGCAAGTATCGAAGAAAAAGTAAACAAAATCATAGTGGATAAGTTGGGTGTTGACCCGGCTGAAGTAACTCCAGAGGCAAGTTTTACCAATGACCTTGGAGCAGATTCATTGGATACGGTAGAGTTAATCATGGAATTCGAAAAAGAATTTGATATCTCTATTCCTGATGAACAAGCTGAAAAAATCCAAACTGTAGGACATGCTATAAGCTACCTGGAATCCCAGCTAAACAAGTAAAATTTACATATTTTAACTTTTACAGAAGTCTGCATGGTGGCATGTGGACTTTTTTTATTTGATTGAAATTCAATTCTTTAGCGGATATACACATTGGTCCTGTAGACAATTATTCTATTAGAAAATTGTATTCTTTATTCGCTTGTTTGTAAATTTGACTCGCGATATTTTAAATTGACTTTTATGCGAAGAGTAGTAGTAACTGGTATTGGAGCCCTAACACCATTGGGAAATAATGCCCTTGCATATCTGGATGGATTGCAAAAAGGAGTAAGTGGTGCAGACAAGATTACTTTATTCGATGCCCATTTGTTCAAGACTCATTTTGCCTGCGAGGTTAAGAATTTCAATATTGAGCAATTTTTGGATAAAAGAGAATCTAAAAGAATGGATCGCTTTGCCCATTTTGCTATGGCAGTGGCTTTTGAGGCTATTAAAGACAGTGGTATTGACCTTAATGTAATAGATTTGGATAATGCCGGTGTAATTTGGGGCTCTGGCATAGGTGGCTTACAATCTCTTGAAAATGAGATCATTGCGTTTGCCCGAGGTAATGGTACACCAAGATATAATCCGTTTACAATTCCAAGAATGATTTCGGATATTGCTGCTGGTCACATTTCTATTCATTTTGGCTTCAGAGGAACTAATTATTGTACCGTTTCGGCCTGTGCCTCCAGCAACCACGCTATTTTAAATTCTTTTGATGAAATTCGGCTGGGAAGAGCTGATATTATGGTAACCGGAGGATCTGAGGCAGCTATTATTCCAACTGGTGTCGGTGGCTTTAATGCTATGAAAGCACTTTCTGAAAGGAATGATGATCCCAAAACGGCATCAAGACCATTTGATAAGGATCGAGATGGATTTGTACTGGGAGAAGGTGCTGGTTGTCTTATTTTGGAAGATTTTGAGCATGCAAAAAAGCGAGGCGCTAAAATCTACGCGGAAATCATGGGAGGGGCATCCACCGCTGATGCCTATCATATCACCGCCCCACATCCTGAAGGAAGAGGAGCATTGATGGTCATGCGCAAAGCAATGAAATATGCTGAAATACCGTCGGAAAAAGTGGATTATATCAATGTGCACGGCACTTCTACCCCACTGGGTGATATATCTGAAATAAAAGCTATTCAGACTGTATTTGGTGATCAGGCATTCAAGTTGAATATAAGTTCCACTAAATCTATGACAGGTCACTTACTGGGAGCCGCAGGAGCAATAGAAGCTATTGCCTGCATTTTAGCTATTCAAAATGATTTTATACCTCCAACTATCAATCACTTTACAGATGATCCTGATTTTGATTCCAGACTCAATCTTACGTTCAATGAAGCCCAGCATCGCAAAATAGATATCGCCTTGAGTAATACTTTTGGTTTTGGTGGTCATAATACTTCTGTTATCTTTAAGCGGGTTTAAATTTAATTTGAACATCGTGCTGAGGAAATTATATAATTATTACATCTCAAGCGACAAAGACTTTGCCAAGCGCATAAAAAGCATGACTGGGGTAACACCTGGAAAGCTAAATTTGTATAAACTCGCATTCTATCACCGGAGTACATTTAATGAGTTGTCAGAGCAAGCTCAAAACAATGAACGACTTGAGTATCTTGGTGATGCTTTATTAAATAGTATTACGGCCGAATATCTGTATCAAAAGTACCCCAATGGCAATGAAGGTTTTCTTACTAAAATGCGATCTAAAATAGTAAAGCGGAAGACACTCAATTATATCGCTGATGCTATGGGTCTCGATACTTTACTCATGGAGTTTAATCGGACACATATTTCCGTCTCTATGCTGGGGAATGCGCTGGAGGCGTTGATAGGGGCTATGTATATGGAACTTGGCTATGATAAAACGAGACATTTTGTAGTTCAACATTTATTCAGAAAATATCTGGATATCCATGAATTGGAGTTAAATGATGATAATTTTAAAAGCAGACTTTTAGAATGGGGACAGAAAAAAGGTCATGATGTCCAATACAAAGTACTATCAAAATTTAAGCAAGATCACCGCGATAGATATCGTGTAGTAGTAACCGTAAATGGTGAAGAACTATCCACTGCAGAAGACTTTAATAAGAAAAATGCAGAGCAACAAGCCTCTGAAGCTGCCATAGCCAAACTGGGAATAAAAGAAGTAAGTGAGATATAGGAAGCGCGAAGTGCGAAGTGCGAAGTGCGAAGTGCGAATTACAAATTACAAATTACGATTTACAATTTACGATTTTAGAAGTTTGATGGAGGCGGCTAGATTTTGCTTATTTGATGTGGAAAGAGGTACCAGAGGAAGTCTTACATCTGATGAACAATAACACAGGATTTCAAGACAAGCTTTAATGCCCACCGGGTTTCCTTCTATATAAAGCCACTTGTGTACATCCAGAAGTTTATCAAAAAGCAATTTGGCCTGATCATTTTTATCTTCCAAAGCGGCATGCACTGCTTTTGAAAATATCCCGGGAAATGCGTTGCTGATCACAGATATTACACCGGTAGCCCCACAGGCTATCATTGGTAAAGTAAGCATATCATCACCAGAAAGCATAGTAAAGTCCTTTGGCTTATGCTTCAGGACTTGCATGATTATATTGAAATCACCCGAAGCTTCTTTTACTGAGATAATATTCGGATGTTCAGCAAGTTCAAGTATGGATTCAGCGTTAATAGTTACTGCAGTCCTGGATGGCACATTATACAAAACTATGGGTAATGGTGAAACATCAGCTATAGCATTAAAATGAGCAACCAAACCTGCCTGACTGGGTTTATTATAATATGGACTTGCTAACAAAAGAGAATGGAATCCATGAAGATCAGCACTTAGAATTGCATCTATTACTGACCTGGTATTATTTCTGGCAAACATCCCGCAAACTAAAGGCACCTTATCCTCGTTTGTCTCTAATAAAATATCTAATACTTGCCTGCATTCATAATCATCAAGGGTAGAAGTTTCACCAGTGGTACCTAACGGCACTAAGAAATCTATCCCTTCATTTAAATTATACCTAATAATTGTAATGAGCGCTTCGCGATCTATTACTCCATTTTTAAAGGGGGTAACCAATGCTGTACCCACACCATTAAGATTAGAGGCGGCCATTAAAACTTACTTTATTTAGAATATCAATTAGTTCGCTAATATATTGTTTTATTGTGAAGGTGTCTTTGGTATCCAAAATCAAATGGTAAAAATCATCAAATTCGGAGTGTGGGCCTACTTTTGTGATGGACTGAGATTTACATGCTAAATAATGGATAGGTAAACTTTGGCTTATGTCTGCATTTATTATCATATCGAATTTAGTTTCCAGGAATTTATTTATATCCGTATTCTGAGGAATAAAATATCGGTTGATGTCTTTGAGATTGAAATGTTTAAAGTGGATGCCACTCGTATCGGCTTCGTGATTAAAAAAACCGAGTAATACCACTTTTGCTCCTTTCTTTTCAAATAACTGAGCCAAATCATTTATCACTATATCTTTTTGGACTATGTCAGTGGCTTCAAATAATATCCCCACTTGCATAGACTGCAGAGGCTTTATTTTGATTTCAATAGGTTCAACTTTTTTTCCTAATTGTTTTAAAAATTGAGCGTATCTAAGTGAAAATAAAAATTTATTGGATTCCCTAAATTTCATTTAACTAACTGTTGAGCTAATTTTCTTGAACTGACCTATTTTGCTGTATTTCTGCAGGCGTTTTTTGATTCTTACATCTGGTTTTTCAAGGATTAATTCCGCCAACTCCTTTTTGATATGTTTTTTCAGTATTTTGGCCATTCCTTCAGGATCAGTATGTGCTCCGCCAATTGGTTCTTTAACAATATCATCTATAATCCCAAATTCAAGATTATGATCAGGGGTAAGTTTTAATGCTTCAGCAGCTTGCTGTTTAAAATCCCAACTTCGCCATAGGATAGAAGAACACGATTCTGGAGAAATAACGGTATACCAGGTATTTTCCAGCATAAATACTCTGTCACCAAGTCCTATCCCTAAAGCTCCACCAGAAGCACCTTCGCCTATTACGTAACAAATTATGGGCACCTTTAATCTGGCCATTTCAAATAGATTTCTTGCAATGGCTTCGGCCTGGCCTCGTTCTTCGGCTTCGGGACCGTGGTAGGCCCCCGGAGTGTCTATGAAAGTAATAACAGGAAGCCCAAATCTTTCTGCCAGCTTCATTAGTCTCAGGGCTTTTCTGTAGCCTTCAGGGTTTGCCATTCCAAAATTTCGGAATTGACGCATTTTAGTATTTACTCCTTTTTGCTGACCAATAATAACTACACTTTGATTATCTATCATGCCTATGCCCCCGACCATAGCTTTATCATCCTTTATTGTACGATCACCATGAAGTTCTATGAAGTTCTTGCAAATCTGTTCAATATAAAAAAGGGTATAAGGTCGCTCCGGATGCCTAGAAACCTGCACCCGTTCCCAACCCGTGAGCTTGGAATAAATTTCTTTACGGGTGTTTTTAATTTTCAGCTCCAATTCCTTGATGGGTTCAGTTACATCTACTTCATTCTTCTCTTGGATTTTTTGAAGTTTTGCCAACTCAGCCATTAAATCTTCTAGCGGTTTTTCAAAATCGAGGAAAACCATAAGGTCAGTTTAATTTTACGCAAAGGTATAAAATATTTAACATCCCAATAAAAGACATAAGTGATTCACTAACAAATAGTTATAATTATACCGACTAATAAATTATGCGTTCCTGGTTACGCTGATGTAAATTTGAAAATGGATAAAACATTCATTAGCTTTGAATTAATTAAACAGATTAAAGCGTTTTGAAACTATCTGAAACCTTCGATAAATTGACCGAAGATTATATCCGAAAAAAAGGATTTATAAGGCCCGACTGGCAAATATATGATTACCAGAAAGCGGGTGAAGGAAATATGAATTTTGTAGTAAGAGTCTTTTCTGACCATGGTAATATTATCGTTAAACAATCCCGACCTTATGTAAACAAATATCCTCAAATAGCAGCACCAATAAATAGAATCCTCGTAGAGAAAGCTTTTTATGAAACCATTAATAGCAATCAGGTATTAAAATCATATAGCCCCAGGATTTTAGGTTTTGATCCCATAAACTATTCTTTGGCTATGGAAGATCTGGGCTTTGGCTCTGATTTTATGGGTATCTATGCTCATCATGAAATCTTATCGAAAAATGATATTAACGATTTAGTAATATATTTAAATCAGTTGCATAGATTGGAAATACCCACATTCCCAGACAATTCTGAAATGAAGGCTCTAAATCATGAGCATATATTTATTTTTCCCTTTTTAAAAGAAAACGGATTTGATCTCGATACGGTGCAAGAAGGGCTGCAGACCTGGTCTATGAAATATAAAATTAATGATGAGCTAAGGCAAGCCGCTATCGATCTTGGTGAACAATACCTTCAATCAGGACCTATTCTATTGCATGGCGATTTTTATCCGGGGAGTTGGCTAAAGCTTGATTCGGGTCAACTAAAAATTATTGACCCTGAGTTTGCTTTTAAGGGTGATGCTGAGTTTGATTTAGGAGTTATGCTCGCCCATTTGTATTTATCTGATGTCGACCAGAAACTAATACAAACCTGCAAGGAATTATACCAGTCATACCGATCTATTGATGAGCTATTGCTCAATAAATATATGGGTATAGAGATATTGAGAAGGTTGATCGGAATCGCCCAATTACCTATGAGTAAAGATCTCAAATTAAAAAATAGACTGGCAGAAATGGCAAAATCGTTAGTTTTAAAAGGTCAACCAACTGATTCCAATTGAAATTAATATTTTGTAGTCTGCTTTTTTTTGGATTTTTTGCTTGCGGCAGCAAAGATCATCCAATTGTATTTGGGAGTAAACCAGTAGCCAATCTCAATCTTACAGAAGAAGAACTTTATGATAAAGTATTGGGCTCTTTGGTAGGATCCGCATTAGGAGATGCGATGGGTGCCCCTACGGAAATGTGGAGCCGAGCCAATATAAAATCAGAATATGGCTATGTCACTAATCTTGATTCCATGATAAGAGAAGCTTCGGCCGAAGGACCCTGGAAATGGAATCTACCCGCAGGAGGTACTACCGATGATACCAGGTGGAAAGAGCTTACTTATAATTATCTGATAAAGCAGAATACCAAAACACTGACAGCCAAGGGATTTGCAGAAGCGATATTATCAAGGTACCAAAATGCTATAGACCAGTATAGTAAAATAAAATCTTTCGACCCTGAACCATATGAGGACAATACCTTAAAGGTGGCCTGGCTACAAGAATGGGCTAAGGTCGCAAAGCCATATGTCGAAAACGATATCGTTAAGTTTAATAAAAACCTAAATAAATTTTATGGAGGTGAAATGGTCTGTGCTGGTTTATTGATAGCTCCTGCTATTGGGGCTTTTTATCCAGGTGATCCGGAAGCCGCCTATAATAACATGTATGAAATTGGGATATATGATATTGGATATGCCAGGGATATATCTGCTTTGGCAGCGGCTCTAACCGCAGTTGGAATGCCTAAAAATGCCAATTCGAACGATCTTTTAGCTACTGCCAGATCATTGGATCCGGAAGGTTTTTTTAAGAGTAGATTAGTAGGTCGTACTGCTTTTCGCATTGTACAGGAAGCTAAAAACATTAGCAAAATAGCTAAACAGGATAGTATTGATATTTTAGAAGCGGCTTTTCACCTTTTAGATAAACACCAGCAAGACATGCCATTTCATGCGGGAGAAATTTACTTGCAGGTAATGACAGCCATGATATTTACTGATTTCGATTTCCAAAAAACAATGGAATTTCTAGTTAATTATGGAAGAGATAATGATACTACCTCCGCTATTGCCGGTGGCATTTTGGGAGCGTTGCATGGTTATAAAAATCTTCCCTCAGATAAATCGAAAATCATCGATGTGAATAAAAATCAACTCCATATTAATCTTGAGAGTCTAGCCCAGGAATTGACTAAAAAAATAATTTCCCTTAGCCATTTGAAAAAATAAAAGGTACAAAAAATTGATCCTTCTGTTTTGAATAACCAACTAAAGTCCCATTAACTAACTATTTTATATTCCTGTGGTATTTTTAATGCAGATCAAGTCTGGATACCCTAATTCTTGAAATTTGTATTCTAAATCATGACTGATAAATACCTAAACCTATTTCAAAGCAAATCGATCTATAATAATATATCCCCAATTGGCCGCGCAACTATCAGGATCTTTTTTCCAATCTAAAAAGATAGGAATTGGAAATTTTTGTAATGGATCACTCAAATCCAACTTGGGACTGATAGGGAGATTTTTAAATAAATAAGAAGATTCTTCAATCTTGATTACCCAATTACCGCAACACCCACATTTATCACCCCAGCAAGCACATTTTCGATAATCCAAGCCAATGATCTCACCACTGCTTTTAAATGAAGAATGGTCCTTTGAACAAGCCATGCAAGTAATAAGAAAAAAAAACCACTTAAAAAGTTTACTCTTCATTCTATTGTTATAAACGGATAATAGGATAAAATGGTTTGTTCTAACGTTGATCAATGACTATTATAAATTGATCGAAATAAAAAAAGCAAAGACTAAATGGAGCATGCTCATACTTTTTATTGCAAATATATCGAGCTGGCCAAAAATATTGATTACAAATAATTTAGTTATTATTCATACATTATTAGATATTTATGTATTATTTAATATCATATATGAAATGGTGCGTTTAAATATTCATTGTGGAAAATTAGTATCCTATCAACTTTGTTTTTAGATCCAAAAAACAATTAATCAATCCGTCTAAATTTGACAAGACTCTTCTAAGCCATACAAAAGAATACTATAAATAAATCTCTCTTTCACCCAATTCAAACTCAATTAATTCGGGATCGAATCCAAATCGCTTTCTATAAGATTTAAATAAATGATGATTGAATGGCTCTTCATATTTTTTATCCATCAAACAAAGCACGCAACCACCAAAACCACCACCCATCATTCGGGCACCAGCAATGCCCTCCAGCTTTGCTATTTCTACTATATGGTCAGCTTCCACGCAGGAAACTTCATAGTCGTCTTTCAAACTTTGATGTGTGGCATATAGTAAGCTGCCTGCAGTCTCAAAATTATTTTTATCTACAGCGTGTGCAAATTCATGTACGCGTTGGTGTTCTGTGATGGCGTGCTTTGCCCGCTTGTATTGTATTGGATCAAATATCGGCATTTGATCCAGTTCTGACATGGTAAAATCCCTATAGCTTCCACCTTTAGAGTAGAATGATTTTAATTCTTCTAAAGCTGCTTCGCCTTGCTTACGCCTGCTTGAATATCCTCCATCTGTAAGTTCATGATGCACTTTAGTATTATATAATCTTAGCCTGTAATCTCCCAGCCTGACATGTATTTCTCTATATTTTAAATTTGCGCAATCCAATAAAATGAAACAATCCTTTTTTCCAAACAGGCTGGCATATTGATCCATCAATCCGCATGGTGTACCCAATCTATGTTCAATCGTTTGAGCTAGCAAAGCAATCTTTTCTCTTGCCATCGACCACTTATTTAACACAGATAATATTTCTATAAAACCAGTTAATAAAGCTGCCGACGAAGATAGTCCGGCACCAGTGGGCAAATCACTATCAATAGTTAAGTTAAATGCCCGGGTGTGGAATCCACTTTCCGCTAAAACATTCAATCCCATGGTGAAATAGCGGACCCACGGTGCCCGTATAGGTTGCTCAACTCCACTAATATCTATAGAATATTTTTCATGATAAGCGGCAGAATAAACTGAACAAGATTCCGCAAGTGTCTTTCCAATACTCAAACCTATATACCGGTCTATCGCGGCGGGCATTACAAATCCCCCATAATAATCTATATGCTCACCAATGAGATTTATTCTACCTGGCGAATGGATAGAGATTTCTGGTTGCCTATTAAAAATCTCTGTAAAAATATCCCTTGATTTATTTTTCACCAGAATCTCCAATACAAAATGATCAACAAAATAATAACTCCTACTGCTCCTATATTGAAACTGCGGCTGGTTTTAAAATCTATAGAAGACAGATCTACTGCTTTTGGATTATCTACTTTTGACTCTATCATGGAAAAAGCAATAATAAGACCTGAGATGATCAAAAAACAAATGCCCATTTGATCTAAAAAAGGAATAGTTGGAAATGCTTTGTCTATAAATGCAGATAAAGGAATAGTGATAATGGCGGCCATTAATGCGGCATTGGCTGTAGTTCTTTTCCAGAACAAACCAAACAAGAATATTGCAAAAACACCGGGGCTTACAAAGCCGGTATACTTCTGAATAAATTGGAATGCCTGAGATAAGTTTTGTAACAGAGGAGCAATGAGGATAGCGATTATAAATGCCGTACCCGCAGCTAACCTACCTGTCTTTACCAGATTCGCCTCAGAGGCATTTTTATTGATCCACGGTTTATAAATATCCATAGTAAAAATAGTACTCACACTATTGGCCATGGCGCTTAGTGAAGAAGCGGCGGCAGCCACCAAAGCAGCTAATGCCAGTCCTTTAATTCCGATAGGTACAAATCTATTCATTACCCAGGGATAGGCTTCATCTGGTTTGGCTAAATCTGCATGCATAGAATACGCTACTATACCAGGAATGACCACTATCAAGGGTAAAAGCATTTTAAGATAAGCAGCAAATACTAATCCTTTCTGCGCTTCTCCAATATTTTTTGCTGCAAGACTTCCCTGAATAATATATTGATTACAACCCCAGTAATACAGATTAGCTATCCAAAGTCCTCCTAATAAAACGGTAAGGCCTGGTAACTCTTTATAATTGGGATTGTCCTTAGAAAGAATCATTTGGAATTTTTCAGGAACATCTGCAATGAGTTGGTTTATACCCTGCATAAGTCCATTGCCTGCTCCAAGGTGGGTCAATGCAAGATAAGAAGTAATCAAGCCCCCGATAACTAATACGGTTACCTGAATCACATCGGTCCAGGCTACTGCCTGCATCCCACCATATAGACTATAAATGGCTGCAAATGCGGCCAATCCGGCCACCGCCCATCCAAAAGGAATATTCATGACCCCTCCCAGCGCAAGGGAGGCGAGATATAATACAGTAGTAAGATTTACAAATACTATCAATAAAGTCCAGAAAATCGCAAGACTCGTTCGAACTCTTTTATCATATCGTTGCTCTAAAAATCCCGGCATAGTATAGATTCCTTTTTTAATATAAATAGGAAGAAAAAATTTTGCCACAATAAGAAGCGTAGCAGCAGCCATCCATTCATAAGATGCTATTGCGAGACCTATAGCAAACCCTGATCCTGACATCCCGATAAACTGCTCAGCCGAGATATTAGCTGCAATCAATGATGAGCCAATTGCCCACCAGGGCAAATTCCGACCGGCCAAAAAATAATCTTGTGAATCTTTGGTATGACCTTTTTTACTTCTTGAGACCCATAATCCCAGGGAAATAATTCCAAGTACATACAGGCCAAAAACAATGAGGTCAATGGTAGAAATATTCATAGTAAGATTTAAGGTTAGAAAGATATGAAAGAATTGTTTGATTGATTTATTAGAAGGTGAATATGTTTAAGAATTATTTTATTTCCTGGCAGAAGATTCTCTAAAGAATGGAATGGGCACCAGTTGAACGGTTTTCAATTGCATGGGTATTTTTGATTTCTTATCTTTTATTTGATCCAGTATTAAATTAAAAGCTTCCTGACCCATTTTTACTGTCTGTTGATCAATAGAGGAAAGGCTTGGTGTAAGGTGCTCATCAAATTTTTCATTTGCAAACCCGATAAGTCCAAATTCCTCTGGCACTTTTATACCCCTTACTTTCACCTCTTTTAGAACCCCCAGTGCAGTAAAATCCTCAACAGCAAATACCGCATCGACCGTTTTATTTTTTTTCATTAACTCTATGAGTCCTTCTCTACCTGCCTCTATGGAGATATTACCTGTATACACCATGGATGATTTATACTTTATACCATTTTCCTCCAGTGCTTTTTGATAGCCAATCAGACGATCCTGGAAGGCTTTAATCTGGAGAGGTCCGGAAATATGGGCAATATGCTTATAACCCTGCTGAATTAAATGCACTGTAGCTAAATGGCCGCCCTTGACATCATCCACTATCACAGATGAAATCCCGAGCTGATCAGAATATCTATCAAAAAAAACTATCGGAATACCCAGGTTTTTAATCTTTATAAAATGATCAAATTCCAATGTGTCTTTTGCCAGTGAGACCAAAATACCATCGACACGAGCGGATAAAAAAGTCTCGAGTCCTTTAATTTCGTATTCTTTAGCTTCATTAGTTTGAAAAATTAAAACGCTGTAACCCGCGGTATTGGCCATACTTTCAATTCCATGAACGACAGAACCAAAAAAATTGATCTCTGCACTGGGAATCAGCACACCTATTACATTAGAGTTGCCTGACCTTAATGACGATGCTATTTTATTGATTTTAAAATCATTTTTCATGGCATAAGTCAATACACGAGACTTCATCTCTTCGCTGATTCGGGGGTGATCATGCAATGCTCTTGAAACTGTAGCAGCAGTGGTATTCAATGCCTTTGCAATATCTTTTATAGTGATTTTATCGGCCATGCGTAATCGATTACTCGAATGTAATTTAATTTTCCCCAAATGAACCTATTCCATTAAAAAAGATATGCTATAGACAATAATCTAGTCCTACTATTTACAGATTCTAATCAAAGATTCATGGTTTTATAATTTTCAAATTTGGATAAGTATTGGCAAATTGATTAAAAAACAATTTACTGATATGGAACCTGTAGGTAGAATAGGTAGTCCTGAAGAAGTGGGGATACTTTCATAGAGTTACATTCCAATATGGCTTGCTATTTGACCAGAATTGCCATGCTTTGGAAGGGGACTTCAACGCTCCATAATTGATAGAAATCCCAAATTTATCTCATTCAGATTTAAAATTAATTTGCCTATCTTTGCGCTTCCTTTTAAAAGGTCGGGTGGCCGAGCGGTCAGGCAGAGGTCTGCAAAACCTTCTACAGCGGTTCGAATCCGCTTCCGACCTCTTTTTTTCCTTTTATTCCATCGCCTTCTTAACCTTCTGGTAATCTTCGATTTAACCAAGTTCCTTATGACTATCCCAATGAAGGTGAGGGAAGCAAAATACCTTATTTATTATTGACTTAAACCCAATTTTTGCAGCTGAAGCAAAAATTGGGTTTAATGTGGCTCTATTGATGTATTTTTTACAACTACAAAGTGGTTGAACCACACAAAAAAATGACAGATGTTACTTCGCCCTTTTTCTAAACAGGTAAGCCGAAAAGCCTAATACAAAAACAAGGCTACCCAGGTAATACATCCATGGAGGGCTACCTGGCAGTACCATCTCCTCAATAGTAACCAATGATTTAATAGCTGGATTTATAATTACCTGGCTGGGTTTGGATGTCCATTTGACCACTATTGAATCGATTTTATTCTCGTTCCCCAGACCGAAATGCACAATGGATGAATTTTGAGAAATATGGCTCGAGCCCCCACCATCCACTTCTCTGATTTGCTTTTTACCATGGGTGTAGATTTCAATCCGTGAACCCAATCCTCTACTTTCCGATCCATGTCCTAAGAGTTTAACTTTTACCCAATTGCCTGAAGCAGAATCATTTCTATACAATCGGGTAAAAGAGCTCACCGGGTAATCCAAAGTCGGTTTTTGATTTACTACAATTATGTCTTGATCTCCATCATTGTCCATATCAAAAGTTGCAGATCCTCTACCCATCCCGTAATCATTTAAACCCACAGCTCTGGCGCTTTCTAAAAATTTTCCGTTTTCGTTTTTAAAATAAAAATCTGCCATTGGAGTGCAGTTGGGATTAAGATCTCCATTGGAAACAAAAAGATCTACATCTCCGTCCTGATCGAAATCTGCAAAATTGGCCCCCCAACTGATGGCAAAATATTCCAGCCCAAGTTCCTTGGCTTTATTTTGAAATGGTTTGTCTTTGCCACCATTTACCATAAAATAATTGAATCGAATATTCGTAATGTAATAATCCATATCCCCATCGTTGTCAAAGTCACCTACCGCTGTTCCCATCGAATTAATTTTAAGATCCATATTCATTGCTTCGCTCACATCCAGCAATTTTTTCTTTGGGTATTGGTTGTTAAATAAAAAATCGGGTATCGCTTTATACCCAAAGTCCTGATTGACAAATAAGTCCTGGTCACCATCATTATCGTAATCTGTAAACACGCCACCAAAACCAAAGCCTTTATGAGTGAGTCCGTATTTTGCAAAATCGTTGGAAAAATATTTCCCCTTGTGATTAATTAGTAAATATCCAAATGCAGTGCGATTGGCGTTAACTATGGTAGCATCATTAATTTCTTTGAGTTCCCCCTGGAAGTCATGAAAATAATTTCCAATATACATATCCGGAAAGCCATCAGCATTTACATCTCCAAAACTAGCACCTGTGGAGAAAGAAATCATTTTATCTAATCTATAGTCCGCTGTGGCATTTCTAAAAGTATTGTCTCCATTATTAATAAAAAACAGATTCATCGCCCTCGGAATAGTCTTGACACTATCTCTGGAAGTAATAGTGGTAATATAAAGATCTACCCAGCCATCCTTGTTTACATCAGCACTTACTACTCCCTGGGTAACAAAATGTTTCGTATCCGTGAGTCCTGATCCTTCGAATATATTTTTAAAAGTTCCATTTTTCTGATTGAGATACAATACATCATCAGCCATACCTCCTGTAATGTAAAGATCTTCCCAGCCATCATTATTGACATCCAATACACACACTCCACCTCCAAACATGCCCTCGTAAACAATGAATTGGTGTTGTATACCTGAAGAAGTTGTAATATCTACAAAAGGAGTTTGCGCGGACAATGCATCAACTATAAAAAGCAAAAAACAAGATAGTAACATGCAATGCTTCACTTCTTTTTCCAATTGAGTTGATTTACATGGCTTCCAATTTTTCTACCTTCTTCAAGGCCAACATTATTATCCTGGGGAGTATGAATACCGCCATAAAATCTGGAATTGGCCACTTCAATGGGTACTTGTGACAGCGAATCAAAATGCCTGGTTTTAAAATCTGTATTTCGTAATAGATCCCGTTTGCGTAAAGAATTAGTACTATCTGAAATAGCTATATTATTACCAAGTATATCAATCAAAGTTACTGATGCAGCTGAAGATTGAATGGCATGTCCCGAAGGAAAAGCCGGAAAAGGTGGATCTGGCCAGAAAGACTCCCAACTATTATCAATATGTTCAGGAACAAAAGTATTAGGCCTTTCAGAGAAAAATAAATACTTCCATTTCCAACAATTTATAAATGCATCAGCTACTGCCATACCCACCCGCGCATAAGTCATAGCACAGGTAACCATATTAGCATGAGATGCTCTCAAAGCCCGAAGAGCAATGTAGTAGGAATGACCAGGTGGAGTAATAGAAACATCAGGATCATCTCCCCACCAAAGTGCAATCTCTTTTTCTTCTTGTGTCAACGTTTTCTCTTTATCGTAAACAGCTCTGTACTGATGGTAATAAGCAGATGTATTAAGCGTATCGTATCGAATCATGTTGGGTGTATCCATTTGGGCATTTTGCTTGAGAAAAGTTCTATTCTCGCCCCAGTGGGGATGCAATGGATTATGACTAAAAGACTGGGCATATAACGGAGGCCGCCAGGATCCTGGAAAAACCGGATGTTTTAGTTCTTTATCAAAATTGTGAAGATACCCCCGATGGCCTCCATCTGTTTTTGACCAACTAAATATGGAGTCAGCAATAGATTTACCATAAGCTATGGAACGGTTTATGGCGCTTTTTTCATTTCGTGATTTATAGTTTTTCAGAATAGCCAACTCTAGGGAGTCGATTCGCCATTTATTGGAATCCGAAGTCTGAACATAAATATTCTTTAATATACTAGCTTCAGCAGCATTCAGTGCCAAAGGCCAGACATATGATTGAGTAGAATCTGTCCCGGGCAATCGATTCAGGCCATTTAGTTGGTTTGCAACCGATTGATATTCTGGGAAACCATTTACAATAGATTCATACATGGTGAGGCCAATATACCCTAGGGTTCGCGAAGCAAATGTGGGTGAATTAGCCGGCGTATTTTTAAGAATATATAAGGTCATATCAGCCCATTTATTAGCTACCTCCTGATCCATCATTATTGGGCCCGGATCACTTTTACAACCTTTTGCAAAAAAGTCGATTAGTAAGAATAAAACAAATAATTTTCCAAATTTCATTATTTCATTAACTGATAGGTTAGTATTTTTTGATTATTTAATGCAAATAAAATTTTATTATCAAAGGTCAATGAAGATCGCACATCACCTCTTATTTTCAATCCGGTGCTTTCCTGATCCATAGTTTCAAATTTACCATTACCTGCATTTTTTAATAGCACCCCGTGATTAGCATCCATTTGACCTATCCTTATCTTAAAGTTTCTATTATTTCCAGTAAGTATCAAATCTTGCTTTCCATCTTTGTCAATATCCATGGTAGTAATACAATATACCGGTGATAGCTGGGCTTCTATTGGTAACGAATCATAGTGAAATTTTCCATCTGAACCAGATAAAAATAAACTGGTTTCCAAATGATTTGCCATTAATTTTTGAGCATCTTGTAAATCCTCTTTTTTGAAAATATCAGTAATGGTGGCATCTGCATATGATTTAAATGAATTGTACTTTGGTTTTAAATAAGCAAGTTGCTTTACCAGTTCATCCCGGGTAATAAATGGATATGATTTATCTTGAATGTAAGCAGTCATCAAGGGATCAATAGAGCCATTACGATCAAAATCCTTTACGTATAATTCAAGTGGCGTGGTTTCACTGGCTTTTAATGGAGAATTTAGTCCATGATTTCCAATGACCAAATCAGGCTTACCATCATTGTTCAGATCAGTTGAGTGAATGACATTCCACCATCCAATAAATAGTTTATCAAAATATTCGTTCGTCTTATTCACTAGCCGTCCCTTCTGATTAACAAATATGGTAACCGGCATCCACTCTCCTACTACTACTAAATCCTTTATTTTATCATTATTGATATCGATAGCCAGTGCGTCCGTTACCATGCCCAGCTTTTCTATTGAAGAATTTATAATGGAAGTATTATCTGTAAAATTACCTTTGCCATCGTTTATAAGGACATAACTATTGGGACTTTCAGGGTATCGACCCGGTACAAGACGACCACCCATAAACAAATCCTGATATCCATCCGAATTAATATCTATTGCTACCGCTGAAGATATGCAAGTTCCTACGATAGGAATTGATTGTAGCTTTGGTACGAAATTATTTTTACCATCATTCATTAATAGAACAGGCTGTATAGAAGTATCCTGAACACCATAATCATGGTAACCACAGGATGGAATTAATATATCGTTCCAACCATCGTTGTTAGCATCAAAAATTAATGGGTGACTACCTTCAAAATGGGTGAGTTTTTCTAAGAAAGTATTAAGTGAACGGGCAAATGTTCCATTTCTGGTTTGTAAATAAATAGCGGGGGCCTGACCTAAACTTCCTCCAAAAACGATATCATCCAGCCCATCCTTATTAAGATCACCCTGACTCATACATGGCCCTGAATAAGACATTTTCGATGGCAATAGATATTGGCGGTCAAAATCGTTAATATCTATTTGATGATGTTCAAAATTTATGGGAGAATTTATTGGATTAAATAGATTTGGTATTGAAACAGGTGGTTGTTTGGATTTGGTAGCCTCGCTTTGATTACATGTCAATAGTTGATTCGAATGAATCTCAAAAAAGGATTGTATGCGACGATCTGGCCAAATAATTTTTACTGAGTCTACTTGTGCCTCATCACCAAGGCCAAAATGCATGACAGGTGATACTGAAGATTGATATCCCCTTTCCAAAAACTGCTCACCCACTTGTCTTTTATCTTTTGAAAATAATTGGATTTTAGCACCTATTCCCATAGTATTTGGGGCAGTACCCATAAGTTTTATTTGCAGGTAATGATGGCCAGGATTTTTATTGGATTCATTTTGATAAATAAAAGCGGTTTGATTAATATTATTGATTACCAAATCCTGGTCACCATCATTGTCCAGGTCGGCATAAATTGCTCCATTGCTGTTAGAAGGTCGCTCAAGTCCCCATTCAAGTGTTTTATTTTTAAAAGCTATACCACCCGTCCCTTCAAAAATATAATTCGATATATTGGATGCTGGCATTTGCTCTATGATTTGCATTACATCTTCGCGTACTAACCGACCTTTCGTTTTTACATAATCATCCATGTAATTAATAAAATCCAGGTTGGTATAGTCTCTCTTGTAACCATTGGTAATATGCAAATCCTTATACCCATCATCATTAAAGTCTGCGAATAAAGCAGACCAACTCCAATCCGTACTGGATATACCTGCTAACTGTCCAATTTCGGAAAATGTGCCATCACCATTGTTGAGCTGAAGCATATTGCGCATGTTTTGATAATAAAATCCGCTACGCACATTGAGATCAAATTTATTGTAGTTGTCTGGAGCTAATAAAAGTTTCTGTCGATGATTATCTTCCGGTAGCATATCTAAGGTTAGAATATCTGGCCTGCCATCGTTATTAACATCGGCAATATCATTTCCCATTGAAAACTGGCTGGTATGATCAAGGCTTTCAGACAACTTATTGGTAAAGGTGGCGTTCTTTTTATTAATATAAATGTAGTCAGGTACATTGTAATCATTGGAAACATAAAAATCAGGCCAACCATCATCATTCAAATCCGAGATGCCTATACCAAGTCCATAGGATAATGGCGATCCGTTAATACCCGCTTTTATAGTAACATCATCAAATTTTCCATTATTATTTTGATATAATCGGGTACCCCTTAGCTCATCATTTTGTTTAAACAATTCAGCCGTGCTTTCCTTATTGAGCATGGGAAGATTCTTAGGATTGTGATTTAACAAGATCATATCCAGGTCACCATCCAGATCGTAATCAAAAAAATAAGCCTGGGTAGAAAATGCAGGACTATCCAGACCATATTCCGCAGCGGACTCTTTAAATCTGGGATTGCCCTCAGGATTATTTCCAGTATTAATAAATAGCTCGTTTTTTCTTTTTTCATCCGGTAGTGCTCCAGAATGACAGATATAAATATCTAATCTTCCATCACCATTTATATCTACCATAGTCACTCCGGTTTTCCATGGTCCAGGCCTGCCTTCCGCACCACAGGTGAGCGTGATATCTTCAAACTTCATATTTCCTTTATTGATATAAAGTTTGTTATCTGACATGTTTGAGGTGAAATACAAATCTACCACCTGATCACCATTCAGATCACCTGCCGCTACTCCGCCACCATTATAAAAATATTCATACATCAAAATATTAGTATTCAATGCTTCTGTTAATGTATTTTGAAAATCTATTCCAGTTTGTTGGGCAGAAAGAAAAGTAAATAACTGATTCTTTGTATTTAATGCAGATTCCTCTTCATTAATATGGCTTTTACAGTCGAAAAAGATCGTTAAAACTAGTAATAGAAACAATCTTTTTATCTCGATCATAATGCCTAAAAATAAGAAAATCTATCCCCAGTTGCCGGGGATAGATTTTATATGATTTTAACTATTTGATTAAAAAATTAGTACCCCGGATTTTGAACCAGCTTATCATTTCTGCTTATCTCATCCTTAGTAATTACACGGTAATACATTTTGTCATTCCATTTTCTGGTCTCATTTTCTGTATTATCCTGTACACTATACGTATAGTTGTATTTAGACTTGTCGAATCGATAAGGCACGTTTGGTGATACACCAGATTTTAATTTTGCATCCACACGAATCTGCTTAATACCCCTTCCAACAGTAGTAGGAGCTATTAACCATCTTCTTGCATCATGATATCTATGTTCTTCATAAGCTAATTCTATTCGACGCTCATTCCTTATTCTTTGTCTCAGTGCATCACCAGACTCAGTAACAGCAGGCATTCCTACTCTGAATCGAACGAGATTAACCCATTTTCTGGCTTCAGCATCGTCACCAGTTTCATTGGCTGCCTCTGCATAAGTCAAAGCCACTTCAGCAACTCTAATAAAAGGCCATGGAATTACTTGTCTGTTAGACTGATTATCAGGCAAAGCTGGATTTGGGTCAATGAATTTCCTCACATAGTAATGAGTTCTACTTCCATTCCAGTTTTCAATGGGAGATTCACGAGTATCAATACCGTTTAGCACACCTCCTTTACCATCATCATAATATCCAGTTTGTACCTGGTTAGCAGGATCTACAGCTGCCACATCAGATGGTCTGGGCTTCCAGCCTGCTCCATCATACATGACCGAAGCATAAAATCTTGGATCACGGTTATCAAATGGACTAGCTTTTTGAGCTGGATTATTCCAGTCAAATCTAGTACCATCCATCATTTCATAGTCATCTACTAATAATTGAATCGGAGTATTTCCAGCCCAGTTGTGATAACCATTTGGTCCATTATTAATTCCATTATTTACGCCACCAAGGGGCCAGTTTGCTTCAGCATCATACAATGCAGAAAGTGTGCGATAGAAGATGAGATCTTGCGCTCCAGCAGGGTCTGCCACTGCACTTTGTCCTCCCATAGCTAACGCGATGTAATTATTAGTGCCTTCAGTAGCTGAAACCGGTGCTGAAAGATTCATTTTATAACCTGATACCGCATCCAATACTGCTTTTGCTGCTACTTTGGCGGCATTCCATCTGGCAGTACGATCTCCTGATTCATAGGCGAATAATTTGAGATTGGGACTACCTCCGATGGTAGGTACTTTTACTTTGACAGTAGGGCCATCATGAAGATCACTGGCAGCATAAAGTAATACCCGTGCTTTCAAAGCCTGAGCGGCCACTTTAGTCGCACGACCCGGGGTCTCTGTTTTCCCTGCTAATAAAGTAATAGCCTTATCCAAATCATCAGTGATAAACTTAACACACTCATCATAAGAATTTCTAGCTGCTGTATAATCTTCATTTAAACCATAAGCTTTGCTGATTAAAGGTACACCACCATAAAATCTAAGAAGTTGTTGATAATAATATGCTCTTAAAAAATAGGCTTCACCTAAAAGTCTATCTTTTAAGCTATTATCTGCGATAGTAGATGTTGGTAACCTTTCAATGGCTGTATTAGCCTGCCGAATGGCCAAGTACATGCGTCCCCACTCATAGGTAGACGATACCCAAGCTACATTACTAGGGCTTTCATTACCTTCTGTCCAGGTATTAATATTTCTACCAGCATGGGTGAACATAGCCTCATCCGTATAGGTTGCAAGTCCTTGCTCTTCATAACCACCATATCCTAAAAAAGAATACACATTATATATAAATGCTGTAGCTAAAGCGCCATCTGACCAAGTTGCCTCACTCGAAATTTTATCAAGGGGCTGAGTATTTAAGAAGTCCTGATTACATGCAAAAAACAGCAGCATGCTGAGGACAAATGCACTGAGAATTAATTTTATATTTTTCATTTTCAAATAAATTTTTAGAATGATACACTTACTCCTGTATTGATTACTCTAGCCTGAGGATAGAACGTTCCACCCTGGTTAGTAGATTCCGGATCGAATACTTCAAGTTTATCAATGGTAAACAAATTGAGACCGTTAGCGTAAATACGTAAGTTACCTAATTTAAACTTATTAATCAGGTTCTTGGGAAGGTTGTAACCGATTTCGATATTTTTCAAACGTATATAATTTTTACTAAACAGGTAATATGTATTATTTCCAAAGTTACCCCCTGTAAAATAAGTATCACCTCTACTAGCCAAACGAGGATCGGTACTGCTGGGGTTGTCTATAGACCATCTGTTATTATAAGAATAATTCAAGAAATTTCCAATATCACCAGATTCCGTTTGTACTCTGAGAGATGCTCCAGTTGCTCCCTGGAATAAAAGGCTCATGTCAAAATTTTGATATCTCAAGTCTATGGTTCCTCCAAAATTGAATTTAGGAGTAATACTTTCATTTAGTCTTACTCTGTCATCAGCATTGATTTTACCATCACCATTTACATCTTGAAATTTCATATCACCTGGAATCAATTGTCCAGTAACGGCGGAATAATCAAGTTTATTCGCATCAATGGAAGTCTGATCTTTGAATACTCCGTCTGATTTATATACTAAATAAGCACCAATTGGCTTACCTTCTTGTCTTTGATAGTCTGGAATATTTGGAATTTCGTCCAGGAAGATGACTTTATTTTTTGCATATCCCCCATTAAGACCAGCTCTGAATATAAGTTTATTTGACGCCTTGCCATTATATCCAAGACTAAATTCAAATCCTCTATTATCTACTTTACCTGCATTTACAGGTGGTAATAATGAACTGATTCCAGTGGATGCAGGGGTAGAGCCTGTCTTTTGAATCAAAATCTGATCTCTTCTATTTAAGAAATATTCTAATGTAGCATCTATTTTCCCATTTAGGAATGTACCATCCAGACCAAGATTATAATTATTGGCGCGCTCCCAGGTAAAGCTAGGATTTGCTAAAACTGTTTCATTAAGTGTAGTTACTACCTGATTATTAATAGGATATTGCCCAAATCCATAAGTGGATAAATATGCATATTCCTGTAACTGACCATTGTAAAATACTTGATCATTACCCATTTGACCATATGAAGCCCTTAATTTCAAGTGATCGATACCAGGTACTCTAAAAAAACTTTCATCAGATATATTCCAGCCCAACAAAATCCCGGGGAAGAATCCGAATCTTCCTGAAGTAGGAAATATATATGAACCATCATATCTCCAGATAAATTCTGCTAGATATTTCTCTTTATAGTTGTACTGTGCACGGCCATAATAACCCAATCTGGCCCTATCATAAGCACTACCACCTGTATTTTGCGCCAAAGACCCTCCAGCAAATAATTGATCTACCGCAGGTGAAATATAATTTCTTCTGAAGGCAAAGAAGCCATCTCCGGTAAATTTCTCTTGAGTAGCTCCTGCCAGGAAATTAAAATTGTGAGATGACCCAAGTTTGAAATCATAACTTAACATTCCTGTCAAATTGGTATTTAATTTATTTCCATAAGATTGGGTAAGTCTTGGGTCGGTAAAATTAGATCTTACAGCACCTACTAAATTAGGTAGTCCATCAGCACCTAATGTAACTCTATCCCAATAATAAAGCATCCAGGGAGTCTGCCAGGTCTTAGAAGTTTCAGTAGTTTTATCAACTGACGCATTTAAAGTAAGGTTCAATCCCTTTATCCAGGGATTACCAATAACTACTCCGCCATTAGCTTGAACATAGTCTTTTGGATTATTATTATAACCCGTGGCATTGGTAGTGATTACATAAGGGTTTTGGCCGTTTTCAATATCAGGGCCTGGCCTTCCATTTGGCCAAACCTCAGGTTCAGTAGGTCTTCCACGCATAAGCATCCGGAAAATTGATCCAGCTGATTCAGTAGGGAAGTTCCTATCTTCTCTACGTACCAAAAGCCCCATATTTGCAGAAATGTAATTACTCACTTTAGCATCCAAATTGACTCTACCACTATACTGCTTATAGAAAGTCGCAGAGTTTTTATAATAGGCATCCTGATTTAAATAGCCTAAAGATGCCAGATACCTAATACTCTCACTTCCTCCATTAATTTGAATATTATGTCGGGTTTGAGGAGACCATGTTTTGAAAGCATCACCAAACCAATCTGTATTTGGATAGCCCCATGGATCTGATCCATCAGCATATTTTGCAACTGCCTGAGGGCTATAGTTTGCATTTAGCGTAGCCACACCGGGAGTAGGAGAATCATAAGTACCAGAAGTTTTTATTGCGGATGATGCTGCACCCCACTCATTTACTGGTATGCTTTTATAAATTGGTAATTCATTCATAATGGCAGCATACTCAGGAGCGCTCGCCATATTTGGAATTTTAGTAGGCTGTGACCAGCCCTTGTTAAAATCATAAGATATCGTAGGCTTGCCCGTCTTACCCCTTTTGGTGGTTACTAGAATAGCCCCATTCGCTGCTCTTGCTCCATAAATCGCAGCAGATGCATCTTTCAATACTGAAATAGACTCAATGTCCTGAGGACTGAGCCTACCCAAACCGCCATCTCTATCAGGAATACCATCTATTACAACTAATGGGCTACTATTACCCAATGTATTAGTTCCGCGTATTGAAATAGAGGCTCCATCATATCCGGGTTCACCGCTTTGTTGAATTACTACTAATCCAGGCAATCGACCAGCCAGTGAATTAGTAATGTCTACTGCGGGAGATTTAACTAGTTTATCGCCCTGTAAAGCAGCTACTGCACCAGTCACAGTTACTTTTTTCTGAGTGCTGTAACCTACTACAACTATTTCATCCAAAGCCGCTCCTTCAGCAAGAATCACATTAATAGTAGGATTAGTTCCAACTGAAATTTCTTGTGAAGAAAATCCGATAATTGAATAAACCAATACCTCGCCGGCATTGGCCTGTAATGCGTATTTACCGTCGATGTCAGTTACAGTACCTCTTCCAGTACCTTTAATGAGGATATTTACTCCTATCAAAGGATCAGATTTGTCATCCATCACAGAACCAGAAATGGTCTGTTGGCTGTAAGCTCCACTGCAAACAAGCAGAGCGAGGAGCAGTTTTAAATAATGCAGGAATTTTCTAGTCATAATATCAGTAAGGTTTATTTTATTCATACAATTATCAAAATTTGCATTGGTTTGCGCAAACGTTTACATTGAGTTTCACGGCAATATAGAGAGTAATAATCTTTTAACAAAGTATTTTATTACAATTTATACGAATATTTAACAATAACCGCTGCTTAGTTAAATATTTAATTTTATTGACTTTGCGTCATAAATGTTAAATAACATTCAGAATTGTAATAGTTTATTGGCTTATTACATTAATATATAGTATCAAATTTTTTCACCCCTTTAAATCAATAACAAATGGCAACTAAAAAAGCGGCTGTGATCAAAGCAGTAGCTCCATCGAGACCAATTTTCCAATATGCAGCAAAATTCATTTGTATGTCAAGTATTCCCGGAACAAGCCTGGAAAACAGGGCCTTCCTCCCTGGCAATTATCAAACGATTGTAAATATTCACAATCCATGGACCAAGCCAATAAAATTGAGGGTTAAAATCGCCTGGCCAATAGAGATCTCCAGGTTTTTGCCTTATGAATTAAAGCCTGATGGCGTGCTTGCGTTATCATGTGAACAAATCAATGAGTTTGGAATCCATCTGATACATGGATTCGAAGGATTTATGGTAGTGGAATCCGATGCAAGTATAGATGTCATTGCCGTATACATGGCAGGAGAAAAATCAGTAGCTACAGTAGATGTGGAACAAATCAAAGAAAGAAAACTAAAGTAATCTAAATCCTTTCAAACCTTGCTAAGAAAGCTTCATCATTTACTTGGTGGGGCTTTTTTTTTCATACTACCCACCCATATCTTCCCTATCCCAATATGGTGAATATTTCAAGATATGTATCTTTAACAAATGGCCTTAGCTTACCTACCAATAAAGAATGATGCAGTCACCTTTGGGATTTTAATAGCAGTACTCGCTGTTATTTTTTATACCACTGAAAGTAAAAAACCATTTTTTGTAAAACTTTACAAATTCGTTCCGGCCCTTTTATTGTGCTACTTTATTCCGGCCCTTTTACATTGGCCATTAGGAATTATCTCTAACGATACATCTAAATTGTATCCATTTGTTTCAAGATATTTGCTACCAGCCAGTCTCCTGTTATTTTGTATCAGTCTCGACTTAAAAGCGATTATGAGATTGGGACCAAAAGCTTTGATCGTTTTTTTAGCTGGTACTTTGGGCGTAATTATTGGAGGCCCAATAGCCCTTTGGATAGTATCTTCAATATTGCCATCATCACTACCTGCTCCGGCTAGCGAACTTTGGCAGGGGCTATCTACTATCAGCGGAAGTTGGATAGGAGGTGGGGCCAATCAAACTGCAATGAAAGAGATTTTCAAAGTGCCGGATACTTTGTTTGGATCTGTTGTGGTGGTCGATATTGCTGTTGCCAACTTATGGTTAGCTATTGTTTTATATGGTGCCGGTATTCACGAAAAAATCAATAAATGGTTAAAAGGAGATTATACCGCTATACAAGAGCTACAATATAAATTAGATGAGTTCACCTCGAAAGTAGAGCGAAAGCCCACTATGCCCTTATTACTAATATTAATGGGTGTCACTTTTGCGGGAGTAGGATTAGCACACTTTCTTACTGACTTCATCATTCCCTATTTAGATCAGCATAAAGATTGGTTTGAGCAATATAAGCTCACCGCATTAAATTCTTCCTTTTTTTGGATCGTGGTTATAAGCACAGCCATAGGTATAGCCTTGTCTTTTACGAGAGCCAGGGAGTTAGAAGGAATTGGTGCTTCGAAATGGGCTTCTATTTTTTTATACATTTTAGTAGCCACTATTGGCATGCAGATGGATCTTGGGCAAGTGGCCAAGAATCTGGGACTGATAGCGGTAGGTATCATCTGGATGACTATCCATGCCATAGTAATAATATCAGTTGCCAGGCTGGTGCGGGCTCCATTTTTTTATGTCGCTGTAGGAAGTATGGCTAATATAGGGGGCGCTGCATCAGCACCTGTTGTAGCAAGCGCTTTCGCACCAGGGCTGGCCCCGGTGGGTGTATTACTTGCTGTATTAGGTTATGCCGTGGGTACATATGGTGGCATTATTTGCGCTTATTTAATGCAGTGGATAGCCCATTAAATTTTCATATTCTTATGAATTTCAATTAGCTATTTGGATGTTAAAAAATGGCAGCCAAAGGTTAGAATTCCTTATATATAGAATGTAATTTTCAAAAATTGCTTGGGAAATCGTACCTTTGTACTCCAATTTTAACAGACATTACCCTCTACCTTTTATGGAAAAAAAAAGAATTCTATTCATTACCCAGGAAATGAAGCCTTACACAGAAGAAAGTGTAATGTCGGAAATCGTGAATTTAATCACTCAATATGTATCTTCTAATGGGTATGAAATAAGGGTATTGATGCCCCGATTTGGTAGTATCAATGAAAGAAGACATAGATTGCATGAAGTAGTAAGACTTTCGGGAATGAATATCATAGTAGATGATGATGACTTTCCATTGATCATAAAAGTAGCCTCTTTGCCGGGATCCAGAATGCAGGTTTATTTTTTAGATAATGAAGAATTTTTCAAGAGAAAATTTATTTTTGCCGATGCGGCAGGCAAACAATTTGAGGACAATCTGGACAGAATGGTTTTTTATTGCAAAGGGTCTATAGAAACCGTAAAGAAATTTGGATGGGTTCCCGATATCATCCATTGTCATGGGTGGATGACTTCATTGATTCCTTTATACTTACGAACTACCTATAAAGATGAGCCCATTTTTAGAAATGCCAAGATTATATACTCACTTTATGATGTAGATCTTGATATGCCTTTCAATAAGAAATTCTTAACCAAAGCATCCATTAACAATCTTGATCCTAAGAAATTAGAAGATTTCTACTCAGGAAAATCCTATAAACTGCATCAAGGTGCCATAAAGTATACAGATGCTTTGATTCAAGGCAGCGAAAAACTCTCCAAAGATGTTCTTACTGCTAAAAAAGGCTTTGGAAAAAAACCACAACTTGATTTTATACCGGAGGCTGATATCACTAAGACTTACCTCAAATTTTACCAGGATTTACTCAAATAAAATCGTTCAATCGCCAGTTATTACTGACATGAGATTTAAAACCAGTGCACTCATCTTGCTTCTATTGGGAACTATATTGTCTCAATGCAATGATCCTTCGTTAATAGGCTCTGATCTTTTAAAAGATGATGAAATCAATCTGAAGTATATAGATACATTCAAAGTAGAAGCCACTACTATATTGGATACCGGCGTCATAGTATATGCGCCATTAAATTTGCATTATTTGAATCAATTACCTGTAGGAAATTTTCAAGATCCCATTTTTGGACAGACGGAAGCAAGTATTTATTTACAATTTGTAAGGCCTAATATTATTAACTTAAATTACTTAAATTCTAAGCTGGATTCTATTCGGTTATATTTAGCATTTGATACTTTAAGGGCACCTTATGGCAAGTCTATTGACGACCATGATATAGTAGTATACCCAATGAACGGGAACATCGAAAGATTTGCAACATTCAAATCAAATAATGTGAATTTCAGCACGAGTAATTTCCCGATTGGATCATTGTATGGGGGCCGCCCAAATATCTATATGCATGTACCGATAGTGGAACCTGGCAACGATACCGTATTATATGATCCTTTAATTTCAATACCCATGACGGAGTCCTATGGGGAAAGTATACTCCATATTGATTCATTGACCTATAATAGTGATTCTATATTTTTAGCAAGTGTGAATGGATTTTTGATAAAACAAACCAATCCCAACTCGCGAATGCTGAATTTTAATTTGAGCTCTGGCTATAGCCGACTCCAGTTTGTTTCAAAAAAAGATACTACCAGTAGCCTCTATTCGTTTCCCTTCGAAAACTTTGCTCCGGCGATAGGACCCAGAGTACCATCATGGAAACACAATTTTTCTCCTACCATCCTGGACGCATTAAATAACAAGATAAAAGGTGGTCAATATATTTATTTACAGTCATTAGCAGGTCTGAAAGCTAAGATTGAATTTCCCAATCTAAAACTAGATGCCCATTCTATTGTCAACAAAGCAGAAATGGAGTTCACTGTAGTTGAGTTACCAGGTGACGATATCTCGGTATATTCTCCGGCACCTCAATTGGCTTTATATAGAAGGGATAGCCTGGGATACGATTATTTTATCTCTGATCAGGCAGGTCAATCTACCTACGGATTTTTGGGAGGTGCTTTATTTACCAGAGAAGTAAACGGAGTAATTGTAAGATCCTATATCTTTAATCTATCAAATCATGTACAGAGAATACTGGCTGGTGTTGAAAAATCTGAAGTGTATATTGGCATAGCCCCTACGGCTTTAAATCAGGTATTTCCAACGGCTACCACGTTATCCAGAGTAGTGCTTGCAGGACCTCAAAATGCAGATCACCCGGTGAAATTGAAAATTAGTTATACACTTTATTAAATACTTTTTCTATTGAAAATGCAATACAATTCCAATCAGGATCAATTAGTATTCCCTGAATATGGACGAAATGTACAGGAAATGATTCGCACCATCCGCACGGAGGAGGATCCTGTAAAACGACAAAAATATGCGAATGCAATTGCTAATTTAATGGTGCAGCTTTCTCCTTCACCAAAAAATGGGAATGATATAAGGCCCCGGGTGTGGAAGCATTTCTTTGCCATAGCTGAATACAATATAGATGTACTATCTAATGAAGGAATAAAATATGATTCAGAATCGGGCCCGGTTAAACCTAGCCGAATTGAATACCCTGAATATAATGAAAAATACAGACAATATGGCAATCATGTCAGGAAATTAATCGAACGAGCTGCTTTAATGGAAGATGGACCAAAGAAAAATTACATGATCTCTCTCATTGGTTCGTACATGAAAATGGCTTATAAAACATGGAATAAAGATCATTATGTGTCTGATGAAGGCATCATGAAAGATTTGGTAGCTCTATCAAAAGGAAAATTGAAAATAGAAAGTGAGACATCGCTCGATGTATTGAGTAGAAAAGGAAAAGGCGTAAGTCTGCAACCTGCCAGCTCAGAGCCCAGGCCAATAAAAACCGGTAGATATCGCAGTAATAATAACCGGAACAATAACAGAAGGTATAACGATCGAAATAGTAGAAATCAAGGCCGAAGGAGATAGATTTTAGTCTGGTTTTTTCTTCAGATGTTTTTTTACCAATTGAGCCGTCACATCATTCCAGCTGAGGCCCTTCGCCTGAAGTAATACTAATAGATGATAGATCATATCACTGGCTTCATATACTAATGCCTGATCATCATTACTTTGAGCTTCCAGAATGGTCTCTACGGCTTCTTCGCCCACTTTTTGAGCTATTTTTTGAATGCCTGAATTAAACAAACTAGTAGTATAAGACCCTTGTACAGGATTATTTTTTCTTTCTATGATGATTTGTTCCAGCTCCGAAATAAAATGGGCTGAAGATTTGTTTTCTTCCTGGAAACAGGTATCATATCCCTCATGACAAGTAGGGCCTGTGGGATTAGCTTTGATCAGAAGGGTATCCTCATCACAATCTGTAGCCATGCTTACAAATTCCAGAAAATTTCCGCTGGTCTCCCCTTTAGTCCATAACCTTTCTTTACTTCGGCTGTAAAAAGTTACTTTTTGGGAATCGAGCGTGTGCTTGATAGCTTCACCATTCATATACCCAAGCATAAGTACTTTGCCTGTCAAGTGGTCTTGAACAATAGCTGGAATAAGGCCGGTAATGGCATCAAACTTTATATGACTAATATTTGTCTTCATCCATTTAATTAAGCATATTCGTGACCGTCTATAATCACTGCTGTTCCCGTCATTGAAACCATGAGCATTGTTCCTTTTCCCATTACTTCGTAGTCAAAATCAATTCCAATAACGGCATTGGCACCCATGGCCATTGCCTTCTGCACCATCTCTGATTCAGCGATGGCCTTAGCTTCACCTAAGACCCTTTCATAGGCGGAGGATCTTCCACCTATAAAATCACGAATAGCAGCACTAATATCTTTAAAAATATTTGCTCCAATGACTGCATCTCCTGTCACTAATCCTAAATAATGCTTTACAGGATGGTCTTCAATATGATTAGTTGTTGTTAATAACATAGTTAGTTTATTAATCTATTTGTCCACTATTTATTTTATTTTTTAAATATAATGCTCCAATAATTAAGCAAACTGAAGCGACACCTATTGGATACCACAGGCCTGACAGATAATTACTTCCCGGAAAACTTGACATCAAAGTAGCAATAAAAGGCACCAGACCACCAAACACGCCATTGCCTATATGGTATGGCAAAGACATGGAAGTATATCTGATTTTAGTAGGAAAAAGCTCAACCAGGAAGGCAGCTATGGGCCCATATACCATGGTCACATACATGATCAGCATAAAAACGAGACCAACAAATTTCCAAAATAAATCAGTAGGGATCCTTTTTTCGGAGATCATTTCTTTTCCCACCGCGTTTGCTCCTATCGTTGAGTTTTTAAATATAGTATCGGTTCTCGTCTTTTTAAAAGTAAATCCTTTCACTGTGGTTATCCTGCTTTGATTGATATACAGGGTATCACCTTTGGAAGACAAAGTTTGTACAAATGGCAGTACTTCAGCAGATTGAGCGTCTTGAATTAAAAGCAAGTTTGTATCTGTTTTTTGGTAAAAGTATTTAAATATAGGCCGGTAAGTAAGTACCGCTAAAAACATACCTGCCAGCATAATCCATTTTCTACCAACCTTATCACTGAGCCATCCCCAGAAAACAAAAAATGGTGTGGCCAAAGCGATGGCTATGATAAGTATATAACGACTTTGATTAAAATCGATTTGGCAAGTATTTTCTAAAAAAGATTGTGCATAAAACTGACCTGTATACCAAACTACACCCTGACCCATTACTGCCCCGAATAATGCTAACAGCACCATTTTAAAATTTAATTTGTGGCTAAAACTTTCTTTTATAGGATTTATAGAAATAGATCCTTCCTCCCTGATTTTTTCAAAAGCAGGTGATTCCGCCATTTTCATTCTTATATAGACAGAAATAATTACTAATAAAGCAGATAGCAAAAATGGAATGCGCCAACCCCAATCGTTAAACTCGGTAACACCTAATGCTAATCGCAGCCAGACAATTACACCTAATGATAAAAACAATCCCAGAGTGGCAGTGGTTTGAATCCAACTGGTATAAAATCCTCTTTTATCATCAGGTGAATGTTCAGCAACATAGGTAGCTGCTCCACCATACTCTCCACCTAAAGCCAATCCCTGTACCAATCGCAATATCAGCACACATATAGGAGATGCATATCCCCATGACCTATATCCTGGTATAAGGCCTATTAAAAAAGTAGAAAGACCCATCAAAACCAGCGTAAGCAAAAATGTATATTTTCTTCCTACCAAATCGCCTATTCGCCCAAATACCAGTGCACCAAAAGGTCTTACTAAAAATCCAGCAGCAAAAATGGCTAATGTATTAATCAAAGCAGATGCGCCGGCATCAGGCGGAAATAGATTCCTCCCAATCAATACCGCCAGGCTACCGAATATGTAAAAATCATACCATTCGATCAACGTACCAACAGCAGAAGCGGCTATTACTTTAGAAATTGATTTGTTCAAAATGAAAAAGGCTTTTGAGTGAAATAAATTCGAGTTGAAAATAACTAAAGTCTGATTGGTATTCCTCTTTCACATAAATAATTTTTCAAATCATGGATAGCCATTTCCTTATAATGAAAAATACTTGCCGCCAAAGCTGCATCTGCATTACCTTTTGTGAATACATCATAGAAATGTTCTTTGGTACCTGCTCCACCGCTTGCAATGACTGGTATAGGTATCATATTTGAAATATGTCGCAGAGCATCGACAGCAAATCCGGTTTTGACTCCATCATGGTCCATCGATGTAAATAATATCTCCCCGGCGCCCATATCGGTTACCTTATTTATCCAGTCATACATATGAATGCCTGTCGGAATTCGACCGCCTGAGATGTAGACTTCCCACCCTAATGATGGAGAGGATCTCCCATCAACGGCAACCACTACAAATTGAGAGCCGAATTCAAGGGCAAGCTGTTTTATTAATTGTGGATTTTTCACTGCGGCAGAATTGATTGAAATTTTATCGGCACCAGATTCTAGTAAGACCCGTGCATCTTCCAGGGAGGTAATTCCACCACCAATAGTAAATGGAATATTAATCTGCGATGCCACTGCTTTGGCAAGTTCACTCAAAGTCCTTCTTTTCTCATGAGTCGCCGTAATATCCAGAAAAACTAATTCATCTATACCTTGATCACTATAAATTTTACCCAAGTCCACAGGATCACCTGCATCTTGCAATCCCAAAAAATTGATCCCTTTTACAGTTCTTCCGTCTTTAATATCAAGACATGCTATGATTCTCTTTGCAAGCATCAGATTAGTTGTTTTGAATAAAATACAAATCTTGTAATGAAACTTTGTTTTCGTAAATAGCTTTGCCAACAATTACACCATAGCTATTAATTTCTTTAAGTTTTTGCAGATCCTCTATCTGATGTACACCTCCGCTGGCTGTAATACATAGTGATGGGTATTTAATGGATAGCTCGAAATATAAATCTTGATTTGCGCCCTGCAGCATCCCATCTTTACTAATATCAGTGCAGGTCAAATATTTCAATCCTTTTAATAGAAACCGATCGACCAAATCATTTAAATGCATAGAGCTTGTTTCTTTCCAGGCATGAGCTGCCATCATTTTATTTCTTACATCAGCTGCCAGAATTATTTTTTCGAATCCATGCGTTTCAAGCCAGATTTCAAATTTTTCCGGAGAAGCGACTGCCAGGCTCCCTATGTTGGCTTGCTTTGCTCCTGATTCAAAAACAATTTTAAGATCGTCATCTGATTGAATGCCACCACCAAAATCAACGCGCAAAGTAGTCTTTGAAACAATCTCTTCCAGTATTTTATATTGAGAGACTTTTTTATTCCTGGCTCCATCAAGATCTACTACATGCAAATGAGTAAGTCCTGCATCTTCATATTTTTTGGCAATATCAATTGGATCAGCGCTATATTCTTTTATTTGAGCAAAATCACCCTCAGCAAGTCGCACGCATTTACCATTAATTAAATCGATAGCAGGAAATACAAGCATTTTAAAATTTAGGGTTTTGAGATTTACAATTTTAGATTAAGGAAAGACTCTAGAATTTTCAGGCCTACCAGCCCTGATTTTTCTACATGAAATTGGGTAGCATAAAAATTATCTTTTTGTATGATAGAGCTAAATGGCAAACCATAGTGCGTAGACGCAATAGTATATTCATTCAATTCAGCGTAATAACTATGTACAAAGTATACATATTGATTATCCAATGAATGATCTATCCAGGAATTAGATTTTAATTCTATTTGATTCCAGCCCATATGAGGTACTTTAAGTCCCGTGGAAGAATCAAACTTCTTTACTTGTACTGGAAGTATATGTAAGCAATCCGTATTATTCTCTTCAGAGTGGGTGCACATCAATTGTAATCCCAGGCAAATCCCCAGTACAGGTTGCTTCAATGAAGGAATCAAATGGTGGAGATTTCGATCCTTTAAAAATTTCATGGTAGTAGAAGCCTCCCCTACCCCTGGAAACAATACTTTATCAGCTGCCGCTATCACCGCATGATCACTCGTCAGAGTAGCAAGTACAGGGTATCTTTCCAAGGCAAACATTACAGATTGTACATTGCCTGCATTATAGTCTATTACAGCCACAGTCTGCCTCATAACATTCCTTTAGTTGAAGGTAACATATCAGAATCAGGATTTCGGTGCTTTGCTTGTTTTATGCATTTGGCAAATGCTTTAAAAATGGCTTCAATTTTGTGATGTTCGTTTTCTCCCCGCACACGAATATGAAGGTTACATTTGGATGCATCACTAAATGATTTAAAAAAATGGTGAAACATTTCAGTGGGCATATCACCAATCTTTTCTCTAGTAAACGTGGCTTCCCAAACCAACCAGGCTCGCCCTCCAAAATCCATTAATACTTCTGCGTCAGCTTCATCCATGGGAAGATGAAAAGCATAGCGCTCAATGCCTCTCTTATTTCCAAGAGCTAAGGCCATGGCTTCGCCCAAGGCAATGCCTGTATCTTCTATGCTGTGATGTTCATCTATATGGAGATCACCCTCACAAGTAATGTTCAAATCTAACTCACCATGCCGGGCAATTTGTTCCAGCATATGATCAAAGAATCCTATCCCTGTTTCTATATGCGATTCGCCTTTGCCATCAAGGTCTAACCTGATACTGATTTTCGTTTCCACGGTATTTCGCACGTGGTCTACTACCCTATTCTCTACACGAAGAAATTCATATATTTTTTTCCACAAACTTGTTTGTAATTTTATTGCACCACTCGTAGCTTCCATTTTTTCATTGAATAAAATGGCTTTAGCACCAAGATTCTCGGCTAGCTTTACATCAGTAAGTCTATCACCTATAACAAAGCTATTGGCCATATCATACTCAGTAGAAAAATATTTTTTCAACATGCCTGTACCCGGCTTTCTGGTGCTTTTTCCTTCGTGTTCAAAACTTGGATCTATGAATACATCTGAAAAACTGATATTTTCATTTTCAAAAGCCTGGATCATTTTATTCTGTGCCGGCCAGAAATCGATATCGGGGAATGAATCCGTCCCAAGGCCGTCCTGATTGGTAACTATTACTAATTCATAATTTAATTGGGCCGCGATTTTACCTAAATAAGTAAATACACCTGGAATGAACTCCAATTTCTCCAGCGAATCTATTTGAAAATTGTCCTGTGGCTCAACTATTAATGTACCATCTCTATCTATAAATAATACTTTCTTCATTCAATTCAATGTTGAGAGTGCGTTTAACAAAACATCATTTTCTAATTTAGTGCCCACCGTAATACGAAGGCAATTTTCACACCCGGGTTCTTTGGATCTATTTCTCACTACTACTCCATTTTCAACTAATTTCCTGTAAGCCTGATCTGCATCTTTCATTTTAGTAAGGATATAATTGGCATCAGAAGGATACACATGGAGTACAGCGTGCAATTTTGGCAGCTCCCGAAATAATCTTTCCTTTTCATCATTCAACATTTTTACCTGTGTCAACATTTCATCTTGCCTTAATAACCGATCAAGGGAATACCGTTGAGTGAGGATATTTATATTGTAAGGAGCTTTAACTTTGTTGAATAAACTGATTATTTCTTTAGAGGAAATAGCCATTCCAAGCCGAATGGCAGCCATTCCCCAGGCTTTAGATAGTGTCTGCATGATAATTAACCGGGGATACTTTTCTATTAAATCAACACATGTTTTCTCCGGACAAAAATCAATATAAGCCTCATCTATTACCACTATTCCACGAAAAGTTTCAAGTAAATGAACTATTGCATCTCTATTAATTACATTCCCTGTGGGATTATTGGGGCTACACAGAAATAGTACTTTAGTAAATTCACTGGATTCCCTTGAAATTTTATCAAGGTCTGGCTGGAAGAAATCCTTCAGTGGTATTTTTTTTACGGATACATCGGCAATGTCAGCAGATACCTGATACATCCCATATGTAGGAGGCAATACCATTATTTCATCTTTTGCCGGCTCACAAAAAATACGAATGATAAGATCGATTGATTCATCACTACCATTCCCAAGAAATATGCTATCCGGAGATACTTTTTTTATTGTACTCAAGGCTCCTTTTATAGGCCATTGCAATGGATCAGGATATCTATTGACGGAAGATTCGAATGGGTTTTCATTGGCATCAAGAAACACCTCCCCTTTGCCGGTAAATTCATGCCTGGCGGAGGAATAGGGCTTCAATTTTAGAATATTGGGTCTGACTAATTTTTCAATATCCATACTATTTGCCTTTGAGTTTTTGCAATCGTTTTGTCACTGCGAGTTTATGGGCCATCAATTGCTCTGCTTCTGCCATTATTTCTACATAAGGACCTATCAATTGCAAGCCTTCTTTGGTAAGCCGTTGATAAGTGATCTTTTTGGTAAAGGAATCCATATTCACCCCACTGTATGCTTTAGCAAATGCACTGGTAGGTAACGTGTGATTGGTGCCTGAAGCATAATCCCCAATAGATTCAGGAGAATAAGCACCAATAAAAACGGAACCGGCATTGACGATGCTTTTTGTTATTCGATCAGCATCCTGATGATTGATAATTAAATGCTCAGGAGCATATGCATTAATGAAATCTATTTGGTCCCCTACCTTAGCAAGCACTATTCCAAGGCTATTCTCTAATGCCCTGGATGCAAGTTCCCTACGTGGAAGCTCTTTTAACTGGTTTCCAATTTCTACTAACACCCTATCAATAATTTCCTTTGTATTTGCAACCAATACTACCTGGCTATCAGCACCATGTTCTGCTTGAGATAATAAATCGATGGCAATAAATTCTGCATCAGCATTTTCATCAGCTAGTATCAATACTTCTGAAGGTCCAGCAGGCATATCAATGGCAACACCTTGTTCCTGGACTTTCATTTTCGCTAATGTTACAAAGCTGTTTCCAGGACCAAATATCTTAACCACTTGGGGAATCTCTTTGGTACCATAGGCCATGGCAGCGATAGCTTGTGCTCCTCCAACTTTATATAATTTGGTTACCCCGCATAACTCAGCTGCATACAAAATAGTATCATTTATTTTTCCAAAAGCATTTGGTGGGCTACATAAAACGATTTCTTTGCAACCCGCTATTTTAGCAGGAATAGCCAACATCAATACAGTGGAGAACAAAGGAGCTGACCCTCCAGGAATATAAATACCAATCTTTTCAATAGGCCTGGTTTCTTGCCAACACTCCACCCCCGGCATTGTTTCTACAAAGACTTTTTTTGATACCTGCGCTTTATGGAAGGATTGAATATTCTGCTTTGCAATTTGAATGGCTTGCTTTAGGGGTTCATCCATATTTCTACCCGCTTCTTCTTTTTCATGATCAGATACAATGAATGTTTTTAAAGAGACTCCATCAAATTTCTCAGTGAATAATTTCAGTGCCTGATCTCCGTTTTTCTTAACCTGGTCCAAAATGCTTTGAACCTGAGTATCCTGAAGTTCATCATTTCCAGAAGGTCGAATAACTAATTCATCCCAGGAATTTCTTTTAGGTTCGATAAAAATCTTCATGACTAGTTGACCATTTTTTCTATAGGGATTACAAGTATGCCTTCAGCACCAGCTTCTTTCAATGCTCCAATTATTTCCCAAAATCTTTGCTCCGGTATCACTGAATGAATCGAATACCAACCCTCTAATGCCAGCGGTAATACGGTAGGGCTTTTCATTCCGGGAAGTATACTAATAATTTTATCAATGGAAGCTTTGGGTGCATTTAATAATACATATTTATTTCGCCTGGCGTCCAGTATTGACTTTATTCTAAAAAGTAATTGACCCACCAATTTTTGTTTTTCCTCGGACAAGTTTTTATTTGCATACAAGCATGCCTGTGACTTTAATAAGACATCTTTCTCTTCCAATTTATTCTGAAACAAAGTATTACCCGAGCTCACTAAATCACAAATGCCTTCAGCCAAGCCTATATTGGGTGCTATCTCCACACTTCCTGAGATCACATGTATCTCTGCATGTACATTCTTTGAAGACAGGAATGATCTCAATGTATTGGGATAAGAGGTTGCAATTCTTTTACCTTCGAAATAACGGACATCATTATACTCTGTATTTTGGGGCACAGCTAACGAAAGTCTGCACTTAGAAAACCCCAAATCCATTAATCTATTTATATCGCTTCCTTTTTCATGGACCGTATTTTCACCTAAAATGGCGATATCGGCGACACCATCTTGTAAATATTCCGGTATATCACCGTTTCGTAAATAAAGTACATCCATGGGAAAGCCAACGGCGCTGGTCTTTAATTGATCCGTTCCAGATTCAATTTTAAGTCCACAATCTTTAAGGAGTGCAATACAATCTTCGTGCATGCGCCCTGATTTTTGAACAGCTATATTTAATCGATTCATTTTGAGCTATGTATTAAATAAAAAAGGCTCACCGGTATCGGCAAGCCCTGTTTTATATTTTTAGTTCATTCAAGACATACCTCTACCCATTTGCTATGTGCAAATGATGATGAGAATGAATTGAATAATTTTTCATGGTAGCAAAAATAATCATTTAGTTGGTATACTTATTACAAATCTCTTGCCAAATTGTAGTCTACAGATACTTTCCGAAAAATTCCAGCGTCCGGCTCCAGGCTAGTTTAGCAGCGGCTTCGTTGTACCGGGTAGGGGCGGTATCATTGTGAAAGGCATGTTGCGCGCCTTCATACATATATATTTCGTACTTGATATTATTTGCTTTTAAAGCAGCTTCATAGGCCGGAATGCCTGCATCGACTCCTTCATCCAACCCACCATAATGCAATTGCATGGCAGCTTTGATCTTGGCCGTATTTTCTGCACTTGGTTGTCGTCCGTAAAAAGCAACTGCGGCTTTTAAGTCAGGTGCATGTACAGCCAGGTTATTGGCCATAGCTCCTCCCCAACAAAATCCTACACAGCCCACACTGCCATTACTATCCTTACGGGTCTTAGCGTATGCAATAGCTTTAACAAAATTGGCTATGCTATCTTCTGGCTTCAGATCTTTAAAAGCATTACGCACTTCATCTTCATCTGCGAATGTTCTACCCAAAGGTGATAAGGCATTGGGTGCGATAGCTAAATAACCTGCGCTTGCTGCTCTTCTCGCTACATCTTCGATATGTGCATTGAGGCCTCGATTCTCATGGATTACAATTATAGTTTTATATTTCTTCTCCTCTTTGGGTCGAGCCACATAGGCTTTCATTTCTCCAGGTACACCAGAATAAGTAATATATTCTGTGAATAGTTCATCGGCACTGGTAATATTAGCTGCGGTGTAATTGACTTCTATTAATGGTAAGATAGCCATAGCACCTGCTGTACTACCCACAAGTGTGGTAAGCCTGGTGATAAACTCCTGACGAGTAAGTGGCTTGTGGGTGTATTCGTCGTAGAGATTGATGATGCGCTGATCCATGGTTTTGATTTTTTAAGGATTGATAAAAGAAATGAATAACTTAATATGGCCTATTCTTAGGATTTTGTCTGACATCGTAAATTTGAAGGACTATAATTTGATCGTATTCTATTTTATAAAAAACTCTCAATTTAGATGTAAAATTAACGCTTCTAATATCAAGATTTGGTACTTCAGAGACTCCAATTAATGAATTTTCAGAAATTAATTCTTCCAATTTGTAAAATTTTTGGTCAAATCTCTTTGCTGTACTTTCACCCACTTCAATTACCAGATATTCTCTAATTTCTTTGTATTGATTAGAAGCAAACTCAGATATTATTATTTTCATTTCTGGCATTTCTCATCATTTCGTCAATTGAAACACAATTTTTCCCTCCTTTAGAGTTAGAGGCTACATTTAATATTTCATTCTGTTTTTCTATGGATAAAGTATTCCATATAGCTTCTTTTGGGGTGGTTTCATCAAATACCAATTTATCAAATATCAATTGTAATAATTCCATACTATTTGTTTCATCAATCAGATTATGAATTTGAGATTTCAATTCTTTAGATGACATCCTTTTACTTTTTAATAATAAATATTTATAAATTTAAAGGATTTAGTTCATTCGCAGATAAAAAAATTCATGTTTTCACTCCTTAATATCGTGATTCCTTTTAAATGAACCTATCTACCAAAAACTCATTCACTTCATCCAAATGAGGTATCGAAGTCTGAGCCCCCATCTTACTCACTGAAATAGCCGCAGCGGCACTCGCAAATGGAATCGCCTCTATTATGGATTCTCCCCGGGTAAGAGCAACAGCCAGTGCTCCATTGAACACATCTCCAGCAGCAGTAGTGTCTACAGCATTAACTTTGAAAGATTTAAAATGGGTTGATCCTTTGAGATTACAGAAAATAGATCCATTTTCTCCTAATGTAATGATTACATGCTGTACACCTTTTGACAATAATATAGCTCCAGCCTCTTGAGCACTACTGATATCTACTACCTGGATTCCGGTTAATATACTTGCCTCATATTCATTCGGAGTCAATAGCCAGGTATTACTCAATAGATCATCGCTTAATGGCCGGGCCGGAGCAGGATTAATTATTATTTTAGCATTGCTTTTACTGGCAAATTGAGCAACAAATTCCACGGTTTTAATCGGTATTTCTAATTGCATCAAAATGAATTTTGCATTGGCAATCAGTTCCTCAAATGGTTGTAGATCTGGAATGGACAAAGTACCATTTGAACCTGGTGCTACTGCAATAGAATTTTCACCCTTCTCTGAAACAAATATTTGAGCAATGCCTGTAGGCTCGTGCTCGTCAATTAGAATAAATTCCTTTGGCAATTTTTCATTTTCAAAATGAATGAGCATATTAGTGCCAAAAATATCCCTACCTAATTTTGTGATAAACGCAATATCTCCACCCAAACGAGCCGCTGTGACAGCCTGGTTAGCACCTTTCCCTCCAAATATCATACTAGACTTGCCTCCAAGTAAAGTCTCTCCCACATTGGGAATACGAGGTAATTTAATCACTATATCCTGATTGGAGCTCCCAATTACTACTACATCTTTCATCTTATAATTTTAGGCTATTTTAGAATAAATGATCAGGCCTAAGCCTAAAATAAATAATGAAAACATGGCTGGTATCATCCACTTCTTTGATAAAGGCAATTCTTTAAACTCCTTCCAGATAAATACGCCCCAAAAAGCAGCGACCATGGTGGCGCCCTGACCCAGGCCATAAGCTATGGCTGGTCCGGCTTGCTCAGAGGCAATAATACTAAATGACATTCCGATGCCCCAAATCACACCGCCGAGTAGACCGATCAGGTGAAGCTTGGGTGAACCTAATTTAAAATAATCAGCATAATTAGTTGGTTGCCCGGTTAAGGGATGATACATATTTACTGTATTAAAAATAAAATTTGAAAGTAATAGTCCAATAGAAAAAACTACCAGCGCTGTGTAAGGAGTCAATTTACCTTCTTCTGGAGAAATGAAATTAGTCGTCATGGAATTTGCAACATATTTGTAAAAAAAACCCATAGCTATACCCGCCAGCAGGGAGATTAAAATTCCTTTTAATGGAGTCTGAGCACCTTTCTTTAAAATACTTTTATATGCAAATGCATCTATCAGAATAGCTACTACGATCATAAGCATTCCTATAAATAAGAAAGTAGGATTGCCAGTAGGATGGTCCAGATAATTAGTAATCACTCCAAGTACTAATGCAATGCCAATTCCGATCGGAAAAGCAATGGCCATACCCGCAATATCAATAGCAATGACCAATAACAAATTGGCAAAATTAAAAATGATCCCTCCTAAAAAAGCTGACCAAAGATTAGGATTGCTGGCTTGATGCAAGTCTATTAAAAAGCTTCTTCCTTGTGATCCGCCAGACCCAAGGGTGAACGCCAATAAAAGGGTAGTCAATAAAATTCCAAAAGAATAATCCCAATAAAATAATTGGAATGGCCATTTTTTACTTGCCAGTTTTTGGGTATTGGCCCAGGAGCCCCAGCACAACATAGTGATGAAACAGAATAGGACCGCTAAAGAATAGGAAGGGATGATATACATGTAGCTAAGCTAGTAAACTATCCTATCATTTCGCACTATATAGCTACATAAATAAAACTACCACCAACAGCGTTGAAAAGGAGGCCTTTTATCACAATTTTATGGAGCCTTTTTCAGCCAGTCTGGTTTTAAAAATCATACCCTATCGTCAGAATGCCCTCTATGTATCCAAAGTGGTGGCTAGCTCTATTTCCTTTCATTTCTTTAGTATTTGCTAAAGCATTGAGGTAATGAACAAATCCTGCTTTGGAAGTAACTTCCAAAAATAATTTCCTAAAAGGGTATAGGCGAGCACCCCCTTCAGCTCCAAAATTATACCCCGCAATATGAAAATTATTGTTCAGTCGCTCACCTTTCCAGGTAAAGTCGGTACGCGGGATATTGATTCCGGCACCAGCTTTCCATACAAATTTTAATATCCTTCTGGCCTTTTCATTATTGGGATCAATACTATAAAATCTAACATAATTAAAGTGTAATAGATTGCCGCCATCCGTATGCTCGAAATGTAAAAATGAAATTGGGTCTATAGTCATTACTTGATCAATCTTCTCTCCGCCAATCTTACCCGTGACCAAAACATGTTGTCCATCATGGACAATATATTTTATATGATCAAAATTTATTTCGAGTGCTCTGGTTAGATCTTTGTTTAAATAAAAGCCCAGTCTATAATTATATTGTGGTATAGATATTTCGAATGGTTTTTCCAAAATAGCATCATAATCAGGTCTATTGTGTGCTATAGCTTTGTGCAGAATGAAATTATCTCCATTGCTCATTTTGAAATGAATGTCACTCCTGGTGTATGCCTCCACATTATAGCCCCATTGAAAATAGACACCACTATGCCGATAACTTTGTTTTATATCGGATTGAGAAAATATTGAACAATAAATGAGTTGAAAAAATGCAAATGAAAAAATATATTTTATCAAAGTATTAGTTTGCTGATGAAACCATCAAATATATTGACCATTTACTAAATCAACAAAAAATGAATTAAGGAAATTTTAGCTACCCACCTTTACTTTATGGACATTTAGCGATTTTAAAGTTGTTTAGTATTTCATTGAAGTATTCAAACAATTTTGAATTAAAGGAGAGTCTACTGGCTTTTATGAAAAATGGTTTTAAGGAATTATTGCAGCCGACTCAAAAAAAGAAGACAACAAGGGACTTTCCACACCGCTGAAACTAGTCTTTTGAATTTGCTTTTGTCCAATCCAAAATTATATCTACAAATTCCTCTTATTCAATTCCTCCACCGCATGATTCACCGCTCTTGCTGTCAAAGCCATGTACAATATAGAAGGGCTTTGATTGCCTGTACTGGTCATACAAGCCCCATCCGTCACAAATACATTTTTACACAAATGCATTTGATTCCATTTATTGAGCATGGAGTCTTTTTCCGTATTGCCCATGCGGCAGCCACCCATTTCATGTATGTCCAGTCCTGGTGACTGATGATTATCATTTGTATGTATATTCTTGTATCCTGCTGCTTCGTACATGGCCACACTTTCCTTCATAAAATCATTTGCCATTTTATCATCATTCTCATCATAGCCTACAGAAGTAATCAATAAAGGTATTCCCCACTGATCTTTTTCCGTATCGGAAAGTCTTATATGATTTGCGGCTTTGGGTATTGTCTCACCCTGCATATACATGTATGAGTGCCAGCCACCGGGTTGAGCTAAATGATTTTTCAATTCTTCGCCAAATTGCGGACCATCATAATCCTGGTGTTTTGATCGATAAGCGCCACTGAAAATAGTATAACCTCCCACAAAATCCATGGTTTTTTTACCCAGATTCCTGAAATTGGCAATGATGGGCTCTGTAGGATTGCGACCATAATAATATTTATCTTCAAAACCATTTACATCGGCTCCGGTGCCGGAGCGGTAATTATGAAAAGCAACATATCTTCCCAGTATATCATGCTCATTACCTAACCCATGCGAGAAAGTCTTTGATTTGGAATTCAACAATATCAAACCAGAGTTTAGCGCTGATGCATTGAGAAAAATGACTTTCGCTTTAAATATGATTTCTTCTTTAGTTAAAGAATCGATCACTAAAACACCTGATGCTTTTTGTGTTTTTTCATCGTAGATAATGGAATGAACCACGGAGTGTGGCCTCATGGTAAGATTACCCGTCCTGGCAGCCCAGGGCAATGTAGAAGAGTTAGAGCTAAAGTATCCACCAAAAGGGCAACCCCGCATGCACATATTGCGTGCCTGGCAATTACCACGACCTTGTTCTAAATGAATAGGCTGGGCTTGTGTAATATGCGCCCATCGCGCATCTACCATATGTCGGTCAGGAAAGTGATTTTTTATTCTATCTCTTAAATCAGACTCTACACAATTCAACCCAAAAGGTGGTAAGAACTCTCCATCGGGCATGGCTTCTATTCCGTCTTTTTTACCGCAGACTCCGATAAATTTTTCCACATGACTGTACCAGGGTGCCACATCATCATAGCTGATAGGCCATTTCATGCCATAGCCATGTCGCTCGGGAGCGGTGAATTCGTGATGACTCCATCTTTGCGTAGCTCTTCCCCAAATCAATGATTTACCACCCACCTGGTACCCACGGATCCAATCAAATGGTTTCTCTTGAATATAGGGATGATCTGCATCTTGTATAAAAAAATGCTTGGTGTCATCGCCAAAGCCAGCCGCTTTACTTATTAAAGGATTTTTGTCAAGATAGTCTTTGCTTACATCTCCTCTATATGAAAAGTCCCAGGGAGCCATGGTAGCAGTAGGATAATCTTTGATATGTTTTACATCCCTACCGCGCTCGAGTACTAATGTCTTGAGCCCCTTTTCACAAAGTTCTTTTGCTGCCCAGCCGCCGGAGATACCGGAGCCGATGACTATCGCGTCGTATGTTGTTTCCATTAATTAAATATTATATGGCCTTTCATTTGGGTTTTGCCTTTCATCAAATATATCGAACACAATTAACTTGGCATTGGTGTATCTATAAAAAACTCTTAAATGCTTTTTAAATATAAAACTTCTGATTTCTCTTTCAGGCTCTTCTAAAATCCCTGAAGATGGATATTTATACAAAAGTTCTAATTTTTCAGATAAGTCGAAATCAAATTTATCCACAGCCCTAATTCCCCATTCTTGTAAAATGTACTTCTTTAAACGAATGATTTTATTTTCAGACTTGGGATTAAAGTGAATTTTCATTCCATCATAGATGCTTAAGTACCTTGCTCCCAGGTATCAGCTTTGATTCATCAAAGGATTCGTTATATGAAAGAATTATTTGTTCCTGTTGTTCTGCAGAAAGATCCTTCCAAATACTCCTTCCAGAATCAATCTCATCGTCCTCTGAAATCTTTTCAAAAATAAGCTGTAACAAATCGATATCATTCACTTGATCAATTTTTTTGTGAATTCGAGATTTTAAATCGGAATATGACATATTCAGCTTTTATGAATAAAGTTATTAGAATTAATCAAAATTCATAGAGTTTTTTCTGTATCAAGTGCGCGATCTAATGTCTTGAGCCCCTTTTCACAAAGTTCTTTTGCTGCCCAGCCGCCGGAGATACCGGAGCCGATGACTATCGCGTCGTATGTTGTTTCCATTAATTAAATATAAGACAGGGAATGCATACTTCTCAAAAGAATCTTGCTAACGTAAAAAGATTAAATTACCACTTCTCTCTTTATAGAATTTAATTACATTATTAACTGGCTCAGTTCTAAACAAGCTAGACTTTGCTATTTGTTCTATTACCATATCATTATACTGGTGCCAATATTTTTGAGTTATGGAATCATAGTACATAACAGGCTTGGTTTGTCCTATAAAATGGTAAAAAGTATCAGACTTAACTCTATTTCCATAGTCATCCGATATCTCAACCTGCATTTTAATGAACTCCCTTTCTGGCAATGCTTCGTTATGGTGAAAGTTAAATCTTAATGTTTCGATATTAACCTTATCGACAAAAATTCTAGGGTTAATTTCATAATCATTACTTTTAGATAACTCTACGTTTATAATCTCATTATCTTTTGGTTGCGAAAATTGAGGCGAAACTAAACCAAATAAAGAGTCCCTTGTAAAAAGTCTAATTCTAATTTTTTTAATATATCTTGGATCAGAATCTTCATTTTTAACTATTAGTTTCAAACATTGATTTTCAGAAGTAATTTCTAATATTTTAAGCTTATGCTTGTCTCCATAAAATCTAATTAAAAGGAAAATTAATAATGGTATTGCGCCTATTAATAACGCCCATTTACGCACGATTATGTCCTTTCTTCTTATTGATATTTCATCAGATTTTTTTTGTCTGTCTTCAATAAATTTCCTCCCTTCAAATTTTATTTTTGCTTTTATTGGATTTTGTACACCGATAACAGCTTCTTGAATATCAATATAAAGGCGTAATTCCTCTAATATAATCTTTAACTGCGTTAAAGTTGGTTTTGTTTTATGTTTGGCAAATGCTTCATTAACATCATAAAATATATCATCTTTCTTTTTATTCAGAAAATTTAAAATGGTATTTGCAGAATCATTAAATTCCATTAAATCATTAGTTTGTTCCTAGACAACAATTCACAAATAATTTTCCGAATTCAGTAAAATGAATTGCACTTTCTTTATATTCGGACCTTGCAGGTTGTTTCTGATTCAATATATATTCATATTGTTTCGCCAAAAAAGCCTTTATTTTGGGAGATTGAATTTCATCTATAGGCTTGTTAAATTTATCAGAAATCAAGCCAAGACTAATCAAATTGGCGAGATAGATTCTTGAAAATTTAATATTTTCTATTACTTCAAAATCTAAAATTGTAGTTGTGTGAAAATGATCGCTATAAGTTCCGCCATTGTAATGAAATCTGACAAAAACGGCGATTAAATTTTCATTTTCACTTAAATAATTTAAAATGCGAGCTTCGTCAGGAGAGATATTTGAAATTACATTTATAAAAGCTGGATGAACATTAGACTCTGTATCAGAATTTGAAGCGGTAGTAAGAAGATTTAAAAACATTTTGGCTAGTTGATCATTTTGAGTATATTCTAGCCTTTGTAATATAGGGACAGCTATTTCAGGAATTGGAGAAACGATTTTTTCCTCCGGAATTTTCAACAAATTTTGTTCGTAATCTAATAAATATTTCTGCCTGTTAATTAAATGTTTATCCCATACTAATCTTGCTCGATCATTTAGAATTGCAACCGGCACTAAACAAGTATTTATCAAATCAATAACAGTTTCTAAAGCCGCTCCAAGTTTTTTCATACCTGGTTTTATTCCATCTGAATAAATTTCTGGTGCAAGTTGTTTAACTGATTGCTTTGCAACCTCTCCTAATGCATCTGGAATACTCATAGTTTATAATAAAATTATTCATTATTCATTATTCATTATTCAAGAGACCCCCAATTCCCTCCTGATCTTATTCAAAGCACTACCTTCCTGTACCCATTCGATTTGTGCTTCATTGTAATTTTGCTCTACTTCAAATTTATCCTGAGTGCCATCGGAATGGCGAAGTACCACGCCGAGGTTTTGCCCGGGTGAGAAAGAATCGAAGCCGATGATATCTACTACATCATCCTGACGAACAAGGTCGTAATCAGCAACATTCACAAACGTGAGCGCAAGCATACCTTGTTTTTTGAGATTGGTCTGGTGGATGCGAGCGAATGATTTTACAATCACGGCTTTCACTCCTAAAAAGCGAGGTTCCATGGCAGCATGCTCACGGGAAGACCCTTCGCCATAATTGTATTCTCCAAATACGACCGTACCTACTCCGGCTTTTTGATAGGCCTTGGCTGATTCGGGAACAGCCATATATTCATTGGTTGCAAAGTTCATCACTTTATTTGATTCACCATTATATGCATTGATAGCTCCTATAAGGCAGTTATTGGATATATTTTCTAAATGACCCCTGTATTTGAGCCAGGGACCAGCCATGGATATATGATCTGTGGTACATTTTCCTTTTGCTTTGATGAGTACACGCATGTCCTGTACCTGGTTGTCAGTAATAGGCTTAAATGGCTCTAGTAGTTGCAATCTATCACTGCCTTCTCTTACGACTATTTTAACCTGTGAACTATCAGGAGCTGGTGCCTGGTAGCCGGCATCTTTAACATCAAATCCTTTAGAAGGTAATTCTTCACCCGTAGGTGGGTCAAGGTATACATCCTGGCCTTCTTCATTTACTAATGTATCTTTTAATGGATTGAATGTAAGCACCCCGGCAATGGATAGTGCAGTCACTATCTCTGGTGATGCAACGAAAGCATGGGTATTTACATTACCATCATTTCTTTTGGCAAAATTTCTATTAAAGGAAGTAAGGATTGAGTTTTTGCGGCTTGGGTCATCGGTATGTCTTGCCCATTGGCCGATACAAGGCCCACAAGCATTAGCTAGTACTACGCCACCTATATCTTCAAAAGCTTTTAAAATACCATCTCTTTCAACCGTATATCTTATTAGTTCAGATCCAGGTGTAACCGTAAACTCTGACTTTGCTTTTAGTTTTTTTGCTTTTGCCTGGCGAGCTACCGAAGCGGCACGATCCAGATCTTCATACGATGAATTAGTGCAAGATCCTATCAATCCCACCTCAAGTTTTGCAGGATACCCTTTTTCTTTTACTGCTGCCGCGAATTTAGAAATGGGCCACGCCAAATCTGGTGTATAAGGCCCATTTACATGTGGCTCTAATTCACTGAGATTGATTTCAACTACTCTATCAAAGTACTCTGATGGATTTGCATAGCAGGCATCATCCCCAGTAAGATGTTCCGCAATGCTATCGGCCAATTCTGCAATCACCGTCCTTCCGGTGGCTTTCAGATATCGGCTCATGGATTTATCATATCCAAATGTGGAAGTAGTGGCCCCAATTTCTGCACCCATATTACAGATTGTTCCTTTGCCAGTACAAGACATGGATTGCGCGCCTTCGCCAAAGTATTCCACTATGGCATCAGTACCGCCTTCTACTGTGAGTATACCGGCAACTCTCAAAATCACATCCTTGGGGGAAGCCCAGCCATTTAGTTTTCCAGTAAGTTTTACTCCAATCAGTTTAGGCATTTTTAACTCCCAGGCCATTCCGCTCATTACATCATTAGCATCTGCCCCGCCTACTCCTATAGCAATCATACCCAGGCCGCCTGCATTGGGTGTATGAGAATCTGTACCGATCATCATACCACCGGGAAATGCATAATTTTCCAGCACTATCTGGTGAATAATGCCAGCTCCTGGTTTCCAAAATCCGATGCCATACTTATCTGAAACCGAACTCAAAAAATTGAATACTTCAGAGTTTTTGTCCAAAGCATTCTTAAGGTCCGTCTCAGCACCTGATTTGGCTTGTATAAGATGATCACAATGAACAGTAGAAGGGACGGCAGCCTGAGGTCTGCCACAAAGCATGAATTGTAACAAAGCCATCTGAGCTGTGGCATCCTGCATAGCTACCCTATCCGGAGCAAAAAATACATAATCTTCACCTCGTTTATATTCTCTCAAAGGTGAATCAGCATGCAAGTGAGAATACAATATTTTTTCAGCAAGCGTAAGTGGCCTACCCAATGAATTTCTGATTTTATCAATCTTTTCTCCATAAGTGGCATATACGGCCCTAATCATCTCTAAATCAAATGGTGCTGACATTTTTATAGTTTTTATTTATTTAAAGCAAAAATAAGTATTTAACACCAATATCTTCGGTGAGGCGAATTATCTTTGAAAAATAAGTAAGTCAAAATTTCATTTCCTTACCTATGCTCAAATATGTCTATATCTTATTTGTAATTTCTTGTTCAAATTGTAAATCAAAGGACACATTATATAGCCAATTGATTCTTGGAAAATGGCCTATTTCAAAAGTATATGAGTATGAAACCGATCAGTCTCTTAAGCAGAACCCTAATCATAACCGTTGGATCCAATTCAACACGGACGGAACATTTCTAAGTGATGGAGATCCATTTGGTAAAAATACAGGACGCTGGAAATTGCACAATAAAGATTCGCAACTCTTGATCGACAGTGATGTGGATAATGATGACAGTGAATGGAAAATAAATTTTAAAAAAGACACCCTTATATGGATTGGATTAGGACATCCACGAAAAGAAAATACCCGCATAGAATACATCAGGTTTTAAAACTTAGGGAGATGTATAATTAAAGAACTCCCTATCCTAAATGCGAGAAGTCAATTTCGGAATAGTTTTTGCAATTATTTTTCGTTATTCATAAAATCTAGCCATATGCGATCAATTTGGAAAGGTCATATTCGTTTTTCTCTTGTCACTATTCCAGTGCGATTGTACAATGCTATTGAGACTAGCCAATCAGTGAGCTTCAGGCAATTGCATAAAAAAGATAATAGCCCTATCGGCTATGATAAAAAATGCAAATTTTGTGGTGAGAGTGTAAAAGGTGAGGACATTGTCAAGGGATATGAGTATGCTCCTGACCAATACGTGATCATGGATAGCTCCGACCTGGAGAAAGTAAAACTAAAAAGCACAAAAATAGTTGATATAGAAGCATTTGTGAGCAAAGATGAGGTGCATTCGGCCTTGTATGAGACTCCTTATTTTGCTGGTCCGGATGGTGAAGTAGCTACTAAAGCCTATGGTCTTTTAAAGACCTGTCTTGAGCAAACGAATAAAATAGCAGTAGGCCGGGTAGTGCTTAGAGAAAAAGAAGAGATGGTATTGATTGCGCCCAGTGGCGAAGGCCTTATGATGTATATGTTGCGGTATCCGCACGAACTTCGAAATATTGCCGAAGTGCCCCAGGTAGATAATAGTGCTCAGGTAGATGAATCTCAACTAAAATTGGCCAATGTACTGGTAGAAACTATGACAAAATCGTTTTCAGACCTCGAATTGAAAGACAGATATTATGAAAGTCTGATGGAAATTATTCAGGCGAAAATAGAGGGTAAAGAAATAGTCTCCATAAAAGAAGAAGAAGCCCCAATAATCGATATCATGACAGCATTAAAAGAGAGTATCAACCAGGCAAAAGCAGAAATAAAACCTATGGTGAAAGCCACTGGTGAAGTGGAAGACACGGATAGCTCTAAGAAGAAAAAATCCGCCTAAACCAAGTATGGTATACTATATTCACTAGTCAAATTTCTTTAAGTTTGACCTGATTTTAATTTTAAGTAAGAATGAAAAAAATCCTATTGCTGGGCTCTGGTGAGCTGGGCAAAGAATTAGTAATTGCTTTAAAGCGAATGGGGCATTATGTAATAGCCGTTGATTCTTATAATGATGCCCCTGCCCAGCAAGTAGCAGATATACGCGAAATTATCAACATGCTAGATGGAAATGCATTGGATGCTATAGTGGCAAAACATCAGCCGGATATTATAGTTCCTGAAATAGAGGCAATAAGAACAGAAAGATTTTATGATTATGAAAGATCAGGAATCAAAGTCGTACCCAGTGCACGAGCCGCCAATTTCACCATGAATAGAAAGTCAATTCGTGATTTGGCTGCTAAAGAATTAGGCCTCAAAACAGCCGGATATCAGTATGCTAATAGTTTGGACGAATTAAAATCAGCTATAAAAATCCTAGGAACCCCTTGTGTACTAAAGCCCTTGATGAGCTCTTCTGGAAAGGGACAAAGTGTCATTAATTCAGATGAGGATATAGTAAAAGCCTGGGACAATGCACAATCCGGAAAAAGGGGCGACTATACCGAGGTGATAGTAGAAGAATTTATTCCATTTCAGTCGGAGATTACGTTGCTGACTATTACTCAAAAATCAGGAATTACCCTTTTTTGCCCACCCATAGGACATAGACAGGAGCGGGGTGATTACCAGGAAAGCTGGCAACCTGCTCAAATAAGTGATGCCTGCTTATCGGAGGCTCAGGATATGGCAGCAAAAGTGACCTGTGCGTTATCAGGGGAAGGAATTTGGGGCGTAGAGTTTTTCCTTACTAATAAAGGGGTATATTTTTCAGAACTATCTCCCAGGCCACATGATACTGGCATGGTTACGCTGGCGGGCACTCAAAACCTAAATGAATTTGACCTTCACGCAAGAGCTATATTGGGCTTACCTATTCCTGAAATCATCCTTTTCCAGTACGGTGCAAGTGCAGTGATTTTATCAGATCGGGAAGGCAAGAATCCAGATTATATTGGAATTGACCAGGCATTAAATACGTTTAAAAGTGAGATCAGAATATTTGGGAAACCTTCCACCCGGCCTTTTAGAAGAATGGGGGTTGCCCTGATGTATGACAACATTGGGTCTGACATGGATATTCTTAGAAAAAAAGTAAGTGACCTTGCGAAAAATATTATGGTGATTAATAGATAAAATATTGATAAAGAAGCGGGTATTCATTGTTAAAATTATTTTATTTTCCAGTCCTTAAAACGCTCATTCATAGTTTATAGTTATTAAATTAAAATTAAATGTTAGCACTTTGGTTAATTCTTAAAAAAAATATATGCAAAAACTTGACAAGTATTTGATTTATAATACCTTTATGTGAATTCATCCAAAAATCCATGGATCTTTAAAAGCCTATGAAAAAAATTTTACTCTTTTTATTTATTGCAGGTTTTGTTTCTTCTTGTGATCACTCGCCCATCATTATAAATGAAGAGCTCGACAATAATTTGACAGATCTCATTGAAGCACATAGCCCCACCGGTATAAAAGAGTTTTTCGTGATGCCTGAAAGTTTTGATATGCATCATTTGCCCAATCAGGATCAAAAAAATCCAATAAATGAGGCTAAAGTAGAATTAGGTAAATTGCTTTTCTTTGAGACAGGACTGGCACTTGAAGCAAAATATCCAGCTTCCCTTCAAGCCTATTCATGCAGTAGTTGCCATATCCCTAGTTTGGGATTCACAGCAGGAAGATTTCAAGGAATTGCTGATGGAGCGGTAGGCTATGGACAGCATGGTGAAGGGCGCAGAAAAAACGATATCTATAACGGATCCGAAGTAGATGCTCAAGGTGCAAGACCACTCCCTACCATTAATCTTGCCTATGTTACTAATGCCTTGTGGGCAGGGTCTTTTGGTTCAAAGGGAGTAAATATAGGCACTGAAGCTGTTTGGAACCAGGATACCTTAATAGCTATCAATGCTAAACAATTCGAGGGCCTGGAAGCAAATAATCAAAGGGCACTTATAGTACACCGTCAGGTAATAGACAATACGGTTACTGACCGCTTAGGCTACACTGGGTTGTTTGACGCTGCTTTCCCAGAATATGCAGTATCAAAAAGATATAGTCGAGAAACCGGAGGGCTGGCCATTGCAGCTTATTTCCGAACTATTTTTACTAACCAGGCGCCTTTTCAAAAATGGCTTAAAGGGAATGGAGATGCTTTGAGTGACAATCAAAAAAAAGGAGCTATTTTATTTTTCGGCAAAGCCGGATGTGTAAATTGCCATAAAAGCCCATCATTCAACTCTATGGAATTCCAGGCTGTGGGCGTGAAAAATCTTTATCAGTCAGGCTATGAAGTATTTCGTACCGACGAAAAAGATTTGAGAAATTTTGGACGCGGAGGATTTACCAAACGCGCAGAAGATATGCACAAATTCAAAGTTCCCCAGTTATACAATTTGAAAGATGTGGGATTTTATTTTCATGGTGCCAGTAAAAGTTCTATTCGGGAGGTAGTTGAATATTTTAATAATGCAGTGCCTGAAAATCCTATAGTACCTAAGTCTCAGATTTCAGAATTTTTCAAACCTTTAGATCTTGCAAACCAGGAGATGGACCAGTTAACTGATTTTATATCCAATGGGTTATTTGATCCCAATTTGCAACGATATGCACCTATCCGTACGATGTCAGGGTTTTGCTTCCCCAATAACGATCCACAATCCAAGATTGATCAAGGTTGCAATTAATTTAAAGTTCATTGCCCGGGAGACAGATTAGAATAAAATTTAATTTGTTTATTTCTATTCTGTAATTTTGTTGTTCCAATGGGAAAAGTTATTCCTTATCAAGACCATCGATTTAAGCCTCTAGACTACAAAAAGGCAGATGATGCATCTGTACAAGCCTATACGCGACAACTCAATTTGTTTGACGCACCTAAAGAGGATACTACCTTACTTCCTCTGACGAATACTGCATTTGATTTAGCTCTCAAACTTGATCTTATTCATGATCCGGGTGCGGAGAGACTTTACCTTCGCGCAATTGAGAAAAATGAAAGTACAGCCCATTCGCTTTGTAACCTGGGAGTCATCGCTGCTCATAAACTTAATATGGTGGAGGCTATTGATTATTTCACCAGAGCTTTAATAGAGGATCCGAGACATTGTGAATCGCATTTCAATTTGGCTAATGTCTTTTTCGCCGGGGGTAATTACCCATTGGCTGTTTTACATTATCAATTGGTCAATAGAATAGCTCCTGATTTTGCAGATGGATATTTCAATTTGGGGCTTACGCTTTTGGAGACTGAAAATTTTAAAGCAGCTCGAGAAGCTTTTCTTAACTATCAAAAATTATTACCTGATCAAAAATCAGAGCAAATACTTACCATACTTAAATCATTATCTTCCCTGTTATAATTTTCTTTTCTAGTGAAATTTATTTTTTTTGGAATAAGCGTTATTTGGGGGTAATCTGGACTTTCAGATCTTTCAGCATAGTTGATTGAATGAGGAGACTCTATAGTTACAATCCATGAAATTTTACTAAATTGAGTGAGTAATACAATACAAAATGCCTACTAATCCTATTGAATTCATCTTAGCCCGGCAGTTAGCAGAATACTTGTCTACCCCAATGGCTATAGTAGATGCAAATGGCAAGACCGTTTACTACAACGAGCCTTGTGAATACATTTTTGGGAAAAAATATAATGAGTCTGGTGATATTGAAAACAGAGATTGGGAAAATCGTTTTTACACAGTAGATGACAGGCATTCATCTCTTGCAGTATTGGATATTCCTTTTGTTAGTTCTCTGAGTAACCGGGTCATTTTACAGGGAGAATATTGGATGCGCAACTTTGAAGAAATAGAACAAAAAGTATTAGTCATTTGTATTCCTATTGTAAGTATGGGCCACAGGGAATTAGGAACTATCGTATATTTTAATCTCACTCACAGATCCTAAAACATGACAATAAGATTTTGGGGTACAAGGGGATCAATACCCTCTATAGATGAAAATACATTGACTTTTGGGGGTAATACATCTTGTGTATCAATAGTAGACGATGGGCAAATACTCATTTTAGATGGAGGCTCTGGTATCAAGAGATTGGGTGATAGCAATTACCTAAAGTTTTTCAATCGATTTCACATATTTCTTACTCATTATCATCTTGATCATATTTTAGGATTAGGCTTTTTTACACCGTTTTTCAACCCACATAATACTATAACAATCTACGGACCAGCTGCTAATTCTGAAGATTTGATGAAAACGCTGAATAAATATCTATCGCCTCCTTTGTTTCCTGTAAGAATTAAAGACTTTAGTGCCAAAGTAGATTTCATTTCTATGCCTAATAAAAATCTCAAAATTGGACCATTCGATATTGATTCGGCTTTTGTATGCCACCCTGGTCCTACATTAGGATACAGAGTTTCTACTAAAAAATATACCATAGCCTATATACCGGATCATGAAGTAGCTTTGGGAGTGAACGCACTTAAGCCTGATGAGTGGGTTTCAGGATTTAGTATTGCCAAAAATGCAGATGTATTGATACATGATGCTCAATATTCCACTGAAGAGTACGACGGCAAGGTAGGATGGGGCCACAGTTCCTACCATCAAACTATTGATTTTGCCAAACGAACAAAAGTAAAAAAGCTATATTTTTTCCATCACGATCCTGGCCATACAGATCAAAGACTGCAGGAACTTCATCTATTGCATACCAGAGATCCGTTACCCTTCGAGGCTCATCTTGCTAAAGAAGCAGACACTGTAGAATTAGATTAACTTAATTGCGTTTTTGCCTTTAAACCGCATGACTTCACGCTCTGCATATTTAATAAAAATTTCTTCCTGCTCGCCTTCTGTAAGTCCCGACTTATCATACAAACCGCTCACCATCCTTTGTCGATAACCTTCGTATAAAGTGACGGCACATGCTACAGAAATATTCAAGCTCTGTACCATGCCTACTTGTGGAATTAAAAAGTTTCCGTCAGCGTAAGCCGCTGCATCTTCGGATATTCCTTTATGTTCATTTCCAAACATCAGGGCAATATTTTGTGTAAAATCAATTTCGTATACACTTTTACTCCCAGGCACTATGCGTGTAGCCCAGATCTGATCATACCCTTTGTTCTTTATAAAAGCCATCCCTTTGGCCAAGTCAGTAAACTCATACACATCTACCCATTTTCTCGCACCAGAAGACGCTCGCTTACCAAGCACCATACTCTTCTCTTCGGGCTCCAGGGTATTAAAAATAAACATCTCGCCTATGCCTACTGCATCGCAAGTACGCATAACAGCGCCAATATTATGGGGGTCTCTTACATTTTCAAGAATTACTGAAAACCGCTGTTGCCTTTTGCGGACGAGGCTGCGGATCTTCTCCTGCCTTTTATCCAACATAATTTATTGTACTTTATAAAATCTAAACTGATCGAATCTAAGAATATACAATGCTTTATTTTCTATGCATTGAATATTATTGAGTCTATCGTCTATGGGTTTTGATGTATCTACTATTTTTTCCAATCGAATCATAGTGGCCAATCCCTGGTAAGTCTCCATATCTCCATTCAGGTAAAAACTCCTTCCGTACTTATTTAACATCAATGATAAGTACTGAATAGCATCATACCCTTCATAGGCTTCCTTCAATGGAAAATTTTGGTACAATTTAAAAAAATCATTTCTAAATTTTAGTACTTCTTCATTGTCTATATCTGGAAATGAAGATGCCGATATAGTCACATGCAATTGGGAAAATAAGCTATTATAATCTCTGGAATAATCCTGCCAGGAAGGCATTCCTATTACTGTTACTTCCTTATTCTTCCTCATGATATTGATATGCCTCAAAAAATTAAATACTACATCGGGATCTTCAAACTCAGTTACGATGTAAACTGATTTTAAAGAGTCCAGGTATTTATAATCATCCTTGAATACATAATCATCTTTTACAATGCATTGCTTCAACTTTACCGACCTGGCCCCCAAATTCCTATCCATCTCAGATTGAAAATAATTCATCAGGCTTTTGGTCTTCTCTCTTCCTACTATGGCAATATCCTCCGGCTTAAATTGCTTCAGAATATAATCAGTCAAAGTCTCGCAATGGGTTGGCAATGATGATTTTAATAGTATATAATTCTCGTTGAGATTCTCAATGGTGCGAAACGAATTCCAAGGAGCTACCATGGGAATGTTTCTATCTTTTACAAATTTTGCAGTTTCATTTAGGTGATCTCTTCTCAATGGCCCAATGATCAAATCTGCTGACTGGACTTTGGGGTTTTGCAATACTGGTAATATGGCATCTTGTGATGATTTTACATCTATCACATTAAGATTTATTTTGTGATTATTCTCTACTGATATTTTATCTAATGCCATCTTTAAGCCCGCATAATAATGAAAATATTTTTCCGTGCCTTCTATACCCAGGTCAGTATTCAGATCATCTTCAGATAAAGGCAGTAATAATGCGATATTAAGGTCTGAATTGGTGGGCTTATCTGATATGGGGATAGTACCTACTGACTTATCCGTGATAAAGGGAGGTTCACTTGAATCTCTCCATACAATGGTGTCTACTTTTGTATTTTCAGTATTGGCCGGTTCGTAGCGGTTAGTCTTTGGATTGTAAACTTCAGGTTTAACATCCTCTTTTACCGTCGGTTTGGTGGGCACAACTACTTTTGCCGGAGCTGAACAAGATATCAAAACCAGTATGCCGAGTATGAAGGAAAAGACAATTCTATTCCCACTCAATAGTTGCCGGTGGTTTTGTACTGATGTCATAGACTACTCTGTTTATACCTTTTACTTTGTTGATTATTTCGTTTGATACATCTGCCAAAAAATCATAGGGTAATTTACTCCATTCAGCGGTCATACCATCTAATGAATTTACTGCGCGCAAGGCAAGTGTGAATTCATAAGTCCGTTCATCACCCATTACACCTACAGATTTTACTGGTAATAGTATTGCTCCGGCTTGCCATATTTTTTCATAGAGATTATTTTTTTTCAGAGAGGAAATATAAATTTCATCAGCTTTTTGCAAAATTTCCACTTTTTCTCTACTGATTTCCCCTAAAATTCTGATGCCAAGACCTGGACCCGGAAATGGATGTCTATTGAGAATACTATCCGGAATCTCTAGCTCGCGACCGATTTTCCTCACTTCATCTTTAAAAAGCATTCGTAACGGCTCCAGAATTTTCAAATGCAATTTATCTGGTAACCCCCCGACATTATGATGCGACTTGATCGTCACTGCTGGCCCGTGGACGGAAACAGATTCAATCACATCGGGATATATCGTGCCTTGGGCAAGCCATTTTACTTCTGGCAGTTTTTTAGCTTCCCGTTCAAATACATCAATAAATGATTTGCCAATGATTTTTCGTTTTAATTCCGGATCTGAAACTGATTTCAAATTATTTAAGAAATACTCAGAAGCATCTATAGATTTTACATTAAACCCGTGCTTCTGATACACATCCATTACTTGTGCAGTTTCATTCTGCCGCATTAATCCATGATTAATAATAAATCCATGAAGTTGGTCACCAATAGCCTTGTGTATCAATGCTGCGGCAACAGTACTATCCACCCCACCTGAAATGGCTAACAAAACATGGTCATCTTTGACTGTATCTCTAATTATCTGTACTTGTTCGTCAACAAAAAGTGCCGCTGTCCAATCACCCTTCAAGCCAGCAATATCGAAAAGAAAATTATGTAATAATTGTGCACCTTGTAAAGTATGTGTTACCTCAGGATGAAATTGAATACCGTAAACAGGGGCATGGTATTGATAAGAACAAAAAGCGGCAACAGGAATAGACTCAGTAGAAGCCAGCAACTCAAAATTGGGTGGGATTTTACCAATGGTATCCGCGTGAGACATCCAGATTTGAGATCCGGATTCAATCCCTTTCAATAACGGATCATCTGACTTATTGATTTGGAGATTCGCCTTACCATACTCCCGATGTTCTGATTTAAAAACATTTCCACCTAAAGAATCAGCAATAAGTTGTGCTCCATAGCAAACGGCTAATATGGGTACTTTACCCAGTATCTGCTCCAAAGGAATTCTCAATGCGTTGGGATCTTTTACTGAGAATGGGCTCCCAGACAAAATGATTGCTTTAGTACTTGGACCAATTTCAAACTGATTATAGGGCTTTATTTCACAAAAAATATTTTGCTCTCTTACCCGCCTGGCAATTAACTGGGTGTATTGGGATCCAAAATCTAGAATAAGTACCTGTTCGTGCATTATTTTTCTTGTGACAAGCCTCTGCCCGATTTTTTAATCAGGTTTTTGGCCAATAAGTCTTTCATTATTTTATCGAGAACTCCATTTACAAATTCTTTACTTTTTGGAGTTGAATACACCTTGGATAATTCTACATATTCATTTAAGGTCGCGTTAGTAGGAATGGTGTCGAAATTTAAAAATTCGGTGATTGCCATTTTGAGTAAAATCATGTCTACCACTGCTACCCGATCTGAATCCCAATTTTTCAAGGTGGGTTTAATAATATTGCTCAAGTCTTCGTCCAGTTCAATGGTGCGATTAAGAAGATCCCGGCCAAACTCCAGTGTCTCTGTTTCCGTAAGCATGTATTCCTTATAAAATTCTTCGGAAGCAGGTAAGGATTTAAGTGTTTTCTTGATCGCCCCGATGATTAATGAATTATCGTCTTCCCAATTGTAAAGATGATCTTCCACTATTTCATTAAACAAAGTATGCTTTCTTAAAAATCTGTATAGTTCCAGCAAGGCTTCCAGGTGATCCCGATCTGTTGTGTTTTTGTCACTATACTTTTTGTACCATTCTTCTTTGGAAAATTCTCCATATATCTTTTTTAAGACATCTTCGTCAAGACAATTCTTAAAATCATTTTTATCAAATAATTTCTGAAGCTTTTTATTCTTCACCAGGCTCTGAATAAGGTCATTATCGTATAGCGCTGGCACAAAGTTTTTATCATCCTCGGAAGGAATATATTTATTCTGAATTTTATCAGCTAAATTTTTGGCCTGCTTACAGATGTACTGTATAAGATAAAGCTGGAATAAATACAAATTAAATGAATTCTGAATAGATTGCTCAAAAATCCTTGGAATATGATTCTCTGACAAAAAGGGATCTCTGTTTTTGGAAAACAGCAGTTGCATCACCTTCACTCTTAAATTTCTCCTACTTAACATGGGCAGTTGTCGTCACTTCTGATCGAGCAAAGATAACAAAAGAAGTATAGCTCAGATTTATTTTTTAATAATATACCTATTTCATTAAATTCGTTAACTCTTCGATACTTGGTAAGTGTTTATAATGCCATTTTTGAACGATTTTACCGTTTTTCCAAAGTATAAGACCTGGATTGGAACGCATGATCGTTTTCAATAGGATATCATCAGCCTGATAGATAGGAAATTCAACATGGGTGAGGGCAGCAAAGTCGTTGATTTGCACATTCCCCAAACCACCAGTGACTCCATAAACCAGGAGGCCTTTTTTGGCAAAATGATTAGCTAAAGGATTTATTTTTTGAGTAAATATTTCCTCATCATGCCTGGCCGGGATGAACACATCTATTTCATGCATTTTTTGATCAATACTCACCGGGTTTTTACTCGTAAAGGTATCCTTTCCAATCACATATATACTGTCCGCAAAAATAGTATCGCTGACTTGAATATTCTTGGTACCCGAAGATCCATGTACCTTATAAGCACTTATCATTAACGAGTAATCGGGATGATTGAGCAAATCGAGCGTAATATCTTTTCCTTCAGTATCCATGATAAGGTAGTCACTGATTTTTGTTCTTGGCACTGTTGATTCGCCATACACGAACCTGATGTCCCAATCTTCTTTAGGATATTTTTTAAATTCTTTCAAATAGTCTGGGTAAGAAATTACCACCTTCTCTCCTGATTTTTTGTTGATAGCAGTAGCATTTTCTATTTTAACAGACTGCGCAGCTTCCAATTCATTTTTCCTGGTAGTAGCAATATCAGCACCATTTTTAAAAGCTCTAAAATCTGCAATCGGTTCATTCATAAAAGTATTGTACCATGAAAATAGTAGGGTCAATAGAATAGTTGCAAGAATAATCCATTTTCTTATTTGGGAAGACCATAATTGGGTAAATGATTTTCCAAATATTAAAAAGATAATTCCAGGAATGAGAAGTCCCAGATCTTTAAAAAAGGAAATTTTAGGATCGAGTTTGAGAAAATCACCAAAGCAGCCACAATCGGATACTCTCATTTGCCCTTTGTCATAAGTTCCCCAGGATGCAAAATCGAAGAAATTTTTGTCAGATGGCACATATCCGGTGAGATATGTAAACCCGGTAAGTAGGGTGAAGAATATTAACAATAGAAAAAATATTTTGTTAATCCATTTTGGTGCATACCCTAAGATTAATGCGACACCTAATACCAGCTCCAGTATAATCATCGCAATGGAGAAAGCAACGGCATAGTTGGCCAGAACAGGGAAAATGGGATTTATAAATTTCAGCCAGGTGGGTTCGAAAGTTTGTTGAAAAGCTGCAAAGTATTGCTCCATTTTAAAAGCCGTACCCATGGGGTCAATAGCTTTCACCAAGCCTGAAAATATAAACCATACTCCAACAAAATTTTGAAGATAAAACAACCAGACTGGCTGTATTTTTTCCTGCCAATTCTTAAGTATGAAAGTGGTTAAAATAGCAATAACAGCAAATGAAATAATAAGTGTAGATAATGTCATAATTAACTCTTAGAAATTAGGATTTTGAGTTTCCTTTATTAAAATCAATGCAAAAATAGCGTAATTCATCATGTCCATATAATTTGCATCTATCCCTTCTGATACTAAAGTCACCCCGGCTTTATCTTCTATCTCCTTTATTCGCACTACTTTCATTATAATCAGATCCGTCATAGAAGAGATTCGCATGGCACGCCAAACTTCATCGTAGTCATGATTTTTAGCTAACATCAGCTGATACACCTGATTAGCAAACTTGTCGTATTCAGTCACTACTTTCTCTTTATCCAATAAATCAAATTGATTGGTATGGATTCGATCTAATTGAATCAATGCCATCAGGCAATAATTAACTATGCCTATAAATTCATTTTCAATACTGTCCTGAACTTTTTGTTCTTTTTTTGAATCAATGGATCGGATGCGCGCGGCTTTGATATATATCTGGTCAGTGATCGATGAGGGCCGCAATACCCGCCAGGCTGTGCCATAGTCCTTATTTTTCACAAGAAATAGTTGCCGACATTCTTCGAGGACAGACAGATATTGAGCCGGAGTTTTACTCATTGTGCGAAGATAAAAAACATAAAATGATTGAAGTTTAAAGCTAATATGAATTATCAATTATCAATTATCAATTGTGAATTATTTGTGAATTGTTAATTGTTAATTGTTAATTTGTCCCTGTCCCTCTCATTCAATAAATTTTAATACTTTTTATTATATGAAATCAGCTGCAGTAGTAAATTTTTCTTCATTGCCCGGTTCAGTAGAAATAAGGGAAGTCGACAAACCTACCCCGGGTGAGCAGGATATATTAATGGAAGTCTCCCATGTAGGCGTATGCGGAAGTGATTTACATCAATGGACCTCAGACCACTCATGGATAGTAAATTATCCGATCATACTTGGTCATGAGTTTGGAGGCCATATAGTGGAGCTAGGAAAAGAAGTAAAAAATTGGAAAGAGGGAGATCGTGTGGTGAGTGAAACAGCAGCGGTAATAGATATGAATAACCCTATGACAAAGCAAGGATATTACAATCTGGATCCTACTCGTAAAGGATTTGGATATGGAGTAGATGGAGCTATGACAAAATATGTAAAGGTTCCGGCAAGGTGCTTACATACTATACCGGGTCACCTTGATTTTGAGCAAGCTTGTCTTACCGAGCCTTGCTGCGTGGCATACAATGCCGTCATAGAAAATTCAAAAATAAAACCCGGAGATAGAGTGCTTGTCTTAGGGCCTGGTACCATAGGAATATTATGTGCGGCCATAGCCAGCCTATGCGGAGCTGAAGTATGTATAGTAGGATTGGAGTCTGATGTCCATAGATTGGAAATAGCAAAACAAAATTATCATTGTGAAACGATTATTGGTGATGCCAGTGACTGGGCTAAAAAAAGAGATGGATTTGGTAGTGATGTAATCATAGACGCTGCCGGGGTAAGCGAAACGTTGAAAATTGCTCTGGATTTGGTGCGGCCAAAAGGTCATATCACCAAAGTGGGCTGGGGACCACAACCACAAAATTTTTCACTAGACCCCCTGATCCAAAAAAATGTAACCTTACAAGGAAGTTTTAGTCACAACTGGCCTATATGGGAACGCGTAATTGCTTTGCTTTCCACCGGATCATTGAATGTAAAACCCATCATTGGCGGAGTATGGGAAACAACGGAATGGCATACTGCTTTCGAAAAAATGCATAGTAAAGAAATTGTAAAAAGTATTCTAAAACCGATATAAATTTAAATATTGCGACTTTTAAATAAAGTAATCATAGTTACAGGAAGCACCACAGGCATAGGTAAAGCAATTGCTATAAGATGCATAGCAGAAGGTGCAAAAGTGATACTGCACGGCTTGGAAGATGACTTGGGACAAGCATTAATGCATGAATTGCCCGCAGATAAAGCAGTATTATATATTGAAGATTTGTCCAATGAAGGTGTATGCGACAGATTAATAGCCAGTGCCATTAAACACTTTGGCAGTTTAAATGCGATCGTGAACAATGCAGCGAAACAAGGACCTGCCAATATACATACTTCAAATAAAATTTTATTTCATCAATTTTTTGATATTAATACTGTAATTCCATTTTTAATGATACAAGCAGCACTACCCTATCTGCAAAAGTCAAATGGCACTATATTAAATATAGGATCTGTAAATGCATATGCAGGCGAACCAAATTTATTGCCCTATAGTATTTCTAAAGGAGCTCTCATGACCCTTACCAGAAATCTGGGAGATACTTTATTTCGGGACTATGGCATCAGAGTAAATCAGATCAATCCAGGATGGGTACTTACTGAAACAGAAATAAAAAGGAAGAAAGACCAAGGACTAGCTGATGATTGGTACAAAGAATTACCGCCTATATTTGCGCCTGCTGGTAGGATAATAAAACCTGAAGAGATCGCAAATGCCGCAATATATTGGCTGGAAGATGCTAGTGGCCCAATAAGTGGTCAAGTAGTAGATCTTGAGCAACATCCCTTTGTCGGAAGAAACCCACCAAAAGATTTTACTACACTCAAGAAATAGAATTTATGATGAGGCCAAAATTGGCGGCGTTTCCAAAAGCATATATGAAAGCTTTGTGTAAAGAAGGCACGATGAAGCTTTCTGATTGGATAAAAATGGCTTCAACTTTGAATATTCAAGGCCTCGAATGGTATGCTGGATTTTTAGAAATGAAAAATGAAAAAAACTGGATTTCATTTCGTGCAGAAGTAGAATCTCATGGCATGGTGATACCCATGATGTGTTGTTCACCCGACTTTACACACCCTGAAAAAAAATTCCGCGCAAATGAAATAGCAAAACAAAAAATGTGGATAGACACCATTCACGCCCTGGGAGGTAAATACTGCAGAGTACTTTCAGGACAGCGAAGGCCCGAAATATCGATCCAAAGAGGAATCGGGTACACCATTGATTGCATACACGAATGCCTGCCATATGCCCAGTCAAAAGGAATAATCCTCAATATTGAAAATCATTACAAAGATGACTTCTGGGATTATCCGGAGTTTGCTCAAAAAATGGATATTTTCTGTGCCATTGTGGATGGAATAGACCATCCGCATTTCGGAGTCAACTATGACCCAAGCAACACTTATATAGCAGGGGAAGACCCTCTTGACTTATTATACAAAATTTCAAATCGTATAGTTACCATGCACGCATCAGATAGATATCTCAAATATGGAACTATACAAGATCTAAGAAATGAAGAGGATGGGAGTCAAGGCTATGTGGAACGCTTGAGCCATGGCGAAATAGGTAAAGGATTAAATGATTACCATGCTATATTCACCGAACTTAAGAGAGTAGGTTTTACCGGATGGATCAGTATAGAAGATGGAGTAGATGGGTTTGATCAAATGCAGCGTAGTACCCTATTTTTAAAAAATAAAATACTTGAATATTGGAATGTGTAATAGAATCAACGGATTATATACGGTTCTTTTAAAATCTTATCTTGGAAGTAAGCTAAAATTAAGAAAAACTGTACTATTTAATTAATTAAGCCTCTGACCGCTATAGAAAGAGAAAAAGATTTTCTATTTGAAAGTAGGATTGACTAATTGTTAATTGCTAAAATTCTAATCCCTGATTCCTAATTAGGGGTTGCTGAATAAGTTTTAGAAAGCCAAAATTTCAATAGGATGGTATATAATGAATCGAAGACCTTAGCAACAATGTCTCGGCAAGTTGAGTATATAAAATAGGGTACCTCCCCAGCCAATTTGACTAGGTTCAGTA
>JBBSBH010000024.1:0-68751 GCA_038251405.1 Chitinophagales bacterium
AATAATGGGTGGGGGTCTACATTGAGCCTTTTGATTTATCGCTATTGTAAATCAATACCTTATGCCCTATTTTGTACTTATAATGTTAGTGATTGATAATTTGGTGTTAGTCTTTGATTTTTGACCTGCAATATGGGTTAAATAATACCGATGCAATCCTTGATTGGACAGTAGCAAGCGAAATCAACTCCTCCCGCTTTGATATTGAACGCAGCATAAATGGCAACTATTGGACAAAAATAAACAGCGTTGCAGCAGCAGGCAATGGTCCATTAGGATGGCATTATACGTTTATGGATAAAAAAGTCTTTGACTCAAATGAACCCGGAGAAGCTACTTTTTACTACCGCCTTAAAATGGTTGATCTATCAGGGTATTTCGAGTACTCAAATGTGCGCCAGGTCAGCTTTGAAAGCCGTGGTGGCCTCTTTGTCGGTAATCCCTTCCCCAACCCTGCCGGGATGAGAAGCACTTCGGTGCAACTGCCCGTGTCCGCCATGACGGAAACGGATATTCGGATCGATATCTACGACATCCAAAGCAGGATTGTCATCTCTAATGCAAGCCTACTTTCCAGAGGTAATAACAAAATAAGCATTGGTACAAGCACCTTGTCCACTGGTGTTTACCACATCAAATTGACCATGGAAAATGGTGGGACTTTTGTCCGGAGATTGGTGGTACTGTAATGATTGGTCAGCAGTAGGCTCTTTCAAAAAAAAGGCTTCATATGTATAAAGTATTCAAACTTGAATGGAATTGTTAACACTTAGACACATAATTAATATATCATGAAAAAAATTTCTAGACTCTCTTTTTTGCCTTTTATTTTGTTAGTATCCGGCATGCTCAATGCCCAAGTGGTCGGAATAGGGACATTAACACCTGATTCTTCTTCTGCACTTCATATTTATTCTACAGATAAAGGTTTCTTAATGCCCCGGATGTCAACTGCACAAAGAGATTTAATCATCCTGCCTGCGACAGGCCTGATGATTTTCAACCTGACTACGAGCGATGGTCAATTGAATACCGGAACACCTCAGGCACCAAATTGGGAAGGCATAAAAGGAAATGCAGACTCAACCCTCGCAGATACAATCGTCACTTCTGTAACGGCCACCGGAGATATCTCTACCACCTCAATTACGGATGTTTTAATACCGGGGATGTCATTGTCGCCTCCTGCAGGTACGTATCTCATTTTGTTTAATGGTCAGTATGGCCTGATGGCAAGTGCGCCAATCAGTACTGCACAGGGAGTTATCGATCTGACCGCTGCGTACAATGCCCTAATGGCTATCCCTGCGACCAATACTACTCATGGTGCCATTTTTGGGAATGGTGAGGTATTGTCTCCCGGAATATATGATCTTCCAGCAGCTGTTTCCCTGGCTGCAACACTTACGATGGATGGAGGTGGGGATACCAATTCAGTATTTATCATCCGGATGGTCGGTGCACTTACCACCGGCGCGCTCACCACTGTGGTGCTGACGAATGGTGCAAGAGCCAGGAATATATTTTGGGTCTGCGAAGCGGCAATTGCATTGGCCGCCACAACCATAATGAAAGGCACGCTGATATCTCATGTTGGAGCTGTTTCAATGGCCGCCGGATCGAACCTCGAGGGAAGGATGTTTTCGGGCGCCGGTGCGATGTCTATGGGTCCGGGCACGCTTACCATTCCATCCGGCACTTCTTTTATTGACCTGGGTGTGTTGTCCACCTTTGTACTATTTACCGCAGCAGGTGCGATTGCAAATACAGGTACATCCATGATTACCGGAGATGTAGGTACGAATGCAGGTGCCATTGCAGGTTTTGATGATATCAATGGCAATGTGTATGGTCCCGGCGCAGCCCCTAATCCGGTAAATAATACATTGGTCACTTTTAGCCTTTATCAAAATGGTGTCCAGATAGCAAACTCAGGCAGAACCGTTGACATAAATACATCTGTTGTTGCGCTTCAGGCCGTGGGGACAGTAACTGCGGGCCAGCCCTTTGAAGTATGGTGGAGAGTTGATGCCGGAGGTGTATATATCGGAAATAGAATATTATCGTTGATACGTGTTACTCAATAAGGTAATTCTGTTTTTGTGTCTTTTTTGTCGCATTTTCAAATTCCTCCAGGCATTTATCTAAAGGTTGTCCATTGGTATGAATGCATTCGCAAAATTTAAATCCAGCAACTTCATTATTGGTGTTTTTAAATTGCTTTTTACAATCAGATATTGTGTTTCTGGGCATAGCTTCATAACCAAATTGAGCTATTGAAACAGTTAGTACAACTGTACAAAATACGCCAATGAAAAATAGAAATGGAAATTTATTACTATATTTTATTGGTTTCTCTATTATTCCATAGCGTGGAAATTTTTTAAAGGGTAGGATATATTTTAACCTGTCATAATTCCAACAAAGAATGTATAGATTGGCAAGAACCATTAATGGAGATGTTAAAATGGAACCCTCAAAACGCATAGCAAAAGAGAGTAAACAGATATTTAAAATAATCGGAAAATAGAGTAGTGCTCCCAAAGTTACAGTTGCAGGTATTATCAACAAAATAGCAGCAATGACTTGGGCAATTCCTATGAATGTGTAATAATACCCGGTATGATGCAGCGCTTCAAGGTAAGCTCCCATTGGATGATTGATTGATAATCCACTGGCAAATCTTTCACCCATAATTTTCACTATTCCTGCAATAATAAAGGCGAGGGCTAAAGTCAGGCGACAAAAAATCGAAAAATACCAATACCATCTATTTCCTTTGATTTTTAAGTAAAACTGGTCGAATTTGGAAAAATTGTTCAATTGGTGTATGATTTTTTTATTACAATACAAAAAGTGCTTTGAATTACAAAGTAAAATAAAAAAAGTATAATTAACAAATTTTCCGTCAAACTAATTTTGGATTGTTAGAGGGAACAGGGCTAAGTCCCATTTTGATGGGCTTATTAGCTTTTCTCAAAAAACAGATGAAAAACTTCATAGAGGCTTTGTCTTGTTTTATTTAATAGGAATGAGAGGAAAGGGTATTAAGGCGTCCCCAATAATATTAGAGCATAATAGAATTGCAGATTAGACCTATATTATATGTGTCGAGCCTGCCTACCGGACAGCTACCGGACAGGCAGGCTTACAGCTCTTCAATGTGTACTCAACTTGACAATGGATTAAAATCCATTGTTAATACATTTTTCGAGCCTAATGGCTCTGAGATTTTCCCAATTAAAATTACTAGCCCATCAAAATGCGATTTAGCCGTTTCATTGTCAAGCCCTTTTTTTTTCAAATACTTTATTGTAAGCGGTCTATTTAATCATTAAATTGCAAAAGTGAACGGATACTTGATATAATTATAGAAGGGTTGTCATTTTGAATATAATGCCTTGAATCAGGAGCAATTTTATGAATTCCATTTGGCATTGATCTAAGCCACAAATTATGGGATTCTTCTTTTACTTGTAATTCTTCCCTGCTGCATGGAAATGAAGGATTGATTTTGGTCGCCGTAAAAAGGATAATAGGAATTTTTAAATCGAGTTTAATGCTGTCAGTAATGGCGGCATCCTGGTTTGCATATTTGAGCTCTTCCTTCTGAGCAGCGTTGAATTCAGGAAGATAGTACTGTAGCGCTTTTTCCCTTTTTTGCCATAGGGAATCTGAAACTCTTGCTTTCAGTACTTCCTCATTATATCCTGGATCTATGAAAACGATTGCTTGTACACTTTTTGGGAAAAGAGATGCATATTCTTTTACAATCTGACAACCGAGAGAATGTCCGACAAGAATGAATGGCTTACTTAACTTTGTCAAATTGATCAAATTATGTAGCTCATAAACTATTGAAAGCAAATCTTTGTTTTCAGTATTATAATCTGATAGGCCTAAACCGGACCGATCGTAACTAAAAGTGAATGCGAAAGTAGAAACGCTATCCTGCACTTTTTGCCAGGTATTATGATCTTCCCCTAGCCCGGATACAAAAATTACAGAAACATCACCACTACCTTTTTGATAATAATGTATTTTAGACCTGTTAATGACTACAAAGCTATCAACACTAGGGGAGTCACTTTTTTCCTGGGCATTCCCTTCAAATGAGAATAGGATGCATAATAAAATTATACAAGAAATAATTTTCTTCATCGAATGTTTCTCTTTTAACGAAGAGTCCTGTCAATAGTTACTAGTGAAAAGCAATTTTTTTGACTTACCTATCAACAAGAATTCTGCTATTTAATTAATCTAAATCAAAATAATCACCTTTATTTGTATTTAATTCTTTTGCTAATAATCTGAAATTATCTTCTGAAGGATTAAGGTTAATGAACTTGTCTATGATGGTCCTGTTTCGGTAAATAATAAAAGTATTTTCTATACTTTGGTTAATCTTATTGAGGTTTGCTTCGCTTTCCGAGTCAGAAAATGAGGGAACAAAAGTCAAGGCAATATTTTTTAAGTTTAATTCAACGCCAATTTTTTCTAACTCCATTTGTCGTTTGACTTTACTATAACCATTGTTGTTTCCATAAACAAAATAGGCTTTCAAATATTTACTTCTTGCAATGCTTTGCTGCTCTAAAAATATAAGCCATTTTTTGATGTCCTCCCAATTAGGATTGTTTCCTACAAAATAAACTATGCCGTGATAGCGTCCATATTTACAAACTGGACAAGTTCTGGACCCTTTGTCGGGCCCAAAGGCATGAAAAGGCATGAATGATGGTTGGTCTTCGCCGATTTGAAGCCCTGATTGCTTTTTCTCTATTATAGTTTCGGGATAGTTAGGAATGTTGAGTCCTAAAATAATATTGTGTTCTGCAATTTGCAAGTCACCTTTTTTAAACACTCTTAAGATACCACTGCCTCCCCGGTTAGGCAGTTTCTTTCTTTTTTCTCCTGTCAGTAATTTGTCATCATCAAAGACAAATTCGTCAATGTAATATTCTTTGTCAATGTTTGGTTCTTTTATGGAAGGATGAATATGTGCTTCAAAATTTCTATTTGGATAGGGTGCAGGTCTAACAGTGTATATGGCATATTTACCCTTAGTATCTGATTTTACCCAACCTCGAATATAGCCGTGCCTCACTACTCTTGGATCTAATCCTGGTTTGCCAGCATATACACCATTGATATCTGTATGGTAATAATAAAGAATTACACCAGGTGCAGGAGTTTTTCCGTTTAACTTGTAAATTGTTCCTGTTATTAAAATTTTTTGTCCATTTTGTGCCCAGCCTGCACTGGTGTCCATTGATTTGATATTTTCAGGCATACCCATGTACATAAACTCACCATTTTCAAACGGCCCACCAACCAGGCTAGTTTTTTCTGGTGAATTTTTATCGTTTGTTATTGTTTGTCCATTACAACTAAATAAAAAAAACGTATTGATTACCAGGAAAATAAAATTTGCTTTTGTTTCCATTTCTGATATTTTTTTTACAAAATTCAATTCTAAGGCACTGAAAATCAACTGATATATTTTAAGCAGAGGTTTTTTTGTTGTCAAGCGATGAGTCTTTTATACATTTTTTTAAAATCACTTGCAAAGTTTCTGCTTATCCGAAGTTGTACATCATTTTTCATCATTAAGTCGTAATCGCCATTTAGCCTTGTTGTGTAAGAAGCAACCATTTTAATATTTACGATAGTAGATTTATGAACCCTTACAAATTGGTTAGGGTCTAATTTTATGGAAATAGATTTCAAGGTCTCATGGTGCAAGTATTTTTTGCTTTCAAGCTGAATATTAATATAAGGCGGGTTAGCTGAGAAATACAGAATTTCTGAAACAATTATTCTTTGTTTTCTATTTCGGTCAGATACAAGGATAGTACTTATAAATTCTTTTTCGATACCCTCGTTTTGTGTTTCAGAAACCAGGACTTCCAATTTTGTTTTTTTCAAAAAAAACTGAAAAAATAAGCCGGGTATGGAGTAAAATAACACCAGCTGGTATACATGTTCAGATAAAGTATATCTGAATGTTTGTTGAAAGGAATATGTGTGGTAATAAAACGCTGAAGATAGCATCCAAACTAAGAATGGAAATGCAAACAAGTGAAGCAAAATGGGCAAAATAATTATAACTACCTGAAATCTAAGATGTTTTCCAGTAGTGAGCTTAACGGTAAGATACTGAGCAAATAACAGTGGTGTAAAAAGCCACCAAAACGAACTGAACATTAATGATTCGGAGAAATAGAAAGCCGAATTTTGCAAATCCGCCCGTAAAAAATCCTGTAACAAAGTCAAAATGATAAAAACTAACACAAGCATTGTCAAAATCAAACCAGCTTTCCTGTCTGATATACCAAATTTTGTTATAATAGTTTTGTTCAAATCTATTTAAATTATGCGCTCACTCAAACCTTTTCCCCTCAGAAACTCCCTTCCAATTATCTGTCCTGAATCCACTGGCAGGTATACCCTCCATATTATACAGATTAGCATCTATTGGAGAGTTGGACCAGGCGTAACGAATAGCTACTGGCTTAGGTACTGATGCCTGCCATACATGTACTTTGTCACCCACTATTTCAGACCTGGCAAAGTAAAATTTTTGATCTGCCCCTGCGATCTCAAATCCCTGTAGGTTGCCATACTTATTAGATGTTTTTAGTCCGGTGCCTATATGGTCAAATGACAAGATTGCTTTACCTTTTTTGATTTCCATCGATTGGTATACAGGACCTGAGCCTTCGATTTTTTGATCATACGTATTTTGCAAGGCATTCCATGCGAGCCGCAGGCCTACATCTTGTTTATTGGTAGGATGTATATCTGTTGGATTACCGATATCTATAGTGACGGCTTGGCCTGTTTTGGGTAAGGATAGTGTCATGCTTTGAGCCTCGCGAAGTTCGGCCCAGTCTGATCCGGTATTGCTATCATTGAATGCACCGAAAGATGATAGTTGCACCCAATAGAAGGGAAATTCGGAGTCCCATCTATTCCGCCAGTCTTTGATCATCATAGGGAAGGAAGTGCGATATTCATAGGCGCGACTGGCATTGGACTCACCTTGATACCAGAGCGCACCTTTTATCGGAAATCCTACCAGGGGAGCGATCATGGCATTATAGCAAAGTGTGCCTTCGTTATTCATCCATGGCATATATTTTCTGGGAGAGTCCCAGGAGGGCCTTGCTTTCCAGTCTCCTTTCATTAATGGAAAAGTATTATTGGCTGCAGTCTTTAGATTAAAACCATTGGCGGCACCAAACAGTCCAACGCCCCACCATTCGGGTTCTCTATTTTCAGAAAACTTTACTAATACATTATTCTTACCGGGTTTCAGTACTCCGATAGGAATTTTAAATTTTATTTCATCGGTATAAAATCCACTATTAACCAATTTGCCATTGATATAAAAACTGATATCTCCTGTATTGTGACCGAAGGTCATCTCAGCTATCCCTTTAGTATCGATTTCTTTAAGGTCAATTTCTTTTTGGATATATACCGTACCCCGGAAGCTGGGCACATCTTTCCAGTCCCATTGGCCCATAGGATTGAGGGAAGTCCATTTTGCAAAATCGTAATCATCTTTCAGGTAATCATTTTCATTCAATTTGGAAATATCAAAGTCTTTATTTCCATGAAATCGCTTGATGGTTTGCTTTTCCATTTTTTTAGCATCTTCAGCCCAGGAAGTGGGCATGTTCTGCGCATATGATTTTAATACATCAGAAGCCAGCATGGCATCTTTACTGATCCAGGTCTCCACGTGCGAACCTCCCCAGGATGAATGAACCAATCCAATAGGTACATTCAGTTCTTTACTTATTTTCCTGGCGAAAAAATAACCTACTGCTGTAAAACCACCGACATTGACGGGATTACAAACCTGCCATTCAGTATCTTGAAAATCTTTTTCTGGCGTGAAGGATGTAGCTTTTGGAATTTCAATATGCCTGATCATAGGGTAGTTTGCATTGGCCATTTCTTCGTCCGCATGATCTACCTGCCGTACTTTAAATTCCATATTGGATTGGCCGGAGCAAAGCCAGACTTCTCCTACGAGGATATCGGTAAATTTGAATTTTTCATCTGAGTCTGAGATAGTCAAAGCAAATGGAGAAGTGCTGGCTGGCATAGCTTCAATAGTTATCTCCCATTTCCCATCGGCAGTAGTAGTAGCCATTCCTGATTTTTCTCCAATACTTAGATTTACTTTTTCACCAGGAGTATTCCATCCCCAGAATTTGAGCGATTGGTTGCGCTGGAGTACCATATGGTCACCGAAGATATTAGCGGGGTGGAGCTGCGCGGAAAGAGCATAAGCGATGAAAATAAATAATGATGATAATAATATAGATTTTTTCATGGAAGTATTTTATAAATTGAAATTACGAGTTAGGAATTACGAAAGTAATCTTGAAAATTCAAAATTATTAATCGCAATTATAAATTATTGGTATTTAGAAAAACTCAAAGGTTTCATCATCACAGATTTCACGTTTTCCACTATTTTACCATTGACTTCAGACGCATCTTTTACTTTTATCCACTCGGGATCTGCCCTGAAGGCATCCCAGGATTTTTTGGCTGCCTCTTCATTGGCATGAGCAATCATATACACCAACTTGGATTGCCCACCATCTTTTTCCATTGATTTGAAATATGCAATATTGGTGATATCGTGTGATTTAAAGATTTTCATGGTATGCTCTTTAAATCGCTTCTCTATATCGGGGAATTTTCCAGGATAACAAGAGTATATTCTCAATTCAAAGGTTCGGGCCGTGCTTTTAATAGACTTTTTTATTTTAGGCGAAAAATCTTCAGCATTTAAAAAAACAGACTCCACAGAAGCTACTATTTTCCCATTGGCTTCAGATTCTGATTGCACTTTTTTCCACTCAGGATCAGCAGAAAAATCTTTCCATGATTGCTCCCGGGCAGCTTTGCTGGGGTAGGAGAGCATATACACTAAATCATTATTGTCAGCAGCGGTAGGCAACCAGTATCCGATATTTTTCATACCATGATTTTCAAATATTTTAGTGGTATGGTTTTGGAATCTGGCTATCAGATCATTTAATTTACCGGGATGGCAATGATAGGTGCGAAGTTCATAATAGTTTTGATCTGCTTTTTCAGGAGCTGAAAGAAATGTATTCATAAACGCGAAAAATAGGATAATAAGCTTCATAAAAATATATTGAGTTTAAAATTTTTTCTAAAGATAGAAGCGAATAGTGATGTAAGTAAGAAAAACAATTTTTTATTTAACAATCTTATGTGCTTTGATCGGCTTTGTTCCAATACAGTATGGTAGTAATATAACCTGTCAGGGCAATACCAATTAGTATCAGATAGCTAATTGCATGGAGGCCTGTTTTAAATTCTCCTGCTGCTCCGCTAAACAAACCTGGTATAGACCAGGGAAAATAATTGCCAAATCCAGCCGCTGCTACTATCTGTGAAATAACTAAGGTAAGTGCTACAAAACCTAATGGCGCCAGATATCCTTTGCCCCAGATAGCAAAAAAAGCGATTGGAAACCCCACCAGGATAGCCAATAAAGTAGTAATGAAATAGTGACTCAATTTTAAAAGCATCTGATTGGGAGCTAATGGTGCAAGATGAAAAATGAAGCCAACCATCCATCCTATAATTAAATTTAATAGTACAAGGCTTACACACCAGATGCAGTATACCATGAATTTTGCATTCAGAATAGTTGTTCGACTGGTAGGTAATGACAATAAATCTTTCGCCGTACCTTCTGTATATTCTCTTCCAAATAGCCAGGAAATTACGAACCCAAATACCATGATTCCACCTACACCCACTGCTTGACTTAAAATATTAAAGTAAGAATCCCAACTTTGAGAAAAATTCATGGCATTAGCTTTTGCTGCCAATGCCCCGGCCCTGGATAGTGCATGGGGATCTTGTAATATCCACATAAAAACGCCTCCCATTATAGGAGCCAGAGAAAAAGCGATGAAAGTTATCCAAACAATACTTGAATTTTTGAGTTTGATCAATTCTCCAATAAAAGCCAATCCTAAATTATTCATTTTATTTTGACTTAATCATTCTTAAAAAATACATTTCCAGATCTTCTGTGTATTGAAACAACTGTCTTGGTGGAAACCCCTGCTCTACCAAAAACCGGGATAAACTTTCTGGTTTATTAATTGCATTTAAATCACGACATTCAATTTGTTGTTCTGCGTTGATATTGACTTTAAATCCATTTGAGTTAAGAACTTTCAGGGCATTTTCATTTTCACTGGTATCAATGATTAATTTCCTTTCCACTTCCTGGTTCAGTTCCTGACTAGTAAGTTCTTTTACCAGTTTGCCCTCATGGATAATAGCAAGACGGTGTGCCATCTTAGAAATTTCACCTAAAATATGGCTCGAAATAAAAATGGTGGTGCCGTTATTAGCCAGTTCTTTAAATAACTGCCTTACTTCGACTATTCCTTCAGGATCAAGACCATTTATGGGTTCATCTAAAATTAATAGCTTTGGTTGGTGCATAAAAGCTTTTGCTAAGCCAAGTCGTTGTTTATTTCCTAGCGATAGATTCTTTGCTTTTATGTCGCGATATTTGGAAAGCTTTAGTTTTTCTATGATTTGATCAATGGAGTTTAAATCTTTTAATCTTCTCAAATAGTGAATTAATTTTAAATTATCAAATACAGATAGATTAGGATAGGAGTATGGTGTTTCCACTAAATATCCAATGTCGTTCCATAGATTGAAGCCGTTTGAAAGCTTTTTGCCGAATAAATACACCTCTCCAGAGTCAGGGGAAATCATATTGAGAAGAATTCTAATCAGGGTGGTTTTTCCTGCACCATTTAATCCAATAAAACCATAGATCTCACCATGATTGACATGAATAGAGATTGAACCATTTGCTTTAAAAGCTCCGTATGATTTTGTAATGCCTGATGTGAGAATTATTTCCAGAGGTGAATTTTTAATTAAAGATAGAAAAGTACACGGAATTTGACTTCACTATAACTTCAGTATCAATCATTAATAATTGATAATCAATGGATAAGATAATTACATTATTGTATTGGATATGGTCTGCGTATAATCCTAAAGTCGTATTTTTGCAATTCAAGAACGATACATACACATGTCTTTTACTATTAAGCTCAAACAATTTGAAGGCCCTTTTGATCTGCTATTATTCTTTATAGAGCGTGACGAACTGGATATCTATGATATCCCTATATCTACAATCACTACTAATTTTTTAGATTATATCCATGAAATGGAATCACTCAATCTCGATATTGCTAGTGAGTTCATATTAGTAGCTGCCACATTAATGCGTATTAAAGCAAAAATGTTATTGCCCAGAAAAGAGGTGGATGAAGAAGGGCAAGAGATTGATCCCCGCCAGGAGCTTGTACAGCGTCTGTTGGAATATAAAAAATATAAAGCGGTTCTGGAAGAATTTGAATTTTTGGAGAGTAAAAGAATGCAACAGGTATCTCGCGGAAATGTAGAACCTGAATTGAAAAAATTTGCAGAGAAAGCTTTTATTGAAGCGGAATGGGAGTCAGTGACATTGTTTAAATTGATGAAAGCCTTTGAAAGAATGCTTACCCAGTTTGATGAGCGAAGACAAGTACACCGGGTTTATAACTTTGTGTATACTATTCTTGACCAGCAAGATTACATCATGGATTTATTTGCGGCCCGGCCAGAAATTGAATTTGTGGAAATCTTTGGCAGATGTGAAAATCGAATTCATGCGATCATTACTTTCCTGGCCATGCTTGAACTTTTAAATCAGCAAAAATTAAATATACTACTAGGAGCAGGGATGAACAATTTTATCTTAAAAACTACTATGCCAGAAGAAGCTGCTTCTTTGGAAGTCATTAATTGATCCCATGATACAATACAACCCCAAAGATTGGTTCACATTTATTTTTAGATTTCATAAGGCTGATACTTTTAGAAAACTGTTGCCCATGTTAATTGGTATGACCATTTATACCGGTTTGGTAGTTTGGCTGGAAGTAAGATTCGAATTTGTAGATAATACTCATTTAAGAAATATCCCTCAAATGCATGCGCTTTTGGGATTTGCTATCTCCATGTTGTTGGTGTTTCGAACGAATACAGCTTATGAAAGGTGGTGGGAGGCAAGAAGATTTTGGGGAATGTTAGTGAATTGCAGTCGAAATCTGGCTATTAAAATGACCGTTTTTTTACCTAAAAATCAGGCAGACATCAGGCATAATCTTGCCAACTATATAGGAGGCTTCGCTCATGCCTTGCATCATCATCTGAGGCGAGAGACAGTTAGACTCTCACTGGCAGATTATTATGGAAAACCTTTTCCTATTCCGGCAAAGGAAACAAATGAACATGTACCAGCTGAAATTGCCGGATTGATCATACATGAAGTAAATAAAGCATATAAAGACGGCATTCTAAGCAATGAGCAATTCCTTGCCATGAATACGGAGACCATATTATTTATGGATATATGTGGTGGTTGTGAGCGTATAAAAAACACTCCTATACCATTTTCATACAGTGTATTTATAAAGAAAATTGTGTTTTTTTATACCATGACTTTACCTTTTGGTTATGCCTTTAGCTTAGGATACATAGCCATTCCAGTTACGGTGTTTATATTTTATGTTTTAGCCAGCCTGGAGATTATAGCTGAAGAAATAGAAGATCCTTTTAGTGGTGATGAAAACGATTTGCCTACCAAAAGGCTGGCTGAGAATATCTCCAGAAATGTTAACGAAATCTTCAAAAACCATATGTAACTATTTAAAAATAAGATAGTTATCTCTCGATTTTTTCATTTACCAAAGGAAATCCATTTAATTAAGTTTACCTGATTTTATAATATGGACTGACGAAAATCAGTCTACCTGCATTTATTCGTCATCAGTGCAAATTCATAGTTGATTCAATTTTGTGGTATAGAAAAAATCAATTATTATGAAAAAAATAAAAAAAATTTTATGCCCTATTGACTTTTCCGAATTATCTGATGAAGCATTGGAAATTGGCATTCAAATGGCGGAAAAATATGGATCGGCATTTAGCTTAATTTATGTCTTACCCCGACCAGCTTTTTATGATTGGACTTTGACTGGAATGTCAAATATTGTTCTTGATGACTATTTTGAAAAATCGAAAAAAGAGGTAGAAAAGAAGATAAAATCCTTAGTATCCATCTTGGAGAAAGATCATCCATTTCTAGATGTTGAGCATGAAATAAGTGATAAAATGGACCCTGCACAAGCAATTGTCGACAGAGCTAAAGAAATAAAAGCTGACCTGATTATCATGGGATCTCATGGCCGTAAAGGAATGAACAGAATTTTGATGGGAAGTGTGGCTGAATCAGTGCTTCGCCATGCAAACTGTGGCGTGATAATTTACAAAAGTAAAAGCCTAAAACTTAAATAATACATGTTAAGTATAAAATGAATCATACATCAATCCAAGCTACTATATATTCCGGTGGCAAATGAATAGGTGTATTTTTTGAAAAATTAATATGAAAGTAATAGTTCTATTATTAATAGTAAGCTTATCTGTTTCACTATTATTTCTACTTTTTTACATTCTTGGCTCTCAAAGTGGTCAGTTTGACGATACATTTTCTCCTGGCCACCGAATTCTATTTAAAGATTCAAAAAAAGAAGACAATTAATTTATAAATAATATGTTAGAAAAATTTTACTACGATAACAAAATTATAAAGCAGTTTGGGATAGCCACTATTTTTTGGGGTATTATTGGAATGCTGGTGGGTATTTGGATAGCCTTTCAATTAGCTTTCCCTCAACTCAACTTCGGTATTCCGTATATCACATTTGGAAGATTGAGACCTATTCATACTAACGCCGTAATATTTGCATTTGTGGGTAACGCTGTTTTTGGCGGCGCATATTTTATTCTTCAGCGAGTGCTCAAAACCAGGTTATTTAGTGATCTACTCAGTAAAATACATTTTTGGGGCTGGCAGCTCATCATTGTATTTGGAGCCCTTACTTTGGCTATGGGTTATACCTCAGGGAAAGAATATGCGGAACTGGAGTGGCCGTTGGATATTCTTATCACCTTAATCTGGGTGGTCTTTGGTGTCAATATGTTTGGTACCATTTTAAAAAGAAGAGAAAGACATCTGTATGTGTCGATTTGGTTTTTTATTGGAACCTGGGTTACAGTGGCTATGTTGCATATTGTCAACTCTTTTGAACTACCATTCTCATGGATTAAGAGTTACAGCCTTTATGCCGGAGTGCAAGACGCATTGGTGCAGTGGTGGTATGGACATAATGCTGTTGCATTTTTTCTTACTACTCCTTTTCTTGGTTTAATGTATTATTTCGTACCCAAAGCTGCCAACAGGCCAATATATTCTTATAGATGGAGTATTATACATTTCTGGGCATTGATTTTTATTTATATATGGGCAGGTCCTCACCATTTATTATATACTGCTCTGCCAGGTTGGGCTCAGGCTTTGGGAACAGTATTTAGTATCATGTTGATTTTGCCTAGTTGGGGAGGAATGCTGAATGGCTTATTTACAATTCGAGGCGCATGGGACCGGGTGCGGGAAGACCCTGTTTTGAAAATGCTGGTTGTATCTCTTACCTGCTATGGAATGGCAACAGTGGAAGGCCCTATGATGTCTTTGAAAAATATAAATGCCTACAGTCATTATACTGACTGGACAATTGCCCATGTACATATTGGTGCATTAGGATTTAACGGATTTATGATTTTTGCCATGCTCTATTATTTGGTGCCAAGAATGTGGAATACAACTTTACATTCTTTAAAACTGGCCAATATGCATTTTCTTATAGGTACTATAGGAATCCTGTTATATGCGATTCCAATGTATTGGGCCGGTTTTGCTCAAACATTAATGTGGAAACAATTTACAGAGACAGGTCAATTGCAATATCAATTTTTGGAGACTGTGACTCATATCATTCCCATGTATATCGCCAGGGGGGTAGGAGGTTTACTTTACTGGACAGGGGCATTCATGGCTGCTTATAATTTGTCCAAAACGATGAAGAAAGGAAGCTTTCAAGATAACGAAGCAGCTGAAGCATTACCACTCTCAGATCAACCCATGCCTGCAGGAAAATTACATTGGCACACAGCCATAGAGCGAAGACCTGTTCAACTACTTATTTTAAGCCTGGTAGTTGTGGCCATTGGAGGTCTGGTAGAGTTGGTGCCCACATTTTTAATAGAAAGTAATGTGCCTACTATAGAGTCAGTGAAACCATACACACCTCTGGAATTACAAGGCAGGGATATATATGTGCGTGAGGGCTGTTACAATTGTCACTCTCAAATGATTAGACCGTTTAGAGATGAAGAGGTAAGATATGGTGAATACAGTAAATCCGGAGAATTTGTCTATGACCACCCTTTCCAATGGGGAAGCAAACGAACCGGACCAGACCTTCAGAGAATAGGGGGTAAGTATCCTGATGCCTGGCATTTTAATCATATGCGCGATCCACAGGAGACCAGCCCAGGTAGTATAATGCCACCCTATCCCTGGCTGTACAAAGATGATTTGTATGTATTGAATACACCGGCCAAAATAAGAGCGATGCAAAAGTTAGGAGTACCTTATCCGGAAGGATTTGATGCAGAGGCAGTGGATAATCTGCATATGCAAGCAATAAAAATAGCCAATAATTTAAAGGAAAATAAAATTGATATCTCCCCAGATAAAGAAATAATAGCAGTAATAGCTTATCTGCAAAGGATGGGTACCGATATTAAAAAATAAAACTAAATAGTATGAAATTTTCAAATTATCTCCAGTCCATTGATCATGTAAGTATTTATCCCTTGATTTCTCTGGTTCTCTTTTTGTCTGTATTTATAGGAGTGGTTATATATATGTTTAAAATGGAAAAAGAACTATTGGACGAAAAGTCAAATATCCCGCTTAAATAAATTCAATATTCTAACGAAAAATAGATATGGAAAAATATATTAAAATCATTTTGCCCGTTGCTTTCAATTTACTATTTATAGCGGCAAGTAACGCCCAGGAAGTAGCAGGTAACAATTCAGTTTCATCAAAACTTAGTTCGGTGCCTATAGACATTTATATCATGCTGATCATCATCTTTCTGGAGTTGATAATTATACTGTATTTAGCTGGCGCCATATTGCAGTTTGTAAATATGAAGACCAGGGTGCAATCAATAGAAACTGAAAAAATCAAAAAAGTATCCTGGTTTGAGAGATTGAATAAAACGGTAGCCATCGAAGATGAAGCCATTCTCGATTTAAAACATAATTATGATGGCATTCGAGAACTAGACAATAAAACTCCGGGCTGGTGGATTTTTGCTTTTTATTTCACTATCCTATTTGGAGTAGTGTATCTCTATCGTGCATTTGTAAGTGAATCAATGCCTGACCAATATGCTGAATTAAAGCAAGAATATGCCCTGGCCGAAATTTCCAAATCCAAAGTCTTATCAAAAATAACAAGTGATGTTGATGAATCTAATGTGATGATGCTGGATGCAGTTGGGATAGCTAAAGGCTCTATGACTTTCAAGGCTAATTGTGTAGTATGCCATGGGGAGCATGGAGAAGGAAATGTAGTAGGTCCTAATCTTACCGATCAATACTGGATTCACAAAGGTGGTATAAAGAATATTTTTAAAACCATCAAATATGGCTGGCCAGAGAAGGGCATGAAAAGCTGGAAAGATGATTTTTCATCATCTCAAATTGCTGAGCTTGCGTCATTTGTAGAATCTTTACAAGGTTCCAATCCCCCCAATCCAAAGGAAAAGCAAGGAGAACTATTTATTGATAGTCTGACAACATCAACGGCTATAGACTCTATTCATTAAAACTTTTTAAACAAAAATCATGGACAAAAAGAAAGTACTTCAAAAACTTATTAAATATCAAGATAATTTAGTGGTAGATCTTCAACGAAGTGTTGCTGACTATAAGACAGCTGCTGATATAGACGAAGGGGCAACCATCGATCCCGAAGACTTTTCTTTCCAAAGCAATGCCATTGATATGATGAATCACTACAAGGCTTTATTAGTTCAAGCTTTGTACAATAGAGAAAAATTAGATTCATTCACTGAAATCCCATCCAAAAGAGTACTTCCAGGTGCTTTAGTAGAGACTGAATCTATGATATTTTTCATCGGAATCCCTACGCCTCCATTACCCTATGACGCTGGTAGAATGATCTTTGGTATTTCCGGTGAAACTAAGATAGCTCAAATGATGCGAAACAAAAAAGTAGGTCAATCATTTAATTATGGTAAATCAAGGCTTACTATAAAAAATATTTTATAAACAAATGACTAAGCTAGAAGAGTCAGATTATAAAGATAAAATATCAACACTAGAAATTTCCGATAAACGAAAATGGATATATGCTATACAACCCAAAGGAAAATTATATACACTTCGTAGCTATCTAAGTTATTTTTATTTACTGATTTTGTTTGCTATTCCGTTTATTTCGGTGAATGGCGAGCCACTATTTTTGTTCAATATTCCTCAAGGCAAATTTATACTTTTTGGAAAGATATTTTTACCACAGGACTTTGCACTTTTTGGACTGGCGATGTTGATATTCATTATTTTCATTATAGTATTTACATTAGCATATGGAAGGATATTTTGTGGATGGATGTGTCCGCAAACTATTTTTTTGGAAATGGTATTTCGAAGAATTGAATACTGGATTGAAGGCTCAGCCAACAGACAAAAGATTCAGGATAGTAAAAATTGGACAACAGAACTCTATGTAAGAAAAGCAGTAAAACATATTATCTTTTTTGCCATATCGTTCCTTATTTCCAATATATTTCTTTCCTATATAATTGGCATAAAGGATTTATTGAGAATTATTAATGAACCTGTAACGGATCATGTTTTGGGCTTTGCTTCTATAATAATATTCGCTTTGGTCTTTTATTTTGTATTTGCTTATGTAAAGGAAATTGTTTGCACCGTTGTTTGCCCATATGGAAGGTTGCAGTCAGTATTGTTGGACAAGAATTCAATTGTAGTAGCCTATGATTATTTAAGAGGTGAGCCTCGTGCCAAATCTAGTCGAAATAGGGAGAGCACGGCAGGTGATTGTATTGATTGTGACCTTTGTGTACAGGTATGCCCTACTGGAATTGATATTAGAAATGGAACTCAAATGGAATGCACTAATTGTACAGCTTGTATTGACGCTTGTAACTTAATGATGAAAAAATCTGGGGGTAAGCCGGATCTGATAAAATTTGCCAGCGAGAATAATATTAAAGAGGGTACACCACTAAAATTCAATTACCGGATGGGAGTTTATACCATTGCCTTAGTAATTCTGATGGCACTATTTTCCTTTTTAATTTTATCCAGGGATTTATTGGATGTTACCATTTTGCGGGTACCAGGCCAGATTCTGCAAGAAAATGCGGACGGCACAATAAGTAATTTATACCGAATGAAAGTAATCAATAAATCATCTGAGACCCTGCCATTCAAAATAATATTGCCTGACTCATCCATGAAACTTACCTATGCTGGAAATACGTTAGATTCCATTCAGCGTGGTGCAGAATTGGAGCTGGTATTTTTTATTTATCGCGCAGCTTCCTCAATAACGGAACGAAAAGAAATAGTAAATATTAAAATCGACTCCCGGAATAAAATTATCTATTCTAAAAAAATACCATTTATTGGAAAATACTAAATATAAATGAAAAAAATATTTAATCCTGGCACTTTAATTTTACTTGTAGCAGGAGGTTTCCTTGTTTTTATTTTCAGTCTGATGTATATATTTACAAGACAAAATCTCTCCCTGGTTTCTGAGCATTACTATGAAGAAGAATTGAATTATGATCAGAAAAAAGAGGCTAAAGTAAATGCTAACCTGCAAGGAGATCAGTTTTATATTGAAAAGGATTCAAATGGCATTATTTTGCATGTGCCGGCAACGATTAGTGCCCTACTGCGGAACAGCTATGTAAATGCCTATTTCCCTTCCAATAATAAGTATGATCAAGCTTTCAAACTAAAGCCCAATTTAGAAGGTCTCTTTCTATTATCTGTTATTAATGAAAGTCATTTACCATATACTCTGCAGGTAAATTTGAATGATGGACAGAAGGAATACTATAAATTATTTACACTTTAATGGAATGAATCAAATTTGGATTTTCGGCGGGTTTTTACTTGGATTAGGGGGAAGTCTACATTGTCTGGGCATGTGTGGACCCCTGGTCATGATGATTCCATTTTCTACCGCCAATGGATCAAATGCAAAAATTAATAGATTTCTGTATTATGCTTCTAAAGCCTTGGGGTATGGGCTAATAGGTATTCTGCTATCTTCCATAGGATTAGGTATTTCATTTATCACAGGCCAAAGGATATTGTCCATTTTAGCAGCAATATTAATTGTACTGTTAGTAATACCCAATAGCATTAAATTTCATATTCCCCTAATAAACCATATTTCAAATCATTTGAGTTTAGTGCTTAGAAATTTGAATTCAACAGGCAGATGGTATCAATTTGGACTTGCTGGAATGCTAAATGCTTTTTTACCATGTGGTATGGTATTGGTGGCGGCAACTGCTTCACTTGCATCCGACTCTCTACTATTAGGATTTATATTCATGTTTATGTTTGGATTAGGTACAGTGCCTGTTCTCCTTTCTTTTGAATTATCCAAATTTCTCTTCACAAGGAGGTTAAAGACCACTTTTCAAAAAGCTTCCAAAAGCATAGCTTTTATTCTTTGTATAGTATTACTGTATAGAAGTTTTGTTAGTCACAAGCACCATGCAACAGATGAAGGCCAAAGATCATTTATTTCGATTTGTAAACCAGTAGATCAGCATGAATGAAGCTTTACATCATATTACATCTACTTGTTTTCATTGCAGTGAAGTATGCATGGACTCTTCATTGATTTACGGTGAGAAACAATTTTGTTGTAGGGGATGCTACAATGTATATTCGATATTGCATAATAATCAATTGGATGAGTACTATTGCCTGAATGAGTCACCAGGCCAGTCACTTAAAAATATGCCTTCTCACGGATGGAATGAAATAGACTTACCGGAATATGCCAGTAGATTTATTCTTTTTAAGGATGAGCATATCACCCGAGCCGTTTTCTATTTGCCTCAAATTCATTGCAGTTCTTGCCTTTGGCTCCTGGAACATATCAACCAAATACACCCAGCTGTAATATCTTCCCAGGTAAATTTTAATGAAAAAAAATTGTATATTTCATTTAATAATGCTGATATTAAATTGTCAGATCTTGCTAATTTATTAGAATCCATAGGATATAAACCTTTCACGGAAAAAGTAAAACAAAAAGAAAAAGTCTCTTCCATAGCTATAGTGCAAATTGGGGTAGCTGGTTTTTGTTTTGCCAATATAATGATGTTGAGTTTTCCAGAATATCTGGGCTTAAACCAGGGGAGTGAATTATACTTAATTAATTATTTTAGGTGGATAAGTTTATCACTCAGTTTGCCACTGTTATATATCAGTACGCCTGCGTTTTTCAGTAAAGCATGGAAGGGATTAAAACACAATTATGTCAATATAGAATTGCCCATATCACTGGCAATTATTGTTACTTTTAGTAGAAGCCTGATTGATATTGGTACTGAAATGGGATCAGGGTATTTAGATAGCATGTCGGGTATAGTTTTTTTTATGCTTTTAGGTAGATATATACAAGACCGCACCAACTTTTCATTGAATTTTAGTAAGAATTTTAATTCCTATTTTCCATTTTCTTGTACTGTTAAAATCAATAATAATTTCTTTTCTAAACCCATCTCTGAAATTCTCGAGAATGAGATTTTGGTGCTTAAATACGGTGAAATATTACCCGTAGACGGCGTTTTAAGTAAAGGTAGGGCTACTATAGATTATAGTTATATCACAGGTGAATCTGAAAATAAATTGCATCAACCTGGGGACTTATTATATGCTGGTGGAAGGGTAGTAGATGTCGCTATTGAGCTACTGGTGATAAAGCCATTTTCAAAAAGCAATTTTATGCAAATGTGGAACCACGCTGCTTTTCAAAAGGCTGATAATAATCATAAAAAATGGACGGATGCACTGGGCAAATATTTTACTTTCATAGTCTTAGGTATAGCTTTATCGTCACTTATTTTTTGGATGTGGAAAGGAGACTACGCATTGGCATGGAGGGCTGCTACTTCTGTTTTGATAGTAGCGTGTCCATGTGCCCTTTTATTAAGTACAGGATTTACATATGGTTTTATGACAAATATTTTGAATAGATATAAGATTTTTATAAAAAACCATTTTGTATTTGACACGCTAACAAAATTAAATCAAATCGTATTTGATAAAACCGGAACACTCACTTATAATGCAAAGGATAGAGTTTCACTCGTGTCCAGTAAATGGAACAAAAATGAAAAAAATCATGCTTTAAATTTACTTTGGAATTCGAACCACCCCATGAGTAAGTCTGTCTTGCAATATGAGATGTTCTATAAACCTAACCAAAAAATGGATTCCTTTATTGAAAGACCAGGTCTGGGAATAGAAGGATGGATAGATGACCATCATTATAAGATTGGAAAAGCAGCTTTTGTTCAATTGGAGAACGCTTCATTAAAAGGAACATTTGTGCAAAAGGATCAGGATATTTTAGCAAACTATATCGTATCACAAGATTTGAAGCCTCAGGTAACAGATCTCTTACATCAATTAAATAAGTATAAATTATCCATACTTACGGGTGATATACATGAGCATGCAGAGCTTATCAGACCTATGCTGCCAGAAGGAATTAAAATATTTTCCAACCAGACCCCCACTGATAAATTGCATTATATTGAACAATTGCAATCAAATGGAGATAAGGTGATGATGATAGGAGATGGTCTAAATGATGCCGGGGCATTAAAGCAAAGTGATTTAGGTGTTGCAATTTCAGAAGATCATTTTAGTTTTACTCCATCCAGTGATATTATTATAGAAGGGAAAAATATTAATAAACTGAGTTCTTTAATACTGGTTGCTAAGCAAGTAAAAAAATTAATCTTATTGGCTTTTTTATATTCACTGGCATATAATCTTGCAGGAATATATTTTTCAGTAAGAGGTGAATTATCTCCAATGGTAGCTGCTATTTTAATGCCGCTTTCATCCATAGGAGTTATAGGTATTGCCTGGTTTGGCACCCAAAGAATAGGTCAATTAGTTAAATAGGAAGTACTTTTATGAAATCAAATTTTTAACATGGTAGAAAGAAATTCAATAGATTCTATTAAAAAGCAAGGGCTGGATGCATTTTTAAATTATGCTTCTATTGGAATAATTCTGGTGGATAAGAAAATGGACATTTTGATTTCCAATACGTATGCGAATAAATTATTTGGATTTGAGAAATTTGAGTTAGAAGGTAAATCACTTGATTTATTGATTCCATCCCGCTACAAGCAAAAGCATCTTGACTACCAATATGAATATTACAAAAACCCACAGAGCAGGCCAATGGGACTTGGTATGGAATTATTTGCTGTTCGTAAAAATGGCAGCGAATTTCCAGTAGAAGTATCCCTGGGAACTTACAAAATGGAGGAGGAAGTATTTGTCATAGCATTTGTTGTAGATGTTACTTCAAGAGTAAACAGTGAACGATCTATTAGAAAATTAAATGCCGAACTAGAACAAAAAGTATCGGATAGAACTGAAGCATTAGCTAATGCAATCGTTCAACTGGAGAAACAGATAAAGGAAACGGAAGAAGCTAGAAAAGAGCTTGCCATTTCTTTAGCAAAAGAGCGAGAATTGGGAGAATTAAAATCCAGATTTGTATCTATGGCCTCACATGAGTTCCGAACTCCATTAAGTACTATACTGTCATCTACTTATTTATTACAACAGTATACTTCTATGGATGATCAACCCAAGAGAGATAAACATATAGAGCGAATTCTTTCTTCAGTGAGTACGCTAAATACTATACTTGAAGATTTTCTAAGTGTCGGCAAGATCGAAGAAGATAAAGTAAATCTAAATTTAGATGAGATCGATATAAAATTGCTGATAGAATCTACATTAAATCAATTTGTAAACATTCTCAAAAAAGGCCAGAAAATTAATTATATACATCAGGGAGAAAGGGTAGTAAATACAGATCCTGCATTGGTAAAAAATATTTTAATGAATTTAATTTCAAATGCGGTAAAATTTTCTGATCCAGGAAAAACTATTTTAATAGGCACTACTTTTAAAGAACCGGGCTGGACTTTATCTGTAAAAGATGAGGGTATTGGTATCCCGGAAAAAGACCAAAAAAATTTATTCGAAAGATTTTATAGAGCCTCTAATGTTTCAGCTATTAAAGGCACCGGGTTAGGGCTACATATTGTGTCCAGGTATATTTCCCTTTTAAAAGGTAATATTACATGTTTCAGCCAGGAGCATCATGGAACTGAATTTGTTATAAATTTTCCATATTATTAGTTTAACACATCAAAGACATGAAAAAATTATTACTAATAGAAGACCAGGACGATCTTCGTGAGAACACGGAGGAGATATTGCAATTGGCATCTTATCAGGTTTTTAGTGCTAAGGATGGAAAGCAAGGGGTTGAATTAGCGATAAAGGAAAAGCCTGATCTCATACTTTGCGATATTATGATGCCAGTATTAGATGGCTATGGAGTATTGAATATGATCCAAAATATACCAGAATTAGTTCATGTTCCATTTATATTTTTGTCAGCTAAATCAGACAGAACAGATCTTAGGAAAGGAATGGATCTGGGTGCAGATGATTATATTACGAAACCTTTTAATGGCACCGAACTGCTTTCAGCAATTGATAGAAGGCTAAAAAAGTACGATTCTTTAATTTCAGATTTATCTGGAAGTGTTGAAAAAATTCAGCTACTAAATAATATAAATCGACTTAATCACAAAGATATAATAGGAGAGATAATTAGAAACAGATATGTAAATAAATATCGTAAAAAGCAAATTATATATAGTGAGGGTAACAGACCTTCAAGACTATATTACATATTAAGCGGAAAAATTAGAGTTATAAAAACAAATGATGATGCTAAAGAACTCGTAGTTGGATTGTATAAAGAAGGAGATTTTTTGGGACATATACCTCTACTTGAAAACAGCGCTTATAAAGATACTGCTGAAGCACTTGAGGATGCGCAGTTAGTTTTAATTCCGAGGGAAGAATTTGATGAGTTAATGAAAAAAGATATTAATTTAATTACAAATTTTATTCAAATATTGGCAAAGGATATTAGCACGCAGCACGAGCATTTGATTTCACTGGCTTATAATAGCCTTAGAAAAAAAGTAGCGCAGGCTTTAATATCATTATACCGTGCTTACAAGACTTCAGATGATGACTATTATATTGATATGCCCCGTGAAGGACTCGCCAGTATAGCAGGTACTGCTACAGAATCATTAATTCGAACACTCACAGACTTTAAAAATGAAAAATTAATTGAAATAAAGGACAGTAAAATAAAGATCCTCCAGGAGGGTAAATTGGATAAACTACTTAATTAATCCCACTTCATGCAATAAGCGCATAAATTCTGAAAAGGTTTTTTTCAGCTCCATTAAATTTGATTTAATATTTTCCTGATCTTTGTAAAGACTTTTGTGCTGAATGGCTATGTATTGGTCGTCATAAATATCTGTACCACTTATATGGCTAAGTTCATCGAGATGCCGTAGGAAAGATTTTTTATAATCTGCTAGAAACTGTTCTTTGTCTAGTAAACTAGTTTGGAGTATTTCCAGATGTTTTAAAATGGCAGGACTCATTTTTCTGTTCTTTAAAAGTCGGTTTAATTCTGATTTGATGGTCAAATATTCATCCTGCATGATCTCAATAAATATTTTCCATGTGGCTCCATCATCCAGAAGCAAACTTCTTTCTATCTTCCAAGTATCATTTACATTCTTCATCAATATTTGTTTGGTAATTTTCAATAACTAAAAGCCTCATCTCTGAAAAATTCAGGGATAAGGCTTACGCTCAAACGTTTATTTGACTTCTATTGCTTTAGTAACTGTCGCTTTAATAGCATCTTCTTTTTTGTGAAGTTTGACTTTTAGTATTCCATTTTCATATTTGGCATCTATTTTATCTTTAGATACAGATTCTGGTAAAGTAAAACTTCTTCTGAAGGAAGCGTAGTTGTACTCTTTACGTGAATACCTATCGCCTTTATCTTCGACAATATCTTCTTTTTCACTTGAGATAGTCAATACATTCGAATCCAGCTCAATTTTAAAATCATTTTTCTCCATACCCGGTGCAGCTAAAGTCATTTCAAAGTTTTTATGGTTTTCCACAACATTTACAGCTGGTACGGTCAAAGGTGAAATGTCGAAATCTCTAAAAGAAGTCCAGTCCGTCCAAGGACGAAGAAAATTTTCAAGTACACTTGGTAAAGCTTGGCTGTTACGGCTTAAATCTTTTGTTGTCATAATAATCCTCCTAATTTTTTATTGATTGAATAAAATGTTTTATAAGGTAATTTCAAGAGCATCTTCGATTATTTTTTTTTATTTCCGATTACCTGACAAGATATATGCGTTTTATGCCTCATTCTCTGACCTATTGCAGTCCAATTCATGATACTGATCAGGTATAAGCTTTTTGAGGGAAAGGCATCATTTAAATAAAAAGAGTTCAAAGGCATACCCTGGACAAGAAATGGAACGGTGTACTATTTAGCTCTTCTTTGTACTTTCTCTTTTTGAAAGTAAAAAGTAAATAAATATAGAAGAATTCTAAGGAGTTCATATGAAATCCATCGAGCAAATTGACTCCAGATGTAGGTATTTTTGTGCAGGAATTTGGGGGTTATTTCCAGGCATGAATATTCTATTAATTGTTCTAGATATTGTGTTAATTCTGTTGCTAGTCTTTCATTTCTAATTTCAACATTGGCTTCAAGGCTTGCCTTTGCACTGAGACCATTAATATTATATGATCCTAAAGTAAACCATTTTTGATCACAAACTGCAATTTTACCATGTAAAATATTATCCTGATATTCATAGAGTTGTATATTATTTCTCAGTATCCAATCATATAACCACCTTTCGGCATATTTCGCTATAATTACATCTGATCTCCCAGCTGTAATTATTTGAATTTTAACTCCTCTGGCTGCTGCTTTGCTCAATAAAACTCTAAGTGATTTCGAAGGAAGAAAATAACTTCCTAAAATAATTACCTTCTGTTGCGATTTTATTAATATCCGGTGATACACTTTTGATATTTCTGTCTTCCCTTGAATCCAATCATTTCTAATAATTCTGGCATACGCACCTCCATCGAAAACTGATTGGGAAGTATATAATTCGCAGGGAGTAGCTCCTTTATTTTGTAGAAATCCGAGCCACGTTTTCCAACAAAGAATGCAGAGATCTTTTGCGGCAGGTCCTTCTATCTCCACCGCAAAGTCCAGCCATCCGGGTTGATCCGGTAAGTCATTATATCGATTTGTAATATTTAGACCTCCTATCAAGGATTTAGTATAATCCACCACAATTATTTTGTGATGTAGCCTTCTACCGAAGTAAAGATTTTTACTTTTAAAAATGCGATTAAAATATTTGAAATGAATTCCGTTTGCCTTTATGGAACAGATCGTATCAGCGTTCAATTTTTGGGAGGCATAACCATCAACCATCAAATAGACTTTAACTCCTCTGGCAGCTGCTTTTTTCAATTTATTCAGAATCATCCGACCGGTAAAGTCATCGTCAAAAATATAAGTCTGAATATGGATGAATTCTATTGCCTGATCTATCAACCAAGCCATTCTCTCAAAGAAAGCAGCCCCTTTGTAAATAATAGTAACCTTATTTTTTTTATATTGATTACTATTTTTTTGAAAAAATCTTTTCTTCATATAATAATATTAATATTTAACGCTTAGAAAAGATCAGCAAATTTTTCAATTTCTTCCAATCAATCATGTTTAGCTTCCATGAAGGAATATGATCCAGAATGAATTTGGAAAATTAGGTGCGACCAAATGGTAGCTTTGTTGATTCTTACTAAGAATCCCACCAGCAATAAAATAACGCATACATGTATAGACTCTTGTAAAGAACTATTAATCAATTGAATGCGAGAATATTTTTTGAAATCAGGGATATCTACAAGTATTGATATATAATTGGGTATCAATTATTTTTTTTTATCTGGAAAATCTTACATTTGCAATTCAGAAATAATTCAGCTAAGCCGGTGGGGTGGATGAGTGGCTGAAATCAACGGTTTGCTAAACCGTCGTACGGGCTTAAACCTGTACCGAGGGTTCGAATCCCTCCCTCACCGCTTCTTATTAATATGCTTAGATTGTCAGTTTATAGCTTAATTTTTCTTTCTATTTTTGGAGTAAAGTCTAACGCCCAGACTATTCATGTTTCTGAATCTGGCTGGTCCAGAACCTCAGCCAATGCAACCATTTTTCGTAAAAATTCTATTGTAAGTAATGATAGCTTTCAATATATTTCATTCTATGATGATGATAAAAAGATAGTGATTGGAAAGCGTCCATTGATTTCATCTAATTGGGATCAAAAAAAATTATCATTAACCGGTCATCCAGAGGATGCGCACAGGTCTATTAGTATGGCCTTGGATGGAGCTGGATTTTTACATCTCGCCTGGGATCATCACAACAGTGATTTGAAATATACTATAAGTCAGTCACCCGGATCCCTGGATTTTGAGCCAAGCCAATCCATGACTAAAAACATAGAAAGTTCAGTGACATACCCTGAATTTTACAGATTGCCCAATGGTAATTTACTTTTTTTATACAGAGATGGTTCTTCCGGAAATGGAAATTTGATAATTAATCAATTTGATATCAGTACCAGGCTGTGGCATAGAGTTCAATCTAATTTGATCGATGGCGAAGGATCACGTAATGCTTACTGGCAGGCTGGTATTGATAGATTTGGTAGGATACATATCTCCTGGGTATGGCGTGAGACCCCGGATGTGAGTTCCAATCATGATCTATGCTATGCAGTTTCAGATGATGGAGGGATGAATTGGAAAAACTCTAAAGGAAAACTATACTCTTTACCCATCACCATCAAAACAGCTGAAATTATTCAGCATATTCCGCAAAACGCTGAATTGATTAATCAAACTTCAATGACTAATGACGAGAATGGAAATCCTGTCATTGCTACTTACTGGAGAGAAACTTCAAGTAAATTTCCCCAATATCAAATCATACGATGGAATGAAAATTGGGAAGTTTACCATTTAAAATTTAGAAAGGCTGATTTTAAACTTTCCGGAGGAGGAACGAAGCGGATTCCGATATCCAGACCACAAATAATTACCTGGGAGGACAAAGGTAAATCCGTGCTTGGATTGATATTTCGGGATGAAGCGTTAGGTTCTAAACCAATGATTGCTATTTCCTTTGGAGATAGATTTAAAAAATGGGAATTGGTAGAATTAAATGATCAAAACCTGGGTCAATGGGAGCCGAGTTATGATATTGATCTTTGGAAAAGCAGAAAAATATTAAATCTTTATAGTCAACAGGTGGGGCAGGGAGATGGTGAAATAATGGTTGATAGGTTACCCAGTCCGGTAAATATTATTTCATGGAAACCAGGTTTAAAATGAGTATTCATATATATCACCCGCATGGAGGGACTCAAAATAGATAGGTATTTTTAAATTTGCAACCTAAAATGAGTATTAAATTGAAATTTTTTATTTTTATAAAACAGATATTTCGACATTAAAATAATTATATAAATGACTTACTTACAACGATTTAAATTATATGCAGTAGTCGTGATCTGCATGGTTTTATCCCAGATGGCATTCGCTCAATCGACATCTAATCATGGCAATAAATTTGAACAATTAGGAAGCATTTTACCCACCCCTAATGAGTATCGTACAGCAAGCGGTGCTCCAGGTACAAAATACTGGCAGCAACGCGTAGACTATGACATTAAATGCGAACTGGACGAAAACAATCAAAAGCTCACAGGGTCCGAAACTATTACTTATTTCAATAATTCTCCCGATGCATTGCCTTATTTGTGGCTTCAATTAGATGAAAATCAACATTCTACTGTGAATAATGCCAATTATCAAAATACCAATAAGATGCAGTCCGAGGTCACTGCTGCTCAATTAGATTGGGTGGAAGAAAGAAAAGAGGATAACGGCTATGGATTTATTATAAGCAAAATAGTGGATATTAATGGAAAGCCTTTAAAGTATACGTTGAACAAAACTATGATGAAAATAGATTTGCCAACAGCTCTTAAACCAAATACAAGTTTTGTTTTTAAGATCGATTGGAGCTATAAAATGGCTGATCGCCGCGATTTTCTAAAATTTGGTGGAGCAAGAGGCGGTTATGAATATTTTCCTGAAGATGGAAACTATCTTTTTACTGTATCTCAATGGTATCCAAGACTTTGTAAATATGGAGACGAAATCGGATGGCAAAATCATCAATTCACCGGGACTGGAGAATTCACACTTTCATTTGGAAATTTTAAAGTACAAATGACGGTACCTGCAGATCATATAGTAGGAGCTACTGGTGCTTGTCAAAACTATACCACAAATATGAATGCTGTACAGCGTACGCGCTGGCAGGAAGCCCAAACAGCAAAAGAGCCGGTACAACTGGTTACTTTAAATGAGGCTCTTGCTGCTGAAAAATTAAAATCTAAAGCTAAAAAAACATGGATTTTTAAAGCAGATAATGTGCGCGATTTTGCCTGGACATCATCTCGAAAATTTATTTGGGATGCTATGCCTGTTGATATCAATGGTAAAAAAATAATGTGTATGTCCTATTATGGAAAGGAAGCGTATCCTATTTACAGTAGATATTCTACTAAAGCTGTTGCTCATACCATTAAAACCTATTCTGACTTTACTATTCCTTATCCCTATCCGGTAGCCCAAAGTGTGGAAGCCGCAAATGGCATGGAGTATCCCATGATATGCTTTAATCCTGGTCGGGCTGAAAAAGATGGAAGCTATACGGAAGGATCTAAAAATGCATGTATTTTAGTCGTCATCCATGAAGTTGGCCACAATTTTTTTCCCATGATTATCAATTCGGATGAAAGACAATGGACCTGGATGGATGAAGGATTAAATTCTTTTATGCAATATATTACCCAGGAACTTTGGGATAATAAATTTCCTTCACGGGGGGGCGTGCCCTATCAAATTGTTGATTATATGAAATGGCCAAAAGATAGACTGGAACCAATCATGACTAATTCTGAAAATATCATTGGCTTTGGACCAAATGCTTATGATAAAGTAGCTACGGGGCTTAACATGCTTCGCGAAACAATTATGGGCAGAGAACTATTCGATCAGGCATTCAAAGAATATGCACGACGCTGGGCTTTTAAGCATCCTACACCCGCAGATTTTTTCCGCACTATGGAAGATGCCAGTGGTGAAGATCTGGATTGGTTTTGGCGAGGCTGGTTTTATAGTATAGATAATTGTGATATTTCGATTGATACTATTAAGTTTTCAAAAGCAGATGTAAATGCTAGCCCTCAGCAATCTATGGATACCGTCGAAAAAAGCTCGTTGTCTAAACCTTCAGTAAATGATTTTGAAGATCTTTCTAAGATCCGGAATAGAGAAGATGCAAAAATCAATTTCAAAACTGATCAGGACACTACTTTAAGGGATTTTTATTGGAAATACGACAGAGAAATAGAGAAATACGACACAAATCAGTACAACGTATTCATTCCAGCTACCGAGGAAGCACTATCTGAAGAGGATAAGAAAAAATACGATTCCAGAAATATGTATGAAATTACATTTAGCAATAAAGGCGGTCTGGTAATGCCCATCATTCTTGAATGGAAATACAAAGATGGTACTACTGAAATAGAAAGAATTCCAGCCCAGATCTGGAGAAAGAATGAAAATAAAATCACTAAAGTATTTGTAAAAACAAAAGAGGTAGCTTCTGTTAAATTAGATCCTTTCAGAGAAACTGCTGACACGGATGAATCTAATAATACCTATGGAGACGAAGCTAAACCTTTACCTGAACCAAGCAGATTCAAAGTATTTAAACAAAAACAAAATCCAACGCGTATGCCAAGGGTAAACCCCATGCAAAAAGCTATAGAAAAAGCAAAGACCTAGAAATTATTTTATAAATATTTATATAGAGCCTTGAGTTATAAATACTTGAGGCTTTATTATTTATGATCAATTGAGAGCCATTTTGCTTTACATCTTTCAATTAAACGTTTGTTTAAATTAAACAATTGTTTAATTTTGTGGTTTAAGACCAAAGTCGGTTATGAACTATAGTGATAAGCAGCTGCAAATAATAGAAATAGCGGAAACATTATTCGCTGAAAATGGCTTTCACGGCACATCAATAAGAGATATTGCGGAAAAGGGAAATATAAATATTGCTATGGTTTCTTATTATTTTGGTTCAAAAGAAAAACTATTGGAAGCAATTTTTGAATTCAGAGGTGAGAAAACAAAATTGAAATTGGAAAGCATTGTTCAAAAAAGCGGTCTAAAAGCAATGGAGAAAATAGACCTTTTAATAGATCACTATATAGAGAAAATAATGATGAGCCAAAATTTTCACAAAATCATGGTGAGAGAGCAAGTGCTCAATAATAGTATTCCGATATCAGATCTGATCCTGGCGCTTAAAAGAATAAATCTCGACATCATTAGCAAACTTATTGTGGAAGGACAGGAAAATGGAGAGTTTAAAAAGGATATCCATATTCCTATGATGATGACTATAATGGTGGGCACTGCCAATAACCTGATTACCTCAAAACAATATTATCGGGAGCTAAGCAATCTACAAGCTTTATCTGAAGAAGATTTTCATGATCATATTAAATCTACCCTGAGTACCCATTTAAAATTTTTAATTAAAACCATGCTTACCAATGAATTTTAAAATAGTAATTACCTGTATTTTTATTCTCTTTTCATTTTCAATGATAGCTCAGAAGTCCAAAACTTTACTTTTGGACGAAGTCATAGACTTAAGCTTACAAAATAGCAAGAAACTAAAACTAGACCAATCCAGGATCGATGAAGCTACGGCTGCCATAAAAGAAGCAATGGAAAGAAAATTGCCAAGTGCAAATATAGGCGCATCATATCTTAGACTTGCTGGTGCCAATACGAATTTAAAATTCAAAAGTGGAAATAGCACTTCCACCCCGGGGGAATCGCCTTCAGTATCACAGGCCATGTATGGCACATTGAATGCTTCTTTGCCTATTTATAATGGAGGAAAAATTAAGTATGGTATCGAATCATCCGAATTACTCAGAAAAGCATTGACGCTTGACTCAGAAAATGATCGGGAAATGATCATTCAGACCGCAATTGAATCATTTGCCAATATTTTTAAAGCAACTAATGCAGTCAGGCTGGTTAAAGAAAATCTAAAACAATCTGATCAAAGAATCAAAGAACTGACCAATCTTGAAGCTAATGGATTACTGGCTAAAAACGATTTACTTAAAGCTCAATTGCAATCCTCCAACTTAGAACTTAATCTGTTGGATGCTGAGAACAATCTCGCGCTCACAACATTGAACATGAATCTTTTGTTAGGATTACCTATTGAGACTTATATAATACCAGATACTTCAGGAATAGAAAGAAAGAATGATACCAGAAAAGTTGAAGATTTTGTGCAAGCTGCTTTTATAAACAGGAAAGATGTGCTAGCCATTGATGCAAGGAAAAAAGTTACTGAGCTGGGTGTAAGGCAAATAGAGGCTGAAAAATTTCCTTCCATTCAGCTAACGGGTGGGTATATAGCGGCTAATATTCCCGGTGTCATATCTATTACTAATGCATTGAATCTGGGGTTTGGAATCTCCTATAATATAGCTTCTATATGGAAGAACAAAACAAAAGTAGATCAGGCAACATCGCGTGTGCATCAAATGTTGATTGGGGAAGATATCCTTATTGATAATATTCGATTAGAAGTGAACAAAAACTATCTCAATTTAATGAGCACTAGAAAAAAAGTTGAAGTAAATGCGAAAGCTATAGCCCAGTCTGAAGAAAACTATAGAATCACAAAGAACAAATTTGACAATAGCCTGGCTACTTTATCAGAATTATTGGATGCGGAAGTATTTGTATTTCAATCTAAACTAGCTTTTACACTTGCCCAGGCTGACGCTTTTGTATCCTACCAAAAGTTGCTTCAATCAGCTGGTCTTCTTGCAGAAAATTTTAAAAAATAAAAAAATAAAATATTCATAAAAACATGGAATCGAAACCTACACCAAAAAAAAGAAGCCCCATATTTATGATCATACTCCTTTTATTTGTGGGAGCAGGAGCATGGTTTGGGTACAAGAAATATACGTATAGTCTTCATCATGAAGAAACTGATGATGCGCAAATAGGTGCTGATATTAGTATGGTAATTCCACGCATCTCGGGCTATATAACGGATTTGAGAGTAGATGACAATCAGTATGTAAAAAAGGGAGATACACTCATTAGGTTGGATAATCGCGATTATAAAATAAAACTGGAACAAGCGGAGGCTGCCTTAATAACAGCTAAGAGCAATCTTAATAACACCAGGTATATTACCCAGGCGGCTAAAGCTAATACAGAAGCTAGTAAATCATCTCTGGGGACTATAGATGCGCAAATAGATGCTGCGAAAGTCAATGTCAGGCGCACGGCTCAGGATTATGCCCGGTATTCTAATTTAATTAAAGATCATTCTATCACACAGCAGCAATTTGAAATGGTTGCATCTGCTAAAGAATCGGCAGAAAAACAAGTGGCTATACTTGAGCAACAAAAACTTCAAGCGCAGCAACAAACAAATGCAGTTTCTATTCAAACCGAAGCTACTGCTCACCAGTCAGATATTGCCGCCAGCACTATACGACAACGTGAAGTTGATATAGATGCAGCCCGATTGAATCTTGAGTACACGGTAATTACAGCGCCTGAGGATGGGCTGGTTTCTAAGATAAATGTATTACCAGGACAATTAGTACAAGCTGGCCAATCATTATTTAGCATTGTCCATATTGATAACACCTGGGTGGTAGCCAATTTCAAAGAAACCCAATTGAATAAAATGACGGAGCATCAGAAAGTTGAAATATTGGTTGATGCATTTCCAAATCATAAATTTGAAGCTACCGTGGCTTCTTTTTCTCCGGCTACCGGCTCTACATTTGCCCTGCTACCACCCGATAATGCAAGTGGTAATTTTGTAAAAGTAGTTCAGCGGTTGCCCGTAAGAATTGAGTTTACAAATCAGAACGATAGCTTAATTAAAAGGCTTCGTCCTGGTATGAATGTGGATGTAGATGTTCATTTAGACTAATCCTTTTTAATTCAAACTGGCAATCAAATGGTTCAAGCGGAATCTTTAGTGGAGTTTGGCTCTCGCCGAGTAATTATTACTCTTACAGCGATTACATGTGCACTGTTAGAAATCATTGATACAACAATAGTAAATGTAGCCATTAACGATATGCGGGGAAACCTGGGAGCTACCACTTCGGAAATTGGGTGGGTAATTACTGCCTATGCCATTGGGAATGTAATTATAGTACCTATGACAAGTTGGCTATCTCAACAATTTGGACGACGCAATTATTTTGCATTTTCAATCATTTTGTTTACGGTAGCCTCCTTTCTCTGTGGCAATGCAAATGGAATTGTAGAGTTAGTCCTATTTAGATTTATACAGGGATTGGGTGGGGGGGCTCTATTAGTAACCTCTCAGACTATTATCACCGAGAGTTACCCTATTGAGAAAAGAGGGATGGCGCAGGCTATTTATGGTATGGGGGTTATCATTGGCCCTACACTTGGTCCTCCATTAGGTGGATATATTATAGATCATTCTTCATGGCCTTACATATTCTATATAAATATACCCTTGGGCATCCTGGCGACTTTACTTACCCTTCAGTTTGTCAGAAGTCCAAAATATGCTGAGAAGAGTGTTCGCTCAGATATTGATTGGTTAGGCATTGGATTGCTGGCCACTTTTGTTGGATCGTTACAATATATTTTGGAAAAAGGGCATGACGACGATTGGTTTAACAATCAAACTATAATAATTCTCACTGTAGTAGCTATTTTAGGTGGATTCTTTTTTATCTGGCGTGAATTGAGTTTTCGAAACCCGGTAGTAAATTTAAGAGTGTTGAAAAATGGGAATCTGAGGGTGGGTACTATTTTATCTTTTATCATGGGATTTGGACTTTATGGATCCACTTTTATTATACCACTATATACTCAGGCTACCTTGGGATGGACTGCTACACAAGCTGGATTATTGATGGTCCCATCAGCAGTAACTACAGGATTTATGATGCCCATTATAGGGAGAATGTTACAAGCCGGGGCAAGACAACAATTATTAGCAGCTATTGGGATGTTTATGTTCTTTTTGTTTTGTTTTTGGGGATATAAAATACTAACCCCAAATACGGGTGCCGATTCATTTTTCTGGATGCTTATATTCAGGGGAGCAGCCTTGGGTTTGTTATTTATACCAGTAACTACATTATCACTCAGTACTTTGAAAGGCCGTGAAATTGGAGATGGAGCAGCGTTTACAGGAATGATGCGACAGTTAGGTGGTTCTTTTGGGATTGCCATTATCACCACTTTTATGGCCCAGCAAGTGATGGTTCATCGAAGTGATCTGGTTAGTAAATTAGATATCACTAATGCAGATGTGCAAAATAGGGTAGCCGGACTAACCCAATCATTTATATTAAAAGGTGCTGCCTTAAATGATGCAAAACAAGAAGCTTATAAAATTTTAGATTTAACCGTCACAAAACAAGCCATGGTACTTTCTTATATGGATGTGTTTTTATACATAGGGCTAATGTTTTTGATATGTGTTCCATTCGTATTAATGGTGCGCGGAAAAAGGAAAGCTAAATTGGCAGATGCGGCGGCGGCTCATGGCTAGCCTATAAATAGTTAATTTACATAATCAGGAATTTCAGGCACTTTGTCTTTAAGTATTATTCCCCCTTTGATCAACCAGGCTATACCGAAAGAATACGTGGCAAACCATTCAAACCAAAATGTAAACTGAATCCATGCTGCTACCTTTTTACTAAACCATGGCCATTTCTCTTTTAATAATATGGCTACCATTGAAATCAAAATAATCGTTCCAAAGAATCGATAGGTGCGGTTTCGAATGGTTTTCATTTTTGTTCTATGCTTTTCAGATTTATCACTTTTGGTGAACAAAAAGAAGCACATATATGCCAAAGTTGAAAATAATGCTGCAGCAAAAAAATAGTGTATGAATACTCTTTCTGGATTTAAAGGATAATCAAAATTTGAACAATGTTTATCTATATTGTTCGATGTGGGAAATAAGGCGACTCCAAAAGCACAGAAACCTGCCATGCTAGCAGCGATTTGGTCTTTTCGTTCATACCCCTTGTACAAGACCATGAAAGTTCCTATCGCACATAGTAGGCCCACAAATAAATCACCAGATACGGTATAATAATAGTGACTAATGGATTCCTGAATAGCGCAATCACAAATCAAAGAAGCAGTAATAGATAGAAGGGGGGTAATAAAATAGCTATGAATCCAATAACTTTTAAATGGTCATCTTGATCTAATGTAAACTGCCGGGGAGGTAGTGGTGAGGAAATCATGATACAATACTTTTATTATTGATGTAATCAATTGAAAAAATGTTCCTCCGCTGTTATTTAAAATTAATCGTGGTTTATTTTAAATTTAATTCTTATCTACATATTTCAAATTTGCCTCATTATATCGGGCACCTGTATTTGGGTATTTAGCTAAAATTAGTTCTATTTGAAATAACTCTTCACTCGTCAATTTTATGGAGATCGATGCAGCATTTTCTGCCAGGTATTTTCTGCGTTTTGTGCCGGGTATAGGAATGATATGATCCCCTTGATGTAAAACCCATGCCAGAGCGATCTGTGATGGAGTACATCCTTTTTGTGCAGCGATTTCGGCCAAGGCTTGTGCCAGCGAGCGATTGTTTTCAGCAAATTCTAATTGATACCGGGGCAATGATTTTCTAAAATCATTTTCACCCAGCGTATTTATATCCAGGGTATTGGTCACCAGTCCTCTTCCTAAAGGGCTAAACGGTATAAACCCTATGCCAAGGCTTTTACACAATGGCAATACATCACTTTCAACCTCTCGGGTTACCAATGAATATTCACTTTGAAGCGCAGCTATTTGATGTACCGCACACGCTCTTTTTATAGAATTGGGAGATGCCTCTGAGAGTCCCAGAAACCTCACCTTGCCCTCTTTTACTAAATCAGCCATGCCCCCAATCATTTCTTCCAAAGGAATATTCGGATCTATCCGATGTGCATAATATAGATCTATTACATCAGTTTGCAATCTTTTCAAACTTGCTTCTACAGCTTTTTTTGCATATGCAGGTGATCCATTTACACTGGTATTAAAACTTTTTTTGTCCAATTCAAAACCAAATTTGGTGGCAATAAAAATTTTCTTTCTATTAGGCTTTAATACTTTTGATACTAATTCTTCATTTCGCCCATTCGCATATATATCTGCAGTATCCCAAAAGTTTATACCGAGGTCCAATGCCATCTCTAAAGTCGCTAAAGATTCATCATCATCCGGAACACCATAGGCATGATTCATACCCATACACCCCAGTCCAATCGCAGAAATTTCAATTCCAGTGTTTCCTAATTTTCTCTTTTCCATCAGTTAAATATTAATTAAAAGTAGGGGATTAAATTAATCAGTATCTTTTAAAATCCTATTCATTCTTGTAGCCATTTTGATTTATCTACATCCCTTCTAATTTTTCCACTGGACTTCTTTCGGAGTCTTACACCTCTTAGATTTCTTAGGCAGTATCAAAAGATTAGTCTTCTACATGTGGATTTTTAGAAACTCAATTGAAGTCAAATTCTCTTTCTAAGCAATAGAGTTAAGATTCTCGGAATGGTATATCTATCATCATTATCAAACCATTCATTGATGGAGGTAATTTCAAATCCATTATTTCCAGCTGCCATACTAAAATCAGAGACATGATGATTAAAGCAGGTGAGGAATTGCTTTCCACTGGTAGTTTCAAAACTGGCTTTGGATCCGCTATATTGCTTAAAGGGATGCAATTCCCCTATATAAACATATCCTCCAATATTAACTACATCGGCTACTTTTTTAAAGACCATATCCAAATGCTCTACATGTTCGAGTACTAAACTGAAAACCACCAGATCAAATTTCTTATAAGTAAATGTCCAATCCATGGTAATATCAGCTTTTAAAAATTCTACATGATGAGACCCGATTTTAGATTTTGCTTTTGCAAGCATTTCATCTGAAAAATCAATAGCCAATAATGCTGAACATTGAGTGCTCAACCATTCTGTATTTTTGCCGGTACCGCATCCAATTTCCAGACAATTCCCAAAGTTTACTTCTTTCAGCATTTTTCTGAGAGAAATTCCTTCCAGGTCCCTGGTCTTATTCACATTTGAATCATATTGATTTGCCCAGCTATTATATGCTTCTTTAATATTCATGTTAAGGCATGATGAGCCGTAAGAGATTTAGCAAGAAAGTTGATTTATTCTATTTAGCAGTTTAAGCTCCACTTTATTAAATCATTACACTCTTTTTTTTAGCAATATTATCTTCATATAATTTTAGCAGGTCATCGTTATTTATCTCTTTTTTTTCATCTGCCAATTTGAGGAAAGCCTGATACAAAGTATCTAGCTGCGCCTTACCAAGCTCTATGTCCAAATGCCTGTACCTATAGGCAAGAGCCGCTCGTCCGCTCCGTGCTGTAAGAATAATAGATGAAGTATTTAATCCTACATCCATGGGATCTATAATCTCATAATTTTCGCGATGTTTAATCACTCCATCCTGATGAATTCCTGATGAATGTGCAAAGGCATTAGCCCCAATAATGGCTTTATTGGGTTGTACCATTATCCCCATTCTTTCTGATACTAAAGCACTTATTTCAGTCAATAATTTTGTCTGAATACTTGTCTCCAGATTCAAATGTTTTTTTTGCTTTATGATCATGACCACTTCTTCCAGAGAAGTATTACCTGCACGTTCGCCCAATCCATTAATAGTACATTCTATTTGACGAGCACCATGCTGGACTCCAGCTATTGAGTTTGCAGTGGCCAAACCGAGATCATTGTGACAATGAGTAGAGAGTACAGCTTTATGAATATCAACTACATTTTCATGAAGGTATTTTATCTTTTGTCCATATTCTTCCGGGAGACAGTAGCCTGTAGTATCAGGAATATTTAAAACAGTAGCCCCGGCTTTTACCACAGCAGAACATACTTTGGCCAGATACTCATTATCGGTACGACCTGCATCTTCTGCATAAAACTCTACATCTTCCACAAATGATTTAGCAAGCTTTACGGCTGCTACAGCACGCTCAATTATTTTTTCCTGAGTACTATTAAACTTGAATTGGATATGCATATCGGAAGTACCAATTCCCGTATGAATCCGGGGATATTTAGCAGGTTTCAGTGCCTCTGCCGCTGTGACAATATCCATTTCTACACTTCTTGAAAGACCACATACTGTTGCATGTTTAATCAATTCAGCAACTTTATAGACACTCTGGAAATCACCAGGGCTAGAGATAGGAAAGCCTGCTTCTATAACGTTTACTCCAAGCTGTTCGAGGGCAGAAGCTAATTCAAGTTTTTGAGAAGTATTAAGTTTACACCCGGGCACTTGCTCACCATCCCTTAAAGTAGTATCAAAAATCTGAATTTGATCAGCCATAAAATATTCCTGTTTTAAACAATGATAAAATTATTACAATTGCAATGACTAACCAAATAAGTCTTTTAGATTTGCTACGGAACAGACAAGTTTGAAAGATAATATAACTTATTGATTATTAAATAGTAATATAGTATTTACTACAATGCCTAAACAGCCTACTGACTTTCTTTTACAATTGATCAAATCCATGTCGAAGCCTGAAAAGCGACATTTTAAGCTTTTTGTACAAAGAAATCCCAGTAATAGTGATTCCCTTTTTTTAAGACTATTTTCCCATTTGGAAAAGCAAAAATCCTATGATGAAAAACTGATATTTAAGCAAATTCCTGAGATTAAAAAACAGCAACTACCTAATCTAAAAGCTCATCTTTATAAACAATTATTGATCAGTCTTCGGCTGATTCACCGTGCAGAAAATGATGATATTGACATACGGGAAAGAATTGATTATTCACGGATATTGTATAATAAAGGGCTGTACAGGCAAGCATTAGAAATGCTTGACCGCGCTAAGGATAAGTGCAAGGAATTTGGTTTTTACAGTTTGTTGATGGAAATTATTGATTTTGAAAAACAAATTGAATCGCAATATATTACTCGCAGCATATCAAGCCGAGCTGAATTGTTGGCCGAAGAATCCATTAAAACTGCTGAGGAGATAGCCAAAGTACAGAAATATTCTAATCTTTCTTTACAGTTATATGGATTATATCTGAAAGTGGGTTATGTACGGAATGCGAAAGATCAGACATTAGTGCAGGAATTTTTTCATTCTCACATCTTTCATGGCCACGAAGAAGATCTGAGGTATCATGAAAAATTATATTTATATCAATCTTTTGTGTGGTACTATTATATGCTGTTGGATTTTAAAATGTACTACCGATACTCTCAGAAGTGGGTTGCTTTATTTGAAGAATATCCTCAAATGAAAAAGAATGACAGACCCTTATATCTGAAAGGAAAGCACAATCAACTTAATGCACTTTTTTTATTGCAGCGACATGATAAATTTATGGAAGCACTCCAGAATCTGGAAGAAACACTACTAAACTCACCTGCTAGAAATGAAAATGAAAAGAGCCTCGAATTTATTTATTCATATACACATAAAATCAATCAGCATTACCTGGAGGGTACATTTCAGCAGGGGATATTCTTAGTAAAGGATATCGTATTTGGAATTAAAAATGATTTATATCATCTTGATTATCATAGGGTAATATTGTTCTATTATAAAATAGCTGCACTTTACTTTGGCAGTGGAGATAACAGTAAAGCCATAGATTATCTGAATATGATAGTGAATGAATCTCCGGATTTCAGGGGTGATATTCAGTGTTATGCACGTATCCTGAGATTGATTGCTTACTACGAATTAGGGGACAATTTTTTAATAGAATACCAGGTAAAATCGATTTATAGATTCCTGACCAAAATGAATGACTTACATGCTGTTCAAAAGGAAATTTTGAGCTTTATCAGAAAACTACCAAGGGTACAGCCTACTGATTTAAAAAGAGAATTTAAGAAGCTACTGGATCGATTGATTAAATTGAAAAATGATCCTTTCGAAATTAGATCTTTCCTTTACCTGGACATTATATCATGGTTAGAAAGTAAGATTGAAGGGGTGAGTGTACAACAGGTAATCCGGGAAAAGTTCTTAAAGAAAAAGCAAATTAGATAAACTTATAATTCCTTTTCCCCTTCATTTAGAGTAGCCATATATGCTGTCAAAATACCACCAATCATCAATACTGATTTAATTGAAATGGATAAAAACAGAGGTAGCTTTTCAAGCCATCTCAGGTAAGTAAATTGCAAACCCAGGATAGACATTAAAAGGCTTAGGAAACCCATAATAAAACAAATAAATGCTATAATAAGTAATAAAGATTTTTTTTTCACCGATCACAAATTGAAATGCAAAGATATAATCTGTCAGACAGCCATTCGACCGCGTTTTGCCAAATAAGTTTGTAAGATGGGTTTATATCCTTTATGAATATCTGCTTCTACCAAATCTATCTTTAATTGTAATGAAAGCATTTTAATTTTTTCTTTAAATTTCACCATCTGGATTTTGTATTCCTTTTCTATCTCTCTGGGTAGCAACCTTATTTTTTCACCAGTTTCCAGATCTATGAATAAATGAGGTCGATTTTCATATTCAAAATTAATTTCCTTACTCTGATCTACCGTATGAAAAAGGACTACCTCATGTTTGTTGTGCTTCAAATGCTGTATGGCTGAAAATATTTCCTCTAAATGTGAGGGATCTTCGAGCATATCCGAAAAAATGATAACCAAAGAGCGTTTGTGTATTCGTTCCGCAATTTCATGTAATACAGGTGCAGAAGCAGTGGCTTTTAATTCACCAGGGTTTTGAAGAATTTTATCCAAATGATTAATTAATAGTCTATAATGAGCAGTACTGGATTTACATTCAGTGTGCACATTGAGCGCTTTATCGAAAAGGCTTAGACCAAATGCATCTCTTTGTCTTTTAAATAAATTCATCAAAGATGCTGCCCCCAGGGCTGAGAAAATGAATTTATTCTGACTATCATCAATATTATCAAGACTGCTTTTAGGAAATTGCATAGAAGAACTGGTGTCGATTACCAATTGACAGCGAAGATTTGTTTCTTCCTCAAATCTTTTAGAGTACAATCGATCAGTACGGGCATATACTTTCCAGTCAATATTACGTGTACTTTCTCCCTGATTGTAAATTCTGTGCTCTGCAAACTCTACTGAAAACCCATGAAAAGGGCTTTGATGTAATCCTACTATAAACCCTTCTACGACCTGGTTAGCTAAAAATTCTAATCGGCTGATTTCACGCAATCCAGACTCTTCTACTGATTTCATAAAGAGCCAAGATAAAAGAATATTGTGAGCAAAAGGGCTTAATATATTCTTAAGACATTAATGCCTCAAGTTTATCAGTAAGTACTTTTTTTGAAGTAGCACCCACTTGTCGGTCTACCAATTCACCATCTTTAAAAAACAAGAGGGTTGGGATGCTTCGAACTTCATATTCCATGGTGACATTTGCATTATCATCCACATTTAATTTCCCTATAGTGGCTTTATCTTTATATTCTGAAGATAGCTCTTCAATGATAGGGCCTATCATCCGACAAGGGCCACACCATTCTGCCCAAAAATCAATAAGTGCAACACCTTTTTTGTCTTTGATTTCCGTGCTAAAATTGCTATCAGTAATTGTTTGTGCCATAATTCTTTTTTTGTATTGATTGGATTAAATAACACTTAAACTTGTAGTAAAGTTTAATCGAACACAAAGATCACAATTTTTTAATATGTTTTTAAGACCTAGTTATAAAAAAGTTATTCTTACTGGAACAGTTTGTTTGATGTCTTCATTTTTTATTTTACCTGAAAATATAGTAGAGAAAGTCTACGGAGGCATTGTATTTCAAGTAGTTAGGCTTATATTTAACCTGCTTTCGTTTATACCTTTTCCCTTAATTTATTTAGAAATAGCAGGGATACTATTTTTAATATGGCGATTATTTAAATCTACCATTCCACTAAAAAGTAAAGGGATTAAAATGCTCATAGGGACATTCGCTTTTATTTTGCTGTTTTATGTTCTTTGGGCTTTTAACTACAGGCGACCATCATTCAGCGAAAAATTTCCGTTGCAAAAAGTGCAAATGGATAGCCTGGCCTGGTTTGATGAACTGAACTTTTCTATTGCTGGATTGAAGCGATCCAGGCCCTCTCATTTGATTAATTACAATTCAAGTCAAGTCGAAGAGCTTATCAGACCCAATATTCAGCGATTATGTAATGAATTTGGTTACCTGGCTATTGGCAAGGCAAGAGTAAAATCACTTTGGCCAAAAGGTATATTGCTGCGGATAAAAACAGCGGGGTTTTATCTCCCCTATGCTGGAGAAGCATATATAGATAAAGGTTTAATTTCCTTACAAATCCCATTTACCATTGGTCATGAAATGTGTCATGGTTATGGAGTCACTGATGAAGGAGCTTGCAATCTACTTTCATATCTGGCATTGTTTAATCATTCCGATAGTACTGTTTCTTACAGTGCCCAAATGGGTTATTATAGGTATGTCGCAGGTGAATTTAGATACCATTATCCTGATGTATACCAAGAAATCAGATCGGCATTACCCATGGAAATCCAGTCTGACTTAGATAATATTAACGCTAATTTGATGAAGTATCCAGATATATTACCTAAAGTGAGAGATAAAATCTACAATAATTACCTCAATATCCAGGGAATAAAGGAAGGCATGGCTAGCTATGATAATATTATAGGTTATGTGCGACAATACAGATTAGACGGCAGCTTGAATGATCTATTATTCAAAGCAAGACTCAATTAGGGCTGTATAAAATTCTTTCATAGTGCTTCCACTTGCTCTTACTTGTTGCGGAACTAAACTATTAGCACTTTGACCAGGTACTGTATTGATTTCCAGCATATAAGCTTTGTCTTCTTCTTGATTGTATATAAAATCAATTCTTACTACCCCTTTACAATCAAACAAATGGTAAAGCTGTTTTGCTTGAGATTCTATCAAAGATTGAACATGCCTGGTGATGGGTGCAGGTGTGATTTCTTCAGCCATCCCTTTGATATATTTGGCTTCATAATCGAAAAAGTCTGTTTTGCTTCGTATTTCTGTGATAGGCAAAACCTTGATTTCATTTTGGTTTTTATATAGTCCTATAGTTAATTCCGTTCCCGTGATGCATTCTTCGATGAGCACCTGATCATCTTCTTTGAATGCTTTTGTAATAGCAGGTAAAAGGCTATTTTCCACCATCACTTTTGACATTCCAATGCTCGAGCCGCCATTATTTGGTTTGACAAAAACAGGCAATTTTAATTGGCTAAAGACGGCTGCTATATCTATGTGGTCATTCTTAAAAAAAAGCAATGACTTCGCCACAGGAATTCCGGAAAATGATGCAACGGCGACGGTGTATCTTTTATTAAATGTAATGGAGGAAGTAGCTACGCCGCAAGCGGTATATGGAATCTTAAGTAATTCAAAATAACCCTGCAAGATCCCATCTTCGCCAGGGCTTCCATGAATACCAAAAAGTATAGCATCAAAATGCAATGATTTTCCTGCCAGAGAAATGGAGAAATTATCTTTATTTATTGGATAGAATTCATCTGGATTTGGATTGTAAAACCAGCCATCTTTCCGAATATCTATTCTATATAAATCATACTTGTCTCCATCTACATTGGCTTCTATGGTTTTCGCGCTCTCATAGGAAATCACAGCCTCTCCGGAAAAACCTCCGGTAACAAAAGCAATTTTCTTCTTCATAGTGTAAAAATAGTTGTTATACAGATTAATAAATAAATTAATATGTTAGGCGAGCTGGGAGATGATTTTTTTTATTCCTCTCTCTAACATTTCAATGGCCAATGGAATATTCCAGTTTTCGGTATTTCTGGGTTCGACATAGTTGGAAATAGCCCTTACCTGAATACAAGGTAAATTTTCAGCTTTACAAATTGCAAAAAAAGAGGCCCCTTCCATAGTTTCAATTTGAGGATTATACATCTTGATTATCTCTTCAATTTGGTGGACAGAGCCACTAGTTGTATTCACAGTGATTGCTTTTACTTTATTTAGTATAAGGTCGATATTGAAATCATTAATGATTGATTCTGCCTCAAATGGGTTTGTTTTATCAGCAAATTTTAGGTTTGAAAGGTGAATAAAATTGCCCTCGGATGTCATGGCTCCCAGATCTGCAAATCTATCTTCCACTACTTGTACTAATTCACCAATTTTCAGAGAACGATCAAAAGCTCCGGCTATGCCGATCTGAATACAGATATCCGGTTTACTCCTGGTCAGTTCTTTTGTTAAATGATAGGCTGACTGTCCAATCCCAGCACCATGAACTAATGTAGTGTATCGGGTACTAAACGCTAACTTCGGCATCTCCAGGACAGTAGCTGCACAAATCAAAATCTTCATTCTGCGATTTGTTTAGATTTTAGAAAATATCTTAAACTAAAAGATGGGGTAAGTCCAATGGACTGATAAAAAGAAAATGTGGCATCTAATTTTAATCGATCCTGCAATAAATATCCAATGCCTGTGGAGAAGCTGGAAGGGGAGGAGTTTATCCCTGCACCTATATTAAAATCTGTAGTGATTTGATATTGAAAACCAACTTTGCAATTTGCACCAAAATTTTCCTGCCTTTCAACCTCGGTAAATAAAGTAACTAATGAAGATATTTTATAAGCTAATCCTGCTAGAGCAGTAGAATGGAGGTATTGAGTTTTAAAGGAAGAATTTATAATAGATTGATGGAAGGATATTCCAATCAATAAATTATCTAATAGCTGATATTGACTTCCCATGTTGAAGGCGCCTAAAGAAGTACTTTCCCTTTGAACATTATTAAAACCGATAAATGACCCCGAAGCTCCTAAAGATAATCTTTTAGAAAGTTTCATTCCATATCCTGCTTTGAAAACAGACTGATGGTACGCTGTAATTCCATAATATTCGTAATTGATTCCAAAGCCACTCGACTCACTTATTTTGATTCCAGCGAAAATATTAGTTCCTAAAATTCCTGAGCCTGAAAATTTATTTTCGCCGTTTATAGATATGGAACTGAAAAGTAGATTGGCTAATACAGAGGGATTGCCCGCATAGGACTCTATGGAAGTGCAGGCTACGGTTTGCCCGCCAATTCCATTCAATTCAGCACTCTTGATATTGTTATAAAAGGGTTGAGAAAATAATGAGTCAATAAGAACGGTAACAAGTGTAATTATCAGAAAGCTATTAAATTTAATGGGCACCATGAAGTATACAAATGTATTTTGTTTTTTACTTTTTCACTAATGCTCCATATTAATTTAATTTTTTGCGTATAGACAGTATACTTTTGTTGGTAAACAATATGGCTAGATTTCGGTCAAATCATTCATCTCCTGGCTCTAAAGGAATACCATTTCTTTTTAAAATAGTCATTTATGGTGTGATTTTAATTGTATTTCTTTTGAAACTTTTGAAATTTTTTAAGGCGTATGAATTGAAACAAAGAGAAATGCCTGTTATTGAATCCACGAAAACGATACCGATAAATAACAAGGCTGGCACTACCGGCATTGATCTTCCCAGTCAATCCACACAAGCTATATTGGTCAAACATCAATATTTTACACTTTCATACTCTGAGCCCAACGAACAAGCAGAGTGGGTAAGCTATACCTTAACCAGAGATCAACTCAATTTGCCTAAAGTTGGCCGCTTTGATTATTTTTCTCCTGATTATTCCATTAAAACAAAATCAGCACTCCATCGCGATTATACTGGCTCAGGATATACCAGGGGGCATCTGGCTCCAGCGGCGGACATGGCTTTCGATCAAAAAGCTGAGGAGGAATGTTTTTTTATGAGTAATATTTCACCACAAGACAAATATTTCAATCAGGGCATTTGGAGAGAGTTAGAAGAAAGCATTCGGGATTGGGCCCGCCAATATAAAAGCTTGTTTATTGTGACAGGGCCCGTCTTATCACAAGGGATAATAAAAAAAATTGGAGAGAACAGAGTGAGTGTACCTTCTTATTTTTATAAAGTAGTACTGGATACTTTGAGTGAGCATCAAAAAGCGGTGGGTTTTATAATAAAAAATAGCATCAGTGATCAGCCACTTGAAACGTATATGGTCACTATTGATAGTGTAGAGACGCTTACTAAATTGGACTTCTTCAACGCTATTAATAAAAATCAAAAGATTGAAAAGACAGAACATGACTTTAATAAAACGGATTGGCCATTTCGATCAGATAGATTTCACAAAAGAGTAGAGGGGTGGAACAAAAATTAAAAAAGGAATAAAGTACTACCTTATTCCTTTAAATTTCAGATATCTTAAAATAGATACCTAAGTGCTCTTCAATAAATCTATTGAAATTATTTAGCTGCTTTTTTAGGAGCTGCTTTTTTAGGAGCTGCTGCTTTTTTAGGAGCTGCTGCTTTTTTGGGAGCCGCCGCTTTTTTAGGAGCTGCTGCTTTTTTAGGAGCTGCTTTCTTAGCCGCTACTTTAGGAGCTGCTTTCTTAGCTGCTGCTTTGGGAGCTGCTTTCTTAGCTGCTGGTTTCGTTACTTTTTTAGTAACTGCTTTCGCTTTTACTGCTACTTTAGTTTTCGCAGGTTTTGCTGTCTTTTTACTTGCCATGATATTAAAAAGTTTAGTGAATAATTTATCAAATATATAATTATTTATCATATTAAAGAAAATTTTAATAAAATATTTTGTAATACATATTTTTTGCTTTTGCTTTTTGATCAAGTAAAATCAATAAGTTTGTATCCAATTAAAATAGAAAAATTTATCAGACATGAGTGACCAATCGTTATCATTTGTAGAGAATATCAAGAACGGATATCAGTTCAAAGGCGAATCCATCATATTGGGTACAGCTATGTTGAATAAAGAAATATCAAAGGATTTATTTATTAGATTGCCATTAAGTACCCTGAACAGGCACGGTTTGATTGCAGGTGCTACAGGTACTGGTAAAACAAAATCATTGCAGTTGTTTGCTGAAAATTTATCAGCGCATGGCGTCCCTTGTTTACTAATGGATATTAAAGGCGATTTGAGTGGAATTGCTTTACCTGGAGAGGCTAATACAAAGATTTTAGATCGGGCGAATCATATAAATATCCCTTTTATTCCTTCAGGTAATGCGGTGGAATTTTTGAGTCTATCCAACGAAAAAGGAGTGCAATTAAGAGCGACTGTCTCTGAATTTGGTCCAGTGTTGTTCTCAAAAATTTTGAACCTGAATGAAACTCAAGGTGGTGTAATGGCTTTGATATTTAAGTATTGCGATGATAATAATCTGCCTCTGTTGGATTTGGATGATGTAAAAAAAGTTCTTACCTATTTATCCAATGAAGGGAAAGAAGCAATAGAAAAAGAATATGGCAGGCTTTCTACAGCATCCGTAGGCACTATTATTAGAAATATTGTAGAACTGGAGCAGCAAGGTGCCGAACAGTTTTTTGGAGAACGATCATTTGATGTGCAGGATTTGCTTAGAAAAGATCAACATGGTAATGGTATGATTTCCATATTAAGATTGACAGATATTCAGAACAGACCAAAACTATTTGCAAGTTTTATGCTTCAAATGATGGCAGAGATATATGCTTCATTTCCAGAAGAGGGTGACCTTGATAAACCAAAGCTTTGTGTTTTTATTGATGAAGCACATTTGATTTTTGAAGACGCTACAAATGCCTTATTAGACCAGATTCAAACCATTATTAAATTGATTCGATCAAAGGGAGTAGGGATCTATTTTATTACTCAAAATCCTACTGATGTTCCGTCCACTGTATTAAGTCAATTAGGTTTAAAAATCCAACATGCTTTGAGAGCATTTACTGCTAATGACAGGAAGATAATAAAAACGGCTGCTGAAAATTATCCACTCACTGATTATTATGATGTTGATCAAATGTTGACTGAACTTGGAATAGGTGAAGCTTTTGTAACTGCGCTTAATGAAAAAGGAATTCCAACTCCACTGGTACATGTGATGATGCGACCTCCGGCGTCTCGAATGGACATACTTACATCGGGAGAGATAGATGCTATCATTAAAAAATCTGAAATTATAGAATTCTATAATGAGCGAATAAATAGGGAAAGTGCCTATGAAATTTTGTCTGAGGTTTTACATGAAGCTGGAAATAAAAACCCAGTACAATCTACTCCAAGGCAGCCTCAAGAAAAAAGCACATTTGATAAAATATTGGGTAGCACTGTAACCAGGCAAGTAGGCAGAACAATCGCCAGAGAAGTCACCAGAGGAATATTAGGAGTATTGGGAGTGCGCACTACGGTCAATAGCAGGAAAAAGTCAACAGGCTGGAAATGGTTTTAGGAAAGATCTAGTTTTTCTTCTTGATCATTTCGATATTAGATTTCTCCATTTGCATCATAGGATCAATCCTAGGCTTCGAATTAGTGGGCTTGAAATGCTCAACAAAGTCATTCCAGGGCGTGGACTTATATAGATCGTTCGCAAAATAAAACATTATTTTTTCCAGATCATCTACTGTTTGATACCCTTGAATAGGTTGAATAATTTGGTTTTCTTCATCTAAAAACACCAAGGTAGGAAATCCAAGGTCTCCTAAACTTAATGTAATTGCCAATTCGTGAAAACCACTGGGATCCAATTTAAATGTCTCGTTATTAAACTTGATGTCTTTTTTGTATTGAGCATTAAATCGGACAGGATAGAAATTTTCATTTAGATAATGTGAAATAAATTCATTTTGGAAAGTAGAAATATCCATTTTTCTGCACCATCCACAATTGTCAGTGAAAAGGTCAACCATTATTTTTTTTGGAGTCTTTCTCTCATTTTGATCTTGAGTTACTTGCTCAAATGACATCCATCTAATTTTAGGAGCTGCTAGATTTTGAGTGTTACCAAGAACTGCCCAAAAACAAAAAAAGCTAATACAAACTGGTTTAATTCTAATAGTTATCATTAAGCGGTACCTATCTTCGATTCTCAAAAGTACTATCATATGAACAAACTATTACATGACTAAGGTACTGGAAGTATAGTTTTAAAATAAATTTAACGCTTTGGTTAATTTGTTCTGTGCAACTCGCAGGCACATTTGGTAAATTCCTGGCTGCCCTAAGGTTTTATTTTAGTATAAATAGATAAAAGATCTGAACCAACTTCGAAATTTGATGTGAGAATGCCTGTGGTGTGTGGTGCTTTTACCCCATTATTAAGCATTTGCTTTGACTGGGTGCACCACATTTCATCCCATAGATCCATATCCATAAAGCTTTGGAGGGTCTTTGCCCCACCTTCCACTAATACAGATGCAATACCTTTTATTAAAAACCAATTGACCAATTCATCAAGGTTTTCAATCCAAGGTATGATTTTTACATTGGGATGGCTTTTCATATCTGTCTTCTCTGTTACCAACCAGGTAGGATGACCATCTGTAAATATGGTGTAATGACTGGGAATTTTTCTTTTCCTATCCAAAATGATTCTAATTGGATTGGAACCAAAATAATGTCTATTGGTAAGTGAAGGGTCATCTACTATAGCCGTATTCGTTCCAATTAATATAGCGTCTACCTGATGCCTTATTTTATGCACCACTACTTGAGACCAGTCATTGGATATTTTTACCTGATGGTCTCTATTTCCAATATAGCCATCAGCTGTACACGCGAACTTTAAAATAATGTAAGGCTGCTCTTGAATAATGTTCTTAATGAACACTTTATTTAATTTTTCAGCTTCATGCTTTAAAATATTAAGAACTACTTCAACACCATTTTCTCTTAATTGCTCAATCCCTTTGCCATTGATTGCTGGATTGGGATCGAGCATGGAGATCACCACTTTTTTAATCTTTTGTTTAATAATTTCATTCACACAAGGAGGCGTCTTTCCATAAATGCAACAGGGTTCCAGATTGACATAAATAGTGCTTTCAGGTATTCGTTTAAAATCATGAATGGAGACTGAATTTATTGCTTCGATTTCTGCATGAGCTTCACCATAGGCTGTGTGATATCCTTCTCCAATAATACGGCCATCATGAACTATTACTGCTCCTACCAAGGGATTAGTTTTAGTATAGCCCAACCCGAGTCTGGCTAATTGAAAACATCTCTTGATATAAAGATCATGGCTCATAAGCTCATACTTGATACCAGGATTTTAAAATGGTGCAAATCTTATCAACTTCTTCTATTGAATTGAAATGTGAAAATGAAAATCGTATTGTTTTTCTCTGCGGAGGATGCAGGATAGCATTCAGTACATGAGACTCTTGTTCTGCACCTGAAACACAGGCACTTCCTCCTGACACACTAATTCCTGCCATATCAAATTGTGGTAACAACATATCAGAACGATGACTAGGTGGAAAAGAAACGCTTAATATAGTATACGTTGAATGATCCTGATCTCCGTTTATTTTAATAGCTGGATTTATTTCCATAAGCTTATTAGCAAAATGTTGTTTTAGCGATTTAATTTCATTAGTTCTACTATCCATTTCAGCTACTGCCATCTCCAGGGCTTTAGACATGCCCATGATATTATGAATAGATTCCGTACCACCTCGCATATCTCTCTCTTGGCCACCACCGTCAATAAAAGGATTGATTTTGTGGCCCTGTTTTATATATAGAATTCCGATGCCTTTTGGACCGTGAAACTTGTGCGCGCTGGCTGCCAAAAAATCAATATGGGTAAGTGATAAATCCAAGTGAAAATGTCCCAATGATTGAACTGCGTCAGTAAAGAAAGTGGCCTTGTTTTCAAAGCATAGTTTACCAACTTCCTGGATCGGATAAATATTTCCTATTTCATTATTGATATGCATTAATGCGACCAATGATTTCTTATCAGAATTCTTTAGCAAATCTTCTAGTTCTTTTAAATCGATTCGTCCCAAATGATCTACTTTTAAAAAAATAGTTTCAATCTGAAAATCACGATTCATGGCCTCTATAGAATGTAAAACTGCATGATGCTCTAAAGGAGAAGTAATGATTCTGCTCACTCCCAAATCTCGTACAGCACATTTTATTGAAGTATTAATTGATTCAGTTCCACCTGAAGTAAAAAAAATTTCACCAATAGAGGCATGAAGACTTTTAGCTATGCTTTTTCTTGCTTCCTCGATTTTAGATCGGGCTGTCCTGCCCTCTTGATGAATCGAGCTTGGATTGCCCATATATTGTACTAATGATTTGCACATTATATCTATTACTTCGGGTAATAGTGGCGTGGAGGCGGCATTATCGAAATAAATCCTATCCATGGTAGCTTTTGATTATTTTATTGATGGTATGTATCATATTATTTGCAAGATCATCAGCTTTAGCCTTAGAAAAGCTTTCTGAATAAATTCTGATGATTGGTTCTGTATTTGATTTTCGTAAATGAATCCATTCATTCTGCATATTGATTTTAACACCATCCATAGTATTGATGTCAAATATTTTATATTCTTCCTTTACCTGATCAAGTATTTTGTCTACTAATGAGGCATCAGTCAACTCTATTTTGTTTTTAGACATTTCATAGTTGGGCAGTGCAGATCTTAATATACTGGCGGTAGTTGATTTTTCAGCAAGGTGAGATAAAAACAAAGCTATTCCAACCAAAGCGTCTCTTCCATAATGCAAATCAGGATAAATAATACCACCATTACCTTCTCCACCGATTACCGCATGCACCTCCTTCATTTTTGCCACTACATTTACTTCACCCACAGCTGCTGGAAAATACTTGGCGCCATGCTCAACCGTAATATCCCGTAAGGCTAAGGTAGAAGACAGATTCGAAACAGTATTCCCATTCTTGTGTTTTAAAATGTATTCAGCTATGGCTACTAATGTATATTCTTCACCAAAGGCAGATCCATTTTCGCAAACAAAAGCTAAACGGTCAACATCAGGATCTACTATAATCCCAAGATCTGCCTGCTCAGCAATTACAGCATTTTGAATGTCTACTATATGTTCTGGCAATGGCTCAGGGTTATGATTAAATACACCACTCATCTCGCCATTGATCACCTTATATTCCACTCCTAGCTTTTCCAATAATGGTGGTATGGAAATAGCGCCGGTACTATTTATTGCATCCAATACAATTTTGTATTTTTTCTCCTTAATATGTGATGAGTTTACCAAGGGTAAATCCAAAATGGATTGAATATGTTCATTTATTATATTTCCGGATTCTTCGATTTTACCCAGCTTATGATGTGAATGGTATATTAATTGGGAGGCCGCAAGCTCTAATATTTCAGAACCAGTTTCGTGGTCTACAAATTCTCCCTTTTCATTCATAAACTTCAACGCATTCCAATTCATTGGGTTATGACTAGCGGTAATCATAATTCCGCCATGTGCTTTGTGGTTTATTATCGCCATCGCTATGGAGGGAGTAGTGCTAAGCCCTGCGTCCAGTACATGAATGCCCATTGAAACCAGGCAAGCATTGACCAGTGATTGTACCATTGCCCCTGAGTCTCGTCCATCTCTCCCTACAAAAACCATAGGTTTGGAAAACTTCTTGTTTAATTGAGCAGCAAATCCTGAAGTAAATGCTATAATATCCGGAGGAGTAAGGTTTTCTCCCGGGATTCCGCCTATGGTACCCCGAATACCTGAAATAGATTTTATTAATGTCAAACTGCTGAAGTTTAGGGCAGTAAAAATATAGTTTTGCTCCCAGATAATTTAATAAATCCATCTTCTGATAAAGATTGATTTTCATATTGTAATTCCCCACTTATCTTTATATCGATTGGAAAATAAATCTGACATATTAGATAAGATAGCCACCTGGGCTACCTATATATATCTTGTCAGTTTTCCTTTTTCTATAGCGATGCAATCTATTTCACTTGGATTAATGGCGATTTTGATTCTTATTAAAGTCCTGGTAGAACGAAGATCCTTTGTTTTTTTGGGGAATAGTGAAACCCTATCATGGATGATATTACCAATTATTTGTTTATTTTCTCTTTCCTATAGTCAAGACTATCATCGAGGATGGAATGAATGGCTTTGCATGATACCCCTACTGGTTTTACCTTTATTTTTATCAACTTTTGATTTTTCTGAGTCATTTAGAATTTTTTCAAAAGTATTTATTGTGGCTATTTTAATAAGTGTCTTAGCTCACTTTACCTCTACTTTAGGTTTTGATTCGCTCAAAAGACAACGCATGGCCACCATCAGTTTGTTTTTTAGTATCGAAAATAATGGCTGGATTGCATGGAGTTTTGGTATCATTTCGTTTTTCATTAGTCGAAATAAATATATCAAAGTGAGCCTGATATTTATTGCCTTATGTTGCCTGGGGTATCTGGGTCAAACACTTTTAATAATTAGCTTAATGCTCTTTTACTTTTGTAATATTTGTTTTGAAAATGGACCTTCCATACTGAAAAAGGCCATCTCCATTTTGATTCTTATCGCCATAATAGTCTTTATCTATTTTTCTTCATCATTGATTCAACAAGATTTTTCTTTATTACCAACTAATGCAGATCAATTCTTAATTGAATTAAAGTTTTCACTAAATCAATGGTGGGAACATCCATTGAACGGAGTAGGGTATGGAAATTATATTCACGCCATGTGGAATGAATATAATGAACATCAAATGCAGAGTCCTTTGTCATATACTATGGATTTTTTTCACCTTTTAGTAAGCCTTGGGATTTTGGCAATAGTGGGGTTTTATATGGTTATTAAATCTTATTTTATAAAATCTAAGGGTTTGAATATTAATGGAATATACTTTATTGCTTGTTTCTTCTATTTAACTCCATGTATTAGCCAGGTTTCAACTGCATCTTTTACAATAGCACTTATTTTTGCAAATAATTTTTTTAAAGAAATTGAACTCTAAACTCTATTATTCTCAATTAATTACATATTAGATAAATTTGAGAAATTAAAAAAGTAAATTTTGTAAGAACTAATTTAACTTTCTTTTGCGTTAAATAACTTACCAAAATAGAACTCATAATAATCCCTAAATCGTCTCATTGCCTTGATTTTATGAATTTTTAGCATGGTTTTTGAATAATAAGAATTTAACTATTCTTTGATTTGGGTAAAATGTTTAGATATCTATCAATCAGTAGCATATATATTTTTATTTAAAAATGAGTCGTATGAGTAAATTTAGACAAAGTGTATGTAAGGGTCTGATTTTGATAATAATATCGACTTTAACTTTTAGTAACCTTAAAAGTCAGGATTTGCATTATTCTCAATTTTACAATGCCCATGTAAATATTAATCCTGGCCTTACAGGCATTTTTAATGGTGATGTTCGCATGGCTGCAAATTATCGCAATCAATGGTCTATACTGCCTATACCTTATTCGACAGTAACCGGTGCTTATGATATGAAACTTTATCGCAAGCAAAAAACTGATTTTTTTGGTGCCGGACTTGTCTTCAATTATGATCAGGCAGGAGATTCTAAATTGAGTCTGGCTACCTTGGGTTTGAACGGATCCTACAGTATTCCTGTTCAAAAAACCGGCTTTCTTACATTTGGAGCTCAATTAGGCTTCTCCAGGAGAGCCTTCTCACTGGACGATCTCACATTTGATGAACAGTGGGACGGTGTTCAGTTTGTGGCTAATAAAAGCGTAACTGAGGCTTTTGACCGGAAATCATTGTTTATTCCTGATTTATCCACAGGAATAAATTATAGATGGCAAAAAAGCAGTCGCAGCAAGGCCGATTTTGGTATAGCAGCATTTCATATTAATAATCCCCGAAACCCTTTTTATTCTGATGATAAAGCTGTGAAATTACCTATTCGTTTTGCAATAAATACATTGATGCAATACCAGGTTTCCGGGTCTGTTGATTTATTAATACATGGAATTGCACAATTCCAAAGACCTTATAAAGAAATTGTAGTTGGCCTGGGGCCCAAATTCTACCTGAATCAAAAAAGGGGCAAAAATTTTGCTATTGGACTTTTTGGAATGTATAGATTTAAAGATGCCATAGCACCCGCACTTCAATTGTATATTAACGAATTACAGTTTGGAATTAGCTATGATGTGAATACCTCGCCATTTAAAGTTGCATCTAATAAAAAGGGTGGCCCAGAATTTTCACTTACATATATAATAACGAAAGTAAAACCTCTCAGTCAATTCAAAGCTTGTCCCATATTTTAATCTGAACCCGAGTATGAAGATCAAAAGTACAATTACCATTTCATTCATCTTACTCCTGGCTATTGGGAGTATGTATGGACAAACTTTAAAGGCTTTCTCCAAGGCTGCAGACGAAGCTTATATGAAGAAAGATTATTACTCTTCATTGGTATACAATATCGATGCATTAGAATTCGATAGTACCAAAATAGATCGTTTACACGCTGCTGCGGAGGCTGCCCGTAATTTAAACTCTTATATAGTAGCTGAGAAATTTTATGAGCAAGTAGTAGCATTGGACAAAAAGGATAATTTTTCATTGGATAAATACTACCTCGCTTCCATGAAACAATCCCAAGGTAAATACCAGGAAGCCAAAGATGCATACAATATGTACTTAACTGAAAACAAGGGAGAAGATGCATATTATACTCAAAAAGCCGATAAGGAGATTAAAGCCAGCGATTGGGCATTGGAGCAAGTGAATAAAACGATGGAAGGTGTGCAAGTATCCCAACTTGGTGATGATATTAATACTAATTATTCTGAGTTTGGTGGGATTCGAAAAGGTGATAGCCTTATTTATTCATCCATGAGATTTGAAGTGCCTGGAGATAAAACATTTCCCAGGAAAACATATTCTAATTTATTAATGCAGGTAAATGGAATCAGTAACGATGGATTGCAAAATTTAAATAATCCTATGGCCCATACGGCTCATACGGCAATTAATTCAAAGAATAACAGAATGTATTTCACCATTTGTGAATATCTGAATGCTGCTGATATTCGATGTGATCTTTACTATAGAGACTATAACAGTTCTGGTTTTGGAGACTCCAGGAAAATCCCATCCCCTATAAATGGAGCAGCGTTTACTTCTACTCAACCCACAGTTGGATTAGATCCTGTCAACCAACAAGAAATTCTATACTGGGTGTCGGATAGAAAGGATGGAAAGGGCAAAATGGATATCTGGTATGCACATATTACCGGAGATTCCACGTTTAGTGAACCCATAAATTTGTCAGCTATTAACACGGCTGAAAACGATATTACTCCATTTTATCATTTGCCTACCAGCGAACTGTATTTTAGTACAGATGGAAGAATCGGAATGGGTGGTTTTGATGTTTACAAATCTGTTCTAAAAAATGGAATCTGGCTTGATCCTGAGCATACCGGGGTGCCCATCAATACTAGCTATAATGATATCTATTTTACTCTTTCTCCTGATGGTAAAAAAGGCTTGTTATCATCAAACAGGGTGGGGTCAAAATACCTGGATGAATTGCAAAAAGCTTGCTGCTATGATATTTATGATGTAACGATGGAACCTATAAAGATTGAACTACTGGTTACTGCGTTTGACAAGAATACACTGGAATCACTAAAAGGGGCCACGGTAACACTAAAGAACCTTACGGACCCTGGTGCTCCAGATATAGTTGTGTCTAATTTTGACGGTAATGATTTTAATTTTAGCCCGGAGAGAAATAAAGATTATCAAATCATTGCCCAAAAACCCGGGTATAAATCTGACTCCGTAAGTATATCTACATATGGTATCGATCATTCACAAAAAATGGAGAAGAAAGTCTACCTCGAAACTGATAAGATAGATTTGGATGTATTCACTTTTGATAAGAAAACGAGTGAAGCATTGCAAGGAGCAGAAGTCACGCTCATAGATCTCACGGATAGTAGCAAAGTAATAGCCAAAACAAATTATAATGGAAATGATTTTCATTTTCCGCTCATCAGAGGACATCAGTATCGGATAATTGCAAATAAAAAAGGATACAATCCTGCTACAGCCACTATTGATACCAGGGAGGTAAAAGCCAATACCATTACTCAAAATATGTATCTCGATATCGGAGACATTTATTCATTCTTACCATTGATATTATTTTTTGACAATGATCAGCCGGATATCAGATCGTATAAGCCCCGTACAGATAAGGTTTATAGTGAGACCTATCCACCCTATTATGCGCGTAAAGAAGAGTATAAGGACCAATGGGCTAGTAAGTTATCAACAGAAGAAATACATACCTCTGATCAAGCGTATGAAAACTTCTTTAATGATCGATTAAAAAAAGGCAAAGAAGACTTATCTAAATTTTTAGATATACTAATAAGCATGCTTGAGCGAGGTGATCAGTTTGAAATATTCCTGAAAGGATATGCCAGCCCCCGGGCCAGCACGCAATACAATTTAATATTAGGCCAACGAAGAATATTCAGTGTAAAAAATGAATTACTAAAGTATGGAGATGGTGTATTGAAGAAATTTCTTGACAGTAAACAACTACAAATTGCTGAAAAATCTTTTGGAGAAATCACAGCACCCAAAGGGGTAAGCGATAATGTAAATAATCAACGGCTTTCAGTATTTAGCCTGGATGCTACCAATGAGCGAAGAGTAGAAATAGTGGATATCAAGAAAGATGATTCGAGAACAAAACCTGTAAACCGAAATTAATAGGAGGCAACTATGAAAAAAGTATCTATGGAGACGATGCGGAAAAAAATTATTAGCTGGTGTGCAATGATTGCTTTCTTATTGATTGCAGATCATGCTCAAGCTACGCATATAGTAGGAGGCAATATTTCCTATAGGTGTTTAGGAAGAAACACTTATGAGATAAATGTTACCATCAGGCGAGATTGCTTTAATGGTGACCCTGAAGCGTTTTTTGATGATCCGGCATCCGTCGGAATATTTGATCAAAGTGGACAATTACTTACGCAATATGGAGTGAAAGGCCAGCTTCTTATGAGACTAAAAATAAATGATACACTTAGCGAGCCTATAATGGAAAGCTTGTGTTCCCTGGATGGTATCAATTCCTTTTGTTTTCATGAGACCAGATATTCTGCTACCATTACATTACCTGTAAGAGCGGGTGGATATTATTTTGAATATCAGCGGTGTTGTAGAAATATGCCTTTGGTAAATATAGTTGCTCCACTGGAGACAGGTGCATCCTGGATTGTACATATTAATGACGAAGCTCAGGCCGTTTGCAATAGCTCTCCGGAATTTAAAAATTGGTCACCGATATTTTTGTGCGTCGGTCAACCATATGATTTTGATCATAGCGCAACCGATGAAGATGGAGACTCTTTAGTTTATAAATTATGGACTCCCTATTCAGGTGCTACAAAGAATTTTCCAAAGCCCCAGCCACCGAACAACCCCGATTTTAAACAAATTTCGTGGCTAGCACCTTATAGTGAAAGCAATATGCTGGGCGATGGTGAGTCCCGATTAACTATTGATAGCAGAACAGGCAAATTAAATGCAATACCAAATACCATAGGCCAATTCTTGATAGGAGTGTTAGTAGAGGAATATCGCAATGGAAAATTATTAAGCACTGTTCACAGAGATTACGAAGTAAAGGTGTTGGATTGCTCTAACTTAGTAGATGCAAGAATAATTGCACCATCTTTGCAATGTGACAATTTAACTGTGAATTTTAAACAAAACAGTATAAATAATACTAAATCAGAATGGTTCTTTGATTTTGACAAAAATAGAAATGCAACCAGTACTGAAGCTGAGCCCACTTATAAATATACCGATACAGGGACTTATAAAGTAGCATTAGTAGTTACCCGTGATGGCTCTTGCTATGATACAGCATTTCAAATTGTGAGATTAAAAAATAGTAAAGCCACTACTGTTGATTTTGACTACAAAGGTGGAGCTTGTATTGATGGCAATCTCACTCTTTCTCTCATCGATAAAAGTACTGGAGTAGCCTCCGATGCAAAGTATACCTGGACTATTTCATATGGAAGTGAAAAATTGACATCCAATCTTAGAAATCCAATAGTTACAGTGCCTAATAGTGTAATGGCCACTATAAAATTAGTAATCAGTGAAGATGGAAATGGATGTTTAGTGGAAAATACAAAGTCTATAACCACTTCCTTTATTAACCCCGAATACCATTTTGATCAGGTGGCTGTTTGTACAGGCGATACCTCTAAAATTCAATTTATTGCAGTAGATTCTATCAAAGGGAAATATAACTATCAATGGGATCCTAGCCCATTAATTGTAGCAGGAGGTAATACCCCGATGCCAACAATTGTATCCACTAATGATCAGTCCATTTATCTCTATGTAACTATTGATAATAAATCCGGATGCACCAGTCGAGACTCTATTTTAATTATTTCAAAATCCAAAGCTAATCTATCCTATCTCTTTGAAAATAAATGTGGTTCACTAACTATAAAAATTATAAATTCCAGTGATGCACTGGCTGATTTGACCTGGGACTTTGGAGATGGTAGTACATCAACTGAGCGAGAACCAAGTCATACTTATGCAAAAGCAGGAGAGTATACAGTGACTCTATCTACTAAGCAGGGTTGTGCACCAGCGCTATCAAAGAAATTCCATATAGGAGACTTTGCGTGCAAAAATGAAATTGATTCACTGAATGCATGTGTGGGCGATATCATTGGTGTCAATCCTAAGGCAAATCCTAATTATACTTATAAATGGAGACCTAGCGATAAACTAAGTAATCTAAATGTCGATAATCCATTGTTTACAGTTGATAAGTCTCGCACCTTTGTTGCTGATATTTGCGATAAAAACACAGGAATAGGACTGGGTACTTTTACGGTAATAGTGAAGACTCCGGTATCGGATGCGATAAATTCTATTTCAGATACGATACTTGTATGTGCAGGAATTCCTGTAAGCTTAAATCCAAATGGAAACCCAAATCTTAAGTATGAATGGTCCCCAGCTACAGGTTTAGATAATCCAAATGCAATAAATCCGAAGGTTACAGTAAGTGAAACCACTCCATATTCAGTGAAAGTAACGGACCCAGCTGATACTTGTATTTTATCAAAAAGCGTATTAGTCATCATTCCTTCTAAAATCGCTCTGGACCTTATTCCAGATAGTTTAGAAGCTTGTACTGCAGTTCCAATTGCATTAAATCCTCAGGGAAAGGTCGATCCTAACCTTACTTACAAATGGTCGCCTGCAGAATTTTTAGATAATTCTAATGTATTTAACCCGAAAGCCACTATTAGTAAAGTGACCGTATTTACTGTAATAATTACTGATAAACGATTTTCTAATTGTACCGTCACTAAAACAATTAAAATTAAAATTTCGCTTGTAAACGAATTACAAAATATTCCCGATAGTGTAGATGTTTGCGCAGGTAGTCCTACTCCCATAAATCCTAAGGGGGACTCAAGATTTAAATATGAATGGTCACCAGCAACCGGACTAGATAATGCAAATATTGCAAATCCAAAAGCTACGGTCAACCAAACCACTACCTACACGGCTAAAATAACGGATACTCAAAGTGGAAATTGTACTTTGTCGAAATCAGTAAAAGTAAAGACTCCGGTATCGGATGCGATAAATTCTATTTCAGATACAATACTTGCTTGTACTGGAAATACGGTAAGCTTAAATCCAAATGGAAACCCAAATCTAAAGTATGAATGGTCGCCGGCTACAGGATTAGATGATCCAAATGCAATAAATCCAAAGGTTATAGTAAGTGGAACCATTCAATATTCAGTGAAAGTAACGAACCCAGCGGATACTTGTATTTTATCAAAAAGCATAATAGTCATCATACCTTCTAAGATTGCTTTGGACCTTATTCCAGATAGTTTAGAAGCTTGTATAGGAATACCTATCGCATTAAATCCAATGGGAAAGGTCGATCCTAACCTTATTTATAAATGGTCGCCTGCTGAATTTTTAAATGATGCTAATGTATTTAATCCTATAGCAACTATCAGTACAGAGACTATATTTACTGTAGTAATTACTGATAAACGATTTTCTAATTGTACGGTCACTAAAACAATTAAAATTAAAATTCCGCTGGTAACCGAGTTACAAAATATTCCCGATAGTGTAAATGTTTGTGCAGGTATTCCTACTCCTATTAATCCTAAAGGCGATCCAAGATTTAAATATGAATGGTCACCAGCAACCGGACTAGATAATGCAAATATTGCAAATCCAAAAGCTACGGTCAACCAAAACACGACCTACACGGCTAAAATAACGGATACGCAAAGAGGAAATTGTACTTTGTCAAAATCAGTAAAAGTAAAAGTAGCTCCACCTTTTTCAGTAATGCCGAATTATACTGATACGGTAAGTTGTACTGTTACCAATTTTAAATTAGGTGTAAAGTCTAATAACCTTAAAGTAACCTTTGAGTGGTTTAATGGTACTGCCTCCATTTCAAAATCAGATACTTTAACGGTTAGCCCGGCAACAAAAACCACATACACCGTAGTAGGTACTGATGAAAATGGATGTATGGTTAGTGCCACAGTAAATGTGGATCCTGCAAAAATTTCAATTAAAGCTACTGCTCCTAATAATGGCGTGATTTGTCAGGGAGATTCTATACGATTGAGTGTAAATGCCACCGGGTCAACGGGAGGCCTTTCCTATCAATGGACTCCAATAGATCAAATTCAAAGTGGGGCGAATACTGCCAATCCATTAATAAAACCTAATGTTAATACTTCTTATATAGTAAGAGTTGCTAATGCTCAGGGATGCTTTGCTAGTGATACTATTATGGTAAAGGTAAATCCGGTCACGACAGTAAGTACATCGGCAAACCCAACAACAATTTCTATTGGCGAGTCATCTCAAATTACATCCACTAATGTGCCCGGGTATACCTATAAATGGAGTCCCGAAACTGATCTTAGTAATCCAAATATACCAAGCCCTACGGCTACTCCTAAACAAACAACTACTTATACGCTTACTGTTACCTCTCCTGATGGATGTGTACAAATCAGATCTGTAACCATAACGGTAAATATTCCGGATTGTGCAGAGCCATTTATATTCTTACCCAATGCTTTTTCCCCAAATGGTGATGGCAAGAATGACAATTATTGCTTACGCAGTAATATAGTAGCTACCATGTCTTTGATTATATATAACAGATGGGGTGAAAAAGTATTTGAAACACGTAACCAATCCATGTGCTGGGATGGTACATACCGTGGAAGATTACTACCACCTGATGTATATGGCTATTATTTAGTGGTAGATTGTATCAACGGCAAGCAGTTTTCCAAAAAGGGCAATGTGACTATTATGAGGTAATCATGTCTGATCTGTAAATGGAGTTTTATTAGTTAGCCAGTATTTTCATGATTTGATTATATTTCCAACATGGAATTATATAATTCATTGGCAATAATCATAGTACTTGCAGCTGTTTATGGCTTTATCAATGTCAGGTATCTGAAGCTTCCCAATACTATTGCCGTCATGATCATGGCTTTATTGACCTCGCTGGTTATGATTTTGGTGGGAATGATCTTTCCTTCATTTTTAAGTAAGACTATAAAAATGATTGACCAGGTAGATTTTTATACGATATTAATGAAAATCATGCTGAGTTTTTTACTTTTTGCTGGATCTATAGAGGTAAAGTTGGATGAACTCAGAAAAGAAAGAACTACTGTTTTTACCTTTTCTACATTAGGCGTTTTGATATCAACTATAGTAGTTGGAGTATTGCTATTCTTTACTTGCAAGCTGTTTCATTTACAAATAGATTTTATCTATTGTCTATTGTTTGGAGCATTGATTTCGCCTACAGATCCTATAGCTGTAATGGGTATTTTGAAAAAAGCAAATATACCCGCAACGCTGGAAACTAAAATTAGTGGCGAAAGTCTATTCAATGATGGAGTAGCAGTGGTTATTTTCATTAGCATCTATGAAATCATACAAAAAGGAATTGAAAACTTATCTGTTTTTGATATCCTCCTGTTATTCATTACGGAAGCCGGCGGTGGTATTTTGTTGGGAGTTATTTTGGGGTTTATAGCCTTTTGGGCTTTGAAATCCATAGACCATTACAAAGTGGAAGTAATGATCACCCTGGCTCTGGTAATGGGTGGGTATACTTTGGCTGAGGTTTTACATATAAGTGGGCCATTGGCTATGGTGGCTGCGGGTATATTGATTGGAAATCGAGGTCGGCAAATGGGAATGAGTGAAGAAACGAGGGATTATATCGATAAATTTTGGGAAATGATTGATGAAGTACTTAATGCTATTTTATTCATTCTCATTGGATTAGAAATGATGGTGATTAAATTTACTTCAGTGTATCTATGGCTCGGGATTATATCGATCTTTATAGTTCTATTTGCCAGATTGATTTCAGTATGGCTTCCCATTAGTGTTTTAAAATATAGAAAGACATTTGAAAAAAATGCAATTAGTATTCTGACATGGGGTGGACTAAGAGGAGGCATATCAGTAGCTTTGGCGCTTTCCCTTCCAAAAGAAATGTTTGGTGAAATGTTTGTCTCTATTACCTATATCATAGTGTTATTTTCAATCCTGGTGCAGGGATTGACTATTGGTAAACTGGCTAAAAAATTAGTTTAGAACCGGTAAAAGTCAGGGTTATTATAAGTGGATGCATTCTCCATAAGCCTGTGCTGCAGCTTCCATCAGAGCTTCACTCATGGTAGGATGTGGGTGAACTGTTTTTACAATATCCATACCAGTGGTTTCAAGTTTTCTGGCTGCCACTACTTCAGCAATCATTTCTGTTACATTCATACCAATCATATGCGCACCAAGAAATTCACCATATTTAGCATCAAAGATTACTTTTACAAACCCCGCTGGCGATCCTGCGGCTTTTGCTTTGCCGGATGCACTAAATGGGAACTTACCCACTTTGATTTCATATCCAGCTTCTTTAGCACCTTTTTCAGTAAATCCTACAGAAGCTATCTCAGGTGAACAATAAGTACACCCGGGAATATTATTATAATCCAGGGGTTGAGGATGATGCCCGGCAATTTTCTCTACACAAATAATTCCCTCAGCGCTTGCTACATGTGCTAATGCTTGTCCTGGTGTAATATCACCTATGGCATAGATTCCCGGCACATTCGTATTTCCATAGCCATCTACTTTTATCAGACCTTTATCCGTTTGAATACCTAATTCTTCAATTCCCAGATTTTCCAGATTAGCAGTGACCCCGGCAGCTGATAATACGATATCGCATTCTACAGTACTCTCGGCACCTGATTTTCTATCTTTTGTAAGTACTTTACAACCTTCGCCTGAAGTATCCACTTTAGTAACCTCCGTATTAGCTAATACTTTGATGCCGGATTTATTGAATGATCTTGTTAATTCTTTAGAGATATCCTCATCTTCCCTGGGCACCAGGCCTTGCTCCATGAATTCGATTACCGTAACCTCTGTACCAATTGCATTATAGAAATAAGCAAATTCTACACCAATGGCTCCTGCTCCTACAACTACCAGCTTTTTAGGCTGATGGTTTAGAGACATTGCTTTTCTATATTCTATGATTTTATTATTATCAATTTGTATATTGGGAAGAGCTTTTGCCCGAGCGCCTGTAGCTAATATGATATGGTCTGCCTGGTAAACACTTTTCGTGCCGAATGCATCAGTAACCTCCACGGATTTATCTTTAAGTAATTTTCCAGCACCCAAAATAACTTCAATTTTATTTTTCTTCATCAGAAATTGAACACCTTTACTCATCGCATCAGCCACACTACGGCTCCTTGAAATTATCGAATTAAAATCAGCCCTACCATTTTCTACGATTATACCATAATCACTGGCATGGTTAAGGTATTCAAACACTTGTGCGCTTTTCAATAAGGCTTTTGTTGGAATACATCCCCAGTTTAGACAGATGCCGCCAAGATTTTCTTTCTCTACAATGGCAACTTTTTTACCTAATTGTGAAGCTCTAATGGCAGCAACATAACCTCCTGGCCCACTTCCAATTACTATAATATCAAATTTCATTTAGACTTATTTTTTACGCCACAAAGATAGACAGGATTCACCACTATCAAAAATTCATACAAAACAGGAATAGTAATGAAACAAAAATATCATATTGAAGAGTATTTCTTCAATATAAAATGTATTTACAGTAGAAATGCTAGATTAAGCCTCAGCGCCAACGATATGAACAAAAGTCCTATCCAACCGGCCTTTTTTAAATTGAACTTTGCCATCAGAAAGGGCGAAAAGAGTAAAATCTCTACCCAAACCTACATTTACACCAGGATGGAATTTGGTGCCGCGCTGTCTTACTATCACTGTTCCGGCTGTAACTGCCTGGCCGCCAAATTTCTTTACACCTAAATATTTAGGATTACTGTCGCGGCCGTTTAATACTTTACCTTCACCTTTTTTATGTGCCATGGTAGTCTTTTATTTAAGCTGTGATAGAATTAATTTGAATTTGGGAAAACTGCTGGCGGTGACCTCTTTTTACTTTGTAGCCTTTTCTTCTTTTCTTCTTGAAGATAATGACTTTGTCACCTTTAACTTCTTCTGCCAGAATGGTAGCAGAGATATTGCCAGATAGAGTAGGAGTACCCACTTGTACATCACCATCTCTATCAAGGAGGAGTATCTGGTCAAAACTGACGCTGTCCCCTGTTTTTGCATCCAGCCGGTGGACAAAGAGTTTTTGACCCTCTGACACTTTCATTTGCTGACCGGCAATAGTTACAATTGCATACATATTGCTTAGTTTTTTAAATTTTAGAAGCGCAAATATAGTGCTATTTTTTTGATATACAAAATACATTTATCTGAAGAAAATGAACGCTTTTGTCTCTTCTTTTTACAAAGATAAAGGGCTGCCTCACAACACTTTGATATTAACCTTACATATAAAAAATTAAATTTTCAACTTTTAAATTGTGGGATTACTTCACAATAATCGGTCATGCTATCGCTTCGGTAAGGAGAACACGATAACATCAGTTTTCTTGCCAAAGTTTTCAAAAATGAATAATTCAGCAGGATATGACTTTGGAACCTATATTATTTATTAATTATTGCAAAAACAATAATTCAGATAAACGATATATGGTCTATTCTATCCAGTTGAAAGGGGTGTCAGTCCTTATACTAGGCTTTAATTCGGATATCATATATTTGCCAAAAAAATTACAGTTATAAAAACAAACATAGAAATGAAAACATTCACAAAAAACCTCCTCATAGCAGCTTCTATTTGTTTAGTGTTCGCCTGCTCAAAGACAGATACCAACCCTATAAAGCCAGTCCCCACAAAATGCACCACTAGCACTATTTTAGATGAACTTTTATCAGGGAAGCAAATGTACATCTTGGCGACTGTTGGTAAAACGCAGGTTTTACTCAATTTGAAAGACAAAAAGGGGAAGGCAAGGGCATTTGGTAGTGGTGGTGTTAATCCTGTTTTGTATGAATGGGATATTGAAATAACTAAAGTTAGTGAAACTCAGGTGAAATTACAAGCAGGTGAAATCATAGCTATTCAAGGGAATTTTGTTGCTGGTCTATATTTTCCGGATTCATTCTTTTTTAACGACGACAAATGTGTAATAACGGGTACATCTTCAGACGGGCAGGGGCAAACGGTATTACCTGGCCCTATAATTTACGAAGATGTTACCAAAAGCAAAGACATAGCGGCTATTTTAGAAAGTTATAAATGGTAGATAATTGAAGTTTGGGCAAGATTTCACCAAGAAATTAATAGATGCTGAAAAACAACAAGATAATAGTTGAATATTGCTATTCAACTATTACCATCTTCTTAGTAGCTGTAAAGTCTTTCGTTTCGATCGTATAATACATTACCCCAGCTCCACTAATATCGGTTTTGTTTACTTTCAATTGGTTGTATCCTTTGTTTCCGGGAGCATGGCTATATGATTTTACCAGTCTGACGGTTACATCAGTGATTTTCAAGGTCACCTCTGCAGCCTTAGCCAGTTCATAGCTAATCACGGTAGTTCCTTTGAATGGATTGGGTGAGTTTTGATACAGGGTATAACCTGCATCAATGGTTTTGCCAAATCCAAGGGAAACGCCTGATTCAAGATTATTTCCATAAGCTTCTGCCCTGGTGTATTTGGAATTGATCACTAAGCTTTCA
>JBBSBH010000025.1:0-67026 GCA_038251405.1 Chitinophagales bacterium
AAAATCAATCTACACAAGCCTAAACTATAAATTGAAACCTTTTAGCTGTAAAAAATCCGTAGTACCCCACTCGGCTATATTTAAAAATGAAGCTTCTCATTTTCAGTACTTTAAATCTGGATAGCTGCAATATGGGTTAATTAAAGTAATGTACCCTACTCATAATTTTTCAGAGCCAGAAATAATCAGCTTAGTCCTTGCTTTTTTCTTTTTTACCGAATAGTCTTTCTAAAAACCCTCCAATTCCACCTCCATCTTTTTTCCTTTCGCGCCTTCGATTCCTGATATTAGAAACTGTATCTGATTTGTGATTGGAAACGGAAATTGCTTTTAAAGAATCTTCTCCAAAATAACTTAGATCGTCTGCACCATCTTCCTGCTCAGACTCTAAATAATAAGGACATCCCATCATGCTTATAGCATCATCAGACAATGGCTTAAAGCTACCCCCCTGAAATTCTTTCAAATATTTATTTGCATTCATTTTATGTAAAAAACTGCCGCAAATAGGAAGCGCCATATAAGACCCTTGCCCCAGGCTTAGAGACCTAAATCGAATTTGTGGCATTTCACCGCCCACCCAGGCTCCTATTGAAAGATTAGGAGTAATGGCTATTAACCAACCATCGCTTTGATTTTGAGTAGTTCCGGTTTTCGCTCCGATTTCAGAGCCTACATTATAATTTGATTTTAGCGAGCGAGCAGTTCCAGATTCTGCAACTGATTCTAGCATTTTTGTCATCAATTGGGAGTTGATTTCAGAAAGTACAGTTTCTTCAATTTTTCTATTTTTCTCGAAGTCTATAATTAATTCTCCCCTGTTATTCTCAATCCTTTTGAGGTAATATGACGCTGATTTTTTACCATTATTAGCAAACACACTGAATGCCTCTACCATTTCCTGAAGAGAAATATCGGCTGTTCCCAGGGCGAGCGAAGGCACTGAAGGCAGGTCCGATTTTATACCCAGTTTACGTGCCATATCAATGACGGGCTTTGTACCAATTTGTATAATAGCATCCACTGCAGCACAGTTTACAGAATTTACCAATGTACCTTCCATAGAATAAAAACCACCGTATTTGCCATCGGAATTTTCCGGATCCCAATTATCGTATTGTGAGTATACAATATGATCGTTTGAAAAATAATCGCAAGGGGTATATCCCGCCTCCAAAGCTGCAGCCATTACTATGGGTTTGAAAGTGGAGCCTACTTGTCTTTTTGATTTTACATGATCATATTTGAAATGAGCATAATCTATGCCCCCTACCCATGCTTTTATTTTTCCAGATTTTTGCTCTAAAGCATAAAACCCGGCATTCAATATTTTCACATAATATTTCAAAGAATCTAAAGGACTTAGAGTAGTATCCACTATGCCACCATAAGTAAAAAGGGACATTTTTGATTTCTGTTTGAAAGCGTTTTCTATTTCCTCCATGGAGTAGCCCGCCTTTTTCATACCAATATAGCGATCTGTTTTAGGAACCAGGTCAGATATAAATGATGGTAAATCCCACGGGTCCTTCTTTTTCCAATGCCGGTCAAACTCAGCTTGAAGTTTTTGCATTCGTTCACTTATGGCATCTTCTGCATATCGTTGCAATGATGCATCGAGGGTGGTATATATTTTTAATCCGTCGGTATATAGATTATATGGTTTTCCATCTTTATTCGTATAGTCTCTAAGTATTTTATTTAGGTCTAACCGGATTTGCTCCCGCACATAGGTAGCAAGACCATCCGTATGGCTTTCCCTATGGTATTTAATTTTCAATGGCAGTTTCGCTAAAGAATCCATTTCTGAGGAGGTAATGAATTTATTTCTTCGCAATTGATGTAACACTACATTTCTGCGCTCTACTGCTTTGTCTTCATTGCGAAGCGGACTATATATTCCTGTTGCTTTGAGCATACCTACCAACACAGCCGCATCCTGAATGGTGATATCCTCGGGAGTAGTATTAAATAGCTGTTTACAAGCGACATCTATACCGAAAATACTGTTGCCAAAGGATACCGTATTGAGATACCAGGTAAGTATTTCCTCTTTTGAATAAATTCTTTCAAGCCTTTTGGCAAGTAACATTTCTTTCACTTTATTTATAGGAGTGCTGAGCAACCAAAAATCTTGTCTTGGATATAAATTTTTTGCTAATTGTTGACTAATAGTACTTCCACCTCCCGAAGATTCATCGGATAATAAAATAGATTTGAATAATACCCTCACCCAGGAGCGAATATCAATCCCATGGTGTTGGTAAAACCGCTGATCTTCGGTAGCAATGAGCGCATTTATAATGCTCGGCGATATCGATTTGAAATTTACATTTGTTCTGTTTTCAATAAAATATTTTCCCAGTAACCTCCCTTTGTCATCTAAAAGAACTGACGAAACAGGATTCTTAATCCCTTTTATGGCAAGAGTAGAAGGTAACTTGCCAAATACCCCTACTCGTACTGAAGCGATTAAAAGGAAGATGCACAGTACCGTGAACAGAACAAAAAGTGATAAAAAAGCTATTATTTTTATTTTGGGCTTTCCTGAAAAGGCTGGTTTTAAAAATGATTTTATAGCTTCTTGAAATCTAATTTTCATCAAAGTAGTAATAGAAATATGATTTAATTTATTATCTCAGGAGTCTTGAAATCTAAAAAGAAGTAGTTCTCAAAGCAATAAAATGCTGAACTCAGCTTCAAAGTTAACACTATTTTTTTACGATAGTTTAGTTATAAACTTAATTTATAAATCATTACCATTCTATGCCTTATGTTTTTCAATTAACCTTTTAAGTTCCTCATTGAAAATCAATACTCCCAACATTAATTTATTCTGAAATATTCAATCTATCTTTGACTCACCCCCACTATTAAGAATATATTTAATGATAGCGTATGGCATTTACCTATTACAATTCAGTAGATGAAACCATTGGCAACACTCCCATAGTTAAACTCAAAAGTATCTCTGAGCAAGTTAATTCCAATGTTTATGCAAAGTTTGAATCCTATAACCCAGGCCATTCTGCTAAAGATAGGATAGCACTTTACATTATCAATAAGGCTGAAAAAGAAGGCAAACTGAAACCGGGAGGTACCATTATAGAATGTACATCTGGTAACACCGGGAGATCACTTGCTATGATTGGGGGACATAGAGGGTATAAATGCATTTTTACCGTTCCCAATAAGATCAGTGAAGAGAAAAAAAGAATTCTGGTTGCTTTAGGTGCTGAAGTCCATGTATGTCCGGCCAATGTAAAACCAGAAGATCCTAGATCTTATTACAGCCAGGCCCAGTTTTTTGCCGATAGTATTCCCAATAGTTATTTTGTAAATCAATATTACAATATGGATAATGTGGATGCACATTATTATTTTACCGGACCAGAAATATGGGAGCAAACCAATGGTGAACTCACTCATTTTATAGCCTGCTCAGGTAGTGGAGGTACTTTGAGTGGTTCATCCCGGTATTTAAAAGAGAAAAATCCAAATATTAAAATCATTGGAATAGATGCCTATGGTTCAGTCCTTAAAAAATATTTTGAAGAAGGCGTATTTGACCAAAGCATCATCAAACCGTATGCCCTGGAGGGTGTAGGAAAAAATATAATTCCGTTAACATTTATTACAAAGCATCTTGATCAAATGGTGCAGGTAAAAGATCAGCTGGCTATAAAAAGAGCCATCAAGCTTACAGCTGAAGAAGGGTTAATGATCGGCCCTAGTGGTGGTGCTGCGATTCAGGGTGTATTTGAAATTCGCAAAGATTTAAAACCAACTGACCAGATATTGATATTGGTTCCGGACCACGGAAGCTTATACCTTAGCAAACTATATGATGATGAATGGATGAATGAAAATGTATATCACAAGCCCAGGAAAAATAAATACCGGATTCCATCTTATAACCGTATGAAAAAATTACTTAATGGTATTTATGAAAGTTATAAGCAATAAAAAAGCCGCTCAGAAATAAATTTCTATGCGGCCAATAACTCTTTATGTTAAGCCAGGTTTAATTTAAATTACATGCTCGGCGCTTTCTCACCTCTGTGGCAGGTAATACAAGTAATCTTATGCTCGGATTTTAATTTCTTGCCTATCCATTTTTTATTGATATCCGCAGTCATTTTGACCATTTGACGAGCCATATTTTTCTCCGGTTTGGCATCAGAAGCAAAATCCCAATCTGCAAAGGCAACTCCTTCTTTTGCATCGTGGCAAAAATTACATTTTACACCCAGGGCTTTATTCCATCCCTGCATAACGGCTTTGAGATCGTCACCAGCTACACCTTTTAATACTTTGATATTCTTAGGAGCAGCAGGCCATACAAATGGATTATTTGGCTGGAAAACAAATTCACTAAAAAGTGGAATGATTACTGCCAAGGCTAAAATTGAAAATTTGTGAGATAAAAATTTCATACTGTTTAATGGTTTTTAAGCCACTAAAGTAACAAAAACATATATTAGTATCAAACAGTAGGAGTATTTTTTACGTTATATCCGGTAATGCGTATCTTCAAGCTTAGACTTTTATCGATTCTTTTCATATTAACTGCCTGCCAATATAAAGATCTGACTGAAGTAGTCAATGCAGATGAATATATGGTATTTGGCGTCCTCGGTGGTAATTGCAGGCCACCGTGCGGATCAGCTTTTATGATTTCAAATGAAAAAGTATTTCAAAATAAGGCCAAAGAATACCCGGTGAATGATTTAGAACACGCATTGTGGCAAGAACTGCCTTATTATAAAACAAATATTGCCTTACGGGTAAGGGATTCTATACCAGCAAACTTCTTATTAGAACCAGATGGTCAGCTGGGTGACAACCATACTTTTCATGATGGTACCAATTTTTTTATCCGTTGTAAAAAAGCCAATAAAGTCCATGAATGGGGTCTTGAAACATACTCATCATCATATGCAACTACCAGCACCTTAAAAGAGGAGTACAGGTACTTTTCCTTGTTTCTGAATAGAACAATAGAAGCTATCCAATAAAAAATCAATAATTCATAATCCGCATAATGCCCCTCAATGGAATGATCGCCCAGGCAGGTCTGCTATTCAATTCGTATCCAAGCTCATATACTGCTTTTTCGAGCAGGTGATATCTGAGTAAATAATATATTTCAGGCTTGTACCCGATATCGAGTCCGCCTTTGACAGCAGTTTTGGTAAAACCATGCATAAACAAACCACATATCAACTGGTAGAAGCGCTCGGCTATTTCAAATTGTTCTTGCTGAGGTATAGACCATTTTTTAGCTTCATCAAACAAAGTAGCATATATGGCATAGTGAAATGATCGCAACATACCTGCAACATCCTTCAGAGGGCTTTGTTTTACTTTTCTATCCCGGATAGTACTTTCAGGTTCACCTTCGAAGTCTAAAATGTAGAAATCATGATTATGAATAAGTACTTGTCCCAAATGGTAATCGCCGTGTACGCGGGTGCGCATAGAACAAAGTTTGGATTCATCAAAACTCAAAATCTCTTCTAATACTTCATTTCTTTTATCGAGAAAGGTTTGTCCATAATCCTTTGCAAGTCCTCTTAGCTTACCAATATTTTTTTCTAAAAGCCCAATACGAAGATCAAATAAATAGGTCACTTTATTTTTAAGCCATACACTATAATCGGGATTGAAAGGCACTGGCATAAAATCAGTCTGGCTATGATCGCTGGCCAGGGCGAGATGCATTTGAGCCGTGCGCCTGCCAATTAAAATAATACTATCAATAAGAGATTTACCAAGCACCTCTACTACATTTGGGGCAAGATTTTTTGGTTTTATGGGTTCAAATAATTTTTCCTTTTCGTAGTAATTAAATGGCAGCGGATTTGAATTTTCAAATTGTTGAAAAAACTGGTTGACTTCCTTTAACATCCATACCCAGGCATCACCTTCATTCTGCAATTTATCTTGTAACAAGCCAAACGAAATAGGAGGTTTTTCAGGCCTTACCCAACTCATACTTCCCAGATACTGAGCTGTATGCTTAAAGTGATTGCTATTCAAATATCTTGAAATTTCAAGATCGGGATTGCTTTCTGGGAATACCCTTCTAAACCATTTAAAAAAATATTGATCATGGTAAATAATGGCGGTATTACTATGCTCCGCTTTCAATATTTTAGAGGACTTTGAAGGAACAGACTTTGAAGGAAAAGAATCGGCTTTTTCAAATTTTAGATAACCTGAACTAAGTATTAAATTTTTGCCCTTTGAAATATTCTCAAACAAAATATCTCTGAATTCACTAATATATAAAGCATCATAAATAGCGCCCTCTGCATTTTTAACGGAGAGTCTACACCATTTAGAAAGGTCTTCCAGCTTCGATAGACCCGATTCTTCTACCAATGCCATCGGCAATAAATATTGGTGGCTAAAAGCTTCTTTAAACTGAACTTCTATAATAAGGATATAAAATATGGAAACTTCCGCTTTTAATTCCAGTCGATTTTGAATTCTTACGTGCTTGATGGTACTGCTCTTCCCGGCAAACCATCTGCATGATTTTACGTAATCTGGTAATATCAGCTCCTCCAGATCTTTCTTAAAGGCTTGATCTTCAAATATTTGATCCCATGGCAGCGCAGACACCAGTTTTTTTCCTATCTCAGGCATTTGAATTTTTGTTTCAGAAATGGCTAAATATCAGCTAAAATCGGAAATCTTGCTCATATAGTCGGATTTTTTATCACCTCCGTCGCGTAACTTTTGAAAGAACCTTGTACTGCATAGATCTTTGCATTATAAATTATGAAAACGAAAATTTTTAAACTGTTCTTTTTAATGACAGTTATTCTATTTACTACCTGGTTGATGTGGAAAGGTGCAAGCTCATCTAATAATTCCACCCCTGAAATAGAGGCATCAGTTGGAAAGCCCACCACTTCAAATTCTATTTCCACTAATACCACTAAAATTCAAAGCATCCGCTAAGAGCTCCACTGAGAAAATGGTATATCTTCGTGGCACTTTACTATGAAAAATAAAAAAGCTGCCATTGGGTTTATCTTTTTTACTTTATTAATTGATGTCATTGGATTTGGAATTATCATTCCAGTAATTCCGAAATTGCTTTCTGGAATGATAGGTGGCACAGTCGCAGATGCAAGCAAAATCGGTGGTTGGCTGATGTTTTCCTTTGCTGTGATGCAATTTTTCTTTTCCCCGGTCTTGGGAGCATTGAGTGATCAATACGGTCGGAGAAAAATATTACTTTTTTCATTGTTTGGATTTGGTTTGGATTACCTGCTAACTGCTTGGGCCCCTACCATTGGATGGTTGTTTCTAGGGAGGGTTATTGCTGGAATAACAGGAGCCAGTTTCACCACAGCCAGTGCTTACATTGCCGATATCAGTACAGATGAAAACCGATCTCAAAACTTCGGTATGATAGGAGCTGCATTCGGACTCGGATTTATTATAGGGCCTACTTTAGGAGGAATACTTGGATCTTATGGAGCCAGAGTCCCTTTCATCGCCTCAGCAATACTCACTTTTATGAACTGGCTTTACGGATATTTTATTTTACCAGAGTCGTTGGATGAAGAGCATCGCCGCACATTTGAATGGAAAAGAGCCAATCCCGTAGGTTCCCTATTACAACTAAAAAAATACCCAGTAGTTCTAGGTTTGGCAGGATCATTGATTTTAATTTATCTCGCAGCTCATAGTGTACAAAGCACCTGGACCTATTTCAATATGTATCGCTTTGAATGGGACGAAAAAATGGTGGGGTATTCGCTTGGTTTTGTAGGAATACTGATTGCATTAGTACAAGCCGTATTGATCAGGATCACTATTCCAAAACTTGGTCAAAAAAGGAGCCTTTATCTCGGTTTTGCCTTTTATGCTTTAGGGCTACTGTTATTTGCATTTGCAAGTAAGGGTTGGATGATGTTTGCATTTTGCATACCCTATTGTTTAGGAGGAATCGCTGGTCCGGCATTACAGGGAATTATTAGTGGTCAAGTCCCTAAGAACGCCCAGGGCGAATTGCAAGGGGCCCTTACCAGTCTGATAAGTGTAACCAGTATTATAGGCCCCCCTTTAATGACTGGAATATTTTATTATTTCACCCGACCTGAGCGTGCCATTCATTTTCCCGGATCTGCATTTTTCCTGGGCTCTATTCTTATTATTATCAGTACTTTATTGGCTTATCGAACTTTAGGGAAACCATGAATTTGATTTTTTATTAATCTGAACTCTATAAGGCCCATTGAGCCAGAATCGCTTTTAATATTGTACCTTGCTGCCTTAATTCTTTCACTAAATCATTCATTGTGAATACTTTCGAATCATTAGGCATCGAGAGCCAACTCTTGAAATCTATTTCTGACCTGGGGTTTGAAACCCCTACTGAAATACAGGAAAAAGCTATCCCAATCTTACTTTCAGGTACTACTGATTTTATAGGTTTAGCGCAAACGGGTACTGGTAAAACCGCAGCATTTGGACTGCCTTTATTGCAGCTCGTTGATACCAGTAAGAAGCATCCTCAGGCCTTAATTATTTGTCCCACAAGAGAATTGTGCATGCAGATAACCCGGGATTTATTGTCATATAAAAAATATAAATCCACCATTCACGCTTGTGCAGTATATGGAGGGGCCTCTATAATAGATCAGATAAAAGAGATTAAACGCGGTGTGCACATTGTTATCGCTACTCCAGGCAGATTGATAGATGTCATCGAACGTAGGGTACTCGACCTGAGTAATATTCATTTTGTAGTATTGGACGAAGCTGATGAAATGCTCAATATGGGATTTAGAGATGATATAGAGCATGTACTGCAGCATACTACTAACAGGCAGAGCATGTGGCTTTTTAGCGCTACTATGCCTAAAGAGGTAAAAGATGTGTCCCGGAAGTATATGTCCTCTCCCAAGGAAATAACTATTGGCAAACTCAATACGCTAAATGAAGCTATAGATCATCAATACTATTCGGTCATTCATCAAAGTAGATATGAAGCTCTAAAACGATTGATCGATTTTAATCCGGGGATTTATGGAATTATTTTCACCAGGACCAAACTCGATGCCCAGGAAATAACAGAAAAGCTCATTCGCGAAGGATATGATATTGAAGCTCTCCACGGGGACCTAAGTCAGGCGCAGCGCGATAAAGTAATGGCAAGATTTCGTACCAAACAATTGCAACTATTGATTGCTACAGATGTAGCTGCCCGGGGAATAGATGTAAAGGGAGTGACCCATGTAATCAACTTCGAACTACCTGACGACCCCGAAGTGTATACCCATAGAAGTGGTCGTACAGGGCGCGCAGGGCTCAATGGTATATGTATGAGTATAGTAACTCCAAGGGAACGAGCCAGATTAGAACAAATTGAAAAGTTAGTAAAGGCCAGGTTCCATAGACTGGATATTCCTACCGGTAAAGATGTTTGTCGTAAACAATTTTTCTTTTTTATGGACAAAATGCTAGAAGCAGATGTAAGTCATGGTGATTTTGAAACTTATCTTCCCGATCTTAAAGAGAAATTTAAAGATATTTCTAAAGAAGATATCTTGAAGAGAATGATCGGTTTGGAGTTTAGTCGATTTCTTCAATACTACGAAAACGCTGCAGATCTTAATATCAAGAAGGAAGAGAGAACTAAAAGCAGAAAGGGTGAGCGGGGCAATGAATCCTTTACTTCTGAATCCAAAGGCAAATCAAAATTCGACTATAGTAAGAGTGAAAAATATGTAAATCTTTTTATAAATCTTGGATTGAAAGACGGGTTTTATAAAGCGTCTTTTCTCCAATTTATCCTGGATACAAGTAATCTGCGCAAAGAAGTTCTGGGAAGGATAGATATGAAAAACCTGAATACCAATGTGGAAATTCAGGCATCGTCGGCCTTGAAAATGGTAAATTCTCTGGATGGGAAAATGTATAAAGGAAGAAAAATAAAAATGAACGAAGAGCGAAGGCGATAATATCATCCCATTGCTTTTATCAGAAACCTGCTAATTGTTTTATTCTTCAAAAAAGTAAACAATCCGTTCAATAACCAGGCTCTGTCTAAGATCAGTTTTTGTAAATAGAAATGTTTTCGATGAGTCCACCAAAGTTTGTCATATACGAGCTTATCGTAGCCCTTCATAAATGTCCCGGTGAAATTATTTTGTTCAAAACACTTTTTAGCATGCCACCCGGCATATCTCCCGGAGACCATAGCCTGGCCAATACCCTCACCGGAGGCCGGATCTATTAAAGCAGCGGCATCACCACAAAGCATAAAATGGTCTCCACTTATAGTCACCTTCCTGGAGCCTAACGGCAGCCCAAATCCTTCCAAATCTCCTACCATCTCTGCATTGGCAAACCTTTCCTTGATGTAAGGATTGTTCTGAATAATATCCATCATCGATTTTCTAAGGTTCATTTTTTTATTGGAGATAGACTTTGACAAAGCACCCAGGCCAACATTAGCCATATTATCTTTAATAGGAAATATCCAAAAATATCCTGGCAATGCTTCCTTGATAAAATGCAGTTCGAAAGTATTGTCAGGTATTCCGGAGACATTCTTAAAATAAGCTCTCACTGCCCCTGAGTAATGGCTAAGATCGGGTCTGGTTTTGGTGATTTTTTTATTCACTATAGACTGTGCCCCATCGCAGCCGATTATTAATTTAGCGGTAAATGTATCTCCCTTTGTTTTTACAATTACTTCTTTTCTCTGTTGAGATATGGATACATCAATGATAGGTTGGTTTAAAAAATAGGTAATATTTGGTTGTTTTGAAGCAAGCTCATATAAAAAGTTATCCCAGGCCACTCTACTGGCAATAAATCCATATTCACCACTTGAAATATCTACATATTTTTTATTGGGAGCATAAAGTCTGCAAGTATCTACGATTACTTTTTGATCAAACTTCAGGGCTGCATCTTTAAATCTGGGATTTATGGTATTCAGCACTTTAGGCACATAGGATGCTACGGCGTCACCACAGATTTTATCTCGCGGAAAACTATATTTTTCTATTACCGCTACACGAAGACCACTATCAACTAATGCCAATGCTGCAGTACTGCCAGCTGGTCCTGCACCACAAATGATCACATCATAGTTTTTTTGAATAGCCATAGGCTCAAACCTATACTAAATAAAGTAAATGACCAACAAAAAAATAAAAGAGTCTTAACTATGACGCTTTTACTTTAATCCGTTGTAAAATAGCTTTTACAGGAATAGGAGAAGTGGTAAGTATGTCGTGACTTTCACCTAATTCCAATTGCAGAAAATCACCTGTGTGCATATGGACTTTTCTTTTAGTATCGGGAGCGTCCTCATGCCAAATATGGCATTCACAAGATCCATCAAGGACAATAAAACTTTCAATAAGATCATAGTGGACTTCTTCGGGAATGCTATGTTTTGACCATCCCAGCATCAAATCGCGAGTGGCATCAGATACCAATACATGCATATAGAAATCATCAAATTCCTGGGGAGGAGATATCTCTTTAACAGCGTCTTCCCAATCTAAAAAATTAGAATCAACTGTAAGCATAGGTAAATTTTCGAGCGTAAATGGATGGCGATGCCGGGACTGAGAATTCAGCTTGGACATTTTTTTCAAGATTCGATCACTTAATCCACGGGGAGGCTGCACCGAGTAACTTTTAGCATACCTATTAAGGGCGGCCTCGGTCTGGTGAATCTCTACCAATGAAATAATATGATTACTATTATCTTGAAGTAATTCTTTTATCTTCTCAGGAGTAAAATTTGACTTGTCTTCCAATATTATCCAATTTATTTTTATAAAAATACTTGATATTAATTAAAATATTTTCTCAATTCGATTATGGCCATTCGGATCCGCGTCTTTACAGTTCCCAAAGGTAAACTATATTCATCTGCATATTCTTGTTGTGTATATCCTTTGAAATACAAACAATCGATTGCCTCCTGATATTGACGAGGCAATTTTTCTATAATTTGTTTTAAACCAATAGTTTCAGGACTGATATCACTTTTGCTAATATCCCTAATACGAAATACGAAATTATGCAGGCTTTGGTTTTTCTGTTTTTGAGAAAAATATTTTGATCTGATAAAATCTATGGCAGTATGGCGGGCAATATTGATTAACCAAGTGGCAAATGTTCCTTTTAGATCATCGTAGGTCTGTATATTCCTCCAGACTTTAATAAAACAATCCTGTAATAGATTTTCTGCACAATCATGGTCAACTACTATTCGAAGAATAATACCAAACATCATAGCCGAATACCTTTCACAAAGAATAGCGTATCCTTTGTCTTCTCCATTTTGTAAAAAATAGATCAATTCAGATTCAGAGGTATTGATATTAGGAGGCTGCAAGATGCAATCAGGGTTTTATTGGCCTTAAACTTTAGCTAAGTTAAACATTTCTTAATTCTTAAAAAAAACTACTATTTCTGTTCCAGGAAATACTCCTTTATCCAATTTTAATATTTGTACATGCAACCCAAACAATACGCTTACGCCCTTTACGGTTAAGTGATCTATACGTATGACTCAAAAAGGGTATTAGTTCCTGTTTACCGATGCAATGCCATCATTCATCATTTCGTTTACAATACTCTGTAAATACTTCGTAGATTTAATCTAATAATTATTAATTATGAATGTTTCAGATTTTTTTCTACAAGGTCAAACCACTGTTCAATTTTTGTTATTTAGCCTTGTGTTTATTATTAGTTGGAATCTGGAAAATATATTTGGGGTAACAGAAGAATATAATAAATGGAAACATTCAAAGACCAATATACTATTCATGATTCCTGGTGGAATATTACAAATAATGATAGGTTTGATATTTGCCAAGATGGTATTATTTGAGAATAATCGCTCCATAGGCTTTTTGCCACAATGGGGAATAAATAGCTCCTGGAAGCAATTGGTGATTTCATTTGTAGTATTAGATTTCTTTTATTGGTTGTACCACTTTCTGATGCATAAAATTAAATTGGCATGGCGATTTCACGCTGTACACCATAGTGACAAAGTGATGGATGTCACTACTTCATTAAGAGAGCATCCCGGAGAAACTATCATCAGATTATTACAATATATCCTGGTAGTTTGTTTCCTGGGTACAAGTTTTTGGATAGTTACTTTGCATCAATTTATTCAAATTATTAGTAAAATTATTGTTCACAGTAATTGGAGATTGCCTGCCTCAGTAGATAAATGGGTTTCCATGATCTTTCTTACTCCCAATATGCATCATGTGCATCACCATGAAGTGCAGCCTTATACAGATAGTAACTATGGCGATTTACTCAGCATTTGGGATCGGCTTTTTGGCACCTATAAACACCTTGGGGCTGATGAAGTAAATTTTGGATTAGATGTAAAAGTATTTGATTGTGAAGATCATCTAAAGTTTAAAAAGCTTCTAAAGGTGCCTTTTACCAAATTGAATCTGACCAATAAGTAGCGAATGATCATTTAAAATGTGATTATTATCATAAAAAATTTAAAATTAGAGATAGGCTTATACCTTTGCGGCCATGTTTCATAAATTTTCAGTCTTATTAGGAATTCTGGTATCGTTAGTATCCTGTAAATCTTCAGGTAATGATGCTGGCACCAGTGCTTCAATCGAAAAAGAACCATTATCAATTAATTGGAGTAAAGATGTGCCCTCTAAACATGACATTATAAATGGCTCGGCAGTAACTTACCATGATGAAATTTATGTTTTAGCTGGGCAGGAAGGAAGATTCATGAAGTACAACCCAACCACTTATGTATGGGTAGACCTTGCCGGCTTGCCCGGCCCTCGTACTGAACCCGCCATGACTCTTTGGAACGATAAAATAGTAGTGGCAGGTGGTGTGGACGATTCTTCACACATCGTGAAAAGGGTTGATTATTACGATCTAAAAGATCAGGTCTGGAAATACATTACTCCACTGCCCGAGGGCAGGTGCAGATTTTCATTATTGGCCTATGATGATAAGTTGTTTGCGATAGGGGGTTCCTGCGGAGAAAATGAGCAATCCAATAAAAACTGTGATAAAATACTTTATTACCATGAAGAATCAAGAAACTGGAATGTGCAAACTACACTCACATCAGGAAGAAACAGTCAACTTGCCGTAAACAAAGGAGATGAACTGTACCTGATAGGTGGTTATGGCGCAGATCCTAAAACTGGAACTATTTATATCAATCACACTAAAAAGGAATTTGGCTTTTTGCCAGGCATTCCAAGTCAGAGAGGAAATTTTGGTGGCACCCTGGTGGGTGATTATATTCTCACTTTTGGTGGTAAAACCAAATCGAACTATTCGCCTGTGGAAAAATTTGATACCAAAACAAAAAAATGGCTCCAGCTGGATAATTGCCCATTTTGGACCGATCGTTTTGCATTCGCGCGATGGAAAGACCGGGTATATGTTTTTGGAGGATCGCAATTTCCTAAGCAAGTATGGAAAGGGGATATCGTATTTAAATAATTCTAAGTAATTTACCTTCACCTTAAATTAATATCATGAATAAAAGGACTTTTCTCAAAACGGGTTTGATGAGTACACTGTCAGTTCCCTTCATTTCATTCAATCAAAGTATAGATGATGGGCAGAACACTATACTTTTTCAAGGTGATTCTATTACTGATGCCGGTAGGGATAAAGCGCAATATTATGCAAATAATGCTTCCGGTATGGGTACAGGTTATGTCCAGATGGCAGCTGCTTCCATATTAGAAAAATATCCAGAAAGGCATCTGAGAATATACAATAGAGGCATTTCAGGTCATAAAGTATTCCAATTAGCAGCAAGATGGGAGGACGATGCATTACAATTAAAACCCGATGTATTGAGCATATTAATAGGAGTGAATGATTTTTGGCATAGACTTAATGGTAGTTATAATGGTACGGTAGAGATATATGAGCATGATCTTAGGGAATTGCTGAAACGTACTAAAGAGGCCCTTCCATCTGTGAAATTAATCCTTGGAGAACCTTTTGCCGTAAAAGGTGGTACTGCTGTGGAAGATGCAAAATGGAATACAGATTTCCCAGGTTACCAGGTGGCCTGTAAAAAACTGTCTGTTGAGTTCAAAACAGCGTTTATTCCATACCAGCGTATTTTTGATAATGTGATGGACAAAGGTGGTGCCGCTTATTGGTGTCCTGATGGGGTACACCCATCTTTAGCCGGAGCCAGATTAATGGCGAATGCATGGGTAAAGGCATATGAGCAATTATAATCCATGGCGATAGATCTTTTTAAAAAATATTTTCCTACGCTTACCCCAGATCAATTAGACAAATTTGTCGCTCTGGAGCCATTTTATAAAGAATGGAATGAAAAGATCAATGTAATCTCCCGTAAAGACATGGATACCTTCATGTTGCATCATGTATTACATAGTCTTACCCTCACAAAATTTATGAATTTTAAACCCGGGACTGATATTTTAGATTTAGGTACTGGTGGAGGATTTCCCGGAATTCCCCTGGCCATCTTTTTTCCTGAGGTAAAATTCCATTTAATAGATGGAACCGGCAAAAAAATTTTAATAGTAAATGAAGCTATTAAGCACCTCGGACTTAAGAATGCAATGGGTGAACACATCAGATTAGAAGATATAGTGACCAAATACGATTTTGTTACTGCTCGTGCAGTTACCGTCTTAGGTGATTTGATTAGGATGGTTCGTAAATACATCAAGTCCACTCATCAAAATAGCAGACCCAATGGATTGATTGCCTATAAAGGATTTCCATTAAAAGAAGAATCAAAAGCTGTGCGAAACAGGCCCCATGAACTATTTATGATCTCAGATAAATTTAAAGAAGAATATTTTGAGGGAAAGGGTATTGTATATGTCCCCTTTTATTGAGAGCCTAGACGGTATAAAATTGAAAAAGAAGAGAGCAAAACATGCTCTCTTCTTCCAAAAACCATTGTAAATCAATTTCTTCTATTACATTTTGGGCATTAAAACGGCATCGACTACATGTATTACTCCGTTTGATTGATATACATCATATACACTGATATTGGCGCCATTTCCAGCTTCGTCCCATACCATGATATTTCTATCGCCATTCATGGAGAACATTAGCATACCACCACTTACCGTTTTAAGACTCGCTTTGCCATTTCCTTTTTTAATGAGTTTAGCAAGCTCATTAAAATCATATTTACCCGCGACTACATGATAAGTAAGTACTTTGGTAAGAGTAGATTTACTTTCTGGTTTTAATAATGTTTCTACCGTGCCTGTAGGTAGATTTTCGAAAGCATCATTGGTAGGAGCGAACACAGTAAATGGACCTTTCCCTTTTAATGTTTCCACTAAGCCCGCAGCCTTTACGGCAGCCACTAAAGTGGTATGCGCTTTTGATTTTACTGCATTGTCTACAATGTCTTTAGATGGATACATCGCTTCACTACCTACTTTTACGGTTTTATCCATAGACTGAGCATAGCTGACCGAGCAAATAGAAATAGTAAAAACTATTACTGCAAATACTGATAATACATTTTTCATAAATTTGTTTTTTTTGATAATTTAAATTTTTGTTATACCTCATTTACGGTCTTGCTTAAAATAGAGATGCATGACAAGTATTAATTAAATGTTATCACCATCTTTAAGCAAAAAAAAGTATAAGAAATTATCCCAAATTACGCGTTAGCATAATTTGCCGCTAGGGTCTGACGCTTCTGACGATCATCCGCACTCATAGGAGATTTAACCTCGATAAATAGTTGGTTTTCAATTCAACTATTTCATCGACCATTCGGCAATTTTTGCTTCAACTGCAAAAATTGGATTAAACAAAAAATTATACTACCCCTTTGGCTTCCCTGGGAAAATGTAAATACTCTTTTTCTTGCATGATAGTATATATTCTTTCAATACCATGAAAAAGATCAGTATAAGATGTATACAAAGGAGCAATTCCGAGCCGGATAGTATTGGGTGGTCTAAAATCCGGAATAATAGCAGTAGTATTTTTTATAGGATTGATCATAGCCTGATTTATACGCCAAGCCTCTGGATGCTGAATAGAAATATGCGATCCTCTTTGATCTTCAAAAATTGGTGAAAGAATACTAAATCCCAGCACCTCTAAAAAATCTCTAATCATATCAATGAGAAAATTAGCCTGTAACAAGCTTTTATTGCGAATATTTTCAAGGCCCGCTTTTAATATCATATCGACTCCAATCTCAATCGGTGCCAAAGACAAGATGGCAGGAGTACTTGTTGCAAATTTTTGAATAGACTTAGAGGGTATAAAATTAACATCAAAGTCAAAGGGTTTTTCATGGGCAAACCATGCCTGGATAGGGTTGTTCAGTTTTTCTTGTAGCTCTTTTTTTACATACAAAAATGCCGAAGCACCCGGCCCGCCGTTCAAATACTTGTATGTGCAGCCAACGGCAAGATCAGCATTCCACTCATTTAACTTAATGGGAACAGCCCCAACGGCATGACTCAAGTCCCAAAGAACCAAAGCGTTTTTTTTAGACGCCCAATCATTTACTTGGTGCATATCATACTGGTAAGCACTTTTATACTGTACATGACTAATGCATACTAATGCAGTATTTTTATTGATACCATCTTCCAAATCCCTGATATCTATAGAAATACCATCTTTACTATTTATGACTTTTAAATGATGTTGATTAAAATGATTTTTAATTAATCCATTCAATATATATAGATCGCTGGGAAAGTTAAATGAATCAGTAAGAATTTCATTTTTATTTGATTTATATTGTAATGCTGCAAAGGCAAGCTTATACAAATTTATGGAGGTAGAATCGCTCACCAATACTTCATCCTCCCGGGCACCGATTAATTTTGCAATTTTACCTGCAATCCTGTTGGGTAAATCGATCCAATTTTCATTCCATGATCTGATCAATCTATCACCCCAATTTTTTTCAATGGATTCCCGCATCAGCGAAATGGTGGCTAAAGGCAGTTTTCCTAATGAATTTCCGTCCAAATAAATCACATCATTGGCAACAAACTGACTTTTAAAAGAAGCTAATGCATCTTTATCATCCAGGGATTTTGCTTTATTTCTATATGCCGTTAATAAATCAAAGGCCATTTATTTTTTTAGTAAAGATGAAACTATTTTTTCTACCCAAAGTTTGTACATTTCTCCGGAAGGATGTAATCCATCCCTTGCTAATAGATTACTATTTGTTTCACTCAAATATGAAATCGGGCTAATGTCAATAAATGAAATGTTAAGTTTACCTGTTTCTTCCTCTAAAACTTTATTAAACAATTCAATTTCACTGGAAATATTTAACCGTTGTGATTTTTTTCCAAAAGGAGTAATGCCCCAGTCTGGAATAGATAATACAAAAATGTTTTTAGGATTGTTTTTACCATATGCAATAGCTCTTTCTAACAGGTACTTCAACTCTTTTCTATATACATCCCGGCTTCCGTTTCTGTACTGGTTATTAACACCAATAAGTAATGAAACGATATCAAATTTTTCATTAACCATCTTCGCATTATCGATAGCATGAATCAAATCACTGGTAGTCCATCCAGTCCTGGCAATTATTTTGGGTGCTTTCAATTTGAAATTCAATTCATTTAGCCTGGCTACTAATTGTACCGGAAACCGATCAGATTCATTTACCTGTTCACCAATGGTATAGCTATCTCCTAATGCCAGATAGGTAGCAGTAGTTTCTTTAGAAATCTGGCCTTGTAAATCAATATTAATTAATGCCATAATCAGAATTAATAATCTCATAATTATTTTAATGATAAAGAAGCGGCAGATTTTTTCATCATGAGATAAATCACTGATAATACTGTGAAAGCTATGCCAAAGGCAAATATTTCTTTGCTCGACAAATGTGCCAAAAACCACAAAATAGATATAGCAGCAACGACTGGAATAGTAATTCCAAAGGGTAGTCTGAACATGTTGGGATTTAGCATTTTTTTATTTAGTTTGATCTTTATTAAGGCCAGTACTACACCTAAATCTATCAACAGTAGAGTGGCAGAGGTAATTATCATTAGACTTTTAAATTCTCCGGAGATTGAAAAGATGAATACCAATGCAGTATATACGGCAATGGACCAGTATGGGGTTGCAAATCTTGGATGAATAAAGCTTAAAAACTTTGGAAGCCAATCTCTTTCTGCTCCCGACATAATCAATCGTGGATAAGACAATACTGAACCACTTAAATTGCCAAATATGGAGACAATACTTCCAGCCAGTACTAATCCTACACCAAATGTTCCAAATATTCTTTGAGCAACAGCGCTGAGTGGTGCATCTTTAAAATCTGGTAATGTATTACCTAATATCCCCTGAGAAACAATTTGTATTAATATGTAAATTAATACTAATATGGTAAGGCCCAGTAAAATACCACGAGGTATAGTTTTAGAAGGGTTTTTAATTTCACCGCTAACATTCAAGGCAGCTTCCCCACCTGCGAATGCAAAAAATAATAATAGAGAAGCATTTCCAATATTATCCATTCCTGGATTCGCCACCCATTTTAAATTGTTCAGGGTAATATGGGAAATCCCAAAACAAATGATTAGCAATAAGGGTATCAGTTTCATGAAGGTAGTAAAGATTACGAATCGGTTCCCATACTTTACACCTCTAATATTTATACAGGCTAAACCCCCGAAAATAACCAGAAAAAATACTGATCGATAAGGCAATGAGCTTATTTGCAACATATCAGCCATGGCATTTACCAGCGCAGCATTCATCAATACTCCAGCCCCAAACCAAAAGAGAAAATTAGCCAGGAAACCAAAGTAATCTCCAAACACTTCATGTATATAATAGAAGGCACCCCCCGATGAGGTAAACAGACTGCCTATTTCTGCAAAGCAAAGCATGATAGTAAATATGAGAGCCCCGCAAATCAAATAAGCTACGATACTTGCCGGTCCCAGGAAATGGTAAACCAGTGGAGGCAAAATAAATATACCGGCCCCCAAAATAATATTTACGATATTAGAAGCTAAACCCAATACACCAATTTCTCTTTTGAGCAATTTATCCAGAAATTATTCAGATGAAACACTATTTATCCAAAACAAGCCTCGTGGCCATTTTTTGGGCTTTCAAAGCAATCTCTGTAGCTAAGAAGCAATGCTTTTGGGTCATGGCGGTTTCTGTGCGATTTAGGATATCATCTATCAATGCTCTCCCATAGGGTAATTCCACATCTTTACAATCAATATATTTAGTTTCCTTATTGTCCACCATATACAAATGACTACCACTGTCAGTACGGGCAATGTCTATATTTTTTCTGATTTCAATAAAGCCATCTGTACCCAGGATAGTGAGCCTGCCATCACCCCACGTTTTTAATCCATCAGGAGTAAACCAATCATTACGAATATACCCGGCACCTTTATTTCCTTTTATCGTCAGATCACCAAAATCTTCAAACTCAGGATATTGAGGGTAATGCACATTGCCCACTTGCGATGAAAGTACTGTTGCAGAAGTAGAACCCGTGAAGAATAGAAACTGATCACACTGATGTGACCCGATATCACAGATAATGCCTCCGTAATATTTTTTATCAAAAAACCAGGATGGCCTGGTCGAAAGACTTATTCGATGAGGACCAAGGCCTATGGTTTGAATTACCTGACCAATGGCGCCTGCTTTTACTAATTCACCGGCTTTAACAGTAGCGCGATTTTCAAACCGCTCACTGTACATGATAGAATATATACGACCCGTTTCTTTCTGTACTTTTCTGACCTTTGCTAATTGATCCAAAGTAATGATCCCTGGCTTGTCAGACATATAATCTTTGCCATGTTGCATTACCCGAATGCCTAAGGGTGCCCGATCGATGGGTATCCCGGCACTGATAACTAATTGGACAGAAGAATCTTCCAGGATTTCATTTTCTGAAGAAGCTGTCTTTGCATTTGGATGTCTTTTTGAAAAAGCAGCTAACAGATCGGGTTCTTTCGCATATACCGAAACCAATTCCCCACCATTTCTCAATAAAGCTTCTGTCTGACTATTAATGTGTCCATGATTGAGACCGATTACTGAAAATCGGATCCCCGGAAGCAGATTTCGATGGATATATGGTGAAGATGAAGCTGCTGCGGCAACCTGATTGGAAAGTGAAATCCCTACTGTTGCAGCCAATGATGTTTGTAGAAATTTTCTCCTGCTTTTAATTCTATTCATTTTCATATAGAGTAATGACCATATTAAAATATAAATGTATCAAAAAAAGGGTTATTTTTTTTTGAATTAATCCTTTTAACATAACTATTGAGCAAATCAAGGTCGTACTTTTACTTTCCAACTAATCAAAGCAGAATCAATTTTTTATTCTATCTATTAATTAAAGATATGGAATCCCTTTTTATAAGCCTATGGATAATATTTTTGCTCATGAATAAACTAATGGGTAAAAGAGCTAGTTCGGATAAAAAAATGACTAATGCTTTGAAATCATTTATAATAGCACCCATGTCTGTAATGGGATACGTTATTCACCCCATATTAATTCCTATGATTCAAAATCGAGCAGTATTATCTATACTGCTGATATTAATATTAGGAGCATTTGCATTTGCTAATTTAAAAATTGCGAATTGGCTTAGAGCACTGTAATTTATTATCTACAGGGCTTTACCAGCTTCCAGTGATTTGATTGAATTTTCGAGGCTTTTCTTATTGACCTCATCCGGAGCCTGGGCAGCTGCTAATCTGGCATGTTCCAAAGCCTTTTTCAAATCTCCTTTTGCTGAATATCCTCGCATAAGGCCTACGTGTGTGGGCCAGGCACCGTTATACTTTGTAAAATTCTTTTCAAAAACTCGTACGGCTTCATCCACTTTCTTTTCAGCTAGTAATCTGCGGCCATATTGATGCAACTCAATAGTTGTAGCCACATCCATGGCTTGATCCATGATAGCTTTTGCCTCATTAGCCTTTCCCATTTTACTGAGTAATTTTGCCTTTACTGAAAGTGTTGGAAAATTATTTATGCCTCCAAGATTTGGATCAGTAGCAGAATTAATCCAGCTAAGTCCTTCCTCGAGATTTACATCATTTTGTTCGCACCAGGATGCAGCAGCTTGTAAACTTGGTGGATCAAAGCCAATAGCACCATCCATTTGCTTTCGTAAATCAGCTAAAATGGTTTTTTTTAGATCTACCTGAATGGTCATGGGAATCCTCCATTTTTCCCAATCCAATGCAAGCATTACTTTATCTTCAGATTGATCATAAAATGTATAGTTCAATCTTTCCTGGAATGCATTATTTTTTACCTGAGTGGTTGCTACCCGCATTACATCCAGATCTTTTCTATAGAAATAGCTTCCCCACTCCGTGGTATTTTTATTAAATATCAAAACGGAAGAATCAGCATACAGCGCAATAAAGAATGCGTACTTGCCAGCGGGCAATGGTTTACCGTTGATCATTACATCCGTTGAAAAAGAAATAGTAGTACACTCATCTGCACCAGCTCTCCACGGAGACTCTACGTTGGACCCAAAGCCCAGCACCTGGAATCCATACCAGGCAATATTGGTGCCCCATATCTGATCTTGTCTGCCTTTTACACCAGGAGCGTTCCATTTTACTTCGATGGATGAAGCCCCGATAGATCTTCCAGCACTACTGGGATAATTAGTGCTTCCAGGTATTCTAACCGCCTGAGCAAAATTGGACTGAACTATTAAAGCACCTATAAATAGAAAATAGAGCCTGAGTATGATGGATGATTTTAACATTTTGAATAAAATAAATTTGTGAATTTGCTAAAGCAAAGCTAATTGAATCCGTAACGTAAAACACTCCCTTCTTATGGGGGATATCTTAAAAATAGACTGACAATTATTTCACTGCACCCATCAATAACTCCTTTATTCTTTTAGCCACTGCCCTTTCTTCACCCGGTATCATCATCCAGGTAGTAAGGTCCAATGATTCAGATCCACCCACCGTCTCTATAGAAGGGTGTCCATCGCGAAGAGCCTGCCTGAGCTGATTTGCATTTATATTTAATGTATTGGGATCCATTTTTAATCTCAACGAAGGCACATGATTCGCTATTAAAGGAATATGCTTTTCACCAGTAACCCCAGGCACAGAAGTTGCCTCATCGTATATCCTATTTATTTGTGACTCCCACAGACTCCAATCTTTCTGATGATCTCGTGCAAGAAACTGCTCTATAGCTATCAGCATACCCAGTATTTCTTCTTTATTTACTTTCATACCCCGGCCTACCGTAGCACCGTTGGGTGGGGCGTTTCTTCGGGCTGCCAGAATATATTCTTTTTTGCCAAGTAAAAGGCCGGCACTTTGAGGTCCGCGAAGTCCTTTACCACCAGAAAAACATACTAAATCAAATCCCATACGGGTATGTTTAAAAAGCATTTCTACCGGAGGAACATCAGCAGCGCAGTCTATCATAGTAGGAATATTATGCTTTTTAGCAATTGCCACAAACTCTTCATCACGAACCTGCCCTAAGAAATTATTGGCATTCAAAAACCACATCATGGCAGTATTTTCATTGATTGCACTTTCTAATTCGGCAGCTGTTTCCACCTCAACTATTTTTGCGCCACAATTCCGGATGGCATGATCATAGCCGATTCTATGTATTTTTTGAATAATTACTTCAGATTTCATTCCGGTCATATCATTGGGAATTCGATCTGCTTTCTTGAAGTCTCCACCAGTAATTACTCCAGCTGTTCCCAGGGTAATTGCTGATGCGGCTCCAGCTGTTACCATGGCGAACTCACATTGCAATAGCTCTGCGAGTCGTTCACCCACTTTATCCTGTAGCTCTTCGAGTTTCACATATTGTAAAGCAGAATAATTAATTGCCTTGATTACCTCTGGATGAGGTAAAGAAGCAGTGAGTGCCGTGTAGGTACCCGCAGCATTTATAAAAGTGCGCAAGCCCAATTCCTTAAAATAATCGCGCTCGAAATCACCTTTCTTTTTTAAATCCCGGGCTACAATTCCAGTTGGAATTAATGATCCAGCAAATGGCAATGCCAGGGCACCTTTAATTAAATCTCTTCTCTTTGTCATAATCCATTACTTTATAAAAGCGATGCAATCTATCTCTACTAATGAATTTCCTGGAATCCCAGCTGCGGCAGCAATAGTAGTACGCACTGGAGGTACATCACCAAAACTACCTTTATACACCTCATTCATAGCTGCATAATCATTCAGGTCATTGAGATAAACATTTACTTTCAATACCTGATTCATATTAGAGCCCGCTTTTTCTAATTCAGTTTTTAACTCATTGAGCACATGCTTGGTATGGGCTTTTATATCGCCTTCAAAATGTGCGCCTTTGCCTGCAATAAAAATCAGGTTACCATATGCCCGATTACCTGAAAACAGCGGTACATTTTGATCCTTTACTATTTCACCATGTGATGTATACATGATTTCAGCGGCTTGCATTTTAGATAAACCAAATAATCCCGCTACCCCAAAGCTGATTTTTTTAAAAATTGATCGTCTATTCATCTTCACTATTTATTATTTATTGAGTAATTAATTTTTTTCTTTCCGCAGTGACCTCCTTTACAGTTACTGCATCAGCATTATTTCCAAAACTTCTCCTAATATAAGTCAAAATATCCGCAATATTTTCATCTTTGAGAAAATCATGTTTAGGCATAGTGCCGTTCATTATTTCCTTATTTACCATGATATCTCCTTCCAGTCCCTGAAGCAATACATTGATCAGCTTTGCTTTGTCTCCAGACACCCAATCAGAAACCAGGGTAGGAAATCTACCGGAAGCACCCATGCCATTCTTTTGATGGCAAGCTCCACAGTATATCGTGTAACCTTTTTCGCCAACATCGGTTTTTACATCTTTATCCAGATTGTCATTTATTTCATCAGGATCCCGAATATTAGATGCTGATTTTCTAGACACCATAGCAGCCAGTTCTTTTTCGCCAAATGATTTTTTATTTCCTTTATATTTTACTCTCCAGATTCTTCCATGTTCAGTTTCTGCAAAATACATAGAGCCGTCAGGTCCCATAGCGATGCCCATAGGCCGATACAAGGCATCACTCACATTTACTAACGGATCGACATGGGCAAAGCCATCTGCGAAAACTTCATAATCTTGAAATTTTCCATCTTTAAAAGGTACAAAACCAATGAAATACCCCGACTGAGGATAGGGTGCACGAATAGTGGATCCATGGAATGAAATGAATGCACCGCCTTTGTAATGATCTGGAAATTGATTTCCATCATAAAAGTATAAATCGTTTGGGGCCCAATGTGCCGGAAATCCTATGATGGGCATATTAAAAGTATCGCATCTTCCTATAATTTTTCCATCACCACCATATTCGGGTGCGAGTACTTTTTTCTGCTGCAGTTGATCATAATAACAATAAGGCCATCCTGCATTGCTCCCCTCATCCACTCTCAAAAACTCTTCAGCGGGCAATAAAGCACTTTGCCAGGCATTGAATTTATTAGGCCAGAGTCTGAGTAAATCGTCTCGGCCATGCATTACGGTATATAGTTTCTGATCAGTACGATTCCATTCAAAGGCTAGCAGGCTTCGCAATCCGGTAGCGTATTTATAACCATCCTTTTGAGTCTGATTTTTTTTATTCGCGTCAAAGCGCCACACCCCGGCATGATTTTCCAATAGTGGACAAGGATCGATTCCCTTAGAAAATGGTACCCGATTATTTTCCTGGCAAGCATTGGAGGGCCCTCCAAATGGAACATAAATATGCCCTGAATCATCAAAAGTGACAGGCTTAGCATTATGCTCATGCATGCCCGGCACGTGATCATCAATTACTATGGTGTCGGTTTCTTCACTGGGCAATAACTCACCGGGGATGAGTTTTGATCGATAAATCATAAGCTCGGTGCTGAAATACAGGTAACCATTGTAAATGCGCATAGCTGTGCCATATTGACCTAGTTCCTTGTACTTACCAAATGGTTTGATGATATCGGCCCTGCCATCACCATCCGTATCTCTAAGGGCGATATTAGCACCATGCCCGGGAGTTTTAAGTTTAACATATATATCCCCATTGGAATTTACAGCGATATGCCTTATTCCACCCATAATGCTGTCTATTACCACTATAACCTCAAAATCAGCTGGAACATAAAGCTCAGGGCGAGACTTACAACCCATAAATAAGGCCATAAGGTAAACGAGGTAGATTGGTTTCATATTAATTGAGTGAGCCTAAGGTAATAAGTTCTGAATAGATTAAAAGCCAGAGTAATTATTATTCTTCAAGATGATTTGAAGTTTATAATTTAAACTTGCCATTTTCAACTGACCGACTTCCTCAGGCAGCAAATGAGACTTGACATTACCAGGTGCGCTTGCTCATAAATTTATCCACTTCGGCTTTAGTCATTTTGCCCAGCTCAGGATGTTTATCTAACCATTTGATAAATTCATTCTTTATCTCTTCTGTCCATTGACTATCTATCTGTCCGGTAGAATAGCGACTGGTTTTTACCATTTCGAAACCAAACTGATCTTTCCGAACTACAAATTCCGCTGTGCTAATGACTTCTTCGGCCATATGAGCAGGTACAAAAAGAACCCCTTCACGCATGGCTATTACCAGATCTCCAGGCAGTACTATTGCATTTCCAATGCGAATAGGAGTATTAAGGCCCATCAATACCATTTCCTCTAAAAACGATGGATGAAAATCTCGAACATAGGCATTGAATCCCTTGATATTTTGAATCTCACCAAGGTCCCTGGAAGCTCCATTGAAGATGACTCCATTACCCGTTTTACTAAAAATAGAAGTAGCCAATGTAGAGCCCATTAATGTGCCGCCTCCTATTTTTCCAAAACCATCAGCTACGTATACATCACCGGGCTGTAATATTTCTATTGGCCAAGAATTAGTATTCCCTTTTCGTCCCGATTTATTCCCTCTTTCCTTTATATTTTTTTCAATATCAGGACGGCCAGGCAAAAACATAGCTGTCACCGCACGCCCAATTACTGGCACATCATCATGTACCATTTTCCAGTTGCCCTCGTATTGATTAGTATAGCCATAGTTTTTTAGCACCGTCCAGGCATCATCTATATTAATATGTCTTGCTCTTTCAAATAATGATTCCGGAATTTTGGGACGACCATCACCAAAGCGCTCCCCTTTCCACTCCGCAGTTAAAAACATGAGTTCTTCCACAGGAATTACCTGAGAAGTGAGAGAGAATGAAAAAGTAATAATAGTTAATAGAATAGCGGCTAGTGATAGCTTCATCTTTTTATTAATTTAAAAGTTTAAAAAATGTAGTGATTATTCTCCTTTCTTTAGATAATCTTCTATTTCCTGTTTAGTGACAGGTACTTGTTTGGGATATTTTGCAAACCAGGCTCTGAATTCATTTTTGATTTCATCTGACCAGTCTCCATGAATTTGGCCCGAGGGGTATTTATTTTGTTGTAACAAAAAACGCTCGAACTCATCCCGTAAACCAACCAGCGTAGATGATTTAGCAAGCTCTTCCACCAAGTAGGCCGGAATAAAGACTACTCCATATTCATTGGCAAATACCACATCACCAGGAAACACAGTCACCTGTCCAATTCGGATCGGAGTATTGATAGCCGTAGGAGTCATATCGCGGATATAGGAAGGATCATGCCCTTTTACCCATGCATTGAATCCTTTGGTATCTTTCAGCTCCTGCATGTCGCGCACAGAACCATAAAATATCACTCCTTTTCCCGTTTTTCCAATAATGGCATTACCAAGGCTTGAGCCGATTAAAGTTCCATCTTTTATTTTTCCAAATCCATCTGCCACATAAATATCCCCTTTCGTGAGTATATCGATAGGCCAAAGATTGGTTCCTCCTTTTTGCGATCGATTTTCTTCTCTTCCCATTTTTCTTACCAGGGAGTCCAGATCAGGTCTTGATGGCATAAACTGGGCGGTAACTACTCTTCCTATCATCGTCTCTCCCGGCTTTAGAATGATCCAGTCTTTCTCTACCTGGTTGCGAAACCCTTTACGACCAAGAAATCCCCAGATTTGCTCTAAGGTCGCACTTTCTAAACTCTCTAATACAATATCAGAAACTTTAGGGCGACCATCAGCAAAACGCTCGCCTGTCCAGTTTGAGGTATAAGCCTTTACCATATCAGGTGTAGCGCCAAGGTGTTGAGCTTGAATACAAATAACGCTCAATAGGCTCAAAATTATAAGGTTGATTTTTTTATACATAGGTAACAAGATAATTAATTGAAACATAAATATACCTACTTTGTAACTTAAGGAATAGATGACTTTATAGATCTACCAAAAAAAATGCTAAATAAATTCTAACCTAGATCAATCAAGATCGATTACCATACCCTCCCTGGCCATCTCACATTCGTACTTATAAGAGTTAGATTTCAAAAAATTCTCAAACAATTTATGCAGCTGATTATCGGTACTATAAGGATCATGATGAGTGAATAATACTTTCTTTACATTCGTCATTTGGGCAAACTTCCCTGCATCAACTATGGAAGAATGACCCCAGCCTTTCCGCATTATATATTCCTCCGAACTGTATTGACCATCATGTAAGAGCAAATCTGTATCTCGGGCCAATTCAAATCCTGAAAGCCAACGAACATCATCTATTATACCATTTTTGCCAAGTGCTGGCTCATGATCTGGTATATAGGTCAATACAGATCTTTTCCCTTCAATTCTATATGCCAGGGTAGGTCCGGGATGAATAATGTAGTTTGAAGTTATGGTGAACGGGCCTATCTCCACTTGAGACCTTTCAATTTCATGAAATGTAAGCTTGCAGGGAAGATCTCGCAATAAAACAGGGAATAAAGGGGGTGATAAATACCTGCCCAGTCTTGCATGTAATGTGTGCGTACTGCTTTTAGGGCCCCAGATGTGAACTTCATTGCCAGGATCAAAAAGTGGTCTAAAGAACCCCAGTCCCTGTATATGGTCCATATGAAGGTGGGTCAAAAATATGTCAATCCTTTTAGGTGTTTTGGTATTATTCAGTTCTAATTTTTGAATCCCAGACCCTCCATCAAAAATGAGTTGATAACCCTCCTCACATACATCCATACATGAGGTCTGACCGCCATAATATTCAGTTTCCGGGCCTGCTACTGGAATAGAACCACGTACCCCCCACAGTTTTATTCTCATTCTTCAGTGGATTTCCAGAAAATAGCTACGGCACCTAGCATATTTCCAGCTCGATTAATAATAGGATATGATGTGACTGAGATTTTTTGGTTAACACCTGTAAGACTTTTAATCCAAAATGATTTGTGGTAAGGGCTCTGGTACTTCAAAGTTTTTACCAAAGGCAATTCATCGGGTGGTAATGCATCCCCATGCTCATCTACAGGCTTGAAAGCAGTGCCCCATTCATCTACGGACATTTCACCAGTTTCTTCAAATCGCTGCCCCAGTATTTCCTCTGCTGGTTCATTGTAAAAAATCAGATTGCCTCCCGTATCAATGATAAACACCGGTACGAAAAGGCAATCTGCTAATTGTCGATTAAGTATTACTTCGATCTCATAAGCTGCTGCCATCTTGGGTGAAAAATTTGGAGTTGTAATTAATTAGCAACTCAATATCGTAATTTTTCACATATTCCCAATAAAACTTGTTTCAGTAATAGTTGAAAATCGGATCAGGCTCTCTGCTGCTCCAGCATCATTTCAAATCGATCGACAACTATTTCATAGTAAGTCTTGGTTCCCACTTCTCCCATATTTATTTTATAGTGATGGAGGCGGCCCTCAAGTTTTACAAAATTACCTTTGTGCAACATCTTTTCTATCTGCTCAGCAGTACGCCCCCATGCAGTAAGTCGGTGCCATTGTACAGATTCTATGCTACGACCCACACTATTTTGATAGGTATCCCGGGTAGCTAATAATATAGTAGCTCGCCGGGCTCCACTATCAAAGATCTTTATTATAGGATCTTTACCTAAATGGCCGGCAAGGCTTACTTTATTCACTTTTTGTATCATATGAATTTTAATTAAATAGATGATATAAAATAATACAGACTTAATTGGATACAACAGACACTTGCTCGGTACTCTTCTCATTTTTCGGCACTATGGAATAGCTAGTTACGATGATTTCAGTGGTATACCGGGTATTACCCTCTTTATCCTGATAAGATCGATTAGAGATTTTACCTTCGACAGATACCTTGGTGCCCTTGTGAAGATCATTTTCAATACTGGTTGCTTGATCACCCCAGGCCACTAGTCTATGCCATTGTGTGTTTTCGACTTTTTTACCATTGGCATTAATATAGCCTTCATCGGTGGCTATAGTAAAACTGGCCATTTTAGACCCGGTAGTGAATGATTTGATGGTCGGCTCCTGACCCAGGTGTCCAGTAAGCAGGACTTTGTTTGTTACGCTCATGATTTAAAGATTTATTTAGTTATTAAAAAATTACAATTTTATGATTTTATGATTTACAATTTATGCTGTCGTAATGTTACTTAAGTCTTTCATTTCTTTTTACTGTTTTTAGGGAGGAAATAAAAAAAGCTAACAACTCAGAGGCTTCACTTTTCAGATTAAAAGTTCTTTCATGGGATAATAATGAAGCTTCTTCAATTACCTCTAACCAAAAGATTGTTTCATCACATTCTTCTTCAACAATTTTAAGTCTATTAATAAAGTGTGGGATAGACTTGGCTTTACAAACAGCCCTATAATTTGCTCCTACCGATGTCGCGCTTCGAACGATTTGCTTACTAATTGCCCAACCTGACGGTTTGTTTGGTAATTCGTCTACCATAAAAATAATTTTTTCATTTTTCATATACCAGGATTTACTTTTCCAGAATACCAATTGAAAAATCGTCAATCGTCAATTGGAAATTTCTTTCACAAAGCTGAGATCTAGCCCTCCATCTATTCGTTTAATAATCAATTAATGTCGGTTGTAAGTGTTTGTAGCCATTTGTAATTGGGCGAGTTGCTTTATTGTAAATGTCTTTAAAGCAGTTATAAATAACTGGAATTCAGGTATATACTGTAAGAATTACCATGCTGGAAGCTCACCATAATATTTGGTTATTGTATCAGCATATCGCATTGCATATCCTGGTAGGTTTGATTGCCTACATCTTCCATGTAGCCATGGTTTGGGTATTGCACATCGTCATTTTCATCAACAATATCGCTTGAGCCATATTCACCAACATAGATTTCCGGTCCTTTGCGATCAGTTTTATCATAAAAGAGACATTTAAAAACAAAACAATGGACCAAAAATGAGGCGTTCAACAATACGAAAGACATCATATGAGCATCAGAAATTTAACACCAAATCATTTTCATCATTTAAAAACAACAATCAAGACAGAAAAAATTAAGGAAGCATTATTAATGGAAACATACTAAGTTTGTAAATCAAATGCATGACTAAAAATGAATGGTAAACTTATTTCAGTATTCATCCATTAAACTGTAAACTTATTATTGACGAGTCACCCCAAGCTGACGAATTTCTATTTAGCTCATCTTAATGTAAACAAAGCAACTCCATCAACTTAATTTATAGTATTGAAAACTGAATTTCATATATACCCGGTTCAGCCACCACTCAATCAATGGGTACAGTTCATTTGGATTTCAAAGGGAGAGAATGATACTACAAAATCAAAGATTTTACCTAATGGAGTAATTGAACTGATATTGAATTTTGGAAATAGGCAAAAAACGCTTAACCTAAATACACTTAAAACGGATAAATATTTCAAAAACTTTTGGGTTGCCGGACTGCAAAGCAAACCTATCATTATTCAATCGCTAACTGACACGAATCTGATTGGTATAAGATTTCTTCCGGGCGGAGCATATCCCTTTTTTAAATTTCCAATGACTACCATTTCTGATAAAGTTATGGAGGCGGACTGGATAGAGCAGGAATTGGAGAACGTTCGTACATCAATTAATGATTTATCAGACCATAAAAAAATAATAAAAATCGTTGAAGAATATTTATGGACAAAGTTTGATAGCTTATGTTTAACTAATGAATCAGTGATGTATGTTGCGAACAAAATTTTCTTTTCCGATACAGAAATGTCCATTAGCCAATTGGTGCGAAAAGCCGGTTATTCTCACAAGCATTTTATTTCACTATTCAAAAAACAAGTGGGTATTTCTCCTAAAAACCTTCAAAGAATAATGCGATTGCAAAAGGTAATTCAGCTTGTAAAAGACAAGCCTGATGTAAAGTGGATCGACATTCTTTATCAATTTCCATTTCACGATGCACCACATTTTGCCAACGATTTCAAAGAATTAACTGGAATGACCCCCGAAAAATATCTTTCATTGCGAACGTTTGATGAAAATCATTGCATTATTCGGTGAGGTAAATTTTTTACAATAGTTCTTTTGATGTTGTAGATACTTTTGTAAAAAAAACTCAAAAATGGAAATGCAGGAAGCTTTCACTCATCTTATCTGGATAGCAATTTTTGTTGCTGCCGTTTCAACGTATATCATTGGTGGCTGCAGGTATTCATTGTTTGAAAATCAATGGATGGCTACAAATAATTTTACCAAAGAATATCTTCAGCAAAGAAACTTACCGCTTGCATTTGGCTTGTCTGTTCTTTTTTCATTTATTATATCTTTTAATCTTGCCATGTTTATAGGCACAAAAGCAGATGTTTAATTCGGAATGATCGCAGGGTTTCTTACAGGGTTTGGGTGGGTATTTTTTTCTATCGCAATAATTTCACTTTTTGAAAAACGTTCTCTTAAATATGTTCTCATCAATGGAGGTTATATGATAATTGCCATTACCGTTAGGGGAACAATACTTGGATCATGGTATTAAATCACGCAAACTATGTATAAAATAATTACTGCTTGTTTCATTTCCATTATTCTTATCACATGTGGTCTGCAACAAAACGAAAACACCATTCTAAATGAAAGTTTGGAATCAGTAACCGGGCAATCAGATGTTTTTTCTGACAGCATAATGAACCGTTCTTTCGTTTCCGAAAACGCAGAAAAATTTCTTAGGTACGAAATGGAAGTGGACACTCCAATAACTGAAGTATGGAAAGCAATAGCTACGGAAGAAGGAGTTAAAACGTGGATGGCTCCGGTCGCAAAGTTTGATTTAAAGACTGGCGGTATGGTACAAACCAATTATAACATGAATGCAGAAATTGATGACAAAGAAACTATAACACTTGGTATCATCAATTATATTCCCAATGAAATGCTCATTTATAAAATTACCCTCAACAATGTTTTCCCGGAAAAGTGTAGAAAAGAAGATAAAAACTTACAAGAAATAATTCAACTTAAGCCAATCACAAAAAATAAAACAATGGTCATATCAACAATGGTAGGATGGGGGGTGGGAAAAGAATGGGATAAAACCTATTCTTTTTTTGAGAAAGGAAACAAATGGTCGTATCAGCAATTAATAAAACGCTTTAAAAATGGAGCAATTGCCTGGAAGGAAGGGGAGTAATAAATACAGTTCAAAATATTCTAATAACCAGTAGACAATGACTTTCAAAAGCGTCGCATTTGTTTTCCTAAGTTTTTTTTAGTTTCAAAATACATTTGCACACAAAATACTTCTGCAGCTCAAGATTCCACTTTAAATAACCTTGTTGCTTTGTAGATGAATTGTTGAATTTATTGCTGATGCATAGTGCTATGTCGATTCGTTTTGATAAGGAACAGTTCTTCCATTTATGCAGTATTCACAACCAGAACCCGAATTTGAACCGGGCAAAGGATATATGTATTGAACTTGAGGTTTTGCATCATCGGTGTGTACGAAGAACAATCGACTGTAAATCACCCCTGTACAGCATTTGAATAGACAAAATTCTACTCGACAATCTTTGTTAAACCCAATTTTTGCAGCTGAAGCAAAAATTGCCAACGGTCGATGAAATAGTTTAATTGAAAACCAACTATTTATCGAGGTTAACCTTGAGTTTTGAAAATGTAATTATTTCTTACCATTTTAAATCAATATAAATAATTCATTTTCAACACCTCAGATTTTGCATAGAAATTCTAATGCAAAATTTCGATTAAAACTTCAATTTATTAACTTTATTGAGATTCACTCCCGGGTAGGATAAACAATAATGCCCCCCGATCCGTTAACGGTAATTTTTCGCTATATTCACATACCCATTATAATTACAACAAAGCTCAGCATTATGTCATCAGATAAAGATAATCGGTTCGACTACATCATTATTGGAGCTGGCTCTGCAGGATGTGTTTTGGCTAACCGCCTATCTGAAAATTATGCTAATAAAGTCTTGCTGCTTGAAGCAGGCGGACCAGACAAAAAAATGGAAATTGGTATTCCGGCTGCATATGGAAACCTGCACCGTTCAGAAGTAGACTGGGCGTTTTCAACTGAACCACAAAAGCATCTTGACGGACGAACCTTGTTTCTTCCCCGTGGTAAAACTTTAGGTGGCTGTAGCTCCACTAACGCGATGGCTTATGTAAGAGGCAACAGCTCAGATTATGATGCATGGGAATTGATGGGCAATAAGGGCTGGGCTTATAAAGATGTGCTTCCTTATTTTAAAAAAAGCGAGCAGAACGAAGATATTGCCAACAATTACCACGGGCAAAGCGGATTATTAAATGTAACGTTTCCAAAATCTTTCCAAACACCTTTTGCAACCGCTTTTGTAAAAGCATGTGCAGAAAAAGGTATTCCTGAAAACAATGATTATAACGGTTCAAATCAGGAGGGAGCAGGTATTTTTCAATTTACGATTAAAGATGGAAAACGCCACAGTGTTGCAACCGCCTTTTTAATACCGGCCCTAAGCCGATCAAACCTTACCGTCGTTACTAATGCCATGGCTAAGCAAATTATAATAGAGGGTACCTCAGCGGTGGGTGTGGAATATATTTCGGGCAAAAACAGTTCTCAAAAAGTCTATGCATCTAAAGAAGTAATCTTATCGGCTGGCACTTTTCAATCACCACAAGTGCTCATGCTTTCGGGTATTGGCGATGGGGCAGCATTACAAGCACAGGGCATTGCGGTTAAAAATGACCTGAAAGGTGTTGGCAAAAACCTGCAGGACCATCTGTTTATTCATACATCCAGCCTTGCTTTACAGCAGGAGGGTTTTAATCATCATTTAAAACCATGGAACCAGGTAATTGATTTGATACGATACCAGATCACACACAAAGGCCCCCTGAGTTGCAGTGTCCTTGAAGCCTATGCTTTTTTAAAGGTTAATGGTGCAGAAAATGTAAACTGCCAATTTCACTTTACTCCGCTTCATATAGGAAATGACTATAAGCCTGATGTATATAATCCGAAGACCTATCCAACTACAGATGGTTATTCCATAATACCAACCCTTTTAAAACCTAAAAGTAGAGGTTATGTGGAGCTAAGGTCTACCAGCCCTTTTGATACCCCTATCATTCAACCCAATTTTCTTTCTGAAAAAGAGGATTGGCAAGTGTTGATTACAGGCATAAAAAAAGCACTGGAAGTAATGAATGCTGATGCATTTAGACCTTTTCGGAAAGCAATCATTTCTCCAGTTGAACAATCTGAAGCAGGGATAATTACACATATAAAAAAGGCTATTGAGACCGTTTTTCATCCGGTAGGCACTTGCAAAATGGGCAGTGATTCTATGGCTGTGGTAAACGATAGGCTACAAGTGCATGGTATAGAAGGGCTAAGAGTTGTTGATGCCTCTATTATGCCCATCATCGTTGCTGGAAATACCAATGCGCCAACAATTATGATAGCCGAAAAGGCGGCTGATTTGATATTGGGGTAAGGAATCTATGAACCTAATAAACCTGCCACAAATCCATATGCCTTCTTCGCCAGCTGTTCACCAGCTGGGAACGCCTCCTTCATAGAATCTCTGTAGACGAATAAGAGACTTTCGCTCTCCAGAATTCTTTCTTTAATTAAAGACCTTATTTTTATCATTCTGGGATTACATAACAGCTTTGTGTAAGCCGAGTCACAACAAAACTTTTAGCTTTGTGCATCTAATAAAAATCAGTATTAAAAATGGACGCTTTCTGCTCCAAAACCCGATAACGATAGCCGCAGCAAAGCATTCTGTAACGAGGAAATTCAAAAATTAATTATGAAGAAAAAAAACAAACAGTGGTTTTCAGTATATGCTCTAATGCTGTTGACATTAATAATTACAACTGCTCAATCAATACTGCCACCGGTAAATGAATGGCATGGAAAAAGTGAAACACTAATTGCTAAAACAAATAATCCATGGATAACTCCTTCTGAAATATCTGGCTTTGAAACCACCCCTGATTATAAAGCGACTATGAACTGGTTTAAAAAACTCACGGCGGCTTCACCACTACTCTCGATGGTTTCCATAGGCACCAGTGTAGAAGGCAGGGACATTTATATGATCATCGCTTCAACCGAAAAAAATACCTCATCCACTGCCTTAAAAAAATCTATTAAGCCGTTGATGCTGGCACAGGCAGGTATTCACTCCGGCGAAATTGATGGCAAAGATGCCGGCATGATGTTGTTACGGGATATCGCTTTTGGCAATAAACGAGCTTTACTGAATAAAGTAAACTTCCTGTTCATCCCCATTTTAAGTGTGGATGCACATGAACGATCTTCGTCCTATAACAGGCCCAACCAGCGTGGCCCTCTGAACCAGGGCTGGAGAACCAATGCACAGAATTTGAACCTGAACAGGGATTATGCAAAACTGGATACCAAAGAAGTAAGAGCAGTAGTGCAAGTGATAAATAAATATGATCCGGTCTTATATATGGATATTCATGTGACCGATGGTGCAGATTACCAGTACGACATTACATTTGGAGGCATAGGCCTGCAAAGCAATTCACCGGGTATCTCCCAGTGGCTGGAAACTATTTATAAACCTGCAGCAGATAAAGACCTGGCAGCAAGCGGCCATATACCCGGGCCTTTATTAATGTCATTAAATGATAGGGATTTTTCACAGGGAAATGTTTGGGTACTGGGTGGTCCCAGGTATTCAGATAGTTACGGCCAACTGCGGCATATGGCTACCTTATTAATAGAAAATCATTCTTTAAAACCATATAAACAGCGGGTATTAGGTACCTATGTATTGCTGGAAAGCACTTTAAACTTATTGACCTATGAAGGACAGTCCTTAAAAAAAATAACCGAAAAAGATAAGTCAGCGAGGGATTCAAAAGTCCCAATGGCTTACAAAGTTCCACAAATGAAAAATTCTACAAACATTGAATCAACAACAAACCTGGAATTATCCGAATCGAATGTAAAAGCTCCCGACAGCCTTGATTTTTTCGGAATAGATTCAAGGTTAGTAAAATCCCCAATTACCAATTCAGATTATATTGAATGGCTGGGCAAACCTGTAAAGATGAGAATTGTCAATTATAAAGCAACAGAACCCGTCGATTTTATCACCCGACCAAAAGGATACTGGGTTCCGGCATCCTGCAATGAAGTAATAGCAAGATTAAAAATGCATGGCATTAAAATGGACATGATTTCCGAGCCAATAGAGGTAACGGTTGAAATGTATCGAATAGAAAATGCACGGATTGAAAATGAATATCACCAACCCATTCCTTTTGAAGGGCATATGCAGGTCAGCGGAATTACGAAGCCGGAAATCCGCAAACAGTTATTCCCTAGGGGATCTGCTTATATTTCCACCGACCAGCCATTGGGTGACCTTGCTATGATACTGCTGGAACCCATTTCTAAAGATTCTTATTTCAGCTGGGGATTCTTTCTTCCTATATTTCAAAGAACAGAATACATAGAAGCTTATATTATGGAACCCATGGCAAAAAAAATGCTGGATGAATCACCCGAATTAAGACAAGAATTTGAACAAAAGAAAGCATCAGACAAAGCATTTGCAAATGATCAAAATGCTATCCTTACCTGGTTTTACAGTAAGACAAAATTTTATGATGAAAGGTATTTATTATATCCGGTGGGGAGGGCGCTGTAAAATTGAATTCTATTTAAATCAATACGATATTTTTATTTGATGCCAGATTTTTACTCCTTTGGGAAAATCTTCATGAATATCTTTAAAATGAAAATAAATCACTGAAAATCAGGCATTTACTGAATATTTCAATTGGAAAGCTTAGAAGATTACTTATATTTATATCGTTAACAGTAATATTTATTATACCCGACTATGGACAATCTTCCCTTCATAATTGACCGACAAGTTTTGCAAAAGGAATTAATATTACTTAGACAACTTAGAAAGAAGAGCAAGAGCAAAAATAAACGTAGTTACATTTTAACAAAATCTGAGCGCCGTCTTATATTTGAAAAAACAGATGGTAAATGTCATATTTGCGGACAAATCTTAGCTCAAAATAAATTTGAAGCTGATCATGTAAAATCTCATTCCCAAGATGGATCAAATAAAATTGATAATTTCTTACCCTCGTGTAAAACTTGCAATAATTACCGTTGGGATTATTTGGCAGACGAACTGCAGTGGATATTAAAAATTGGCGTTTGGGCAAGAACTGAAATTGAAAGATCTACAATAACAGGTAATTTAATTGCTGATAATTTTATTAAGCATGAAATAAAACGCGAAAAAAGAAGGCGAAACCCTCGTCCTGCAAATATTGAATTCAAATGAAGCTGCTCTAAAAATAAATTGGTTCATGGAGATTAATTTAATGGAACTGCAACTTAAAAGATTGAAAATTTAGTACTCCAAAACCTGGTGGTGAATTATTATCTTCTCTCTTTCCCTAAATAGAATAATTCTAATAAATTGGCACCATTATCATGAAACAAATTTCATCAATACTCCTAGCCCTCGTTTTCATTACTTCCATTCATTCTCAGTCTGATAATTTGAATATCTCCCATTTGACCGGAGACTTTTACGTATATACCACCTATAATCTGTACAAAGGCAATCGTATTCCTGCCAATGGAGTTTACCTGGTCACCCATGCAGGAGTAGTGATGATCGATACTCCATGGGATACCACTCAGTTTCAGCCCATACTGGATAGCATCTGGGCAAGGCACCATACCAAAGTAGTGACCTGTATCTCTACCCATTTTCATGAAGACAGAACCGGAGGCCTGGAATATTATAGAAAGCAAGGTATTTCTACCTATACTACAGAACTTACAGATGAATTCAGTCAACACAGAGGAATGAAAAGAGCTGAATTTTTAATTTCGAAAGACACCACTTTTACCATTGGTGATCACTCATTTGAAACTTATTTTCCTGGTCCGGGTCATGCTCCGGATAATATTGTCATATGGTTTCCAACGGAAAAAATACTTTATGGTGGCTGTTTAATAAAAAGTGTAAATGACACCAATCTTGGAAACCTGGCTGACGCCAATCAAAGCGAGTATGCAAATTCAATAGAGCGTGTTCAGAGAAAATGTAAACGACCAAAATGGGTAATCCCAGGTCATGGTGAATGGAAGAGTATGAAATCAGTGAAGCACACATTGAAAATGGCCAGGTTGCTAAGGAAAGGAGACTAAGGAATTGATTTTTTTGAATAGATTATCTTTAGTATAAAGAATCTAAGCTGTGAATCAACGATAACTAACTGTTATAAATGAATACTTAAACGTATGATAGAAATTTCAAGATGGATTCATTCAACTGCAGGAGCTTTTCACGTGGTGATGGCCATTACTGGTTTGATTACGGGTGCCTATTTGCTATTAACGGTGAAAGGCACCAGACTGCATAAACGAATTGGTTATGTTTTTACTGCAGCACTATTAATTGTTAATATTTCAGCATTGTTTATCTATGACTTCAACGCTGGAAAACCAAGTGTCTTTCACTATTTGATTATCGTTTCTATGTTTTGTCTTATTTATGGTTTATACCCAATGTTCAAAAGACCATATATTCCTGGTCGTGTAAAGCAACACTTAAAAGGTATGACAGGAGCTTCACTAGGACTATGGGCGGCTGGTGCCACGGAGTACTTTGTCCGCGAAATAGCTAATGGTTTGAGTTCAATACAATTGATTACATACTCGTTTGCACTATCAGTACCCTTTGCTTTTCTAATTGGCTGGAATATCTGGTATCACATTCATCGAACAAAGTGGGGTAAGCTGTGATATCGTTTATTCAATTAATTGGAAAATAGATATTCATACTCCCGTGTATATGAACCTGCCTTTATATGATTTTCTAAAAAACCTATCTTTGATAAAAGCATGACTAACCATAAACTGATCGACTAATGGATTTTGGAAGAGTAGATGAAACCGAATTAGAAGCTATAGATTTTTCTTTACCTGAAGAGCCAGCATTCAACAAGACTTTTCTTCCAGGGAAAAAAGTAGAAAATCCGAAAGTCTATATTGGCTGCGGTAAATGGGGGCGCACAGAATGGCTGGGGAAAATATATCCACCTAAGACGAAAGAAAAAGACTTCCTTGATCATTATGTGCAGCATTTTAACTCCATAGAGCTGAATGCTACTCATTATAAAATCTGGAAAGCAGATGCCATTAAAAAATGGGCTGACAGAGCAGGCGATAGAGATTTTAGGTTTTGTCCAAAGATGGTCAAAAGTGTAACTCACTTTGGAAGCCTAAAAGATAAGGAGGTTTTGATCAATGAATTTTTTAAAGGCGTGGCCGCATTTGAGAAGCATCTGGGCCCTACATTTATTCAAGTCGCTGAATCATTTTCGGTCAAAAGAAAAGATGAATTATTTACTTTCCTCAAGGCCTTACCTATTACTATGCAATTGTTTCTGGAAGTACGACATCCAGATTGGTTCGCCAATAAAGAGGTTTGGATTGAATTACTGGACTTGCTGGTAAGTTTAAAAATAGGCATAGTCATTACGGATACCAGCGGTCGTAGAGATTCTACTCATATGCATATTACCATCCCGGGTACCTTCATTCGATTTGAAGGTAATAACCTGCATAAAAGTGATTTCACCCGAATAGATGACTGGGTAGAAAGAATGAAGTACTGGATAGATAATGGAATGCAGGAGATTTATTTCTTTATGCATATGCATGAAGAAGGCACTTCACCGGATTTGACGGCCTACTTAGTAGATAAAATGAATGTTGCCTGTGATTTAAATTTAGTAAGGCCAAAGTTTGTCCAATAGAGGTTGTAATTAATCATAGCGGAACTTTCACACTCCTACTTTTAGTATCTTTAAACAAAAACTTTTTCAACATGTCAGAAACCACACCAATCTATAAAGGCCTGGCCGGAATTACTGTAGATGAAACATCCATATCCAAAGTAATGCCTGAAACCAATTCCCTTACTTACCGAGGCTATGCTGTTCAGGATTTGTGCGAGCACAAGAGCTTCGAAGATGTAGCTTTTTTGCTGGTAAATGAAGACCTTCCCAGTGCAAGCCAAAGAGCGGAATTTATAAAAAAGGAAAAATCTCACCGTACTATTTCCAGTGAATTATTAGCTGCTTTGCAATTACTGCCCAAAAAATCTCATCCTATGGATACGCTACGTACAGGTGTAAGTATACTGGGTTGTGAAGATGAAAGAATATGGGATAGTAGTGCGCAAATCAATATGGATAAGTACATGAGTCTGTTGGCCAAGATCCCACTGATCATAGCGGCTGGTTACCGACATAAAATAAATGCAGCTTTCATTTCTCCAGATCAAAACCTCGGATTTAGCGAGAATTTTTTCAATATGTGTTTTGGAAAAGTGCCACCAAAAGAGGTGATCAAGGCTTTTGATGTATCACTCATACTGTATGCAGAGCATAGTTTCAATGCATCAACTTTTACAGCAAGGGTGATCACCAGTACTACATCTGATATGTATAGTGCAATAGTGGGGGCGATAGGAGCGCTCAAAGGTCCATTGCATGGAGGTGCCAATGAACAAGTAATGCATATGTTAAAAGAAGTAGGCTCAAAAGAAAATGCAGAAGGCTGGATGATGGATGCCTTAGCTCAAAAAAAGAAGATCATGGGCTTCGGGCACCGTGTATACAGAAGCGGGGATAGCCGTGTACCTACAATGAAAAAATATGCTTTGAAGACCGCCGAGTTTACCGGAAATATGGAATTAATGGAAACGGCGTCCATCCTGGAAGAAGTAATGATCAGAGAAAAAGGTATTTATCCCAATCTTGATTTTCCTGCTGGTCCGGCGTATTATATGATGGGGTTTGAAATAGAAATGTTTACACCCATATTCGTGATGAGTCGGATTGCCGGTTGGGCAGCACATATTATGGAACAGAATGCGGATAATAAACTGATCAGGCCATTGAGTGCATATGTGGGCGTCCCCCAGCGAAGTATAAATTAGAAAATAAATTTCAAAATACTATTTGATCAATCGAAGCGCTTCGCGTTTACTCAACCCTGTTAACTGCAGATTCTCTACTATTTTGATTACTTCGTTAGGATCGGTTCTTGAATATTGCCGTAAAGCCCAACCAATTGCTTTGCGAAGGAAAAATTCTTTAGCATGAATATGCGGCTTTATACACGATATCAGTAGGGGGACATTTGTTTTTTCTTTATAGTTTAATTGATGGATGATAGCACTTCGATTCAACCACATATTGGGACCTTGGATCCATGTCGCGACTATTTTACTTTTATTTTCAGGAAATTTCAGTAGACACAGACCTCCATTTTTTCCGGCAAGCATATCCACGGTGTCCCACCAGGATTTACTGATTACAAGTCGTTCTATCAGATGAATCGTTTCTGCTGTCCAATATTTTTTTGAAGCAAATAAAAGATCCAATCCGCAATATTGAAGTTCTCTTTCTTCACCTTCCCAGAGCTGCAATAGAATGGGTTCTAGAAAACCATTTTGAATAAACTTGATCAATGAAGGTCTGTACTCTGCAAAGATTTTTTTTCTTACAGGAGATTTTATTCCAAAATATACGAATTGATATTTCATATACCGGGCCATTCCATCTGCTATTTGCTTATTTCCAGCTTTTGCTAATGATTGATAAAGTGATTGTAAACAATCATCGTAAGTGTTGAATTCTGCTCGACTCATCAACAAAGGTCTTTACCAACCGGGTACAAGATTTAAGCCAAAAGCGCCTCTTCCACCTTTTAATAGCGGAATTGCATAGTAGGGCTCCACTATAATGGCACCAAATAAATTTACCCTGGCGGCTACCCCTACACTCATCACGCCTCGCTTAAAAGTAAAATCATTAGCACCTGTTTTAGTAAAACTAATCTGATCAAAATGATCATAAGCAACACCTACATCAAAGAAAGCAGACAACTCAGACAAAAGGTAACTGGACTTTATTACTGAAAGTCGCTCTGGACCGGTGAATGGTAGTCTTACTTCAAAATTTCCCATCAAAAATTTCTGACCACTTAATTGATCAAAGCTAAGATTGTATTGACTGGCTATTTTGTCCAATTGGGTATAGTAGAAACCATGGACAAAGCCCATATTGCCAACGAGAATGGGACTAAATTCCTCTGCACTCTGACCAAAACGGGCATGATGCATAAATCGGGCGGCGAAGGTCACTGGCTTTACCCTCCAGTATTTTCTCACATCAGCAGTGGTAGCAAAGAAATTATAGCCACTAAAATATTTTTCCACTTCGAATCTATATCTGTATCCCGCCATGGGCGAAGCCATTCCGAAATAAGAATTGTCACCTACATAAGCCAGGCCAGTATTAAAGAAACCTGTTCGTTTAATGTAATACCCCCCAATATTGATAAGATCTTGTTCCAACGGAATTCTTTCTCGCTTATCCTGACCAATAAATTGCAAGGTCAATGGATCGTAATAAGTCGGATATCTGTCTAATCTAAATGATCGATAATTACCGGAAAGAGTAGTTTCAAATCGATGCGTGGTAGACAAAGGAAATTGCGCAAATATACCTGCCTGGTCTTCATAGATACGAAGTATATCCAGATCTTCTCTCAATACTTCTACGTTTTGATTACCAAATTGAAGTGTATCATACCTATAGCCAACACCACCCGTCTGAAATGGAATATGTGATAAAGTAGTGCCCCAGGATATTTTGTGTTTAGAGTTTATATAGGTTACCTGACCACCAAAATCATAAATCTCTCCATTCAAGGCAAGATTAGAATAAATCTGATGATTCCCAAACAGATCAGAGAATAACATCTGCACACCACCTGCCAGACCCGTACGAGTGCCAAAACTTCCGGTACCTACACCCAGTCCTGTGCTGCCACCTATGTAATCCAGCTTGAATTTATTTACTATGGGTTGCTCTTTAAATTTGGTCTTGTATTGATCGGCCGGTTGTGGCAGTTGAGAGTACCCATCAGCGTGATTTAGATTATCGGAGACTATATTGGTTTGACCCAGATTAGTCATAGGTAAGGTACCGGGGGTTTGATCAACATCGGTAGGGTCTACTTCTTTATTTAAAAATCGCTCTTGACTGGATGTGAAAATAGAAAATGAATTTTTAGCATAATATGAATACACTATTTTGTCTTTCTTCCTGGAAACACTTAATGCCGGAGAGTATTCAGTGATCCCACAAATTCCGGAGAGATAATTTGTCATTTGAAAAAGCTTGCTATCACTCAACTGATATCGATACATATTCCTAAAACCGTCCCTATCTGAAAGAAAATAAATATTTCCATCGTCATCGTGCTCTGGATTTAGATTGTTGGCACCATTGAAAAAATCTAATTGACGCACATCACCAGAAGCCAGTTCCATAATAGCCAGATTCATGGTATACTTTCCATTTTTTCTTCCATTGTCCATGCTGTTTTTATCAGTAGCATACACTATGGTTTTACTATCCGAAGAAAAATTAGGTTGGATTTCACTGTATATATCATTGGTAAGCTGCTTTATTTTTTTTGATTTTATATCATACTGATACAAATCTGTCTGACCTTGGGCAAGCCCTGCAAATACAATACTTTTACCATCCGGGCTCCAGGCAGGGTTAGCTATACCGGGTATATCTTTAAATTCTATTTCGTCTTTCGTCTTGCCATTATTTACATCTTTAATTATTAAAGCGTTGGATCCCTTTTTATAAGCCACGAATGCAAATTGTTTACTGTCAGGGCTCCATGTACCACTTGACTCGAGATAATTCAAATCATCCAAATGGCCATCTTTTACGGTACTTAGAACTTTACGAATGATCTTGCCGGTACTGGCATCACCTAAGTACAAATCTGTAGAAAAAAGATCTCGCTCAGATAAAAACATGATGTATTTTCCATTTGGACTAAGTGCCGGAGATACATTTAATCTTCCACCATTTTCCTTACCTACTAATTCTTTTCCGATTAGTTTCTCTTTTTTATCATCTAAAAATGGTTCGTAGTAAGTCTTTATACTATTTACAAACCGCTCAGATAATTGATCCACTGTAAGTCCAAGCGTCATCGCACTGGCAACTTCCAGGCCAAAAACTGCGGTATTATAGAAGAATGGCCTTATGATGTCATCCCCATATAGACCTGCCAAAAATGCCCAGAAAGCTTCCCCATACCGATAAGGGAAATAACGTGGATTTTCAAGCTTTTTAAAATTAGGTACATCATCATTAAGGACTGCATCACGCATCCACATGGCCGTGAAAGGATCTACCCTGCCCAGCGACATGTATTCTGCTAACCCTTCAACCATCCAAAGAGGTAGGTTTTGTAGATTTTTCATAGATGATGAGTCTCCATTAATTACCATATCATATTGAAATGCATGCACCAATTCATGACCAAGCACATGCCAGGTCTGTTGATTGGTCATGGTAAAAGGAAAAATCACTCTATTACGAAGGGCTTCTGTGACTCCGCCTGTACCCACCCCTATGTCTCCTGAGATGGCATTAGTCTGTTGGAAATCCGCCTGATTATTATAAAGAATGATAGGATTTTTTAAATAGAAAGAATCTTTAAGTACATTCTGATGCATTCGATACCATTGTTCAGACCATAATGCGATGCGATCCAGAGCTGGCTTATTATTTAAATAATGGTAAATACTGAAATAAGGTGTTTCGTATAACTTAAAATCAAAATTCTTATAGTGCGGTTTGTTTCTTCCAAAATATTGTGCATCTGTCCTTATCGGAATCAAAAATGCTAATAAAGTGATAACCAAACCATGATTTAGGATCTTTTTCATAATTAAACAATTTACTACTTTAATTTAACAAAAAATCATGCAGTTTTACTTCTTAATGATCTCTTAATTTATGTAAAACTTATATAATTCTTTCTTAATAAAAATATTATTTGGTTTAAATAAGATTTTTACCTATGGTTAATACAATCAAAAGAGAAATTTGTTAATAAAGTATTTTAGTAATTTTAAACCTTACACACTTGGTGTTGATACCCTGTACGAAGAGCTTATTATCATTGGCCTACAAAAGCTTTTTTTGTAGCTTTTTCGCTCTCTACAATATCCCAAAATGGCTTAAAAAATTTGGTGATACTTGCTTTATCCTTATCATCAAGACCAATACATTCATCAATCTTTTTTTGTACATCGGCTTTCTTTTCCACAAAATATTTGGCAGTGGCCAATGCATCTGCCTCAGTGATTCCATGTGCCATGAAATACCTTTCAGTAACACTTTTAATAGGAAGCGTCTCATATGGTACTGCATATTGTGTACCCACCATCCCGGCATAATCAAAATCATAGGCAAGGGGTATTACTTTGGCCACATTAGGCACTTTGATCATTTCCACATTATGTTTATTAGGTATACTCCAATCTGTATTTGCTATCAGGTATTGGAAAAAAGCCATTCTCAAATAGCTATCTTTATCCAGGGCAGGGGGCATTACTTTTCCTGTTTCTATTACCTTACCATTTATTCGATCAGCTAGCTCGCTTTCATCTTCAACGATCATAGCATCCAGCGTATACTTCGTTTTTCCCTCCTGGGTACACTCTATTTTTATCTGCTTATGGTATACATAATAATCAGGACTGATGACTTCAAAAATTTCATAAGCCAATTTTTCTTTCATTAAGTATTCCGAATTTACACTTCCATCTTTACATTGAAATACCATTTTCAGCTTATCTATGGATGTATCCAACTTTTGTTTATGTAAATCACCTTTTTTAAAATCTATTTTAATAGGTGGGAAAAAACAAACTTGCTTACGCATATTGCCACGAGCTCTGATGCGAACTTCAAAAATATGAGTCTTTCCCCCATATGGTAGCTCTAAAGTTGCAGGAATATATTCTTCACTTAATTTCTGATTGATCAATTTATTCCAGTTGGTTTCTAATTTTAAAGTTGGAATTCCTTCCATATTAAAAACACAATCAAAAATGGATTTGTTTACTTGTGCATGGCCCATAGAAAGGATCAAAACAAATAAAAATGAAATAAAAATATGTCTTCCCATGATGAAACAAAATTAAGATATTGTCAGAAAAATTTTAAAAATAAATCGATTAATTGCCTGGTACGTTTAGTAAACGGTGGAAACATCAATAAAATTCCCGGTCTGGGGCTCCATTGATTAAATACAGCCTTTGCATTGCTGAATTCCTGAAAAGAATGGAATCCATGGCTTTTTCCTATTCCACTATTATTTACACCTCCAAAGGGTAAATTGTAATTGTAATAATTCAATGCCGCTGAATTGATACACATATTTCCTGCTGAAATTTCCCGGGTCACCCGGCGTTTGGTATTTCCATTTTTTGTAAATAAGTAAAGAGAAAGTGGCTTTTCACCTTTTGTTACATTATTAATTACCTCATCTATTTGATTAAATGTCCTGATATAGGTAAGTGGGCCAAAAATTTCATCTTGAACTATTTTCATGTCATCACTCACATCAGTAAGTATTATAGGGCCAATAAGTTCTTTTTCGTCTTCACCGGCTCTAAAAACAATGTTAGCACCTTTGACCAAGGCATCATCTAATAATGATTTTAGTCGAAGAGCTTGCCTTTTATTGATGATATGGCAATAATCAGCATTGGACAATGAGCGTACATCTTCACCAAATCTAGCCTTAATTTGAGTTAATAATTTAGCTGTGAATGAATCTTTCACCGACTCATGTACATAGATATGGTCAGGAGAAATACATATCTGCCCGGCATTAGTCAACTTAATAACTGCAGTAAATATAGCTGCCAAATCCAGATCAGCTGTTTCATCAATGATCATAGGTGATTTTCCACCCAATTCCAGAGTGACACTTGCCAGATTGTCAGCGGCAGCCTTCATTACCATTCTCCCTATTTTAGGGCTACCCGTAAAAAAAATATGATTGAATCTTAGGCTCGTAAGATATGCTGATACTGAACCATCACCTTCCACAAGGGTAGCTTCTTCTTCCCTAAATACTTCATTTACTATTTTTTTGATAATGGCATTAGAAAACGGAGTAAATTCTGAAGGTTTGATCATCGTGACATTTCCCGCAGCATAAGCATGCAACAATGGCATCACAGTAAGGTGAATCGGAAAATTCCAGGGAGCAATCACTAAGCAATGTCCCTTGGGTTCATAGTGAATATAACTATTGCCTCCGAGTAAAAACCAGGGCGTCCCTACCCTATGATCAGAGGTCCAGCTTCTCAATTTTCTTATTGTATATTTCAATTCATTCAATAAGGGTAAAATCTCAGCTAAATCAACTTCTGCAGCCGGCTTGTGATAATCTTCAAACATAGCTCGCTGAATATCTGTTCGATGAGCTATGAGCACCTCGCGTAATTTCTTGAGTTTTTTGATTCGTTCTCCTACCGTTGTTTTTATTGAATGGGAGATATGATTTTGCTGTAGAGCAAATAATCGATCAATTTCTTTAAAAGAAGTATTGGTCGAAATTTCAAATGGTCTGATATCAGTTAGTGATGGCATAATGATTGGCTCCGGCATGTAAGGGATATATGATATTTTTCCAGGTAAAAGTACCACTGGTAGCAGCAGGTAATTCAAGATCTGCATTCAAAACTTGATTCAAAACTTGATATTTGGCTTTTATCATTCCATTGGGGTGAGGCATGGTACAATCCACATTTTTCAAAGCTCCGAGATAGGGTTTGATAGAAACCGTTTTGAAACCACTACTAGCCGGATTGATCCCGCCTACAATGGATAGCAATTGATAATTGGGTGATGCCGACCACGCATGACAATCACTTCTGACAGGCTCAGGCTTTTCAGCAAAGGTAGTAAGTCCATAATTTATCATTTTATGCCAGGGCTCCAGGAGCGGTAAAAATTTGTCTCCCGCATTCATTTTTTTCAAACATTCAAACAAATAGAATTTGAAATAAAAAGTAGCTTGTACTATAGAGGTATCGTTCAATAAATTATTAAAAACAGTTTCTTGGGTTTCACCTGGAATGGTATTGGTAAGCAAAGCCCATATATTCGCATGCTGGCTAAAATTTTCTTTGGTAGGATGATCCGCTAATAATTGTTTTTTGGTGTCCCAACATTGGTCTAACACCGCTTTTGAAATGGACCTGGCTAATGCAGCACAATGATCCGCATCATGCCCACGATCAAAGTTCCTAAACAGTTTTTCAGCCTGCTGCAAAGTGTACACATATTGAAGTGATAGTATAGATGAATTACCCTCTCTACCTCTGGGAGTCCCAGCATCCCAAACCCAATCGACAAAATTCCACCAAGGCAGGTAACCATTCATACCATTACTTGCTAATCGCTGCTCATGCCAATCCAACACATCGCGTACCCCATTCAATAATGACTTTATCCATTCATCATCGGTGCGGTGCATCCAATAATCGTAGATCATACTCACCCAATACAATGAAAATGGAGGTATTATCTGCATATCATTGCACGGGTAGCGGCTTTGAGTAAGACCTTCATATATCCTACTATTATTATAATCATTAATTGCTTTTTTCATTAATCGATCATCACCCGTTACATAAAGAGAAATTAATGATTGAATGCGCGTGTCACCTGTATATTGAAGTTGTTCATAATAGGGACAATCAAAATAAGTTTCTCCGGCACAAAGCTGGGCGGTACGCCAACCCGTATTCCAAATAGATTTCAAATTAGATTGATCGGTGTGGATACTTGCCTTTTCTTCAAATGGATAACCAGTAAATCTTCCGTAAAGGTCCTCAATGATAAGAGGCTCCTTTTTAGTTTCAATATCTAATTGTAAATACCTGTATGTACGAAACCATAATGGATAAAAAAGTCTATTCATCCCACCGTCCGGAATAAAAATGTCATCAAAGCCAATTACTTTCCGGCCGTTAATACTATCCCGATGACCTTTTTCTCTTTTGTCATTCATCAGGGCTTCCGCATAAGAAATTTTTATTTTAGAGGCTTTCCCTTTGCTGACCATCAGATGGGGATAAGCATTGGTAAGATGTGATTGATCAAATAATATAGTGACCTTTTTGTTGGCCGGGATAGTGAAAGGAGCTTTTCCTTCCAAAAAATTATTGCTTATAGTGGTTGAAAATCCATCAATTCTTTTTATAGAATTTAATCTTATGGGATAGTCAGCCATTTCGGGGATGGACCGGGGTACAAGCATCCAGTTACCATCACTTCCAAAACCCCTGGTCTTTGCCCCAAACCATGTCCTGCCAGCCTGCGGCCATTTGGAATCATTGAAATTATTTTCTTCCCATCCCCATGGGTATAAAGCGGCATCTACCTGATCACCATCACCGACCACGATATATGTTTGTAGTTTCCTGATATCATTTACTACTGGGCTATAGGCTTTATTGATCCATGATTTCCAGGTGGCATCGGTATTTACCATCTTTTCATTTTCAGAATTACCCTGGAGAAAAAATCCAGCTTGCACCGTCATTTGGGCATAGGGAGCATGCTGACCCAAATACCAAACCATGGCAGCAATAGTATTTTTGCCCTTAACCAAATGGGAAGCAATATCATAAGTGTCATACATCCAATGCTGGGGATCGCTTCTAGCCGGGCCTATACCTATTGACTCACCATTTACAAAAAGTCTAAATCTTTGATCTGCACTCACATGAATAATAAAACTCGCGGGCACTTCATTCACCTCGAAGGATTTTCTAAAATGATATATCCCATAGGCATGAGGGTCAATACCGGAAGGAATAATCCATTGGGCAGGAAGATATCCATGTAGAACCTGGCTCCGGCATGGGGAAAATGCGGAAATGCAGAATAAAAATGTAACTAATCTGAAATAGTACTTCATAGATTGAATTTAGAATTGAAAAGTTAATGAATTTGGCGGAAATATATTTAAAATCAAAAAGAGATTGATAGCCATTATTTTTTCATCAATTCTATAGAATTTAAATCAGCAACGGATTGGCCGGCGATCAATTGAGCTTTTAATATAAGTCTATGCTTTCCTTTATTGATATGAATGTCCCCCATCTTTAATGATTTCCAGGGTTTCTCATATGCTTCTTTTCTTTTTACCCGATCAGGGCTGGGCAAGAACGGAGGATCAAAAGCTTCTGTGATTTTCGCTGAGACAATTTGAGAATCCAATGAAAGCTGAACCTCTGACCCAATATCTTTTAAAGGGCAAGTATATTGCATAAAGACGGAATAATTCTGATCTTCTAATGACTCTACCTCCCAAATAATGGAATCCTGCTTGCTTATCCAGTTAGTAAGCCAATCATGTGCCCAGCCATGCCCTTCGTAATATTTAATATTTCCGGTAAAACTCGCTTCATACCCGGGCAACTCTACTCTTTTCGATCTTTCATCTAATGGAATCGTAACCTCATATGATAAATCTTTAGTTTCTCGTTGCCACCATACATCATACTTCCTTTTTAGTTTTTCTGCTAATGGTCCGTTAGTTGCTATGATATTATTTAATTGACTGGGATCATTTTTCAAATTGTATAAAATCTGTTCGTTTTCCTTTAGTACTAACAGGATACTATCTTCCCGTACAGCTGCCGGAAAGTCCCTTATCGGTATTTGAGGTTGTGCGACATGAGAATAAAATATATGCCTCACTGTTTCCTCTTTTTTATTCATAAGAAGAGTTGCCAGGCTGACTCCATCCATAGGAAGCTTATTGTTGAAATTTAAATTACACAATTCTTTTAAAGTAGGCATCACATCAATATGCGCGCTCATGGCATGGATAGTATGAGGCGTAATTTTTCCCGGCCATCTCCAAAAGCACGGTACGCGCACACCACCTTCATCCACACTGCCCTTGATTCCTTTCATATCATCGTTGTATCTGACTCCGTTTGGGCCATTGTCTGACAGGTAGATCACTATAGTATTTTTGTCTAAGCCGGAATTTTTCAATTTTGTCAGTAGTCTATTAATGTTTTCATCCATATTTTCTACCATTCCATAAATGCAGGCTAACTCGTCGTTTAAACCTTTTGCCTTGTACTTGTCAAAATATTTATCAGGCACCTGATGAGGTGTATGTGGAGTATTATAAGCCATATAGCACAAAAAAGGGCCTGTTTTATTTTGATCTATGAATTCAATAGCCTTATTCGTCAATACATCTGATATATACCCTTTGGTGTGCACTATTTCACCATTTTCCTCCAGGTCTGTATTGAAATAATTTGACCAATGCCCTCCGCAGAATCCAAAAAATTCGTCAAAACCTTGTCCATTAGGATGGTTGGGCATGTGTTGCCCATTGTGCCATTTGCCAAACATTCCAGTAACATAGCCATTGGCTTTGCACATTTCTGCTATGGTTTCTTCACCCGTCCGCATGATTTCCATGCCTTTCGATACAGACACCACTCCAGTACTTAAATGATACCTGCCGGTGAGTAAGCTAGCACGTGTAGGGGCGCACAAAGGACTCACATAAAATTTTTCAAACCGGGCAGATTCCTTTGCCAATGCATCTAAAGTAGGCGTTTCTATTACCCTATTGCCGTGAATGGCAAGGTCGCCATACCCTTGATCATCTGCCAAAATCAAAAGTATATTAGGGGGTGCATTATTTTTATTGTTACAACTGGAAATAAAGAATGCATATCCTATAACCACACAACATAAGATCCATTTCATTTTCAGAATTTTAAATAAATGTATCATTATTTTAAAGAACAACCCGCAAGGACAGATATAAGCCCCCCTCCAATTTTTATGACAAAATACTATTAGAATTATCAAATATTAATTCAATCTAATTATCTTGATCAATAATAAATAGCAGCTAAATTCAGTTTATGAAAATTTCTAAAGAATCTATAGATCTGCATAATCAATCTAAAATTGATTTGCATCATAAAAAATATAATGATCTAGTTTCGATAATTGGTGATCAAAAAAAAATAATTCAAAGACTAATAGATTTCCAGATCGCGATCCCCAGCTGGGCATTAGGAACGGGTGGCACCCGATTTGGGAGATTCCCGGGTGGCGGCGAGCCAGGAAACCTGGAGGAAAAAATTGATGATGTGGGCCTGATACATGCTTTGAATAAATCCAGTGGTGCTATCTCATTGCATATTCCCTGGGACATTCCGAAAGATGCAGATACCATCAAATCTTTAGCTGCTTCGCACCAATTGGAATTCGATGCAGTAAATTCCAATACTTTTCAAGATCAAAATGATCAGGAATTGAGTTATAAATTTGGATCCCTCCAACATACGGATCGGGCTACCCGCAAGCAGGCCGTGGATCATAATATTGAGGTGATTCGTCATGGGATAAATCTGGGTTCAAAATCCATCACCGTTTGGTTATCAGATGGATCCAATTTCCCGGGTCAGTTAAATTTTAGAGAAGCCTTTCAGCGCACTTTGGAAAGTCTTCAGGAAATTTACAGTCACTTACCAGAAGACTGGAAAATGTTTGTAGAGTATAAAGCTTTTGAGCCAAATTTCTATTCTATGACGGTAGGTGATTGGGGGCAATCCTTATTATATGCTCAAAAATTAGGAGCCCAGGCGTTTACATTAGTAGATCTTGGCCATCATTTGGCAAATGCGAATATTGAACAAATCGTCGCCTTGCTTTTAATGGAGAAAAAATTGGGGGGCTTCCATTTTAACGATAGCAAATATGGTGACGATGATCTCACCGTAGGATGTATAAAGCCTTATCAATTGTTTTTAATTTTTAATGAATTAGTAGAAGGAATGGATGCCCGTGGAATGAATCACGCAAACGACTTGGGCTGGATGATTGATGCTTCGCATAATGTGAAAGACCCGATAGAAGATTTATTACAATCTGTAGAAGCCATTTTGCAATCCTATGCAAAATCATTATTGATTGATCAGATAAGTTTACAACAAGCCAGACTGGATAACGATGTCACACTTGCTCAGGAAATATTACAAGAGGCCTATCTTACTGATGTACGGTCACTGGTAGCTGAAGCCAGAATGCAATCCGGGGGTGCGCTGGACCCTATTTCATTTTTCAGGAATAATAAAATCCGGGAAACTCTTATAAATGAAAGAGGATTTGAAACCAGAGCTACCGGTTTATAGTTTTTAGAATGGCTTCGCATGTATTGATATTTGATATTGGAAAAACTAATAAAAAAGTATTAGTTCTGAATGAAGAGTATCAATTAGTGTATGAATTATCCGAAGAGCTGCCTCAAACAACCGATGAAGATGGATTTCCGTGTGAGGACATCATCCGTCTTAAAGCGTGGGTGTTGGATAAATTTTCAGAACTTACAAAAAAGAAGGATTTAAACATTAGAGCTATCAATTTCTCTGGGTATGGAGCATCATTTGTATTGCTTAATAATGGTGGAAAAACGTTGGCTCCTGTTTATAATTATCTCAAGCCATTTAGTAATTCTACCAGGGATAGATTTATGGAGAAGTATGATGATACATTGAGTATTTCTCTTGAAACTCATTCTCCCTGGTTGGGAAATTTAAATTCCGGATTACAACTTTTTGCGCTGCAATATGAACGACGTGAATTCTATAAAAATATAAAACGTGCTTTGCACCTACCCCAATATCTTTCCTTTATATTGTCCAATGAATACCACTCTGAACTTACTAGTCTTGGCTGCCACACCTTGCTATGGGATTTTAAAAACAATAATTACCACCCTTGGGTTCTTAAAGAAAAAATTGATCTTCTATTTCCAGCAAATACATCTACCAATCATACCATCCGAAAAAAAATAGATCATAAAATGTATGCTGTGGGAATAGGAATTCATGATAGTTCCGCTGCATTAGTGCCCTATTTTATGCTCAGAAAAAACCCATTTATTCTTTTGTCTACGGGTACCTGGTCTATAGCGCTAAATCCATTTGAGCATACTGATCTTTCAGAAAATGAATTGCATCAGGATTGCTTGAGTTATATGAGTTTTAAAGGATCTCCTGTAAAAGCTTCGCGGTTATTTCTTGGCCATGAACATCAGGAAGAGACAGCCCGAATTGCAAATCAATTTCAGATAAATTCAAATTTTTATGAAGGCATTAGGTATATACCTGATATTAACTTAATGAATGAAAATATTTATTTTATCGGTGAAAATGGATTGGTCAAATCAGGTTTTGAAAAGAGAGATTTATCAACATTTGAAAATGAAGTAGTGGCATATCATCAGCTGATCCATGACTTTGTAACTACTCAATTGCATTCTATTGCTTTAATCAATTCTTTGAATACAGAAATGGATTTATTAGTTGATGGAGGCTTTGCAAAGAATGAAATATTTATGAGCTTATTGTCAAAATACTTACCTCGATGGAAAGTATATAGTGCTGAGGTGCCACAAGCCTCGGCCATTGGTGCAGCCATGGTTATTCACCAGGCCTGGAATTCAAAAGAAATCAACCAAAATTTATTACTGGTGCGCAAGTATTGATTCATGGACAAGATGTAAAATCAATCTACAAAAGCCTAAACTATAAATTGAAACCTTTTAGCTGTAAAAAATCCGTAGTACCCCACTCAGATATCTTTAAAAATGAAGCCTCTCATTTTCAGTACTTTAAATCTGGATAGCTGCAATGTGGGTTAGCATATCGAAGGGGCATTTGTTTCCGCATCATTGGGACACTTTATCGTTCGTACATCCTGGCGGCTGTCGTGAATGCCATTTTCGATGTCGATCCCTTAAAGACCTCCACCCGAATACTGTTTTCGTCGACCATTTGTACCAGCATTACACCCTCGATAGGTTTACTTTCCACTGGCGCTGATCCATGGGGGGAAATTAACTGATATTGTACTAATCCATCGGCCGTGCCTATTGTTTCAGGTCGTGGTGAATTACCCTTAACCCACCATATATCCGGCCTCCCAGGATCCTGGAATCCGGGTACATCTTTCATGGGAGATCCATCAGATATAAAAATCCGATCGGAAAGTAAATGATCATATACGATGGAAAGCTGATGACTCCACTGGATTTGGCTAGTTGTGCCTTTGAGGAACCAGTTGCCGACTATTCTACCTGATATATCATAGTCCACTTTACCACCCCATGGTGGAGCATCGCGTGCTGCAATCCTGATCATCTCCTCCAATTGTGGTGACTTAAAATAATGGTAGATATCTGCGGAGTAAATATGATCTTCAGGATACCGGGAAGGGTTGAGTAAATTCAGTTTAAGTGATCGGTCTGTAATAGAAAAGTCCATCGCCGCGTGTGGGCCGACCCATCCAATGATGTCACCGGCTTTAACAACATTCGACGCCTCATGCCCCATTTCATCTATGGGTAAGTCATGCAACTCGGGAAGCAAATCGAAGTTAAGTTCACTGATATGCCCAAAGTTTACCACCGCGTTCTTGCTCACCTGAAGTCTTATGCGGTAGTCATCATATTCAGTTCCATTCGGAAGGTGTCGTATGCCGCGTCCGGCGATGATGATAACACCTGAAGCAACTGCAAATACAGGGACGCTTGCAGGCAATACCTGAGGATTTTTAAAGGAAATCCGCCATGATCCTTAGGATAGACATTCGGCTCCCCCATAGGTACAAAAGAACGCACTCCATCAAGGTCTATAGGAACATGATCAAAAAATATTGGCTCGTCTGGAAAAGAATAAGTATCTAAGGTGTCATCATTCTTTTTGTTGCATGCTATTGTACAAAGGACTACTAATATGAATGAAAATCGAAGGAGGTATCCGCTCCGATCATAGAAAAGATATTTCATATGAAGTTGCTTTGACACTAATTTCTTGTAAATTTTAACCAAATCCGTCAGTTAAAATGCATTGCAACACAAGATGGAATACTTAAATATACAATATTTTTCGCTTATTCATGCCGGATAAATCAAACCATCCTGGCACTATTTGCATAAAGAGGCTTTTGGGGTGAAAAATCAGGAGATAATATCACCAGATCGATTAGTTGAAAATTCAAGCGATAATACTGGATTTAAATCATCCGTTAAGTAATATAGAAATCGCCGCCATCACTTCTTTTAACCCTTCTTCTAATGGAATACTCACCGGCAAACCTAATTCCTCAGACATTTGCTTTTGATACATTTTAGCTTCCTCGAGGTTACAGCCCTTCGTATTCAATGCTATTCCTATCACTTTGCTACCATACATTTTGATCAATTCTATTTCAGAAGCAACGCCTGGTAATTTTCCCCAGGCAGGATCGTCATCGTAATATTTTCGCTTAGGAGCTACCAGTAAAATCACATTTTTTGAATTTCCGGAAATCAATAGTTCTGATCCACAGGGACCACTGGGATTTCGCAAACCAGACTGGCCCTCTACAAATAGGATATCCGGTTTTTCATTTTTCCAGCAGGTATAGATAGCATGCTCGAGTTCTCCACTTACAAAATCATTATACGTACTATCGAATATAAATCCATACCGACCACTTTGCATCCAACCGGTCTGCCCGGTGAAAATCATTTCAGCTTTTTTGCCTGCTTTTTTGCATTCATCCAGCAGAAATCGTGTCGTGCTCCGCTTACCAATGGCACAATCCATTCCTATCACCGCCAATATAGGACATGTCACCTCATAGATTTTGCCGGTCCAGAAATGAAGCTCTGATTTGTGTTTTGGTTTACGAATGTCAGTGATAGTGGCACCAGACTTGGCAGCGGCCTGAACGATACCCGGTTGATCACTTACATATTCATGCAATCCGCTGATGATATTCATTCCTTTTTCTGCGCAAATAGTCAGATCTGTAATCAACTCCGGAGGTAGCTTACCACCAATAGGTGCAATTCCAACGATAGCATTTTTAATATCCGGAAACATAGTCAAAGCTTCATCTACAGTTCCTACTATGGGAATATTTCTTTTTATTCCATCCAATATTTCACCGGCATCGTGGCCTGCAAATTTTTTATCAACGATAGCTTTTACTACAAATCGATCTGATCCACGAATAAGTCCATGAGCGGTTTTACCATTACCCGTATCCAGAATTCCACAAGTAAAAACCAGGGAATGACTTGTGGCCAGATTCATAAAAGTTTAATTGATTGGATATAGAATATTATTTCTCTGAAATTGATTTTCTTAGGAATGAATCCTTTGATGGAGACATATAATTTATTAAATCATATTTCAAAATTACAAATAAAAAGTACCTTTCTTTAAATAAACTCATCTGTAAACTGCAATTTTTTCTAATTTGCATTACAATAATTTAACGAGATCTATCATGAAATTAATACTCTCTCTCTTACTTCTATCATTATTTTTTACTCCTTCATTTTCTCAATCAAAGAAAGCTAAAAAAACAGAAACAGTAAGCTTGCCTGCTTTACCTGCAGCAGACACTATAAAATCAGATGTGTTTTCGGGACTTACCATGCGCAATATTGGCCCAGCCTTAGTTTCAGGCAGAATTACGCAATTGGTAGTGAATCCGGATATGCCCAGTGAATACTACGTAGTGGTGGCATCTGGTGGTATTTGGAAGACGGTCAATGCAGGCACTACCTATTCACCTATATTCGATAGTTATGGCTCCTACAGTATGGGGGCTTTGACTATGGATCCATCTAATCACTCCGTGCTTTGGCTAGGTACAGGTGAAAATAATAATCAACGGTCAGTCGCCTATGGGGATGGAGTATATAAATCAGAAGACGCCGGAAAAACCTGGAAGCATATGGGTCTCAAATCTTCTGAACATATTGGTCAAATAGCAGTAGATCCGAAAGATGGCAATATAGTGTATGTAGCAGCCTATGGCCCATTATGGAGTAGTGGTGGGGAGCGTGGCATTTACAAAACCATCGATGGTGGAAAGACCTGGAATTCGATTTTGAATGTCAGCGAAAATACTGGCTTCAACGAAATTCAGATGGACCCCAGGGACAACAAAGTATTATATGCCTGCGCTCACCAAAGACAGCGAAAAGTGTTTACCTATATAGGCGGAGGGCCTGAAACAGCCATGTACAAGAGCACAGATGCAGGAGCCACCTGGAATAAAGTGGGTGGTGGATTCCCAACCGGTAAAGACCTCGGAAGAATAGGTATGGCTATTTCTCCGGCTAATCCAGATATTATTTTTGCTATTGTAGAAGGAGACGAAACAGGTGTCTACAGAAGTATGGATCGCGGTGCCAGTTGGGAAAAAAGAAGTAGTTACCAGACCAGTGGAAATTATTACCAGGAATTATTCTGTGATCCTATAAACCCAAACAGAATCTGGAGTGCTAATACTTTTTTAATGATTTCCGATGATGCCGGGAAAACCTGGCGTCAATTTGGAGAAAAAAACAAACATGTTGATAATCATCATGTATACATTGATCCATCCAATACCTTGCATACTATGGTCGGCTGCGATGGCGGTTTATACGAATCATGGGATGATGGCCAAAACTGGGATTTTAAAGCCAATCTTCCTGTTACCCAATTTTATAAAGCAGCAGTAGACTATGCACTTCCTTTCTATGGAGTATATGGTGGTACTCAGGATAATTTTTCATTGGGCGGACCATCCAGAAGCATCAGCGGCAATGGTGTCACTAACAGCGATTGGTATATCACCTGTGGTGGCGATGGATTCGAATCCCAGGTAGATTATACAGATGACAATATTGTATATGCTCAATCACAGTATGGTGGCCTACAGAGATTTGACAAACGCAGTGGTGAACAAACGGATATCAGACCCATTGAATTTCAAAACGACCCTGCTTACAGATGGAACTGGGATGCTCCACTGGTAATCTCCCAGCATGATCATAAACGACTTTACTTCGCCTCTAATAAAGTCTTTCGCAGTGATGACAGGGGTGATTCCTGGAAAGTGATCAGCCCGGATTTGTCTTCTGGCATAGACAGGAATAAATTACAGGTGATGGGTAAAGTATGGAGTGTAGATGCTGTGGCAAAAAATGGTTCTACTGATATATTTGGAAATATAGTTTCATTGGCTGAGTCCGGGGAAAATCCTGATCTTCTATGGGTAGGCACTGATGATGGGCTGATGCATGTCACTACGGATGGTGGTGCACATTGGACCAAATTGGATGCTGTTCCCGGAGTCCCTGTTCAATCTTATGTAAACCAAATCATAGTTTCACTGCATGATAAAAACACCGCTTTCGTAGCATTTAATAATCATCGATATGGAGATTTCAAACCCTATCTTTTCAAGACTACTGACCTTGGAAAGACCTGGACTTCTATTTCTTCTAACCTGCCACCAAGAGGAAGTGTATATAGTATTGCAGAAGACGAAGTAGATCCAAAATTATTATTCACCGGTACAGAATTTGGACTTTTTGTCACAGTGGATGGTTCGAAGACCTGGATTCAGATAAAAAATGGCTTGCCTACTATTGCAGTAAGGGATTTGGAAATTCAACGACGCGAACATGATTTGGTACTGGCTACTTTTGGGCGTGGGTTTTGGATCCTTGAAAACTATGCTGTACTGCGCAATTTTGACAAGAAGAATTTGGAAAAATCAGCTTTTATCTACCCTACCAAAGATGCCCTGATGTACAATCCGTGGTATCCGTTGGGGGTGCGCGATAAAGGCTTTCAAGGCGAATCATTTTTTACCGTCCCCAATCCTAAGCCCGGAGTGAATATAATTTATAATGTAAAAGACGATATTAAAACCTTGAAAGATAAACGCAAAGACATAGAAAAGGAGAAAATCAAAAAAGGGGAGCCCGTCTTCTACCCCAGTATTGACACCCTCAGACTGGAAGATAACGAGCCCGATCCTTATGTATTAGCCACTATCACTGACGAAAACAATGAAATAGTGCGCCGGATAAAACTACCTGCTAAAAAGGGATCAACCTCTTTTTTCTGGGATCTAAGATCTGCTCCTATAAGTGCTGTAACGATCGGAGGTAATGAAAATACCAATCCATTTTCTAGTCCTGAGAAAGGATATCCTGTATTGCCCGGAATTTATAAAGTGAGTTTAAGCAAATTTCAAAATGGAGTGTACACTGATCTGGATGCTAATACGACGGTTAAAGCAGTTCCACTTAATAATGCAACGATCAAGGCAGAAGATCAAAAATCGGTGGATGCTTTCAATAAAAAAGTAGCTGAAATGCGAAGGCTATCCAGTATGGTACAGCGATACCAGGGCGACCTGAGTAATAAATTGAAATATATTAAAGCTGCTTATTTGCAAACTCCCAAATTGCCACTCTCGGTAAATAATGAAGCATTAGCTTTAGAAGAAAAACTGCGCCAGATAAGTGTTAAAATGAATGGCGACCCTACTCTATCTTCCCGGGAATTCGAGACTGATCCGGGTATTAATGGTCGTGTTTTCAGTATTATTGGCAGCGTCTGGGATATTTCCGGAGGTCCTACAGGTACGATGGAAAAAACCTATTCAGAAACCATCAAAGAAGTAGACAAAATCATCAATGAAATAAATATAATCAATGACGAAGTAAGTAAATTGGAAATGCAATTGGAAAAAGCTGGTGCACCATATACCCCGGGAAGAATGCCATCCATAAGAAGATCCTGATGGAGAATTATTATGTTCTTTCTGCTTCCTACTGAGGGAAACCAGCATCTTTCCAGCATTGCCACTGAGCCAATTCCGTGGTAGAAAGTGACGACCCTTGGGGCATATTTCCACGCAATACAGAATTTGCCCCTTGGGTTAAAAACGGCTTCACTGAATTATAATTATCAATTGCAAGAAACCTTCCTGCCTCTCTTCCTCCAGCACTATGACATGAACTGCCACTGCATCGGGTGGTAATCAGGGCTTCTAATTTTCCACTATTGGTGTTAAAAGTGGCACCCGTAACGGTAGAACAATCTATTGTAGATGAGTTGAAATTAGAGGTACAAGAGGCCATTATGACTACAATTAATGTAGCAGTGAATTTTAATTTTAGAGTCATAATGAATAGGTTCCCGATCTTTCAATTGGTTGCAACTAAAAACATTAACGAAAAGTAAACAGATCAATCACCAGCTACCACCGCCACCAGATCCTTCACTTCTTATGATCTTAGAACGAAATAGAATTACTTCAATCCCGAAGGGATTCAATCTCCATAGCTCCGTACAAAGTGCGGAGCTATGGATAAAAATTTTTTCAAAACCACGAAGTGGTTTAACAACCTACAAAAGGTCATTTCTTCTCAAAATCTATCATATATATTTTGCTATCTAAAATGTGAATTCCTGATCACCAGCTACCACCACCGCCGCCACCAAAGCCGCCGCCACTAAAGCCACCACCGCCACCAGATCCCCCACTTCCCGGATCAGGGGCAGGTACGGAATTAAAAGCAGAGGTAATCTCCTTTGGCTCAAATTCACGCCCAAAATCTTCCATACTATGATTCCGCCCACCCATCATCATAGGTATTCCGTAATAGCCATACCAGATAGGTGCCTGAGGTCTAAACGTTTTTATTTTTTGGATGAACGATTTGTCTAAGGCAAAAGCTACAGCATAGGGATAAACTTTATCAAAATAATTGGGGTCTTCCTTTATTTGAGTTTCAAAATCATGTGGATCGTTTCCTTTGAGAAATTGATAAAATGATTTTAGATGGAGATGGATCAAATAGCCTTTCTGAGACATTACCCGGGGCTGGAGAAGCAATATCAATCCTATAATAAAGCCAAGTACAAAAAAGACTCCGGCAAACCAATAACTCATAACAAAACTCAATATTGCCAAGGGAATAAACAGGACTACCGCTAACCAACCTCGCCATGATTTAAACCAATAACTATATTCGCCATCATATAATTCCTGCTCTATAATTTCCCTTCTTATCATTGACTTTACCAACGAATGTGTGCTATGAAAATGGTCTTTCAACTCCGATAAAGCTACACTGGATCTATTAGCGAACAGGTTTCTAAACAGGGTGTATTCATAGTTGGCCCTATTTCCACTTAATTCGTTCAATTGGGTAAGGTAAGTATCCTGGGTATGTTGATCATACTCCATTCTGATAAATCCCTGGGCTGCCCAATAAGGCAATAGCGAGATCACATCCCTATCATTTACCACCTGATCGTAAAAAGCGCCTACTTCGGCAGGATTCATATTATCCGGAGGATAGGGCATTTTTTCTTTAAGGGTTGGAGGAATGTATCTTCTGCGCAATTTATTCCAAAATCCCACGAATAACGAAATCAAAATGGCAGGAAGGGTAGCTAATGGCCATTGCAGTTTAGCGTCTTCGACCAGGTCATCAAGTGTACTGTTATTTACATTGGCTACATTTTTATGATTGATATAAGCCAGGGGGAGTTTTACAGCTATGGTAAGTCCCTGGTTAGGTGACAAGGTCTCTATATTTTGACCCGTGATATGCCTTCCATTTTGTTGAATATATCCACTATCTGTTTTAGATCCGACTTTACCTGTGAATAGTTTTAAGTCGCTATAGGGAATGGCCACATCATCAGGAAATTCGATATCAAAGTTTACTTTTTCTATAGGTGCTTGCCAGTAATTACCAGTAATATTCCAATAAAATTCATCACTGGTATCATTCGTAATAAACGGCCCTTTTACCCGATAGCTGATGTCGTACGTTTCCGGGCCAGTGACATACCTGGAAGGGTTGCCTATGCGGATAGATTTAGCAGTACCTGTGGATTTTATTTCACTCTTTTGGTTGGCAACTTTAATATTGGTAATAGGGGTGGTATAATCCTTTCCCTGCAATATATATTTATACGGAATGTCTCTGTAAATGCCATGCTTTGATTCTGTAAAATACACATTGATGATTTCGTGCACATCAGCATAGCCATCTTTGTCAATTTTGATTTTTACATCAAACGCCTTTATAGTAAATCCCTGACCAAATGCGAATGAAAAGCAGCTCAGGATCATGAGCAGGGAGAATAGTTTTTTAAGCATACTTATTAAAACTAAAAAATAAAAAAAGGAGTTCCGCGATGGGTGTGACTTAGACTAAACTCAATAAAAGCCAGACTAATATTGAATGGGCAGATCTTAAATTAATCAAATAATAAAAAACTAAGCCTTAAAAATCAGGTGTAGAATCACACAGCCTAAATAAGTAAAAATAAACTAGCAATACGTGTCGAAAGCCATTTTCAAATTAGCCGCTACTATATCTGCAGTACGGCCTTCTATCTGATATCTTTCAATCATATGCACGAGCTCGCCATTTTTAAAAAGAGCAATAGAAGGAGAGGATGGGGGGTAAGGAGCTAAAAATTCGCGTGCTTTGGCGGTAGCTTCCCTATCCACTCCGGCGAATACCGTATATAATTTTGAAGGGGTCTTATCAGATTGTAAAGCTAATCTCACACCCGGGCGGGCATGAGCTGCGGCGCAACCGCATACACTATTGACCATGAGCAACATAGTGCCTTCTTTGTCAGTCAATGCTTTTTGTACTTCTTGTTCATCAGTCAATGATTCAAAACCAGCCTTTAAAAGCTCGTTTTCCATTGGTTTTACTATTTCTAGAGGATACATGATTTAGCTTCTTTGTTTATTTAAACGAAATTTTCCTTGGAAAGTTCGCAAGTGCAAAGATAATGCGGATATCGGTAATTTGGTTTCTATTTAATATTCTCCTCCTTCGGAGGGGGGCAACCTTTCCCCCTTCGGAGGGGGCAGGGGGTGGAAGTCTACTCTAACATCTGGCTTTCCCCCTTCAGAGGGAGGGTCAGGGGGTGGAAAACTTCTACCTTAAGAGCGCGCGGCGCGTAAATAGTAAGAACCTTCGTAATTTACCACCAAATATGACCAGCCGCGAAAAAATCCTTAGCACTGTGAAAGCCAATAAACCGCTTGCCGAAAGTGAATTACCAATAGTACCCGATTATACTCAAGCACTCTCCATAGAAGAGTCCATAGCTTTATTTACCCAAAACCTCGCTGATAATAAAGCAGTTTTATATACATTTTCCTCAGACGAAGAGCTAAGCTCGCTGATTGTGTCTCAATGGCCAGATCATCGACACATCCATGCACCCATGCTACCCTACCTGCATAATTCTCCGGGCACCGTTGCTGCCAGCTCACAGTTAGACATTGCGGTAGTCAAAGGAAGATTAGGTGTCGCTAATAACGGAGCTATCTGGGTCAAAGATGAAGACCTGGAGCACCGCAGTGTGCCTTTTCTTACTAAATATTTGGTGATCCTTTTAGATGCTAATGATATCGTATATAATCTCCATGAAGCGTACGTGCGACTCTCCTCAGAAGATTTTGACTACGGTGTATGGATATCCGGCCCTAGTAAGACCGGTGATATTGAACAGGCTTTGGTGATTGGTGCGCACGGACCGCTAGAAATGATGGTGGGCTTGAAGGTCTGAAGGTGATTTAATATTGAATCCTACAAGGTTGTACTCGCGGATGCAGGAGACCTTGCAGGATCATCCGTTTATTATAACTTTAAGATGCTTAAATGAACTGTGTGAATAAAACCTGCAAGGTTTATAGACTTATTGAGGAAATGTAAACCTTGTAGGTTTTGAATAATACCAAAGAAAAATGTGAATTCCCATATCCTTACAAGGTCATTTTTGCAGAGGCAAGCTACCTTTCCGAAATGGGATTATTCGCCCATTACTCGTTTTAGGAATTCTTTCTTTCTGGTACGGGCAACAGGGAGCTTGCTTCCATTGCTCAATAGTACAGATCCGCCTTCTAGTCTTTCATATCGAATAAGGTGCTCCATATTGATCAAATATTCCTGGTGTATTCTGGCAAATCCTACCTTGATTAATAGACTCTCTACATGTTTAATAGATCTAAGCACATGTTTTTTTTGCCCATTTACAATGAATGCAACACTATAATTACCATCGGCTGACAGGTAAATAATGTCCTGCAATAAGACAAACTCAAAGCCATCTTTTATAGGAAAGGCCACTCTATTCATAAGAGGTGGGTTTTGGTGTTAAAGGAATTACAAATAAGGAAATTTTTATGAGAATTTCTAAATTATTGGATATCTGGAAGGTTTGGGGTGATATCTGGTAGAAAATAGATATGTAATTTACATATTTCAAAACATGAAAATCCTTACTACCATAGGAAATTAATTTTAGCCTATGGATATCCAGGTCTCTAATTTTGTGGGGATTGCATTTGGTATTTCAGAGCTTTGTAAGCTAAATGGAAAAAATGTTTCCGTGGAGGATATTTATAGTCATGTAGGAGTGAATAAAGAACAGCTCATAAAATTGAGTGATTATCTTTCGTGGCAGGCTGGATGTAAAATAATGAGGGTGGGTTACGATTTTACCAAGGATAGAACTATTGGAGTCAAAATAGGCCTGTTTTCAAATATTGCTATGCTGGGGGCTGAGTTAACCCATATTGCAGGTCAAAAATCAAAGACTAACACCAAATTATCAATCACTAACATTATAAGTACAAAATAGGGTATAAGGTATTGATTTACAATAGCGATAAATCAAAAGGCTCAATGTAGACCCCCACCCATTATT
>JBBSBH010000026.1:0-65782 GCA_038251405.1 Chitinophagales bacterium
ATGTAAAATCAATCTACACAAGCCTAAACTATAAATTGAAACCTTTTAGCTGTAAAAAATCCGTAGTACCCCACTCGGCTATATTTAAAAATGAAGCTTCTCATTTTCAGTACTTTAAATCTGGATAGCTGCAATATGGGTTAACTGTTTTTATAGGTAGTTACTAGCTTACTTGCTCTAAATTCAAAGCTGGTTTTCTCTTTTAAAATAACAAATCTATCAATTACATACCTGATCAAAGCTATCCTTCAAAATACGAGCTGCAATCTCTAAATCCGGATATTCAATATTTAAAGGAGGAGCAATTCTGATAGATTTATCATTGAATAAAAACCAATCGATTAGTAATCCTTTCTCCTGAGCAATAGCTATGATCTTTTGCACTAAATCAGCATCATTCAGGTCTATTGCCATCCAAAGCCCATGAGCTGCTCTAATTTTTTTTACCAAAATATGATCCTGAATTTTGTCTATCAAAAAAGCTGCTTTATCCCTGCTTTCTTCAATCATTCTATTGCTTAGAATTAATTGCATGGAAGCCAGGCCCGCTGCACAAGAGAGTGGATGACCTCCAAATGTAGTCATGTGGCTTAAGGGTGGATTGTCTGCGATGGCATTCATCAAAGTATGATGGGCAATACATGCTGATAAGGGTAGTCCGCCACCCAAACTTTTCCCCAGGACCAAAATATCAGGTGTTATGCCATAATATTGAAATGCGAATAGACTTCCGGTGCGTCCCATCCCTGATTGTATTTCATCGAAAATGATCAGTACACCATTTTGTTCACATTTTTGTTGCAATGCAATTAGAAATTGAGGATCCGGGGTCTGAATACCTGCTTCGGCTTGAATTACTTCTATAATTACAGCTGCTGTATATTCATCTATTGTAGTCAGGTCGTAGAGATTGTTAAATTCAATATGGTAGACATTTGGCATTACCGGGCCATATCCAACTGTTTTTGAGGTATCACTCATAAGGCTCATTGCACCGTAAGTACTTCCGTGATAAGCATTTTTACAAGCCACTATTTTGGATTTACCTGTGTATTTTTTGGCTAATTTCAAAGCGCACTCTATGGCTTCCGTCCCTGATGTATGAAAATAGACCTTATCTAATGAAATCGGCAAATTTTCAGTTAATAAAGTTGCAAGTGAAACTTGAGGCGATTGAATATGCTCCCCATATACCATTGTGTGCAGATATTCATCGGTTTGTGCATGAATGGCCTTGAGAATGTGCTGATTAGCATGACCTAGATTACTGACTCCAATACCTGAAATGAAATCTATATACGATTTCCCATCCTGGTCAAAAATGCGACACCCTTCAGCTTTGGAGACTTCGAATTCAAGTGGGAACGGGCTTGTTCTGGCGATATGGGCTAGAAATTTCGACCGGATAGTCATATTTTATCAAGCTAATTTTATGATCGAAACGTTAATCTAAAAAAATAAAGAATAATTTTACAAAATAAAGGTATGACCAAATCGCTATATGAGCGTCATGGAAGATGTAAATATGAAAGTAAGGCTTGTAGTACTCTTTTGGGTACTTATTTTTTTTAGTTGCAATAATTTTAGGGGAAAGCCGATGACATTTGAGGTACATGGCATAGATGTATCGCATTTTCAGGGAAAGATTGACTGGCCAATGATCAGGGACCAGGGTGTTTCATTTGCTTTCATAAAGGCTACTGAGGGATTAGATCATTGTGATACCATGTTTTACAATCATTGGAAGTCCATCAAATTGGCCAATGTAAAAAGAGGAGCCTATCACTTTTTTATCCCTAATATCGATGCGACAGAGCAGGCCCAGAATTTCTTAATGAATGTTTCTTTGCAGAATGGAGACCTGCCACCTGTGCTTGATATGGAAATAACAGATCATGAAAACCCTGAAGAACTGGTTAAAAGTATTCGGGAATGGTTAGAGACAGTGTCTACAGCATTTAATGCAAAACCAATTATATACACTAATCTTAAAGCTTATTATCGATTTATTGCAGGAAGATTTGACGAATATCCCATCTGGATAGCCAGGTATAGTGAAAAAGCCCCGGAACTGGGCAATGATAAAAAATGGGATTTCTGGCAATATGATAATAATGGAAAAGTCAACGGCATTAAGCAGGATGTAGACCTAAATGCATTCAATGGAAGCTACCAGGACTTAGAAGGAATATGTATTAAAAACCTTCCTACCTCGAAATTTCTAAATGCAGTAGGTAAACCAAACTATTAAGAATTTTTAAAAACAGTTCTAAAGGATGACCTCAGAAAATCATTTTGATTTCTCAGCTAGATACTCTTTTTCCAATGCAGTAAAATCTCTAATCATTTGACTGGTCAGAGGCATATCATTTTCCTGCATTAAGCTTTGTAATCTGCCAAAACCAGGCATATATTTTTTGAGATCTTTATTCGAAGCCATTATTTCTTGCTGATAGTTGTAGCATTTCATACTGAAATCATATTGTCGCAATAGATCTAACGTGCTTGTCTTTACCCCCGGATCCATTTTTACGTCAAAAAATTGTACAAAATCCCGGCCATCCACAGTAAGCCTTACTTTGTAAGCTCCGGGCATTACCCAGGGAGAGGTAGGATTTGGTGCTGTATTCATGTAGGTGGCACCAATAGGGAAGGAGGGTGGTACATTTAATGGGGTGTAATGCATGTCCCATAAAAATCTGTGCGAACCCAAAGCAGCACTTAGAATTTGTTGCGGCCTTATCCAATACTGGGGTACATTATTTTTAGTAATCGTATACAGAGAATCTTTATTGGAATAGCTTCTCACCACATTCCCTTTGGAGTCCACTATATCCAGCTTGATATTCTTGGCGCTCTCATTTATGTAATAGTCGATCATTACTCCATCGGGTGGATTATCCCCGGCTGGCTCTTCCTGGGGCACAGGCGTATCGGTATAATCATTCCATCGCACCCGATAGCTGGTCTGCGGTTTGTACAGAACCGATTTTGCATTGGAGGTTACATTATTCAATTGCCTGAGGGGCGTAATATTATCTAATATCCAAAAACTTCGTCCATGGGTTCCTATTACCAGATCGTCATCTTTGATGGTAAGATCCCGTATGGAAGTTGCAGGCATATTTAGTCTAAGGTTTTGCCAATGATCTCCATCATCAAAAGAAACATACACTGCCCGTTCACTACCTGCAAATAATAATCCCCGCCTCATAGGGTCCTCTTTTATTACATTGATTGGATCTTCTGGCAAACCATCTACTATTTCAATCCAGGTTTTGCCAGCATCTTTTGTCCTGTAAATATGTGGCTTCATGTCGTCACATCGGATTCTGTTTACTGCTGCATAGGCCGTGCTTTTATCAAAATGACTTGCATCCATGAGCGATACTTTTGACCAACTGGTAATAGAAGGCGGTGTTACATCTTTCCAGTTTTTTCCACCATCACTGGTCAAATGTATCAAGCCATCATCAGTGCCACACCATATAGTATTGAGATCTACATACGAAGGTGCCACGGTGTATATCACCCCACGCCGAGGCATTGTTTTCTGGCTTTCACTGGTATATATTCCCACGCTTGCAGGTACCTCCCAGTTTGATCGAGATAAATCCGGGCTAATCACCTGCCAGGAATTGCCGCCATTAGTAGTTTTGAATAATACATTGCCGGCATAGTATAATGTCTTTTTATCAATCGGATTGAATAATACAGGGGCTGTGCGCACAAATCGGTACTTACCACTTCGAATTGCTTCTGGTGCAATGTTTTGAGTTTGGCCAGTCAGTTTATCATACCTGGATATTTTTCCACCGTAAATTATATTTGGATCGAGAGGGTCGGCTGCCACATAACCATATTCCTCTGCCCCTACAGGGTGCCACTCTCTGTAACTGATATTTCCATCTCTACCTCTGGACGAAATACATACACTGCCACTTTCTTGCTGGCCACTATATACATTGTATGGAAAAGCATTATCCGTGCTCACATGATAAAACTGGGCAGTAGCCTGATTGTACCAACTGGAAAAAGTCTCGCCTCCATTTACCGTAACGATGGCCCCCTGGTCACTGGCTATTAGGATGATGTCGCTGTTTTTAGGATTTATCCAAATGCGATGATAATCATCTCCTCCCGGTGCTCCCCTGAACATGTCCCAATGGACACCACCATCCATACTCTTCCAGGTGACTACATTGGCGGTGTACACAATTTCAGGATTAGTAGGATCTACTCTGACCTCTGCAAAATCACTGCCTCTTCCCCAAAGCCTATTGTCAGGATTGATGAGTCTCCAATGCTCTCCTGCATCATCACTCCGATATATGCCACCAAGTTTACCGGCATCTACTGTAGCATACAATCTATTTGAATTCGATGGCGCGATGCAGAATCCGATTCTTCCTAATTCCTGATCAGTAGTAGGCAATCCATTTGTAAGTTTTTTCCAATTACTCCCTCCGTCGGTACTTTTGTACAAGCCACTTTCCTTGCCATCCCATTCCCCATTTTCCCAGGGGCCTTGTCTTCCTGCCCACATATCAGCATATACAATCCTCGAGTCATTTGGATCTAATGTCACTTGTATAGCACCCGTGTTTTCATCTATATACAATACTTTTTGCCAACTTTTTCCCCCATCGAGTGTACGATACACGCCGCGCTCAGGATTGGGTCCATAGGGATGCCCAAGAGCAGCTACAAACACCCTGTTTTCATTGGTGGGATCAATAGTGAGGCCACCGATTTGCTGGCATTCTTTTAAACCAAGGTGAGTCCAGGTTCTGCCCGCATCAACAGATTTATACATGCCATCACCTACACTCAGGTCGGGTCGTTGTAGCCCTTCACCACTACCCACATAGATCACGTTGGGGTTAGAAATCGAAACATCCAGATCTCCTATAGACCCGGTTGGCTGCTCATCAAAAATAGGTTTCCAGGTGCGGCCATAATCGGTAGTTTTCCACACGCCACCATTATTTACTCCTATATAAAATACATTTGGCTGGGATGGCACCCCAACCGCTCCTACTGTACGGCCACCGCGATGTGGTCCTATGCAACGCCATCGCATGGCATCGAAAAATTTTTCTGAGTAGGGTTGTGCAAACACTTCATTCAAGAAAAATAAAGTGGCAAATAACAGTAAGAATTTATATTTCATATAGAATTTATTTTGAATTTATTCAGGTTGTAATTTTAAATGACTCAATACTTCGGGGCTACTCAATCTGATTTCGTGGCTCAGATTTAATTTGCCATTTTGAAATAAGGAAAGAGTCACTTGTTGATTTTCATATGATTTGGGTAAGGTGACACTAAACTTCCCATCCCTATCAGATGTGTCTTTGGCCACGCCTCCGTTGATATCGATAATAACTCCACGGACAGGTTTATTATCAAATGAAGTAATTATGCCCTGGTATATTCTATTTATTGGAATTTGAACCTTGGTTTCATTTTTTGAATCGGCAGGCAATTTACTTTGATTGGAAGAAATACCATACCAGATTAATCCTAAGATTGGAATTACAGCAAGCCACAACAATTTAGATCGTGACCTGGTGGATTTATTATCGGTATCGCCGGTTTTTTGATCTTTTTTAAGTTTGCCTGCTGATATCGCTTGTTCTTGAGTGGGAATGGAAAACCCTTCATTTGCAATGGCATAGACCTCCATAGGTTCCTCTACATTCTTAAAAGGAAATTGCCCTACTAATTGGATCTTAAACTCGGGATGGTTTTTTATTTTATTGAAAATTTCTTTAGAAAATAATATGGCTCCAGCGACGCCCAAAGTTTCAATTCTCGAAGCAATATTGATTCCATCACCATGGATTTTTCCACTTTCTTCCTCTAATACATCCGCGATATGGATACCTACTCTGATGTTTACCCGGGGCTCTGTTTTTAACTCGGTCTGAATGGCCATAGCACATTTTATCACCTGGTAGGCGCTGGGCAAAATGCTCATGCTTCCGTCACCCATATCATTCTTTACCTGCCCGCCATATTCCTGCACATATTTATCTACCGTATGCTGATGCTTTTTTTGCATTTGGATGGCGAGCATTTCATTTTTTTGCATTACAGCGGTATAGCCCACCATATCTGTAAATAGAATGGCTGCTAATTTTCGAGTATATGGTCCAATCGCTTCTAATTCCATATTTCCTGACCATAATATTAAGAATTTTCAACCCAATTCATGCAATTGGGTTGAATTGTACAAAATGCCGTGGCAAGGGAAAATGCATTTCTAAAGCATTGCAATGGAAACATTTTAGGTAGCCGTTAGTACCATGCCAATTAAATGAATTTTAATCATCTTTATTTATCCGGAATAGTAGTAAATGGAAAAACAACTCATTCTTTTTGGAAAGATGATAGTTTTATTCTTAGATTTATAATCAATGATTTATGGTTAAATCCGATGGTGATGAATAATGCTTTTGCTTTACAGGACTTTCCCCGTTCGTCAAAATATAATCCTGATTGGATTATAGCAAGTGTCAGTGGGGGTGCTAATCCGTTATGGCTGACCGAATGGCTTGCCCGAGGCTTACAGCTGCAACCTAATATGCGCGTGTTGGATCTTGGATGTGGACGGGCTATGTCCTCTATCTTTTTGCACCGGGAGTTTGGCGTACAGGTCTGGGCTGCCGATTTGTTATTCTCAGTTTCGGAGAATTATCAACGTATCCGGGATGCGGGTGTGGAGGACAGCGTATTTCCAATTCACGCCGATGCCCGCTCTCTACCCTTTGCTGCCGACTTTTTCGATGCCATAGTAAGTATTGATTCATTTTTTTATTATGGTACGGATGATTTGTACCTGAACTCCCTGGCACGTTTCTTAAAGCCGGGTGGGCAGTTAGGAATTGCCGGTGCTGGACTTATGCAGGAGATTCAAAATTCGCTTCCTGAGCATCTTCGGGAATGGTGGACACCAGACTTATGGTGCCTTCACTCAGCTGGCTGGTGGCAACGGCACTGGGAACGAATTGGTATCATGGAAATTGAAGTTGCTGACACACTTTCGGACGGATGGCGCTTGTGGCAGAAATGGCATCAGGTAATTGCTCCCGATAATAAGGTAGAATTAGAGGCTCTTGAGGCAGATGGTGGCCGCTATCTGGGATATGTTCGTGTCATCGCCCATAAAAAGCAAAATATCCATGCTGAAGAGCCAGTGCTGCACGTTCCCACTGAGTATACAAAAAAAGCACTACTCTGGAATCAAGAATGAAATCATATGCTACTAAGAAGGGTTTGCTTTTTTGAAAATTCAGATATTTTGGGTAATGAGTGGCTTAAGATTAATTTATATATTACAGATAATTAATATATAGACAAAATTACGTAAACACTAATGGTGAACCCTTCAACGCTTCGCAAAGGGTTACCCTTAAATAATATCCTATCTTGTCAATAAAAAAGATATGCAAGAAAAAACATTTTCACAGTTTGCAATTAATACGCTGCAAAGGCCCAAAGTAAGTCATGGAATAATTAGGAAGAAGTAACCAAAAGGTTGCACCTATTTACATAACTACTTCTGTTGGAGATTATTTTTTAAACACTTCTACGAATAAACAAAAAGTTACCAATGAGTCGATGCCTTATTCTTACTGAACGACTATGCCTGAGAAGATGGATTGATTCAGATAGCATGCCATTTATCAAAATGAACAAAGACATGGATGTAATGGAATACTTTCCAAATCATCTTACAGATTCAGAGTCGTTGGAATTAATAGATCGGATAAATAACTCTTTTGAAAATAACGGATTTGGATTATTTGCAGTTGAAAACAAATCAACAAATGAATTTATAGGGTTTACAGGTTTTTCAATTCCCCAATTTGAAGCCTTTTTTACGCCTTGTGTTGAAATCGGCTGGAGATTTAAAAAACAACACTGGGGGTTAGGCTTTGCAACCGAAGCGGCAGAAGCTTGTATACAATTCGGATTTACAACATTGGGATTTGACAGAATAGTCTCTTTTACAGCGGCAATAAATAAAAAATCGGAACAAGTAATGCGGAGAATAGGTATGAGCTATATCACCGAATTCAACCACCCAAAAATTGAATCATCAGACCGACTTTGCAGACACGTTCTTTACGAGATACTCAAGTGAAATAGATGTTAATGACTTAAAATGTAATACCTTGTTATGACATTTAAGCTACCCCCAAAAATCAAGAAAAAGTTGGATATTAAAAAAAAAACTAAAGTATATTTATACGTATAATATAACACGTATGCAAACTAAACTCACATTGACAGTAAGTGAAGGCGTAATAGAAACTGCAAAAGATTATGCCAAAAAAAACAAAAGAAGCTTATCAAATGTCGTAGAGGAGTACTTGAAATCGTTATCCACTAAAAAGAAGAAAAAAAGTAAATATCATGGCATAGTCCAGGAGTTAAAAGGTTCCGTAAAAATGCCAAAAGATTTCAAAGCGTATAAAGAAATATTGCAAGATGCTCTTATTGAAAAATATTTAAAATGAAAAAAGTATTTCTTGATTCCAATGTAATTTTAGATTTGCTTTTAGATAGAGAGCCATTTAATGAAGATAATGCTGCCATCATAGAGGATTCCGAAATATATATCATCCGTATCAATAACTAATATTAATTCTATTCTTAAGAGGATTGAAGGCTCTAAAAACGCAAATCTTAAGACCAAAAAGATTCTGCAACTAGTTCGGGTAGAGAATGTTGGTCAGACTTCAGTATTAAAAGTTTCCAGTTCGAAATTCAATGACTTTGAAGATGCTGTACAAAACTTTTGTGCAGTAGAAGCCGAACATGAAATTATTGTAACGAGAAATACAAAAGATTTTAATACGAGTGATCTTTCAATAATGACTTCTAAAGAATTTATCACAAAAATGAACACCCTGAACTAAGTATAGGTGATGGATGAAAGGATATTGTACATTCCATCAAATGCTGACCCTCATTTAGGAGAAAATTAAAATAGTATAATCACTAATGTTTAAGGTATAAAAAGATAGGTTTTATCCCTTAATTCCGATCAGACTTAAATTTGGAATTATATAATTCTTGACAAATGCAGTGAACTCGCAAAGAATCCATCACATGAAGAAAATTTTTCAGCAATCGTCAAATCTCTCAAAAGTTCAAAAGTTAATAAGCACATTTTTTTTATCGGGAATTGACTAATGAAGTAATTGAAGTGGAAAGAATGCTGCATGAGAGAATGGACTTTAAATCCAGACTTTTAGAATGAATTTATAAGATTAGAGCTACACTTCAAAAAAAATACTACATAAATTTAAAAAAAGCTCTATTTTGGATTTTTAGAACCTTACTAGCTGCTAAAATGTTAAACTACTACGCTTATGACGACATTTATTTTAATAAACACATAAAGACATATGAAGTATCTCTTAAGGTTTTTCTGTATCCTATTATCATTCCATCTCCCAGCCCAGGAAAGTGTAACATTTAAAGGGAAAGTGGTCGAGGTCCAGAATGATAAAGTAGTGGGTGTGCCTGGTGTAGTGGTCAGTGTAAGTGGTGAAAGCTATGATGTGACCGCCCAGGATGGGAGTTTTAAATTATATGCTCCTAAAGGTCTTGATTTTGTAACCATTACGATAAAAGGCTCCTCCAGTGCTATGATCTCGCCGTATGAAGGCAAAGTCAATATCCCGCCTATGTTTGAGCCTATTGAGATCAAACTTTGTAATGAACATAATACTAAACTCCAGGAAAAAGTAAATGCGCTGAACTCCAAAATGAGGCTTTTACAAAAATCTCAAAAATTATCAGCCCGACAATTGGAGCTCATGCATAAAACCATGCTGGATACGATTGAGCATTTTCAAGTAATGGTAGAAAAGTATCAAATGGATATTGCCAAATCGGAGGTTAAACAGAAAGAATTACAGGATAAGATAGTAGTGCTGGAACAAAAGAATGCAGCATTAGAAGAAAAATTATTTGAGGCATTAGGTAAAAAATTTGCTTTACAACAATCCACTTTCGATGAAATCAGTAAAGGATTGAATAATTATATCTCCAGGCTTAAAGACCTTCAGCTGATCTTACCTACTGATGCGGTGGCTTGTGTTACAAATGCATCAGGTGCTTGTGGTAAATTTTATGGATATATTGAAAAATACAATGCTGCCCGAAATTTCATCAATGACAACAAAGACCAACAGGAGACCGCGGCCAGTCATTATTGGGATGACCCATCAGTTGCTATGCAATTGAATGCTACTTATGATTTTGTGTTGAACAAATTGCATGAGCCCTTTTTATTTGATAAAATGAATAACACGGTCATCTCTGTATTGAAACAAAGATCACAGGGAAATATAAGTCTCAAAGCAGCTAAGAAAACGCTCCATACAAACTGCAATGAACTTTCCAATGACCTTAAGCCCTTAATCGCAGAGTTAGACTTTAAGAAAAATAAATTATATCAACTGTTTTTAAATTCCGTGCAATGAAATTGAAATTATTATTATTGAGTATCGTTATTGCTTCTTTTATTTTCAATAGCTGCAATCCCAGCTGCGAGCCATTATTAGGACTAGAGGTAATGCCCAATGTAGGTACTCCCGGGACGGAAGTGCTTATTAGAGCCACTCCACTAGAATCTTTGTTGCAAAGTGATATTTCGATTTCATTTGGGAACAAACCCGTACTGAACATGAAGTTTCACCCTAATTTAGGTCTGGTGGTGACCATACCTGAAGGTGTCTCTGGTCAAACAGATCTGATTATTGCCAGCCCTGATTGTAAGGAAAAATTGAATTTTAATTCTGTAGAAACCAGTTTTTTCGAAGCAAATAAGAGCTTTATCCCACCTTCCATACCGCAAATTTTAATCCCAATAAGCCCTTTGCCAGCATTCCCTCCTTCTTTAGAAAACGCATGGCTCCATCCTGAAATGACGGATTATTGCATTTGGTTTAAATTTTTAAAAGATCCAAAAGGTAAATGCACTAGTTCTATTGATCCTACCCAAAGCTTTGAACAATCTACTTGTAATGGATCCAATACAGCTTTGCTCTATAATAAAAACCCAATATTTGGGGTCCTGGATAAAGATAAAAACCTGGTCCATTTTTGGATAGATCGTACCAAATCACTAAATGGGAATCTAGGCGTTGAAGAGTTTATAGGAAGCTTTATAAATGTAAATGATACTCCTTATAAACAATGGCAACTATTAGCGTGCACCCCGGCACCCATGTGGAAAAGGGAGAGAAATCATATGATACTGGCTACTTCTACTTCTACTCACCGGCAGTTATTGATTTATCAACAAGCTTTTTTGGATTCTAATTTTGGAATAGATTGTAAATAGTATGAAAATGAAGAATACTAAAATAATTCTTGTACTATGTCTTGGCTTGAATTCTATATCTGGCTATATATCTGGTCAAACCAGTAATTCATCTACAGAAAGTAAGGAAAATAAGGAGGAGAGTTTTTCATTTGGAAATATCTCACCAGTGATATTATCTAATGGCAAAGTGGAAGCTACCAACACGGCTTCACTTACTTCTTATTGGTTGACTTCCAATTTTGGCAATGTGATTTTAGACAGATACAGGATTACCCGATTTGAAAATAATATCAATATCAATTATGGAATTTCGACCACTAAACGATGGGATATAGGTGGACAATTGAAATATTCAAGACTTAGACTAGATGAGCAAGCTCGGAACTCGCCATTGAAGGTCTTTGAAAAAGATGATGGCGCTAGTACTTCTTTTACAGGTTTAAGCATGGCCGGTTTGCGATTACGTGCACAACCTTTTGCTGGTATACCTGCCCTTACTTTGCAGGGTACTGTTAACTTCCCGATCTTGAAGCCAAGCTCAGAGAGGACTAACCTTAATGCAGATCGCATTCAAACTGACCTGGTAAGTACTTACTTTAAAGATCTCAGCTCAGACTTGTACATTTTTTTACAAGCAAGATATATTTTACAAATTGCAAATCAGGACAATAAGATTACTTCCCATTTTCCGGGTATGAGTGCTTATGTGGTAAAATCATTTTTAGATCAGCGGTTATTTGTGTTTCCGGGATTAGCATATATAGGCTCGTATGCTCAGTATCATTCGGGTGGAAGACTTAACAATCAAGCTCAATTTGTGATGGCAGGCATTGGTGCCCAATTTCAATTTAGTCAAAATCTTGGCTTGTTTTTATTTACCCAAAAGCCACTTATCTATACATCAAAGAATGTGATTTATTCTGACATTATTAAAAGCAGCTATACTGATTTTTCATTAGGTGTTCGGGTGCTTCTTTGATTTTTATCTGATATGCCACTCCTTAAAAGTCTTATGCGAAACCATTTGCAGTCTTTTATCTAAAATTGCAAACACTCTTTCATAGTTTAGGGCATACTCTGATTCCTTCTTTACCACAGTGAGTGTACCAAGTAGAATATAAATACCAGGTTTATGAATTTCTACTGTAACAGAGTCATGAGTTCTGGAAATATAATTGTTGCCAGGTTTTAGGATACTATTCAGCCAGCTTTCTCTGCCTTCGACTAATCCTGTTCCGTGGCTAAATACAAAATCATCCGAGTAAACTTGCTTTAAAAGTGAGGTATCTTTTTTAACAACGGCATTATCGATAGATTGGTTAAAATGGATGAGATCTTGTGCAGTAAATTGGGCGTTTATAAAGTGTGAAATGCAAACGATACATATTATAAATACTTGTTTCATATATTGATTACTTATTTATTCCTACCAAAAATGGTACAAACCTAAACAATCCATGCGTCTCTTCTTCAGTGGTTCCATCAGCCTTTTTATATATTCTCTTCATTATCTGATCTTCGCCATTATCTACTGGTATTACCATTAATCCATTTGGACTTAATTGGTCCAATAGACTAGTTGGAATAAAAGGAGCTCCGCAGGTAACCAGTATTTTGTCGAAAGGTGCGTTTTTGGGCAATCCTTCGAACCCGTCTTTTAAGTAACACCTGATGGCCTGATACCCGTATTTTTTTAAAAATGAAGCGGTCTGATGAAATAACTTTTCTTGTCTTTCCAGCGTATATACTTTTGCTCCCAACTCATGCAATATAGCAGCCTGATATCCACTGCCGGTACCAATTTCTAAAACTTTGTCTCCCGGGTGAATATCCAATAGTTGAGTCTGAAATGCAACGGTATAAGGTTGGCTAATAGTTTGATCACTCCCGATGGGAAACGGCACATCTTTATAAGCCCAGGATTCAAAGCCTTGTGGTACAAACCAATGTCTGGGTACTTTATTCAGAGCATTCAATATGGGTTCATTCAATACTTTTTTGGCCCTGAGTTCTTCTACCAATTTTTTTCGCATTCCTTTATGTACGTGGCTATCTTGCATGTAATGAGGTTAATTTAGGTCTTTAAGTTGCGATTCATCCAATAAAATATCCCACTGGCTATCTCCAATTTTTTTTAACAGAGAAAAGCTAATCTTTCCATTACTGTTTTTTTTGTCTTGCTTCATGATAGGAATAGTATTTTCAATACTGAAAACAGGGGGTGCGCCAAATATTTTTTCAATATAATCAATAATCTGCTCCTCGTCTTTCATTGATAGACCCATATATCTGGATGATAATTTTGATTCATAGATCATACCTGCAGCAATTGCTTCACCATGCAATAAGGGCGAATTGGTCTCCAGGAGTAGACTTTCAATAGCATGGCCGATGGTATGACCAAAGTTGAGTAGTTTTCTGATTCCTTTTTCGTAAGGATCGGCAATTACAATTTTTCGCTTTACTTCCAGTGATCTCCTGATAATAGCAGCCCAGTCTTGTGACCTTAAATCTGTAATTTGAGACAGTTCCTTCCAATGATCCCCGTCAGCAATGAGACAATGTTTTATTACTTCAGCATAACCACTTCTTAATTCGCGATGAGGAAGTGTATTTAGAAATATGGGGTCGATCAATACTGCTATGGGGAAATTAAAGACACCAATATGATTTTTAAAACTTTCAAAATCAATCCCCAGTTTTCCACCAATGGATGCATCTACCTGGCTTAATAAGGTGGTGGGTATTTGAATAAAATCTATGCCTCGCTTATAGGTAGATGCACAAAAACCTCCAATATCACCTATCACGCCTCCTCCCAGATTAATCATCATGCTATTTCTATCCAACTGAGCAGTAGTCATAGCCTTCCAGATATCCATACAGGTATGAATATTTTTATTCAATTCTCCGGCTCTTATTTTATATATATAATGCTTTCGATGTTGAACCACCTTTTGTATTAGAGGCAAGCAATATGAATATGTATTCTCATCTGTTAAAATAAATAGGGAGGAATCAGGAGCTTGTTGAATGTACTCGTCCAAAGAGTCTGTGATTTTGCCTAAGACTATATTGTATTCTGAAACAGGAATTTTTTCCATTTATTAATATAAAGGTCTATTGGTCAAAGATATCTATTTGGTAGTTCTTCGATGATACCATATGTGTATTCAAATGCTAAAACGGGAATCATGTTCGTCTGCAAGATATTGACGAATCAGTAAATACGGTATCATTCTAAGAAATCAATTTGGATCATTTCATCTACCGCCAAACCCAGCATACTGGCAGCACACCCTCCGTTTATGGCAATTTCAAGATGATCAAATGAATTAAATAGGCAGAGCGATTCACCTGCAGGGACATCCTGGTATGTGTAACTAATTTTAGAAATAGGGTCGTTGCGCTTAATAAAAATGGAAAAATGCCGACCTGCTCTGACCTTTTCAAATTGCTCCCGGGTAATATTAATTACCACATTTTCATAATGATCGATATATATCACAGAGCCGCGAATCATGTATTTATTGATGACGGGATGCAATTGAATACGCATAATCATATTCCTGACCTCTGATCCGAATGTATGCAGTGACCGATGAGATAAAATCAGATCAATAATATTGGAAAGAGATTTCTTAACTGAAAAAGACCTTTGGTCTTCATCAAAATATTCGTAAATCTGGTTGGGTAATTTATCAAAGGCAAGGCTAAAGACTCCATTATTGGGGCCAATGAAGATATATCCTTCCTGCTCGAAAACCAGGTATGATCCGTTTTTGTTGTAATTGTTTAAAACACTAATTATATGTATAGTACCTTTAGGGGTATCTTTATAAGTATTCTTCAATATCCAGCCGGCACTTACAATATCATGCGGTTTGATATGATGGGTAAGATCTATAAATTGGACATTGGGCTGCCTTGATAAAATAGACCCTTTTATTTGCCCGAGGTACGGATCAGTAGTGCCAAAATCGGTAATCAGTGAAACCCATGCCATGCAATTATTGTTTTTTAGTAAATTTGATTCGACCAATGTTAAAACTAGCCTGCCTCAAAAGTACATATTATTTAAAAACTTAATATATTTAATAATAACTCTTTGGATAAAATTTCTGAAATCAATCTTACCATAGAAGGTATAGAACTAATAGATCTCTTAGGAGAAAACAATTCAAAACTTAATCTTATTCGTAAAACCTTTCCAGATGTGCAGATTACATCGCGTGGAAGTGTACTCAAATTAGTAGGGGATAAAAAGGATACCCAGGATGTAAAAGCTAAGTTTGAATTGTTGGTCCGCTATTTGAGAGAGCATCATGAATTGTCTACCCATACTGTAGAAGATCTGTTAGCGGGATCTAATCCATTTGATGTGCGTGTAAATGTAGCAGATGATCAGTCCATCATCTTACATGGAAGGGAGGGCAGAGCTATTAGAGCTAAAACCAAAAATCAAAAGACTATGGTAGAAGCTGCTGATACGCATGATATTTTATTTGCAGTTGGCCCAGCAGGTACGGGGAAGACCTACACCGCTGTAGCTTTAGCAGTGAGGGCCTTGAAGAATAGACTCGTAAAGAAGATAGTTTTAACAAGGCCAGCTGTAGAAGCAGGGGAAAACCTGGGATTTTTGCCCGGAGATTTAAAAGAAAAGATAGACCCTTACCTACGGCCGTTATACGACGCATTAGACGACATGATACCTGCTGATAAATTAGCACAGTTTATGGAGACCAGAATCATTGAGATTGCCCCTCTGGCTTATATGCGGGGTAGGACAATTGACAATGCATATATCATTTTAGATGAAGCTCAAAATGCCACTCCACTCCAAATAAAAATGTTTTTGACCAGGCTGGGCCCCAATGCAAAATGTATCATCACCGGCGATCTTTCGCAGATTGATTTACCCAGAAACCAGAGATCTGGTCTTGCTCAAGCCATTTCGTTACTTTCAAATATAAATGGGATAGCTAAAATAGAACTCACCACCGAAGATGTAGTAAGACATCGGCTGGTAAAGGAAATAATTAAAGCTTATGGGCGAGAGCAATCCAGGTATAGGCATGAAGATGAAATTGAAAATATGAGTGAGCATAAAGGAGAAGGGTTTGTTCCCAGAGCACAGGAGTCCAAAGAAGAATAACCAGATTAAATATTTTTTATCCTCTATACAACCTTTTTGCAATAATCTGCACTAATCTATAATACAGATTGATTTTTAGATTCGAATTTAATAAATGAGTCTCATTGATAAAACATTAGTGGCAACCTTTCTTGCTTCCAGAGATGAGTGGGTGTTTAAAGGCATTTATAATAGACATCATAATGCACTCTGGAGAGTAGCAATGTATTTGACAAATGATAAAGTAGTGTCAGCAGATCTGGTGCAGGAGACATGGCTAAAGGCTACAAAAGGGCTGGAAATGTTCCAATGGAAGTCGAGTCTCAGGACTTGGATGATTAAAATTTTATTCAATACGCATAAAGAATTTATCAGACAAAAAAAATACGTTGAAGACATAGATCAGGTAAAAAATATAAATGATTTAAAAGTAGACCGAATACAAATGCAATTGGACCATAGAAGCATTCTAAATCAAATGCCTGAAGGTTATAAATCTATACTCCTGTTACACGATGTGGAAGGATATACACACGAAGAAATTGCTCGCATCATGGATATTGCTGAAGGTACCAGTAAAAGTCAACTGCACCATGCCAGAAAAAAGTATAGATCACTATTAGATATATAGCCATGAATAAAAATTTTGAAGAAAGGAAATACCTGTCAAATCTAAAATCCAATGCGCAAAAGGAGACATCACCATATTATTTAAAGTCTAAAATTATTTTAAAAATGAAAGAAGAAAATTTAATACGGGCATATACTCCATTGGTATATAAGTCTGTTGGAGGAATTTCTTTAGCTGTTTTACTTTTAGTCGGAGCTATTGCCATAGGCTTCATAATAGGCAAAAAGAGTCATCCTATCCAATCGTCAGCTTCAACGAGTATTAATGATCATCAATATATACTCTTTGTAAAAAATGATGATGTGCCACCTCCAGATCCTATGCAACAGGTAAGAGAATATGGAAACTGGTTAAAGAAAATTAAAGCTGAAAGAATAGCTGATGGGGAGCATTTATTTGCCAATGGGTGGTTGCTTTCCAGTATTGCAGATAAAAATGTACAAGTGCAACCGTTTGAACAGCTTCCCGGCTCTGAACAAGTAGGTGGTTATTTTACATTTAATGCCCATAGTGAATCCGATGCTATAGCGATCGCCCGTAGTTGTCCACATCTCAATTACCATGGCACACTTGAACTGAGAGAAATCCATACAAACGAATGATGTAAAATTTATGCTTGGTCATCCATGATCTGATGACCGGGTATTTTTTTTAATGAGCATTTCGGATTAATATTGTGATTACAATTTTATCCATATGCGTATCATCAGTTATAATGTAAATGGTATTCGATCAGCGATGAAAAAAGGATTTACTGATTGGGCCAAGTCGAGTAAGGCTGATTTAATCTGCCTCCAGGAAATTAAAGCAAAAGAAGATCAAATAGATGTAGATGCGTTGAAAAAGGCGGGTTATGAGTCTCATTGGTTTCCTGCTGAAAAACCTGGCTATAGTGGGGTGGGTATACTTACCAAACTGAAACCAGATAATATTATCAAAGGATCTGGTATGGAAGAATTTGACAAAGAGGGTAGAATGATTCGAATGGATCAGGGGGATTTTACGATAGTAAATTGGTATTTCCCCAGTGGTACCAGCGGTGAAGCACGGCAACTAGTAAAATATAGATTTTTAGAACAAATGTTGCCTTGGGTAAAAGATCTCCAGGAGAAAGGAAAGAAGCTGGTCATCGTGGGTGACTACAATATTGCCCATACCGAAAAAGATATTCACAATCCCAAAGGAAATAAAAACACCAGCGGTTTTTTGATGCCGGAAAGAGAATGGCTGACAAAATGGTTTGAATCCGGAATGCATGATAGTTTCCGACACATGTATCCTGATAAAATTGAGTATAGTTGGTGGTCAGTACGATTTAATTCCAGAGCATCTAATAAAGGATGGAGGATAGATTATCAATCGGTGACTGACGCTTTATTGCCTTTAATAAAAGATGTAAATCATCTAGGGAATGTAGTTCATTCAGATCATTGTCCTGTGCAATTGGATTTGAATATGTAATGGCTACTTTGTTTTCAAAATTGGCTTCTCTGCATTCAAATCTGATTCGTTGGAGGTGGGCTCAATTATTCACTGCGTTTACCCGTTGCCTGTTAGCACTGGGTTTTATCCCTCCTAGCCTGCCCAAGATTTTACATAAACCATTCACTGGTATCGGGATCGATGATCCGGTGGGAGCTTATTTTAAGGCACTGTATGACACGGGATATTATTATGATTTTATTGGTTTGTACAAAAGGGGAAAAATTTGTTGCTTGGAGATCAGGTGTGACAATTAGCTTATTTTTTTTACACACAGGTGCATTCTATCAATTCAATTCAATATTAAAAATGAAATACATGAAAATATAGTAGATCTCCATGTCACTGATCAAAGTAGTCGATGGATAGCTATCTTAGGTTTCGCATTGTCTGCTTAATAATGATTGCGTTCGTATTCAAATTCAATTTTACTATTATCTCAGGGTTTAGACTGTTTGTGCTGGCTGTAGTTACATAGATCGTATCAGTAGGAAGATCAGCAATCATGAATACATTCGCATGATTTATATCAAATCCATTTTATCGGAGTCGAAGATTTTAGTCTATATAGCGAATTTTTATTCAAGTTTAGGCTTTTGAAGATACCCTCATTCAGTTTTAATTCATACCCATCATTTCATCTTCACTACCACCGCACTTCCATCTTTGATCTCATCATTGGGTTTAGTCAGTAGTATATCCCCTTCATTGATGGCACCGAATATCTCTGTTTGATCTTTCATCTTGAAGCCTGCTCTTACTGGTATTTGCAGCGTCTTTCCATCTTGTACTACTATCACATATTTCTTTTCAAGATTGGTAGCTATAGCACTATTGGGTACCGCGATTCCATTTTCATTGCGGCCAAAATCTATATTTACATTGACATACATCCCTGATTTCAAATCATTCTTAATATTGTCATAAAGGAATTCCCAAGTCTCACTACGAGTCACAGGGTCTATACTTCCTGATTGACGGGAATATTTTGCTTCGTATGTTTTATTTGACTGAGCTTGTGGTTGGAAGCTCAAGGATTTCTTTTGGAGTGCACTGTTGCTGTATTGCTCGGGTACTGCTAATCGCAATCGCAAGTGACGATTGTTTTCTATTATTAATATGGGTGTGGCATCACTGCCTGATAAAAATTTTCCTACATCGGCAGATCGGTGTGTAACTATGCCTGAAAACGGTGCCGTGATGGCCAGATAATTATTGAGAGCTACATAAGTCTTGATCGTAGCATAGGTAGCTGCAATGGATGCACTATCGGCTTGCATTTGTGTATATGCTTGGGAGAGTTCATTTTCTGATATAGTGCCTTTCACTTGAGATGCTTTGGTAAGTCTATTGTAGTATGCTTGACTATTGGTATACTTAGCTTCTATTTCACCTAGTCGGGCTTTGGCTTGTTGGAGATTGGCTTTCATCTCCGGCGCATCTATCAATGCTAATACCTGACCTTTCTTTACTTTATCTCCAATGTCTACATAGATCTGACGCAAATATCCTTGTATCTTACCTACGATCTCTGCTTTTTCTAATGGCAACAGCTCAGCTGGCAATTGCAGTTGCTGTTGTATTGCTTGCTTCTTTACTATAAATGCTGGCACAGAATCTATTTTCGACACAGGGAGTTGATGGTCCATCTTTTCATTAGCTGATGTAATGGTCTTACAGCTAAAGAGTGAACCAATGTATATAATCGCTAGTACACTAAAATAACGAAACATCTTTATATTCATTTTTACCGATTGTTTTTTGATAAATGATAGGTAAGAACAATAATAAGCTTACCGTAGAAAATAACATTCCACCGATCACTGCTACTCCTAGAGGTGCCACTTGCTCACCGCCTTCGCCTAAACCTAATGCCATCGGCAACATGCCCGCTATCATCGCCATAGCTGTCATAAGTATAGGGCGCAATCGATCTGTCATTCCTTTTTTACTTGCATGGAGGTCTCCTTGTTTGCGATATGATTCTGCATGGCTGATAAACAATATCGCATTTGCCACCGATACCCCCACAGCCATAATGCAGCCAATGTAGGATTGAATATTCAACGTATGCCCTGTTATCAAAAGCAGTATAAATGATCCGGCTATTACCGCAGGTATGCTGGAAAGCACTACTAATGAGATGGAGAAAGATTGATAATAGGCAGCCAATAATAACAGGATCACCACTATAGCCAAGAGCAATCCAGTGCCCAATTCATTGAATGTGGTTTTGAATATTTCGCTTTGACCTCTTAGATAAATTTTCATACCGGTGGGCAAGTCACCCAGTCCCTTTATCGTTTTATTTAGATCATCTAAGCTGGCACCTAAGTCTTTATGATGAAGATTAGCCGTAATGGGTATAAAGCGATTTTGATTGAGTCTATCGTATTCTCCGATTTGTTTGGTAGATGTGATGTTGGCTATATCTCGTAGATAAATATTATCCCCTGATACATTCGCCACGAGGATATTTTGCAATGCATTGATGGTATTCATTTGATATTGGGGAAGCTCCACTTGTATTTGGAATGCATTTCCCGAAGAGGGCTCTCTCCAAAATACAGGTTGGGTAAAACGACTGGAAGATGTAGCGGCAACTACCGACTTACTTACTTGATCTATGGTCAGCCCCAACTGACCCAATCGTATGCGATCATAATCTATCTTTAGGCTCGGCGCATTGAGCGGTATTCCAATCTGCACATCTCGTAAATAATCGTACCCTTGCAATGATGTAAGTAGTTTTTGTGCATACTTTTGACTTTGGCCTATGTCTTTACTTTGTACTATTATTTCAATAGGATTATTTGCTCCTTGACTCATCACCTGATCTACCAGATTGGCAGGTTCGAATGAGATGCGAGCCTGTGGCAATTCGGTCTTTATTACATTCCTTATTTTTTCCTTTAATGCTTCTACATCGATATCTACTCCTTTCTTTAGATTAATAGATACTACTCCTTCATGTTGGCCACTGGTCCATAGATGGATCACATTGACCGGATAGCTTGACGCTTGCACTCCCAAAAAACCAGAACTGATCTCTACATTATTTTTTCCAACGATAGAATCAATGATAGAAAGCAATGCTTTAATGCTTTCTTCTGTGCGTTCAAGTCGAGTACCATCTGGCATACGCAGGCGTACTTTCATTTGCCCAGCATTTATTTTGGGGAAAATTTCTTTGCCTATATTCTTAAATCCTATATAGCTTATGCCAATAGTAACGAGTATAAACAGAATCGCTAGTATACTTCCTTTTTCAATAAGCTTACCTGAAAAAAAAGTAAACCCACTTTGAAAGCGATGAAAGCTCGATGGCTTTGATTCATGCTGTACTGTATGTCCACTGAGCATCCAATTTGCAAACACAGGTACAAAAGTCTGAGATAATATAAACGATGCAATCATCGCTAATCCTACAGCCAATGACAAAGGTAAAAACATAGCTCGTGGGATACCAGACATAAATAATGCGGGTACGAATACAGCCAAAATGCAAAGCAAGATTAAAAATTTGGGCAATGCTATTTCCTTACATGCTTCCCAGATGGCTGCTCGTTTGGGTCTTCCCTTTTCAAGATATCGATGTATGTTTTCAATGGTTACCGTAGCTTCATCCACTAATATACCTACCGCCAAAGCTAGGCCGCTCAAAGTCATGATATTTAGCGATTGGCCCAATGCATACATACAGATCACTGACGAAAGCAATGCCAATGGGATCGTAAGTACTACCAATAATGAACTTCGCCAATTGCGCAAAAAAAGTAATACCATCAAACCTGTCAGCAGGGCACCTAATGCACCTTCATTTACCAGATTGCTCAATGCATTGATGACATATCCCGATTGGTCAAACACATATCTTACTTGTATATCATCAGGCACAGCAGCTTGCATATCAGGCAATGCTTTCTTGATGTTTTGCACCACATTCCAGGTAGAGGCATCAGCTCTTTTAGTCACTGGTATGTACACCGATCGTTTTCCATTGACCAACGCATATCCGCTGGTGATGTCAGCTCCGTTTTCTACATTGGCTATATCTTTTACAAATATGGATGAGTGGTTTCCATTTCGCACTACTATATTTTCTAATTCTTTGTATTGCTCCACTACCGTATTTTGAGGTGTGATCAAAAGTTGATCTTCGATCCTTATGTTACCGGCAGGAGTAAGTGTATTACTTTTTGCTATGCTAGTAATTAATTCTTCTGGAGTGATTTGATAACTACGCAATTTGTCCGGATCGGCTTTGATCACAATAGTACGCTGATTGCCGCCGAAAGGCGGAGGTGCAGATACACCTGGCAATGAAGAAAACATCGGCCTTACTTTGAATAGTGCTTGCTCTTGTATCTCTGCCAATGATCGAGTCTTACTTTCAAATACCAATTGGCCTACTGGCACACTGCCTCCATCAAATCGAGTGATAAAGGGTGATACCGTACCCGGAGGCATAAATGCTCGAGCTCTATTTACTTGTGCAACTACCTCACCCATCGCTTGTCCTATATCGGTACCTTCGTAAAAATTGAGTTTGATCAATGCAATACCTTGCACTGTCTTACTTTCTACTGATTGGATACCCGTCACATATAGAAAATGGTATTCATAATAAAATGTAACATAGCTCTCTATTTGTTCTGGTGAAAGCCCTCCATACGTTTGTGCTACATAGATAGCAGGTGTGCCGAGCTTTGGAAAAATGTCTATTGGCATCTTTCGAATGCTCACTACTGCAAAGAAAATGATAGCCAGTATAACTACTACCACAGTAATAGGTTTTTGAAGAGCTGATTTTATAATTTTGGTCAGGTCCATTTCAATACTCGTTTAAAAAAATATTCAGATCTCCGGCAATAGTACTTTGATAAAGAAGGGCTTTCCACAATTCGAATCTGGCTTTGTAACTATTCATCTGCGCCAAAGTAAGGTTATACTGTACTTGCAGCAAATCTGTATAATTCACGAGGCCGGCATCATATCTACTTTGCATGGCATCATATGCATATCGAGCACTCTCCAGCTGCATTGGCATTTCTTCTGCGATGTTATGAGCATTTTGAAATAATGCATTGGCTGTTTCTTTTTCTTTAGAAAGTTGCCATTCAGACTGAGACAGATTACTTTGCGCCGCTTGTATCAGATAATCTTGTTGTTTTACCTGAATATTTATTTTGGATTTACTGAGTAAAGGCATACTAATCTGTGCGGCGAATCCATAATTGAATCGAGATAAACCCAACCCATTTATTGAATTTACTTCGCCGAAAGCGTTGACACCAGAGCCACGACCATATAACGTGCCCAAAAAATGGAGCTTTGGATACCATTGAGTCTCCAGTATTTTTTTTTGAGATTCTAATCGAAGTATATATTGCTTGCCAAATGCCAATACTGGATTGGATTGAATGTTATTGCCTGAATGTTGGCTTGGAATTTTTATATAAAAAGTACTGTCGAATGTCGAATTGATATTTTGCTCAGCAGATAGTTCGCTTAGTATTATAGACTTGATTCGCACTGCATTCTGAGTTTGCATTAAATCTACTTTTGCTTTGGATAGCTCTGATTTTACCAATGCAGTATCTACTCCCGGTCTCAATCCTGCAGATGCCAGAGCACGAGCTTGAGAAAATTGGATCGTCAATCGATCTATATTTTCTTGATTGATCGCAAGGAATGATTGAGCATACATATAGTCGAGATAGGCATTGATTACTTTGGATTGCTGCAGATAGATGGTATTTTGTTCATCAGCGAGAACGAGATTGTATTCACTTTCTGCACGATTGATTTGAAATTGTCTTTGACCAAAAGTAATGGGTTGCCAATTGGCCAATAATCCCAATGTACTTCCAAATATGCCTCCAAATTTATTAGTACTAGATGGAGGGCCACTGATCGGTATCCAAGCTAATGGGCTAGCCTGTCCTGAGATATTATTAAACGTAGCATAGTTAAGCTGATATGCTGCGTCGAGTGAAGGAAGTGCGTCGACTTTCGATATTTTGATTCCTTCTTTTGCCGCTTCACTCATTTTCTTTTGAGCTTGAATGGCTGGATAATTAGCTTCTACTTTTTGTAACAAGTCTTTGAGAGTGGATTGTGCATAGCTGATCAAACTGAATGAAAGAAATCCTACAAGAATAATCGTTTGTATCAAAGCACCACAAAATTTAGAAGACTTTAGATAAGACATGTAGATAGTTATTGGCATAATAATGAGTGGGATCACTCATTATTATTAGTGTTGCAAATATAAGTCAAAGAAAACCCAAGAATAGAAAAGCGTAGAAGAACTGAGTTACATTTTAATAGCTTGATATTTTTTCCACAATGAAAAATGAAATTCTCAGAGCAGGAAAGAGATGGGTGATTATTCTGCGTGCTCCAAAAAAGTAATCACATTTTTAAAAGGATCATACACCTGCATGCCGATATAGCCATCTATCCATTGATATTTTGCAATAAGTGGCCGATAATACTTATAGGGCTTTAGATTATTGTGGTAACCCCGCAGGCCCTTGCAATAAATATTTATCATTGAATGAGGCGTGCCATCACCATAATGCTCTGATAAGTGGATCTGTGCGTTTCCCATGGATATACCCATATAAACAGGTGTATCCGGCTCGAATCTATGCTCAAAGTCTAAGGTAAACCCCAACCAATCTAAATAAAATTCTTTTGCCTTCGCTTCGTCGAATATTCTAAGTATGGGTTGAATAGAAAGGGCTTCCATGATTAAAATAGTTTCTTTTGGGTCCCATTAGTTATGATTTCAAATTCGATATCCTTATTAGATATTGCCTCGCCGGTAGATTTCGGTTCGACAGGTTTGATATAGGAAATTTTAAATTCGCTCAACCTATTCCCCAGTGCCTTCCAGCCTTTTACATCGATAAATTCTTCAGCTATAAATTCTTTTGTAAATTTTTGATTCTTTGATTTCCATGAATAGGTTAATTCAGGGCCATTACCGGCATGCGCGTACCAAAGTTTTGAATCTTTATGTTCTGTAATAAATTTATACCGGTTACCCGTGGTTGTAGTTTCTATTAAAAATCTTTTGACCATGGACCATTTTTTTTCACCTTCATAGTACACCGCAGCAATAGGTTCCTTTTCATTGAACTTACTGATCCATAGTAATTCTTCCATATTAAACCTAAGACTCATTTCTACAGCATTGAGTTGATAACTGCCATCATTCCAGATAGAAAGTATTAAATCGCCGGTGTCAAATTCTCCGATAGATTTTCCTCTGCTTTCTGTATTCAGTCTTCCTGTAATTTCGTCCAACCATAGTGCCTGGGCTCCAAGCGAACTTTTACCTTTTTCTACCAATTCCACTTTTTTGATGGGGTATTTAGTCACGGTATTCCCTTTCGAAGTCTTCCCCTGGATATTTAAGGTAGCAAAATCAAAATCAAATTGTTTTACTCGGGCCGTACTCCCTTGAGACAAATGCACATTTACTAATTCTGATTCTCCATTCGGGTTAGCAGAGATATAGATCAGTTTACTGTCTTTGTGATCAGAGGCAATGGCGTATTCTTTATCCCGGGTGACTCCACCTACTTGAAATCGTTTGGCAAAGGCCTTGCCCGATTTTCCATCCACATAGATCACATTAAATACGGTGCGATCATCATTCTTTTTATGAATATTTACATACTTGATGTCTTTGCCCATAAATACTTTTTCTCCAATCCGTGAGACCTGCATTTTACCATCTTTTCTAACTGCTACTACATCATCTATATCACTACATTCACATACCAGGTTGGAAGTATCTTTTTTAAGTCCCCAGCCAATGAATCCTTCTTTTTCATCTACATAAAGTCTGGTATTATTGGCTACTACTGCAGCGGCCTGGATTATCTCAAACTGATTGATAACTGTTTTTCTGTCTTTATCGGCTCCGTATTTTTTACGCAAATGTTCATACCAGGCTATGGTGTATTCGACCAAATGCTTAAGATCGTAATGAATTTGTTCCAGACTTTGTTCGGTTTCTTTAATGAGTTCGTCTGCCTTGAATTTATTGTATTTGGAGATGCGCTTGATTCTTATTTCAGTGAGTTTTACTACATCTTCGTCTGTAATAGCTCGCCACATTCTTAGCCTCTTGTCTTTTGCGGAGGGTTTTTCAGCAGGGGTCACCACATATTTTTTCATTTCTGTGTGGATAGTTTCTACTACTTCTTCCCAGCTTTCACATTCTTCAATTTCATGATAAACTCTGTTTTCTATAAAGATTCTCTCCAGGTTTGCAAAATGCCAAAGTTCGGTAAGCTCATTTTTTTTGATCTCCAGCTCCCTTCGTAGCAATTCTTTGGTATTTTCAACACTTGCTTTTAAAATATCTGAAACTGTGAGAAACTGTGGCTTTTTATCAATGATCACACAGGCATTTGGCGAAATAGAAAGTTGACAATCAGTAAAAGCATACAAAGCATCTATAGTGACATCGGGAGAAGTCCCAGGCTGGAGCTCCACCAGGATTTCGATTTCCTGGGCTGTATTATCTGTTACTTTTTTTACTTTAATCTTGCCCTTTTCATTGGCCTTGAGAATGCTTTCTATAAGCGAGGCTGTAGTGGTACCAAAGGGAATTTCTGTAATCACCAGGTTTTTCTTATCAAGTGCTTCTATTTTTGCCCGAATCTTTACTTTGCCACCACGCTGCCCATCATTGTATTCACTTATATCTATACTGCCAGCCGTCTGAAAATCTGGATATAATTTGAATTTTTTTCCCTCCAGGTGTTTTATGGCTGCGTCTAATATCTCATTGAAATTGTGAGGCAATACTTTGGTGGAAAGACCTACTGCAATACCTTCCACTCCCTGAGCCAATAATATAGGATACTTAGCAGGAAGTGTTACAGGCTCTTTACGGCGACCATCATAGGAGAGCAACCATGATGTGGTCTTAGGATTGAACATTACTTCCAAAGCAAATTTGGTAAGCCGGGCTTCAATGTACCTGGGTGCTGCAGATGAGGCTCCTGTGCGGGCATCTCCCCAGTTTCCTTGAGTATCTATCAAGAGTTCCATTTGTCCCAGGTTGACCATGGCATCCCGGATAGCAGCGTCTCCATGAGGGTGGTACTGCATGGTATGACCAATTACATTGGCTACTTTATTGTATCTGCCATCGTCTATTTCATACAGAGAATGCAGGATTCTTCTCTGTACAGGTTTCAATCCATCCTCCATAGCAGGAACGGCCCGCTCCAGGATTACATAAGAAGCATAATCCAGGAAATAAGACTCATACATCGTAGATAATGAAGTAATCTTAATGCCTGATGATCCTTTAGGAACTGGAATCAAAGGAGGTCTTTTCTTAGCCATTTACCAAATAGTTTTTCAAAGAGCAAACATATTAAGAAAATCTGTAATGGGAAAGTAGTTCGTAAAATATCATTTAGTTAATCCATCTTGAATTTTATAGTTTCTAGTGATGATGGCGGTGGTAAATTGAACTTTTCATCTTCATAGTCTTTTACAAGTACGGAAAGTATTTCTAATTCATTGAATTTTATAGAATTAGGGGTTAAATGACATTGCATTAATTCGTATACTTTTTCGAGGTACGATTCGTATTCTTTATCGGTTTTAATCGGACTGAACATATTGTATTTTTTTTACATCTATAAAATCAAAATCTGTTTTGGAGCAAAACCACACGATGAAAACTATTTTAAGTCTGTATTCTATATCCGTTATCAATTTAAATTTATTCCTATGAATATTAAATACGACTCGCCGATCTGATACAATGGACGCTGCGCCAAATTGTTTTTTCAAGTCTGCTGGGTTTTCCCAATGGGCCGCTTCCAAAAATGCTTTCCATGCAAGTAAGGGACCTTTTGAGGATGGATGTTCGATCAATCCTTGTTTCAATGTCTTTAGGCCAATAATCTTCATGGTAAAATTTAAGATACAATTTTTTTCTGACTTAAATATCTACCTAAAGGTTAAAATCTTTGAAAATCAGGCAGCAGCGGTTGTACATTGGCCGTTTTCTCTTAACTTGGATCCAACAAAATCCAAGGGTCATGGATATAATTATTCCAATTCAATCTGAAGATGATTTTATAGCAGCCTGCGTACGCAATGAACGATGGGCTCAAAAAAAATTGTATGAAGATCATTACAGTACTATGATGTCACTTTGTCTGCGCTATGCGAATACTGATGAGGATGCCATGGATATTATGCACGAAGGATTTATCAAGGTGTTTAAACACATAGAAAAATACCAGGCTGGTACCTCATTGATTGCATGGATCAGGAGAATAATGGTAAATACTTCCATCGATTATTATAGGAAGGAAACCAGGCGAAGGACAGAAAATATCGATAAAGCCTATGCGATCAGTGGTGATGAGGTAGATGCTGTGAGCAAATGTGGTGAAGATGAGATTCTGAAAGCTGTTCAGCAGCTCACCTTTGCATACAGATCGGTATTTAATTTGTATGTATTGGAAGGATATTCTCACAAAGAGATAGCAGATTCGTTAGGTATTACTGAAAGTACTTCGCGGTCAAATCTGGTGAAGGCAAGAATAAAATTGAAGGATATTTTGTTGAGCAAAGGAAAAATATATGGACGGTAATCGTGTAGACGATATTATAAAAGACAAATTAAACAGTCGAATGGAGGTGCCTGATCAGCGTGCCTGGGATATGTTTGTTTTGGCTGCTATGGAAAAAGGAGAGGAGGAAATCTTTGATGATAAGGCTACAGATATTTTGGTAAAAGATGCATTGATAAATCATCACGTTGATTATGATAAAGGTTCCTGGGATTCGTTGCTTGATAAAATGGAGTCTATTTCAGAAGATCCAATAGCTATTCAATCCAAATTTGATAGAGAAGTTTCAAATTCTTTAAGCGGCTTGAAACGTAAGTACGATGCTTCTTCCTGGCCTAAGCTCACTGCAAGAATTGAAGCCGAAGAAAAATATATCAGACATTATTATAAAGCAAAGTTTGTAGAGGCCTGTATATTTATTTTTCTTATCCTGTCTTTAGTACAGTTGGGAGGATCTGGCAAAATAAAGTCAAAATTAAAATCAGGTATTCAATCAACTGGGGGAATCGAAATTTCTAAAGCTTTACCTTCCATGGAAAATACGAATAATGTATTATTATCTACTTCATCAAAATCACCCTTCCTGGTTGACCAAAACAAGGGTTCGATAAAAGATAAAAAGTTGACTGAAAAATTAAATTTATCAAATGGTTTGTTCGGTCATTCTTTTAGCGTATCAGGTGAAGTTATGGATAAATTTTATTCAAATAATCAAAGAGATCCAATAGCAGAAGTACTTCCTTTAGATTTGAGGCCTCATTTTTTAAGTCCCCCGAATGCTAGTAACCTGCCATCCAGGATAGCTGATTTATCCAAGTCTTTTAATGCAATTCTTCTCAATCAGCCATTGGAGTTTATACATCATGAAATTTCAGAAATAAGAAGTTTGGAATCCAGTATTGTATTGCCAGCTTTAGCAAAATTTACTTTGCCAGGTAAGTGGAAAATGGGTGCTTTCACACATTACGATTACAATGAGATCTATCTTCCGTTTCAGTCGGTAACTGTATTTGGTAAAACAAATACGTTGGATGCCAAAACTGTAAAATCCTATGGATATGGGGCTGGTTTTAAAGCTCAGTATGTAAAGAACCGAATGGGTGTGGAATTTGGTGGAGGCTATATGAGCCGATCGTATCAACCTAATAGAACTTATTTTGCAGATCCGCAAATAAGAGCCTACTTTAAAAATGTTAGTTATGATATTGTGGAGCTACCCGTAGCCATTAAATATTATACCAAGGGTGAAACCAGGCTTAAAGCTTTCGTGCAAGCTGGTGTCAATAATTGTTATATCTCGAAAGCAGTATACGATGTAATTCAAGAGCCCAATTATGCTTCGGGTAAAAATGGAAGTTTAACCTCAAGCAGTTTTTTGGATGAACAGACTATAATTAGAGCTACTTCACAATTTACCAAGCTGGATAAGGCCAGACTTTTAATATATGCACAAGGATCGATGGGACTTGAATGGAAGCTAAATTCTACCATAGATTTCAGCACTCAGTTTAATTATAGTCAGCGCTTCCTTGCTAAGAAATTTGGACCAAACTGGGATCAAGGCAAATCATTATCTCTGGAATTTGGTTTGAAGACTACGCTTTAATTTTATTTCTGTATTATTTATTTTACTACTAGTACCGGTATATTTAGTTCATGTCGCACGGCATCTATACTGGTACCTAAAAGAATGTCTTTAAGCGCTTGATGCCCGTGAGCGCCCATTACTAAAAGATCGGCACCAAATTCTTTTGTTTTAGCTACTATTTCCTTTCTTGGATTTCCATATCCAATGGTAGCTGAAGCATTATAGCCAAGTTCTATTAGTTCTTTAGTATAATTTTCCAAATGCTTTATATCGGATTGAGTTTCAAAATCATCTACTTCCTTTCCAAAAACAAAGGCACCGGCTGTTTCTACCACATGGATCAATTTGTATTCAGCATTTTTGCCTCCCTGTGAAAGACTATATTGAATAGTTTTTTCATCCATGTCACTAAAATCCACGGCTAATGCAATTTTTTGGTAAGGATTTATGGAGAATTCTTTTATCGATTTATAAGCTTGATGTGGCACGGGCAAACGAGTTTCTAGTATAGGCCCAAATAACGGCCGGAAGGTAATATATACCAACACAAATAGAGAAAACAAAGTAAATATCAATACCAGCCATTTAATAGGGGTCATACCGGAAATCATCCATTCTGAAAGGGTGCTGTGAACAAGTTTTACATTCAAAACCACTATTATTAATGCTGAAATCCACGCCAAAACCTGAACATATTTTTTTACCGTAAACTCCTTCATTTTCTTCTTATCGCTCACAAAATGAATTAACGGAATTACGGCAAAACCCAGCTGAAGACTTAAAATTACCTGGCTTAAAACCAACATTTTTCCGGTAGCTGAGTCACCCATAAAATGGATAGTAATTAAGGCAGGTACTATAGCTATGAGTCGGGTAATAATCCTTCTGATCCAGGGTGCTATCCTTATATTTAGATAGCCTTCCATCACTATTTGACCGGCAAGTGTGCCCGTTACCGTGCTGCTTTGACCTGAGGCAATTAATGCAACGGCAAACAGTATGGGGGCAAATTTATTTCCTAGTACAGGTGCTAATAGCTTGTGAGCATCGTGGATTTCAGCTACTTCAAACATGCCATTTTTATAGAATGTAGCGGCTGCCAGGATCAATATGGCTGCATTGACAAAAAATGCCAGATTTAAAGCGATTGTAGTATCAATCAAATTAAATCGCAATGCTTTTTTTATCTCGGTAGGAGTGTTTTCAAATTTTCGGGTTTGAACTAAAGATGAATGTAAATAGAGATTATGGGGCATTACAGTAGCACCTATTATCCCAATAGCTATATAAAGTGCAGCATCATTTGGAATAGTGGGTACAAACCCTTTTGCGATTTCTCCCAATGATGGTTGTGCAATGAAAAGTTCTATAAAAAAGGCAAGTCCAATGATAGCCACCAGTGCAATGATAAATGCTTCCATTTTTCGAATTCCGAGGTTCATTAAAAAAAGTAAAAGAAATGTATCTAATACGGTTATCATCACCCCCCAGATTAATGGTAAGCCAAAAAGAAGATTCAAACCAATGGCCATACCCAATACCTCAGCTAAATCACAGGCTGCGATGGCTATTTCAGCCAGGAAGTATAAAAATAAATTGATATAAGTAGGATATATTTCTCTACTGGCTTGTGCCAAATCACGATTGCGCACTACTCCCAGCCGAACACAAAGATTTTGAAGTAACTGAGCTATCAAATTGGACATGAGTAATACCCAGATGAGTTTATAACCAAATTGACTTCCTCCGGCTAAATCTGTGGCCCAGTTGCCAGGATCCATATAGCCAACACTTACCAGATAAGCCGGTCCTAGAAATGCAAGAAATTTACGCCTTGAAGATTTTTGGGTAACATCCACTGATTTATGAACTTCAGAAAGGGATTGCGATGATTTAGCTTGGTTCATTTCAGATATTTTTTACTAGTATGTTTTCTGCAGCTTGCTCACTTAATGTCCATACATTTTCCTGATCTACCTTGATTTGAATAGAATGATCAAACTCAATAATTTCTTTTACCTCAATTACCTGGTCAATGGCCAGTGGTATGCTGTCCAGATATTTTAAAAAATTGGGTTTGTGGTCTTTCACCCCTACTATCCTAAGTTTTTCCCCTGATAAAGACTGGTTAAGAGGTTTTTGTAACCGATAGGTCAGTTTTCCTGAAGCGTCAGGGATAGGATCTCCATGCGGGTCGTATTTTGGATAATTTAACATGGTATCAAGCTTATCTATGAGAATATCACTTTTTACATGCTCTAATTGCTCCGCAATATCATGGATTGAATCCCATGAAATATTAAGTTTTTCATGTAAAAAAGTCTCCCAAATGCGATGTTTGCGGATAAGTTGCAATGCCATGTTCTTTCCATCCTGGTTTAACTTGACTCCTTTATATTTAATGTATTTTATTAGATTTTGGTCTGCTAATTTTTTCAGCATGTCAGTCACCGAAGCAGCCGTAGTATCCAGCTTTTCAGATAGTGCTGATGTCGTAGCTGATGCGCCATCCATCTCAGTAAGCAGATAGATAGTCTTGATATAATTTTCAACAGTTTGGCTAGCCATATTGAATATTTAGACAAATCTAAATTTAATATTTGAAATGACAAAATTATTACCGAATTCAGAACTAAATGTTAAATGGAAAATTAAACCGAAATTTTGCATTAGAATTTCTATGCAAAATCTGAGGTGTTGAAAATGAATTATTTATAGTGATTTAAAAAGGTTAGAAATAATTACATTTTCAAAACTCATGGTTAACCTCGATAAATAGTTGGTTTTCAATTCAACTATTTCATCGACCGTTGGCAATTTTTGCTTCAGCTGCAAAAATTGGGTTAAATAATGATAGCTAGACTCCGGCGCCTTTCATCTTTTCAGCATTATCTGCAATGCGTAATTTCTCAATCACCTCATCAATATTGCCTACCATTATAGAGTCGAGATTGTACAAAGTGAGATTTATACGGTGATCAGTAAGTCTATTTTGAGGATAATTGTAAGTGCGGACTTTTTCAGACCGATCTCCAGAACCTACGATGGATTTTCTGGTAGCAGCTATTCCATCATTATGTTGCTGAACACGTGAATCTTCGATTTTTGAGATTAATCGTCCCATGGCTATTTCCCTATTTTTATGTTGAGAGCGGCTGTCTGTACTTTCAGCCACAATCCCAGTGGGAATATGAGTAAATCTTACACCTGATTCAGTTTTATTTACGTGTTGACCTCCTGCGCCGCTGGCTCTGAAAGTATCTACGCGGAGATCAGCTTTATTGATATTTACATCCTCCAGTTCCAGCTTTGGCACAGCAACCACTGTAGCTGCTGATGTGTGTACACGGCCCTGGGCTTCAGTTTTAGGCACTCTTTGTACACGGTGGGTGCCAGACTCAAATTTCATCTTACCATATACATCTTCACCAGTCACTTCAAGGACTATTTTATTGTAGCCACCGACTGCACCTGCATTTTCGTATAAAAGCTCTGACTTCCAGCCTTGCTTTTCAAAGTATCTCAAGTACATGCGCATCAGGTCTCCTGCAAAAATGCTGGCCTCATCACCACCGGTACCGGCTCTTATCTCTAAGATGATGTCTTTTGAATCCTCCGGGTCTTTTGGGATGAGTAATTCATTGATTTCTTCTTCTAAGGTATCCAACTGGTCATCGAGCATTGCTATTTCAGACTTGGCCAACTGACGGAGCTCTTCATCTCCCTCTGTAAGCATTTCTTTTGCTCCTTTCAGCTCAGAACTTAACTGATTTTGCTTTTTTAAAGCACTTACAATAGGTTGCAGGTCTTTATATTCTTTGTGAAGTTTAGAAAATTTTGAAGTATCACTTATAATAGTTGGATCAGACATCTGCTCCTCCAGGTCGTGAAATCGATTGGTAATAGCCTCAAATTTATTATCCATTGCGGCCGCAAAAATAACCCTAATAGTCCAATATCATTGGAGAGATTTTAAGACTAATCCTTACAGTATAGCTAATAAGGTAAGTTATAATTGAATTAAGTTACCTCCTTCTGCTCGCATCATTCTGTAGCGTACTGTGCTTTTTGCTATAAAAAAAATAGATAAATAAGCCTATGGCAAGCCATCCAAATAGGCGGGTCCAATTCGTCCATCCAAGGCCAAACATCATGGCGAGGCAAATAATTACTCCCAATATAGGCAATACAGGCACCCATGGGGCTCTGAATTGACGGGGAAGATCGGGGTCGGTTTTTCGTAATATGATCACGCCAATGCATACAAGACAGAATGCAAAAAGTGTCCCTATACTAGTCATATCACCCACTACATCACCTGGGATGAAAGCTGCAAATAATCCTACCAAAACCAGGATAATTAAATTTGCTTTATATGGCGTCTTAAACTTAGGGTGTATGGCGCTGAACATTTTTGGTAAAAGCCCATCTTTACTCATAGAATAAAATACCCTGGATTGCCCTAAAAGCATCACTAAAATTACAGATGAAAAGCCGGCTAATATGGCTACTGTAACCAATTTGGCTAACCACTCATAGCCAATCATATATTTTTGAATTGCAAAGGCGACAGATGCTTCTTTTCCAGATGTTCTAAAATCTTCGGTAGTAGCAACTCCAGTAAGTACGTGCGCAAACAAAATGTATAAAACTGTACAGATTACCAGTGAGCCTAGAATTCCAATAGGCATGTCGCGTTTAGGATTCTTTGCTTCCTGGGCTGTCGTACTCACAGCATCAAATCCAATAAAAGCAAAAAATACAATCCCGGCGGCCCCTAAAATGCCCATAACTCCACCAAATTTATGCGATATCCCCATATGATCCACATAGGTAGAAACTGGTGGAATATAAGGTGTGTGATTTACCGGATTAATAAAGCCCCACCCAATAACAATAATCAGGATAACAATGGCGACTTTGGCAATTACAATGATTCCATTTACCAGGGCAGATTCTTGAATGCCTCTTATCAATAATAGAGTTAATAAACCTATGATGACCAATGCAGGAATATTAATTAATCCATGTTCTCCATTAAGACCATGCTCGAAAGGGGAATGGCAAAAGGCATAGGGAATGGGAGACATATGTAGCACATTCACCAATAAATTATTAAGATATTCGCTCCAGGCAATGCCTACTGTCGCTGCTCCTACAGCATATTCGAGCACTAAATCCCATCCAATGATCCAGGCTACAAACTCACCCATGGTTGCATAACTGTACGTATAGGCGCTACCTGCTACCGGTATAGATGAAGATAATTCAGCATAGCATAGTCCGGCAAGTGCACACCCAATAGATGCTAAAATAAAACCGTAGGTAACTGATGGGCCAGCACTTTGAGCGGCAGCAGCAGCCGTCCTTACAAATAATCCAGCACCTATAATGGCTCCTATACCCAGCATGATCAGGGAAGAAGCCGTCAAGGTTCTTTTCAATCCTTTGTCCGTTTCATTGGCTTGCTCTAATAATTCGCTAATCGGCTTACGTAAAAATAAACTCATTTGAATATGATTTTTTATTAGAGGCTGAAAATAGGAAATTTTTTAGATACAGTGGAAGTAAGATTATTTAGCCAATCTTTAGATCAAATCATAATTCCGGATCGTGGAAAAGAAGATTAACTCTAGATGCAGCGAATAGTAGTTTATTTCTTCACTAATCTATAATTATATATTCCTTCCGGAGAATAAATATTTAAAATCAATACACCAGAACCAGCAAAGTCTACCTGGATACTTATATTATCCTGATGGTCAGTAATATTTTCTTTTTTAATCAATTGACCTTGCATATTCACCAAAGTCCAAGACCATGAGGAGGGTTTTGTATTGCTAAAGTCAATATTGATTTCATTGTTTACCAAAGATGGGTAAACGATTGGTTGCTGTGAATTATTGGCTACTACAATTGATCTTATCGGAGAAAAAGTAAACTGACCATTAAAGTCGGTTTGCTTGAGTCGGTAATATACTTTACCAGTAAGAGGACTTTGATCTATATAGGAATATTCATTTAATTTGTCAGAAGTACCATTGCCCTCCATTCTAACTATTTCTTGAAAATCTTGGCCGTTTTTAGACCGTAATACTGTGAAATAGTCATTGTTGAGCTCCGATAAAGTAGACCAATACAATACAGGTTTGAGCTGATTCCTTACTTCGAATATATCCAACTGGATAGGCAGTGCTACACTCCCATTAAAAGTAAAATCATCGATACTGAAATTGCCACCATGACCCTGGTAACCGTAAAATCTAAATGTAATAGGCGTGGTAACATGTGTATAGTCTACCCCACCTAAAGCAATAGTGGTACCTGTACCAGTAGCAGAGCCAATGTTGGAAGCATAATTATCTAAGCTTGATCTAAAAGCAAATTGTGCACCTCCTCCTAATCCATTGGAAGCCGTATAGGTAAAGTTTGACAAATTGATCCAATAACCAGGGTCAGGTGTAAGGGTGAAATAAAAATAATCTGATGTATTCAATCCATTTTCTGACCAGCTATCTGCCCGATACACATCGGCTGCATCTACTTTCCCTACGCCTGGCCCTCTACCTATGCCAGAAACTGAAATATTCGAGGCTACACTCTGCCCTGCAGTATAAGGATTACTGGATGCTGGATTTGATCCTGTAATAGGATTAGTCCAAACAATTTGTGCATTAGAAAAATGGATGCTTATAAATGAAAACAAATAAATAAAGTATCTCATGGAAACTAGCTTTAGGTTAAGGTTAATGTTGGTGCTACTAAATTAATACTTTTTGTTTAAGATATCAAGCCAGAAATCAACTTAGCTAAGCCCGAATACCTAATGATTCTTGTATAATTTGTACAAGAAATTATTTATGAACTAAGCAGTAATGAAACTTTTGAAAAACTGAGTATATATTTTTTTCCTTGACTTTTAAATTGTAAGTGAAATGAAAAGCAAAGCAGAATGAGTAAAATTAGGCGCATAATTTACAAGGTTAATTGAATAAAAAAGATCATGAATTCGTGAGATTCTAGATCTAATTAAAATAGATGTAAATTAATGGCAAAATGTTCCTCAAAAGAACAATAATTTCATTTCAGAACGCATAAAAGAAAAAAGAACCAGAGTGCAACGTACTGATAAACAATTATATGAGGGAACTATATTTGTATAAGACCGATAAATTAATTTTTGACCAGTCGATAATTATACATCCCAGTTTCGGAAATGAGTGTCAAAATAACAACTCCCGAAGGAGCCATATCAGAGGAAACGCTCACCAGATCTTCTGGATTTTTTACTACACCTTTTTTGATCAATTGACCTTGCATATTCACCAAAGTCCAAGACCATGAGGAGGGTTTTGTATTGCTAAAGTCAATATTGATTTCATTGTCTACCAAAGATGGGTATACGATTGGTTGCTGCATACCAATGGCTACTACAATTGATCTTATCGGAGAAAAAGTAAACTGACCATTAAAGTCGGTTTGCTTTAGTTGGTAAAATACTTTACCTGGGAAAGGGCTTTGGTCTGTGAAAGAGTAGTCATTCTTTTTATCAGTAGAGCCATTGCCTCTTACCTGAGTTATTTCGTGAAAATCAGTGCCATTTTTGGAGCGGAGGAGGGTAAAATAGTCGTTGTTAAGTTCGGAATAGGTAGACCATGTGATTTGGGGATGGGATTGGTTATTTACATCGAAGGAAGCTAATTCGATTGGTAGTAAAACTATTCCACTGAATGAAAAATCATTTATACTATATGTTCCAGATCCACCTCCAGCACTAAAACCGTAAATTCTAAAAGTAATACTCGATGTAATACCTTGAAAATTTGAACTTGATAAGCTTACACTGGCACCAGTCGCATTTGGAGTTGAAATATCTGAACTAAATCCATTTAAACTTGAACGTACTGCAAAATTTGTAGGTCCTGTTGCAGATGTTTGTGAGGTAAAAACGAAACTTGAAAAATTTATTTTATAACCTGAATTTGGAGTTAATGTAAACGTAAAATAATCAGCTAAATCCAAGGAAGTAGAGGTTGTCCAACTCTGAGCATTGTATCTATTGTTCGCAGCATTCAAAGTAACACCACTTCCTAATCCAACACCAGAAATAGTAATATTTGCATCAATAACACTGGCAGAACTGAAAGGATTAGTATTAGGATGATTGACTCCATTTCCGTCAATGGGATCCGTCCATATTGCCTGTGAACTTAGAAAAGATGATGACAGAAATCCAAAAACAATTATTGTTGCCTGTAAAATATTTTTAAAAATGTGAAAATGAAAAGTAGAATTTAGCATATCAAATAATTGTTTAAAATTTTAAATAGTGCTTTAGGTTATTGAAATGATTTTGTAAAGTCAGATTCTTTTTACAAAGAGCTCAGTGGTGAACAAATTTAACAAATCATAGATTACCTGCAAATTAAATTCCTAATAAAACATATATAATTTTTTATATTTGTCTCGAAACGAATAACCCAAAGGCAATCAAACAGACATTCAGAGGCAACGGAAAACTACTACTTACCGCCGAATACCTGGTGATGGATGGCGCATTGGCTCTGGCCGTGCCTACCAAAGCAGGGCAGACTATGAATGTAAAAGATGGTCGGGGATCCGAAATCAATTGGAAATCGTATGATGCAACAGGGAAGATCTGGTTTGAAGCACATTTCTCACTATATGATTTTAGTGCGCTAAAAACCAATGATGAAACCGTAGCCAAAACAGTTTCAAAATTGCTCAAAGAATGCACCCGTCAAAATTCAGAATTCTTATCCGCCTGGAAAGGTCAGACAGTAGAGACTTATCTTGACTTTCCGCTGGATTGGGGATTGGGATCCAGCTCTACCTTGATATATTGCCTTTCTCAATGGTCTGATGCCAATCCTTATTATTTATTGTTTAATACCGCTACTGGCTCAGGATATGATATTGCTTGTGCTTATGCGGAAGGCCCATTATTGTATCAACTTGGTGATGAAAGTATCCGTATAGATGAGGTGTATTTTAATCCAACTTTTAAAGATCATTTATACTTTTTACATCTTGGAAAAAAATCTAGCAGCAACCAGGCGGTAGAAGATTATAAAACAAAAGCCAAGCCAGCAGAATCAACGATCGATGAGATATCGAAAATCACTGAATCCATAGTTGGAAGTAAAAATCTCTCTGAATTTACATCACTACTCACCAGGCATGAAGATATTATTGGAAAAATATTGAAGGAAGAACCTTTACAGCGAAAACAATTTTCTGATTTTGATGGTAAAGTAAAATCTCTCGGAGCCTGGGGTGGTGATTTTGCTTTAGTGGCTAGTGAACTTCCGTTTGAAAAAATCAAAAAATATTTTGAAGCAAAAGGATTAACTACGTTGATACCATATAGTGAGATGGTGCTGGTGAGTTAGAATTTTATGATACACAATTATAAACAATTTACAATTTACAATTTACAATTTACGAAGCTGTCGAAGCCTAAAAAGCGTTGACCGTTTTTATATTCATTTGTAAATCTTACATTAAACATTATAGTCTTTTCTTACTTCGTACATTTGCTCTATGCCTGCAACCTGGTACACCGGTAAAGTCACACAGATAATCGATCTTGCTCCCCATGTAAAATCTTTTTCCATCTATATTCCTGAGTTAGATACATCTTTATTTAAAGCAGGGCAGTTTTTAGTTTTTGATTTACCTGTGGGAGATAAGCGGTTACAGCGATGGAAAAGCTACTCGATAGCTAATGCCCCTAATGACAAAAATGAAATTGAACTTTGCATCGTGCATTTTGAAAGTGGTCTTGGAAGTACCTATTTTTTTGAGGAAGTCACGCTGGGCACCACGCTAATATGTAAAGCTCCCGAAGGAGGTTTTGTATTACCAGATATCATTGATCATGATCTGGTAATGATCTGCACGGGTACAGGTATTGCCCCATTTAGAAGCATGCTCCGTGATTTGGTAAATTCTAAAAAAGATCATCAAAAAATTCATTTAATTTTTGGAACCAGAAGAAAAGAAGATGTGCTTTACCTGGAAGAATGGCAACAACTTGAAACAATATTGCCCGGCTTTAGATTTGATATTACCTTATCACGAGAAGATATTTCGGCTGGTGATGAATTTCACAAAGGGTATGTTCATCAGGTTTATTTAGAAAATTATAGTTTGTCCAGACCTGATGTTCATTTCTATATTTGTGGATGGACTAAAATGATTGATGAAGCCGTTGAAAATTTATTTGGTGATTTAAAATATTCGAAAGAGCAAATTCACTATGAACTATATGGATAATTTTTTCTTTTTAGGGTTATTTGGCCTGGAATAATTCATCGAGGTATTTAGTGCGGGTATTTACATTGTAATTATCTATGCAAGTACCGGTGCCACTCCGCATTATGCTGACGCAAACTCCCCTTGGATCTTGTGCTTCATTATGTTCGCGACCTAAAATACAATGGCCTAGCTCATGAAACACTACAAACTCTTTTCCCAGGTCAGTGGCCTTTGACCAAAATGGTTGATCGATAGTAACCTTGTTTGGCTCCTTACTATTATAGGTACATTGACCGATTACATGATTGGTTGAAATGTCAGAGATAACACCCGTGAGTTGCGCTGAGGCCAGGTCAATATGCAAGTCTCTTATGGCAGCTTCATTTTCAAATCTTGTAAAATATGGCCAAAGTTGTTCCTGCACATTTGGGAAAAGGGCATTAATAGATTGAGTTGTAGAGGTGTCTTTTACGCAAGAGGTAACGATGGAGATTAACCCTAAAAGCAGCGTGGTAATTTTTAGACGATTCATGGGTTTTGATTTCCATGTCAACGGAGAAATCAATTGGATAAAGTATGAAAGTCTATATCATTAATAAAACAATAACCATCACATTCTATCCATATTCATTAAACTTTTTATATAGATAATTGTTTATAAAGCCTAAAAACAATAATTTATGGCAGACAATAAAATTAAATGGGGCATAGACAAAGCTCATTCTGAGATTGGTTTCACCGTAAAACATCTCATGGTTTCAAAAGTAAGAGGCCAGTTTAAAGAGTACGATGCAAATATTGTGACTACAGGGGAAGATTTCACTACAGCCGAGGTAGACTTTTGGATGGATCCTCTTTCTGTGGATACGGGATCACCAGATAGAGATAAACATATAAAAAGCCCTGATTTTTTTGATGCAGAAAATCATAAGCAAATCAATTTCAAGGGAAATACAATAGTAAACGTAGATAATGATGGCAGCTATGAACTTCATGGAGACCTGGCTATCAATGGAATTGCTAAACGAGTAAAACTGGATGTAGAATTTGGTGGTATCATGAAAGATCCCTGGGGCAATCAAAAAGCCGTAGTACATATACATGGGCCTATTCATAGGAAAGAATGGGGTCTAAATTGGAATGCAGCATTGGAAGCAGGTGGCGTACTGGTGAGTGATGAGGTGAAGTTGGACATTGATATACAGCTATTTAAACAAGCATAGTAATATTAATTAATTCCTAAATACTGAATTGGATAGGTTTCAATTCAGTATTTTTTTCTGGTGGAATTTAAAATTTGTTTAGAGCTTCTTTCCAGTATCTTCCTTGTCTTGAAGGGGTATAATTCCAATCACTAAACATGCGGGGTGCCCAATTGGGATCAAACACCCAGCAAACAAAAGAAATTCCTGTTTTTTTGCAGTATGATATCATGGCATCACCATAAGATTCGTCACTGATGACTGGAATGTGTGCGCCTATATCATCTGCACTGCAAAAACCAATTTCAGTAAGTATTACCGGATATTTTTCAGCTACATAGCCCCAGTCATTTGTCCATTGAGGTTCCCAGGGCTTATTTCTTTTCATGGGATAAGGATGCGATACATATCCAATTCCAGAAGCATCGATAGGCTCATTTCTTATGGGAGTGAGATCATAAGCCCAATTGAAACCTGCTACGAGAGGTACAGCTTTGGCTCCATATGCCCGAACAATTGTTATCAATTCTTCATTTATTGCTTTCCAGTCTTCCCAGGAGCAAATTCCAAGTTGACCATTGTAAACCGTAGGTTCATTAAATAATTCAAAGAAAGCTACCGTAGGGTTGTCTTTATACCGGATGGCCATTGCTCTCCAGAATTCGAAAGTTTCTTTCTTTGTAGTTTCGTAATTGTCAGATTGAAAAAGCTCAGATTTGAGGTTACCTATACTGTGCCAGTCAAGAATCACATATAAGCCAGCATTTTTAGCATATTCTATACCTTGGTCTAAAAGATTTTGATAGCTCTGTTTCCCATGTTTTCTCCATGCTTGTGGATGTATAGGAAAGCGAACAATATTGGCCCCCCATGCTTTTATTTCATCAAAAAATGGTTGGTTCCAATGCCCTGCATAAACTACTTTATCAGGATCTGCACAGCTATATCCTTTGAACTGCATGGTTTGGCCTGTTTCGTTTAAGAATTTGTTGCCTGAAACAGAGATCCGCGATAGAGATTGAGCATTTGTACCAAATATTCCAGAGATAAAGATAAAAATCGTTAAAAATGCTTTTAAATATTTATTCATTGTCATATTTTATAATTATTAGCTAATTCAATGATTTGTTCTCTAGAAATCGGAATATGTATTCTTAAAATGTTCCGGATAATCAGGCTATCAAACCATTTCATAAAGCTAAGAGTTAATTTTCAATGCTTCATCCAATCCCTCCAATTTCTTACCACCCGCCGTTGCATAAAATGGTTGTCCCCCACCGCCGCCTTGTATGTGCTTCGCCAAATCTTTGATTATGATCACTGCATTCATTCCTTGATCTACCAGTGAAGGTGACAGCTGTAGCATCAGCATGGGCTTACCGTTGTTTTCAAAGCCAAATAATATGTAGGCATTTCCAATTTCTTTTTCCAATTGAAATGAAAGGGTTTTGGCATCCTTTTCTTCCATGACTCCCAGGTTTCGAACGATGTAATTAATACCGTTTTTAGATTGGACATTTGCTCTTAATTCATCTCGCCATGCCGCTACTTCCTTTTCCTGGAAAGAGGAAACCTGGGCTTTAAGTGCCCTATTCTCATCTACTAATTGATGGAGAGATAATAATACATCCTTTGGATTTTTAAGTGAAGACTTAATATGGTTCAATAATACTTCCTGTGTATCTATGTATTCTTCTACGGCATTTGCAGTAATAGCTTCTATTCTTCTCACACCGGCCGCTACGGCTCCTTCGCTGGAGATTTTGAGCATACTTATTTTGCCTGTATTACTTACATGACAGCCACCACACAGCTCTCTTGAATAGGATGGGTCGAAGGTGATCATACGTACTTTTTCACCATATTTTTCCCCAAATAGCATCATGGCTCCGGCAGCTTGTGCCTCGGCTATAGGTATGCTTCGGGATTCTTCTAACGCGATATTCTCACGGATTTTTTGATTAACCAGTTTCTCTATTTTCTCCATTTCTTCATCACTTACTTTTTGAAAATGCGAGAAGTCAAAACGCAGGTATTTGTCATTCACCAGGGATCCTTTTTGATGTACATGATCCCCCAAAACATTTCTCAGGGCGGCATGAAGTAAATGGGTAGCGCTATGATTATTTTCTATGAGTTTACGGCGATCCGTATCTATAGTGGCAAAAAATGTAGCGTGTGGGTGTTCTGGCAAAGTATCCACAAAATGCATGATTTGATCAATCTCTTTTTTTGTATTTATAATTCTTATTGTTTCATTCGGAGTTTGTAAAATTCCGGTATCACCTACCTGGCCACCACCTTCAGGGTAAAAAGGAGTCTTATCTAAAATCAATTGATGTTCAATTTTATCTTTTGATTTTATGGTTCTGTACTTCAATATTTTTACTTCCTGTACTTCTGATTGATCGTAACCTACAAACCGGGTTTGGCCTTCATGTACGTTTACCCAGTCTCCGGTTTCAGTAACGGCCGCAGCTCGAGATCTTGTTTTTTGTTTTTCAAGCTCTTTAGTGAATCCAGTTTCATCCACTTCCATATTTCGCTCTGCACAAATCAGTCTCGTTAGATCAATGGGGAATCCAAAAGTATCATATAGTTCAAAGGCATCACTACCTTTTAAAACTCCTCCCGATGAAGCAATAGCATCTAATCTTTTCAGGCCGGCATCCAGAGTACGTAAGAATGATTTTTCTTCCTCTTCTATCACTTTGCTTACAAATTCTCTTTGATGTGCCAACTCCGGAAAAGTATTTTCAAAATAGGCAGCGAGCACAGGCACCAACTTATAAAAAAATGGTTGCTTAATGTTTAGAAAAGAATAATAATATCGGACAGCTCTCCTCAAGATTCTTCTGATCACATATCCTGCGCCGGTATTGCTTGGCAATTCACCGTCTGATATGGTAAAAGACACAGCTCGAATGTGATCAGCAAGAACGCGCATGGCAATATCGGTCTTGGCGCTTAATTCGTAGGAATTAGTGTATTTTATTCCACTATGCTTTTCAGAGAAATTAATCAATGAAGAAAATATATCTGTATCATACGAAGCTTTTTTGCCTTGTAATACCATACAAAGTCTTTCAAAGCCCATGCCAGTATCTACATGTTTTGAGGGAAGTTCTTCCAGTGAGCCATCCGCTTTTCTATTGAATTGGATGAACACCAGGTTCCAGATTTCGATCACATGTGGATGCCCCTGATTCACTAAATCTTTTCCTGGTATTTTTTTTCTATCCTCAGCAGATCTGATATCGATATGAATTTCTGAGCATGGACCACAGGGACCTGTATCCCCCATTTCCCAGAAATTATCTTTTTTCGATCCTAAAATGATTCGTTCTTCAGGTAAGTATTGCATCCACAGATCTTTTGCTTCCATATCCCGGACAAGATTTTCTTTATCATCTCCAGTGAAAATACTGGCATACATGGAGTCAGCATCAATACCATAAACATTGGTCAGTAACTCCCATGCCCAATCTATCGCATCTTTTTTAAAATAATCACCGAAGCTCCAGTTGCCCAGCATTTCAAACATGGTGTGGTGATATCCATCCAATCCCACCTCTTCCAGGTCATTGTGCTTGCCGGATACGCGCAAACATTTTTGAGTGTCGGCTATTCGAGCGTGAACTATATTTTTATGTCCAAGGAAAAGATCTTTAAATTGGTTCATACCTGCATTAGTAAAAAGCAGGGTAGGGTCGTTTTTGACTACTATGGGTGCAGAACTTTCTATAAAATGTTGCTTAGATTTGAAAAAGTTTAGAAAATGCTGTCGTATTTCTGTTGAAGTCATCATGAATTTGAAAATGAGGTACAAAAATAACTCCTGGTGGGGACTTTAAAAGACTAGTTTGAAATTTTAGAATTTCATTGCAATATTAAAATTCATGGGTTCTGTTTATTTCGATTATAAGCTTTGCATTTTTATTACTAGCAGTATGACCTTCAATCAAAGCCAACTTTACTTTAGCGAAAGTGGTTTTGCTCCTGATAGGTCTTTAATTATTGTATTTCTTCAAATGCGAAATTATGTAGATGTAGTCAGGCATGTAAGCAACTTTGAGTCTCTTTTTTAATCTGATTTTTATCCAATAAAAAAAGCCTGCCTAAATAATCAGGCAGGCTTATACAATGCCAAACTCTTTTCTAATTTTTAATTATTGACTCTCTCTTTAACTTCCTGAACTTTCTCTTTGATTTTCTCGGACTGATGGTCAATTTTATTCTTAAGATTGTCAGTTTGTGATTTTATTACTTCTGTTTGCTGCTTCACTATTTCGGTTTGTGCCTTTACCTGCTCAGTGAGTACATCGGCATTTACTTTTATCTGGTCTTTTAATTGTTGCACTTCACCTGCGGCTTGTACTTCTGCATCTTTATTGTCTTCATTCTGGCCTATACAATCCTGGCATACCAATCCATTTTTAGTCATCAACCATTGTTGTCCATCGAAGCTCCATGGACCATTTTTATTTCCATCAAGGTCACCATCTACAGGCCACATATTTTCAGTAATTTTCACTTGCTTGCCAATGGGTACATGAATGAAAATGGAAGCATGTTGATTCCTTAGTTTATCATTTTTGTTTATTTCCATATAGTTATTGACAAACAAAGTCTTGCCATCAAATTTAGCGACATCCTGAATATTGGATGCTCTGCGAATTGCTTCGCTATTTGATGCACCAGAAGCTATATTTTCCTGTACTATATGAAACTGGTCGTCATCAGAAGGCACTATATGTACAGGTACTTTTGGCATTACGATCTTGTTATCTTCTATCCAGGCAGTACCAAATAAGGTAAATATATCTTCTCTGTTTTTCTTATCTCCATATTCAATAAGGATCACATCGTTGCCGGGTTTTCCTTCGTATACTATTTTATCTGAATTAGAAGTGCTGCTAAATTGCCGGGCTGTATTCACGCCAAAAGAGATACCACCCATAAGGTTGAGTAACCAAAGACCACCGAGGCCTGCGGCAATGGATTTAGGTAATCTAGAGCCATTATACATCCTTGCTCCTAACATTACGATAAAAACAAAAGGGATCATCACCAGGAAAAATAAATTCATCATAGATAATGCACCTGCTATTTTTGGACCCGCCACGAAATGCGAAGCATATGGCCATAACATAGACCAGCCAAATAACAAACCTATCACCATAAAGGATAATGCAACTATAATGATGATGGAAACTATTTTAAGTGCAAAAGGAAGAATATTTCTAATGATATGACCAATAAAGGCAAATAGGCTTGCCAATATACCTGATCCTTTTGAAAATACTTTTTTGGCAGAATTGAAACCGGCATCCATTTGTCTTTTAGTGTTGGGGTCTACCGGAGATCCAAACTCGCTTGACAAATGCTCTATCTCATCTTGCACTTTTTTTGCAATGGACGCATAATCAATAGGTTCACCACGCATTGCCAACCTGTCTGCAGCAGAGTCAGCTTTTGGTAAAATGATAGCCAATATAATGTAAAGCCAAAAGCTTATTCCACCTCCCAGGATCATTACTGCAAAAATCAACCTAACCCAGGTAGGATCATTGATCCCAAAGTAGGCAGCTATACCGCTACATACCCCTGAAATGATTTTATCATCAGTATCTTTAAATAGTCTACGACCACTTCGTTCTTTTTTAGGTCTTTCAGGATCAAATCTTCGCTCATCTATAGGATCGGCTCCAAATTCTTCTGGTGACCCCATGATCGCAATTACTTCTTTTACTTCGCGTAAGGTTACTATTGATTTACCTTCCAATCTCTCAGCAAGTAATTCGGAGATCCGCGATTCAATATCACTTATGATTTCCTCACAACCCGGAGAGTTTTTAAAATGTTTATTTAAACTGCGAATGTATGCCTGGAGATATTCATAGGCATCTTCATCTACTGTAAAAGGATTGCCTCCAAGATTAATGGTATGAATCTTATTCATTATTATTTATTATTTGTAGTTTGATGAACACTTTGAACCAAATCCGTCCAGGATTCATGCAGCTCCTGGTATAGCTGCTTACCGAAATCGGTGATTTGATAATATTTGCGAGGAGGCCCTGAACGGGATTCCTGCCAATTATATTCGAGATACCCAGCATCCTTTAATCTATTGAGTAAAGGATACAATGTGCCTTCTACCACTATGAGCTGAGCTTCCTTCAATCGCTTAATAATATCAGAGGGATACACTGGCTGCTCATGGATGATAGCGAGGATACAAAGCTCCAAGACTCCTTTTCTTAGCTGGGCTTTGTTGTTTGCAATATTGATTGTATTTACATCCATGATGCAAATATAAGTGCTAAAGCAGGTACTTTGTCAAACATAGTACTGACATTAACAAAGTAGCTGCTATGGCCTATATGCTAATTATAAGATATTTAGTTTTTTACACATATATTATAATATCATATAAAAAAACTTATATCTAAAATGTAATTGATATGTCTGTAAAAAGTATATTTTTGTAGCCAGAGTTAAGTATTTTGTCGAATAAATACTGGTTCTAAGACTAATCATGAATAATTTCAATAAGCTGAAAGGGGTTGCGATTAGAATTCTTAAAGCATTAAAGCAAAAGGGGCTGCGAGTTTGGTGTTTCAGTGATACATAAATGCCCACAATATTTTCAACTAGCTACTTAAAATGGAATGATATATTGCTCGATGTAAAATGATTAAAAATGAAACTAAGGATATAGAAGAAGGTTTAATTAATTATTTTAAGTATCCAAATTAAGTAAACTCATAAGCAATTACACTTCAAAGATGAACCCTTTCTTCTGAAGTCTATTGTACACTTTTTTATCAAATGTAAATAATCGAGCAGCTCTATGCGATACTTCTTGTTGTTTTTCTTTAGTATTGTGTAAAAGATTCATCTTTAATAGTTTCTTTCTGAAATTTGATTTATCGAGCTTTCTACTAAAGATGGCCTCATACAATTCCTGCAATTGTTTCAACGTAAATTTTTTAGGCAATAAATTAAAACCAATGGGTTCATGTTGTACCTTATGCTTTATGAATGACAGGCACTCACAGAAAATCTGATTGTGGTCATACAGCATAGTGGGCACTTGATTCACTTTTACCCAAGCCACTGCTATGTCATCAGGATGGGGAGGAATAGTAAAGTTTTCAATATTTAATAAAGCAAAGTATGCTATTGTGATCACTCTGTCATTTGGAAATCTGTTTACCTCTCCAAAAGCTTTAAATAATTCCAGAAAGATATTTTCTACACCTGTTTCTGCTTTCAAAATCCGAAGAGCAGCCTCATCGAGGCTCTCATTGTACTGAATCCACCCTCCTGGTAATTTCCATGATCCTTGAGTTATGCCTGTTTTATGTTTAATTAATAAAATATACAGGACTGCATTCTTAAACCCAAAAATTACGCAATCTATAGACAACGCGTCTATAATTTTATCACTATACTTCAAATTTTATTCCAATTAATACAGCAATTATAAAGAAATGTCTTATGATTAAGAAATCAGAGAAGTCTCAATATCTTAAAAAACTAAGACTTAGTTAAAGTATTTAAAAAAAAAGTCTCATTTTTTTTGGTAATCTCAATACATATGGTACTTTTGACTATTACTTATGGTAAGATTTACCACAAGTTAAATTGTAAAAAACCTTTTCGAAATCAAGATTTTTTAATTTCAAGAAACTCGATTGTATGAATGAATTCAAAACTTTAAATGAATGGACAAAGCGAATCGGTGAATACGGTTTTGTCCTTGCTCTTCTCCTGTTGTCACTAAACCTCTGTGCACAAGTGAAAGGAGTAATTACAGATGCATCAACTGGTGAGCCTTTGATAGGCGCATCAGTATTGGTGAAGGGTACAGCTGTCGGTACTATTACCGGCTTGGATGGCGATTTTATACTAAATGCAAAAGAAGGAGATGTGCTGCTGGTCTCTTATACTGGGTTTACAGCTATCGAAATTGCAGTCCCAGCAACACTTACTGTAAATGTAAAGCTTGATCAGGGTTTAGTGATTGATGAGGTAGTGGTAACTGGATATTCTTCCCAAAGGAAGAGAGATATCACAGGAGCTGTATCAGTAATTGACACGAAAGATATGAATAAGCAAGTGGCTACTAGTTTTATTCAGAAACTGGAAGGTCGTGCTTCAGGATTGCAGACTTCTACATCAGGTGAGCCAGGTGCCGGAACCACAGTTAGGATCCGTGGAGTAAGTTCATTTGGTAATAATGATCCATTGTATATCATTGATGGAGTTCCTGTCAAGGATGCATATGGAACAGGATTAAACCCGAATGATATTGAGACTATCCAGGTATTGAAAGACGCCTCCTCTGCTTCTATATATGGTGCCAGAGCAAATAATGGTGTTATTATTATTACAACTAAAAAAGGAAAAGCAGGAAAAGCGAAAGTAAGTTATGACACCTATTACGGGATTCAAAATCCTGTAGGTAAATATGATTTAATTACAGATCCAAAGCTTTATTCTGAAGCAGTATGGCGTGGACATGAAAATGCGGGCATTTCTATCCCCAGTGAAGTACCATACTCCGCCGGTCGTGGCGTTGTCCCTCAATATATTTATGATCATGAATATAGTGGTTTTCCAGGATCGAAATCGGTAAATGAAAGTACCTATGCTTATCCTAACAAATTAATAATGAAAGCCAATCAAACAGGTACAGATTGGTGGGACGAGGTATTTAATCCAGCTCCTGTTAATGAGCATAACGTGAATGTTTCAGGAGGAAATGATGCTGCAGTTTATAATATATCTGCTGGATACTTAAATCAACAGGGCACCATGATTCATACAAAATTTGATAGATATTCAATTCGTGCAAATTCTTCTTTCAAGGCAGGCAGATTTACGATTGGAGAAAATATGTCTTTGGCCAGATCTACCTCGGTAGGACAAAGAGGTGGAAACCAACAAGAGGGAAATACAATGACCAATATATTAAAAATGCAGTCTATTGTTCCCGTTTATGATATTTCAGGCGTAAATTATGCAAGCGGTAAATCAAATGGATTAAGTAATGGAAGCAATCCAGTGGCCATGCAAGAACGTGCCAAGGATAATCAAGGAGTATTTTACCGAATTCTTGGAAATGCATTTGCTGACTTGAGAATTATGGATGGTTTGGTAGCAAGAACAAGCATCGGAACAGATTTCTATAGTAATTTTACTGATGGGTTCAACTTCCCCACATGGGAAAATTCTGAACCTTCTACTACAAATGGTTTTAGTGAAAACTGGTCTAATGGCTTCAACTGGACTTGGACTAATACACTGAACTATAATAAATCAATTGGAGCAGATCACACATTTTCAGTATTAGCTGGTTACGAAGCTATTAAAGGTAAGAATAGAAACATTGGTGGTTCATTAGCCAATTATTTTACTACAGATATAAATGCATGGTATTTAAGTACCGGTTTAGCAGATCCAGGATCAAGAACAGTTTTTAGCAATGGATCATTTAGCTCGTTAGCATCCGTGTTTGGTAAATTGGACTATTCATACAGAGACAGATACCTCGTAAGTGCCACTATTCGCAGAGATGGATCATCTAATTTTGGAACGCAAAAATATGGGGTGTTCCCGGCGTTTAGTTTTGGATGGAGAATAAGTGAAGAATCATTTTTAAAGAATAATACATTTATTGATGATTTAAAGATTCGAGGAGGATGGGGCAAAACTGGTAATCAGGAAATCCCTTCTGGAAATGCTTTTGATAGATTTGGTGGTGATCCAGGATCTTCATTTTATGACATTAACGGCAGCAATAACTCCGTTGTAACCGGGTATGCTCTTACGAATAGGGGTAATGCGAATACCAAATGGGAAGAAAATTCATCTACCAATATTGGTTTAGATGCAAGTTTACTGAATGGCAGAATTAATTTTGTGGTAGATGTCTATGAGCGTACTACAAATGGTTTGCTCTTCAATCCTGCGCTCCCTGCTACCGGTGGTACGGCTGCAGCTCCTTTTGTGAATATTGCTAAAATGGAAAATAAAGGAATTGATTTTTCAATCGATTATAAAACCAAAATTGGCAAAGCTGGAGTTAATTTGGGTCTAAATGCCTCGCATTATAAGAATAAAATAATTGATATTGATGGCAACTCTACCTCTTTCTTCTCTACAGGTGGTGACACCAGAATCGGAAGAACATCGATCAATGTTCTTAATAATCCTATAGGTACATTCTATGGCTATCAATCAGATGGATTATTCAGATCAAAAGCTGAAGTAGATGCTCATGCCCAGCAGGATGGAGCAGCTATAGGCCGTATCAGATTTAAAGATTTGAACGGTGATGGTAAAATAAACGACAGTGATCTAGGCCCAATTGGTAAATATCATCCTGATCTTACTTTAGGTTTGAATATTGGAGTTGATTATAAAGGATTTGACTTTACAACTTTCTTATTTGCTTCAATCGGTAATGAAATTTTTAACTATAACAAGTTATTCGAAGTATTCCGATTCTTCAATACTAACATCAGAAAAGAAACATTAGTAAGATCTTTTCATCCTACGTTGAATCCAAACGGAGATTTTCCTATTTTAGATGAAAACGATGTATTTAGTGAAAGACCAAATTCTTTTTATGTAGAAGATGGATCGTATCTGAGAGCTAAGAATATGCAACTAGGATATACTTTCAATAGCGGTAAACTTACTTCATGGGGTATCAGTAAATTCCGTGTATATCTTTCTGCTCAAAATGCATTTACCATTACTAAATACAGTGGAATAGATCCTGCATTGTCTAGCTTCGGTACCAGAGGAAACTCTGACCAGTGGGCAGGTAATGATTTCGGAAATTACCCAACTTCCAAAACCGTCATGTTAGGATTAAATGTTGGATTCTAATTTTATTTAAACTTTTCAATTTAAAAATTAATGAAAAAAATATATTATTTATCAATGTCAGTTGTCTTAGGAGCACTTTTGATTTTTTCGTGCTCAGATGACTTCTTGAATGCACCTGCTCAGGCCTCCCTTGATGGGGGTACTTTAGCCAACGAAGCGGGAGTTCAAGCTGCATTAATTTCCGCCTACTCCATGTTGGATGGTTGGAATGCAGACTGGGGACAGTTTTCTCCACCTTGGCCTACCGCTGGAAGTAATTGGATCTGGGGGTCAGTTGCATCTGATGATGCTTACAAAGGTTCTGAACCTGGTGATCAAGGTGAAGTTTCTCAAATAGAATTGTATCAATGGACTCCTGGAAATACTTATTTTGATGGTAAGTTTAAAGCATTATATGAAGGTATTGCTAGAGCTAATTCCGCTTTAAAACTTGCTGCCTCAGCAACTAATATACCAGCTGCTAATAAGACGGTGATAGAAGGAGAAACTCAGTTCTTAAGAGCTCATTTTCATTTTGATGCATGGAAAATGTGGGGAAATGTACCATATTATACAGAAGCCGATGATGACTTTAGAAAACCAAATACCGATGATATTTCCACTAAAATCATTGAGGATTTTAAATCTGCAATTACCAAACTGCCAGAATCTCAAAGCCAGATAGGAAGAGCAACCAAAGGTGCTGCTCAAGCATACCTTGGTAAAGTGCTATTATACAAAGGTGATTTTGCAGGTGCCAAAGCTCAGTTTGATGCAGTAGTAAATAGTAAAAAGTATGCCTTAGCGCCCTGCTTCAGGGAAGCATTTGCTGTATCTACAGAAAATGGATCTGAAATGATATTCTCTATTCAATCATCAGTTAATGATGGAACTAGTGAAGGTCAAAATGGAAATTTTGCAGATCGATTAAATAATCCTCATGGTGGAAGTCCATTTGGATGTTGTGGATTTCATCAGCCATCTCAAAATTTAGTAAATGCGAACAAAACTGATGCAAATGGATTACCAATTACCGATTTCAACAGTTCTGATGTTACACTTACGGATAATGTAGATCCAAGACTTGATTGGACAGTAGGCAGAGATGGTGTACCGTATTTAGAATGGGGAACTCACGCTCCAGAATGGATTAGATCACGCTCTTGGGCGGGACCATATTCTCCAAAGAAATTTGCTCCAAATGCTGGTGAATTAAGCTCTGTGGGATGGTCTAATCTTCAATTGAATTCAGTTAATAGACCTATCATAAGATATGCAGATGTTTTATTAATGTTGGCTGAAACTGAAGTTGAAGTAGGCTCTTTAGAGAGAGCAAGAGAATTGGTGAATATGATAAGAAAGAGAGCAGGGGCTTGTGCTCAAGGTGCTGATGGCGGTACAACCAATAATATTAATGACCCCAAAATTACATGGGCAACGTATAAAGTAGGCACTTATGATGCTCCTTTTTCTAGCAAAGAAGCTGCCAGAGCTGCAGTAAGAACTGAACGAAGATTAGAACTTGCATTGGAAGGTCATAGATTTTTTGACTTGAAGCGATGGGGTGTAGCCAAGCAAGTTTTGAATGACTATTTATCTGTGGAAAGCTCAAAGCGAACATATCTTAAAGATGCTACTCCATTTTCAGATAAACATAATTTATATCCTATTCCTTCGGTTCAGATAGAATTGAGCAAAAAAGACGGAGTTGCTCAGTTAAAACAAAACCCTGGGTATTAATCAATATGTAAAATTAATTCTTTAAAGGCAGGAGATTGTTCCTGCCTTTTTAGTTTGAAGAAAGCTCTTTTTATTATAATTCGATAGTTCGTTTAATACTTTTGTATAAATGATGGATGATAAAAAAAATGAAACTTTGTTAATTGGTAGGCCTGCAATTTGGTTTGTTCTTTTTTTCTGCATGATTTCAGCGTCCTGTAAAAATGCAGGAAATGAAAAAAATGATGTTACAGAGATTCCTCACAATACTACTACTCTTTTTTCACTATTATCTTCAGAGCAAACAGGTATTGATTTTGTAAACAAAGTAGATGATAGTGCTGAGTTTAACATACTCACATATAGAAATTATTATAATGGTGGTGGGGTAGCTATAGGAGATTTAAATAATGATGGATTAGTAGACATTTATTTTACCGCCAACATGCAAAAAAATAAATTGTACTTAAACAAAGGCAATTGGTCATTTGTGGATATTACTGATACAGCAGGAGTAGGTGGTTCAAAGTCGTGGAGTACAGGAGTCACTATGGTTGATATAAATGGCGATGGGTGGTTAGATATTTATGTTTGCAACTCTGGAGATGTGAAAGGCGACAATCGAGAAAATGAATTATTTATTAATTTGGGTAATGCGACTAAAGAAAATCCAATTCCAAAATTCAAAGAAGTAGCTTCAGAATACAAATTAAATGATCAGGGATTTTCTACCCATGCATCATTTTTTGATTATGATAGGGATGGAGATTTAGATTGTTATATTTTGAATAATTCGTTTAAAAATCCAGAAAAGATAAGTTTAAATGTTACCTCTCGATCAGATAGAGATAATTTGGGGGGCGATAAGCTTATGAGAAATGATGGTAAATCTTTTTCTGATGTAACGCAGGAGGCAAATATTTTTAATAGCAAAATTGGTTTTGGATTAGGAGTCTCAGTAAGTGATGTCAATGGAGATTATCTGCCGGATATTTATATCAGTAATGATTTTTGGGAAAGAGATTACCTATATATAAATCTTGGCAATGGAAAATTTGCAGAAGATCTTACCCATCGAATAAGTATTTGCTCGGTGTCTAGCATGGGCTCAGATATAGCTGATATTAACAACGATGGAGCTATGGAGATTTTTACTACTGACATGTTACCTGCTGATAATTATCGATTGAAGACTATGACTATGTTTGATCCATTTCATTTGGAAGATTTTAAATATCGCAACAGTTATCATTATCAAATTCTTCAAAATACTTTGCAAATAAATAATGGTAATGGATATTTTCAAGAAATAGCAAATTTGGCTGGTGTGAGTGCTACTGACTGGAGTTGGGGGTCATTGATTTTTGATTTTGATAATAATGGATGGAAAGATATATTTGTTTCCAACGGCATCTATAGGGATATCATGTATGGTGACTTTACTAATTTTATCAATGATCAAGACGCTGTAAAAAAAGTAGTATTGGCAAAGGGAAAATTTGACTGGAGAGATTTTGCACAATTTATTCCTTCTAATCCCATCTCGAATTTTGCTTTTCAAAATCAACTAAACAATAAAGCAGGCGAACTCCCTGTATTTAAAAATGGAGCTAAGGAGCTGGGCTTGGGCCAAGCAAGTTTTTCGAATGGTGCTGCCTATGGCGATTTAGACAATGATGGTGATCTAGACTTGGTAGTGAACAATGTAAATATGTCAGCTTTTGTATATAAAAATAATTCTGACAATAACTACCTTAAGATTAGACTTAAAGGTAATAGCAAAAACACTTTTGGAATTGGTGCCACTGTAACAATAAATATAAATGGGAAAAAACAGGTTTTGCAAAATTATACTTCCAGAGGTTTTGAAAGTGGCGTTGATCCAAATTTGATATTTGGAGTAGGTGTCGATACTTTGATAGATACACTTACAGTAGTTTGGCCAGATCAGTCTTATCAAATTTTAAACCAAGTCAGTGTAAATAAAAAAATAACCCTATTTCAAAATGAAGCCAAAGGAAAATTTGCCATTTCTAAATCGATTAGTACTCCTTTGTATAGAGATGTTACTGCCCAATTGATGGAAGGGAATCATGATCACAAGGAAAATGTTTATAATGATTTTGATTCTGAAATTTTATTGCCACATATGCTATCTACCGAAGGCCCCAAAATTATTCAAGGCGATGTAAACGGAGATCTTCTTGAAGATTTTATTTTACTTGGCGCTAGTCAGGATGAGGATAAATTGTTTATTCAAATGAAGAATGGAAAATTCTTAAGGAATTCTTCAGCGCTTTCTAAACCTGACATCGATTTGGAGAGCACTTGCGGTGCTCTATTTGATGTTGATGGAGATGGTGATCTAGACCTGCTTATTGGATCTGGGGGAAATGAGTCCCAAAAGGGTGTAAAGCATTTTATCATGCGATATTACGAGAATGATGGAATTGGGAATTTTAAATTTGAAATTGAAAAAACACCGCAAGCAGCAGGAAATTTTTCTTGCGTGCTTCCATTTGATTGGGACGGAGACAATGACATGGATGTATTTATAGGAGGTAGGTCAGTTCCCGGAAATTATGGTATACCTCCAAGAAGTTATTTATTTCGAAATGATGGTTCAGGAAAATGGCAGGATATAATGCCTAGAAATATCGAAGCTCTTGGTATGATTACTGGTGGTGTGTGGAGTGATGTAGACCATGATGGCGACAAGGATTTAGTACTAGTAGGCGAATGGACTCCCATACTAATACTTATAAATAATGGTAAAGAATTAAGTGGTAGTAAAATCATTCCCAAAAGCATGGGCTGGTGGACTAGCATAAAAGCGGGGGATTTGGATGGTGATGGGTTTGATGACTATGTATTAGGAAATTGGGGTTTAAATTCTAAATTCAAAGCAGACACTTCCAAGCCATTGATCATGTATGTAAATGATTTTGATAAGAATAATAAGTCAGATTTTATTATTAATTGGTTTCCACCAAATGACAGTAAGTCATATCCATTTGCTTCCAAAAAAGATCTTTCAGACCAAATTCCTTCATTAAAAAAACGAATTTTGAAATATGAAGATTATGCAAAGATGACCTATTATAATTTGTTTACTGACGAAGAAAAAAAAGGAGCAAAAAGTTATATTACCGAAACGCTCGAATCTTCTATTTTATGGAGCAAGAATGGTAATCTTCAATTAAAGCCATTGCCCAGAGAAGCTCAAATAAGTCCGGTGTATGGTATTGTAATAGATGATTTAGATGGCGACAATATCAAGGATATATGGATGGGAGGCAATTTTTATGGGTTAAAACCCGAGGCTGGTCATCATGATTCATCGCGAGGTGTTTTATTGAAGGGAAATGGCAAAGGAGATTTTGACTTTATTGCCCCATCAAGTAGCGGCATCAATATTTTAGGTCAAGTGAGAGATGCAAGTATGATAAAATCACAAGCAAAGAAACTTATGCTAATCGCCAGAAACAATGAATCTGCGTTGATGTTTTCGAAATAATAATCCAAATGGTTGACTATATAAATATATTTTAAAGTGTAAAGTGCTAAAAATATTAAAAGTAAATTCATTTCTAATGACTAATAGAAAGAGATTTAATTCATTAATTCTGAAGTTGATTTTCTATTCATACTTGACTATTGGATCAATATGCACATTAATTGGTCAAAACAATTTACCACTGCAGATTTTGACCTTTGGAAATGATACTTTAACTACTTCTAAAGAGTTCAAGCTTTCTGGTCAGATTAGAGATGAAAGCTCAAAGGAGTCCATAGCAGGAGCGTTAATGTATTCAGTAGAGAGCAATAAAAGTATTGTTTCTGATGAAAAAGGAAATTTTACAATTATTTTACCAAAAGGAAAAAACACTCTTCAAATCAGTTTTTTAGGGTTTGAAACACGAACTGATGAGATTTATATTTATAAAGAGGCGGTTCATGATTTTCAATTGGAAGAACAGGCTATTAATCTAGGCGAAGTAACCATCCAGCAAAATAGACAAAACCAAAACATTACAAATGTTTTAAATAGTGTAGAGCAAATGAGTATCAAAACAATTGAAGAAAAATCAAGGCTTTTGGGGGAAGCAGATGTTTTGAGAAGTCTACAATCTTTATCTGGAGTTAGCTCAGTAGGAGAAGGTGCTTCAGGCTTTAATGTATTGGGAGGTAATACGGATGAGAATTTGATTCTGCAGGATGGTAATTTGATTATAAATCCTGTTCACGCCTTGGGATTTTTTTCATTGTTTCATCCAGATCTGGTAAAAGGTATTACATTGTATAAAGCTGATTTTCCTGCCAAATTTGGTGGTCGATTATCCTCAGTATTGGATGTCAATTTAAGAGAAGGAGATAAGCAGAAATTTATTGTCAAAGGCGGAGTGGGCATTGTTACATCCAGACTTGCTGTAGAAGGGCCAATGATTAAAAACAAAGTATCATTTATAGTGGGTGCACGAGCTAGCTATTTTGATTGGTTATTAAAAAGGGTAAACAATCTTGATTTGAGAAAAAGTAACGCATTTTTTAATGATATTACAGCGAGGATGGATGCTCGGCTTACTAAAAGTACCAAACTTCGAATAAGTACATTCAGTAGTGCAGACAATTTTCAATTTGCAGAAGAAGTAAAATTTGATTATCAAACTAATTCTGCAGCTTTAAATTTAAATCAGATTGTAGGTAAAAGACTTAATTTAGATCTGAATTTTAATGTAGGTAAATACAATAGCAGCCTTTATGATATAGCAGGGAATAATCAATCCAGATTTGACAATAGTGTTCAATATTTGAGAGGTTATTTACATGGGTTTTATCAGGCTTCAAAAAATTATATTATTGAAGCAGGATATGATAAAAACAATTTTATAATAGCTCCGGGTACACTTAATGCTTTTGAAAATACTTCCAATATAAATTCTAGATCTCTGATGAAGGAGAATGGACAGGAAAATGCATTTTTTATTCAAAACCAACTAAAAATAGGTGGGAAATTGGAAATTATAGCCGGACTTAGGTATACATATTATCTTAGTACTGGAGCCAAAACAGTTTATCAATATATAGAAGAATCGCCTAAATCAGAAGGCACTATAGTAGATAGCCTCCATTACAATCCTGGCCAAAAGATAGTTTCATATGGTGGTTTTGAACCAAGATTATCTATTCGATACAGCTTGAATTCATCCAGTTCCATCAAAACAGGAATTAGCAGAGTATATCAATACATTAGTCAAATTTCAAATACGGCATCCGCTACTCCAGTAGATATTTGGCAACTAGCAAATCAATATGTAACACCTGAGCAAGCTACTAACTTTTCATTAGGATATTTTAGCAATTTTAAAAATAATACTATTCAAACACACGTGTCTGTTTTCTATAGAAAAATTGATAATTTAATAGAGTATAAGGATTTTGCTCAATTAGTAATGAATCAACATATTGAAACTGAACTTTTACAAGGAAAAGGCAGAGCCTATGGAATAGAATTTTCATTAAGCAAAAATTATGGAAGAAATCGTTTTGACTGCAATTATACGTATTCCAGGTCTCTGAGGAAAGTGGAAGCATCCTCAACCCAGTTGGGTGTAAATCAAGGCGATTGGTACCCATCAAATTATGATAAACCAAATGTTTTAAATTTAAACTATAATTATAAAGCATCTGAGAAGCAAAATATTTCTGTAAATTTCACCTATAGTACGGGCAGGCCTACTACTGCTCCTATTAGTTCTTTTATAAACAGTAATGTCCTAAACATACCGATTTTTTCAAATAGAAATGAATATAGAATACCTGATTTTCATAGATTAGACTTTGCCTATACTATCGGTCCTTGGGGAAAAAAAATTGGCAAAGAAAATAGTATTACATTTTCTATTTATAATGTGTACGCAAGGAAAAATGCGTATTCAGTATTTTTCCGACAAAAAGCTTTTCAAAAAATTACCGCTTATAGGCTGGCAGTATTAGGTACTATGTTTCCAGCTGTGACTTATAATTTTAAATTTTAAATAGCCTAAGATTTGTTTACTATGAAGAAATATTATAAATACATTCTATTATCTTTTGTAGCATGTGGCTTTGGTCAATGTTTAGATGAGATTAAGTTGAAAATCAAAGACACCCAAAGTAACGTGGTAGTAGATGGTCAAATTACAGATAGCCTTGCCGATCATGTTATTAGATTACACAAGTCTTCCGTTATTGGTGTTGGTAACGATAATATTCAAGAGCCTATTGGAGGGGCTGAAGTTATAGTATCAGATGATGCAAGTAATAAATATCTATTCACCGAAGGAAAGGCTGGAATTTACCAGAAGCAGTTTAAATGTGAACCAGGCAGGATTTATACACTTCAAGTAAAATTGAAAGATGGTCAATTAATAATAAGTGCTCCTCAAAAATTATCCGCGGCGCCTTTGATAGGACAAATAAATACTGAAGTAAAGGATGTGACATATATCAATACGGCCGGTAATGTTTCAATAGATAAGAGATTAATATTGTATGTAAATACAGATCTCAGACAGCATAATGAAGATTTGTATTTAAGATGGAGAGCAGAAGGTGAATATGAATTTAAAGAAAATTATCCTGGAGCTTTAAGCACTAAACTTTGTTATGTGAAAAATAATGTTGATTTAAATAATTTAAAATTATTTGATAGTAGAACTATAAATGATAAAATGATTCGAGACGAACCATTTATTAATACCGCACTAGATTACCGATTTGCTGGCCAGTATTGTTTTCATATACAGCAGTTGGCCATGACATTGGAAGAATACAATTACTGGTCTTCTGTAAAATCTGTAACTGAAATTAGCGGAAACTTATTTGATTCCCCGCCAGGAACAGTTCAGGGAAATCTTTATAATGAAACTAATCCAGAACAGAAAGTGGTAGGCTATTTTTCAGTAAATGGGGTAAAATCAGTACGTTTTTTTGCTAATCCACAATCATTAAACCAAGTTGATATTGCACCAAAGTGTAGACCTAGATTTAATTCTTCACCTACTCCAGATTGCATAAATTGCTTATCTATAGATGAAAGTACGCTTATAAAGCCACCATATTGGCAACCTTAAATGTAATGAAAGAATATGAACACTAAAATATATAGAAATTGGAAATGGAAATTGAATAAATATTTTTTAATGAAATGATGCGTTTTTTAAGGTTAATAATAATTCTTTTAATTCTGATAATAATCCAATCATGTAAGTCTCGCAGTGAAACTAACTTGCATAATGGATGGAATACACCTTTTCCTGCCATTGGTAGCCAATCTTCACCTCGATGTGCGGACCTCAATGGAGATGGTATTCTGGACATTGTCATAGGCGCAGGGATGGCTGAATTTACTCCATGTGATCAAGGCGTAATTGCAATAAATGGAAATGATGGTGCCATATTGTGGCAAGTGGCTACTACTGATCAAATAGTGGGATCACCAAGTTTTATAGATATTAATCAGGATAGCACAGTAGATGTAATCATTGGGGGGAGGTCTAAAAACTTGATCGCTATAGATGGAAAAAATGGAGCTGTAATTTGGCAGTATGCTGTGGAGAGCAACGGAAATGACGCAAAATCTTATGCCCGATATAATTTTTTCAATTGCCAAATAATTGATGATATGAATGGCGATGGATTAGAGGATCTTCTTGCTGCAAATGGAGGCAATGCTAGAGCGGTGGCCAACTCTATGGTAGATAGGCATCCTGGAACGTTAATGATAGTCGATAGTAGGTCGGGCAAAATCTTAGCGATCGATACTGTGCCTGATGGTTTAGAAAATTATTGCTCCCCGATAGTAACAACTGTGCAAGGTAAAAAATTTATTATCTATGGTACTGGTGGCGAAACCTTTGGGGGTAATTTATACAAAGTATCTCTTGATTCATTAAAAAACAATTCATTGAAAAGTAGTGTCCGACTAGCACATAGTGAGCATGAGGGATATATAGCTCCACCAACTTTAGTAGATCTTAATCAAGATGGTATTGAAGATATTATTGCGACCTCTCATGATGGCTTTATCTCAGCCATCGATGGTAAAAGCAATACACTATTATGGCATCATGATATGCATTCACTAGAGTGTAACAATATGCTAGTTCCCGGCTATTTCAATCAGGACAGCGTCCTAGATTTGTTTGGATTTTTTACAAAAGGAAACTGGCCTGAGAATCATGGGGTTATAGAGTTTGCATTGGATGGAAGAGATGGAAGTTTTATTTTTAAGGATTCTATAGGTGATGTAGGTTTTTCATCCCCTGTAGTATTTCAAGCTGACTTTGATAAAGAAAATGAAGTTATGATACATATTGATTTTGAGTCTAAACTTGGAGCATTGGATTATGATAACAATAAGGAGCAATTGATACTGTTTGATTTTCCAGGTGGTAAAATAATTAAGGTGGATAGCGTCCGAAAATTCAAAAACATTAGTACTACACCTTGGATTGGAGATTTAGATCATGATCAAAAATTAGATATAATCACTTGCTATTTAAAAAACACCTATAAAATAGATGGAGTTGGTGGAATGTATGTTTCAAGAATTAGAACTACCTGGAATGCTAATTCTATTTTATGGGGTGGATATATGGGTACAAATGGCGACAGTAGAATTAAAAATTGATAATGTGACTTTTGTATCACCGTTTGTTGAATTTACATAATTCTGAATCACGAAGATTCATGTAAAATCTAGATTAATTTTAGACCTTTATCTTTGCTCTTTCATATGCCGCGAAAATTACACAACCAAATCAATCGTAAAGAACTCAAACAAAAGTATGCCTCTATTCATGAAATGCGTACAGTGATTTCATTTTACAAATATTTTCACATCGATCTACCGCAGCTATTCCGAAACAAACTTTATGCAGCTTTTGATAATATTGATTTGAAGGGACGCATCTATGTGGCCACCGAAGGGATAAATGCCCAGGTGAGCATACCTTCTGATTCTTTTGAGGTGTTTAAATCTGTATTGAATTCATTTGAAGAATTGAAAGATATCCGATTGAATATTGCTGTGGAAAATGATACTAAATCTTTTTTTGCCCTGATCATAAAAGTACGCCCCAAGATAGTTGCTGATGGCATTCTTGATCCGGCATTTGATTCAGCTGATTGCGGGACCCATTTAAACGCTGATGAATTCAATAAAATAGTGCAGCGACCAGATGCGATTATTGTGGATATGCGCAACCATTACGAGAGCGAGGTTGGACATTTTAAAAATGCTATCACACCGGATGTAACTACTTTTAGAGAATCACTGCCGATCGTGGCTGATCTGCTTCATGATAAAAAAGAGAACCCTGTAATCATGTATTGTACAGGTGGCATTCGTTGTGAGAAGGCCAGTGCTTATCTAAAACACCATGGGTTTAAAAATGTTTTTCAACTGGAGGGCGGAATTATAAAGTACGCTCATGATGTAGAAAATGAAGGATTGCCTAATCTTTTCATTGGAAAAAATTTTGTATTCGATGAGCGATTAGGTGAGCGTATAAGCGCTGATGTAATCGCCCGATGCCATCAATGCGGAGACCATTGTGATGACCATACCAATTGTGCCAATGATGCGTGCCATATTCTTTTTATTCAATGTCCGGAATGTGCTTTCAAATATGATAATTCTTGTTCTCAGAAATGTGCTGATTTTATAAAACTTCCTAAGGAGGAAAGATCTTTGCTTCAAAAAACGGAAATATTTAATGGTAGTAAATTTTCTAAGGGAAGATATAAGGCACATAATGCTCATGTAGGAGAGCTTATGATTTGATTTACTTCAATATTGACCCATACATCGATCTTATTCTCACCGGAGAGACTCCAAAGCTAAAAGCAGAATAAGCCAGTAAATTGGCTATTTGCACTTTGAGATAACTATTGCGTTGATATTTTCTATCGGATACTTGTATGTGTTGCTCCATGATGGCTCTTTTTAACTTCTTTTTTCTACATCTTCTGATGAAATCAAAATCCTCCATAATTACAAAAGATTCATCAAAGCCATGAAGTTGATGGAAAATGGATTTTTTTATAAACATGCTCTGATCGCCACCGCCCTGAAAAATCAATAGGTTGAATCTGGTCATCAGAGAATTGATTGATTTCAAAGATGATTTGCGGGTTCCAATTTGCAATGGATAACCTCCTATATGAAAGCCGTTTTCTATGGCTTGAGTAATATGATCTATAAAATTTTTCGGAGGTACCGCATCAGCATGTAAAAAATATAAAATATCTCCTTTTGCTTGATGTGCCCCGGTATTCATTTGTTTGGCTCTGGAGCAAACATTAGACTCAATCATTTGTATGCCAAATGATTGACATATTTCTTTAGTCCCATCAGTAGAGCCTCCGTCCACTATAATTATTTCATCCGAAGTCCTTATAGATTTCTGCAAAAAACTGATTAAAGCTGGTAAATATTTCTCTTCATTTAACACTGGAATGATAACCGAAACATTCTTGTTTTGCAAATTCTTTTTTTTACAAATTTAGTGTTTTAATGTGAAGATGATCAATTAGAGGCGGTAGCAGTTTCTGTTATTCAAATTGTTATATGTAATATTTAACAGAAGTTTCTGAGTTAATATTTTTTTATCCTTAGGTTAATCCTAAAATTGAAATATAAATTAAACCGAAATTTTGCATTAGAATTTCTATGCAAAATCTGAGGTGTTGAAAATGAATTATTTATATTGATTTAAAATGGTAAGAAATAGTTACATTTTCAAAACTCAGGTCTGATGACTCCAATAGTCGTATCAGACTCATAGGAGGTTAACCTCGATAAATAGTTGGTTTTCAATTCAACTATTTCATCGACC
>JBBSBH010000027.1:0-65622 GCA_038251405.1 Chitinophagales bacterium
CAAACCATAGCCAGGCTCGGGTGGGAACTTGCCTGATCTCTTTGAATCCATTATTAATCACTGCGGCTAAAAGCACTATCATAAATAATACTCCTGTTCGAATCACTAAAGCCAGGCTTTCATTGGCATCCCGCATGCCCATTTTGGCAAATACCAAAGCAATGCCCCCAGTAATAGTGGCTATGATAGCGTAGAAGATCCAGGACTGCATGGTAAACAATTTGAAATCAAAGGTAATTAAAAGGTATTATCACTACTTTAGCTATCCATTCCAAAATAGATTTACATGAGATTTTTATTTTCGATATCATTTCTTCTATCCATCATATCCTTATCTGCAGATGATGGTTACCGACTTTGGCTTAAATATGATAAAATCAGTAATGCCACAGCTCTAAAAAATTATTCAAAAAAGATTAAGTCGATTCAAATTACATACGATAACACTGATATTATACAAAGTGCAGTACACGAGCTTCAAGTAGGTCTTCAGGGCTTATTGAGTAAAGAAATCCCAATTGCTTCTGCAAACCACGGCGCCATCATTTTGGAAAAATCTCCGAAAGTAATTAATAATGAAGGGTATTGGCTCACCTTTGATGGCAAGAATATTCATATTCAGTCATCTTCTGATAAGGGAATATTATATGGATCATTTGCTTTGCTCAGGACTATCCAGACTTTACAGCCAATTGAAAATATGGATATAACGGATGCTCCCAAAATCGCCATTCGAATGCTCAACCATTGGGACAATGTAAATGGCACTATTGAAAGAGGCTATGCCGGTAGTTCGTTATGGGACTGGTACGATCTTCCCGATGTTATTGATTCCCGCTATATCGATTATGCAAGAGCAAATGCTTCCATAGGTATAAATGGTACTTCAGTAAATAATGTAAATGCAAGTGCACGATTTTTGAGTCAGGAATATTTGAAAAAAGTAGCTGCCCTGGCTAATGTTTTCAGGAAGTATGGTATCAAAACATATTTATCGGTTCGGTTTACCTCACCCATATATTTATCGGGATTTAAAACTGCTGATCCATTGGATCCCGAAGTGAGGCAATGGTGGAAAAACAAAGCCACCGAAATATATGCCCTTATTCCCGATTTTGGAGGATTTGTGGTGAAAGCAAATAGTGAAGGGGAACCCGGACCTCAGGATTATCATCGCACCCATGCTGATGGCGCCAATATGCTGGCCGAAGCATTGGCACCATATGGAGGCATTGTGATGTGGCGGGCATTTGTGTATAAAGCCGATCTGAAAAATGATAGGGCGACAGAATCTTACACCGAATTCAAACCATTGGATGGGCAATTTAATGAGAATGTCCTGGTACAGGTAAAAAATGGTCCTATTGATTTTCAACCCCGCGAACCTTTTCATCCCTTGTTTGGAGCTATGCCCAAAACACCCCTGATGATGGAGTTTCAAATCACCCAGGAATATCTTGGTTTTGCAACTCATTGGGTTTACCTCGGAACTTTATTCAAAGAGGTATTAGAGGCAGATACTTATGCTCAAGGCAAAGGAAGTACAGTTTCAAAAGTTATCGATGGCACGCTAGATCATCACCAAATTTCGGGGATAGCCGGAGTAGCAAATACAGGATCGGATCGGAACTGGACAGGTCACACAGCTAATCAGGCAAATTGGTATTCCTTTGGTAGGCTAGCCTGGAATCCTGAAATGTCTGCTAGCGAAATTGCCAAAGAATGGATCCGCATGACCTTAACTAATGACCAAAATGCCGTGAATAAAATAAATGATATTATGATGAATTCCAGAGAAGCGTGTGTAAATTATATGACACCGATAGGACTTCATCATATCATGGGTGAGGGTATACATTTTGGTCCACAGCCCTGGTTGGAAAAAAGTGGTCGCATGGATTGGACGGCGATTTATTACCATAGGGCAGATAGTGCTGGTTTGGGTTTTAATCGAACAAGTAGCGGTACTGGGGCACTAAATATTTATGCTCCTGAAGTGATCGCTGCCTGGAATGATCCCGATAAAATTCCTTTACAATATCTGTTGTGGTTTCATCACGTAGACTGGAATCATAGACTTTCTACGGGAAATACACTTTGGGAAGAATTGTGCAAAAGATACCATGATGGCATCAAACAGGTAGATGGATTTATTGATGAATGGCAAAGTGTGAAGTCATTCATTGATGCAGAGACTTTTTATTATATAGAAAACAAACTTAAAAGGCAGCGCTGGGAGGCGGAGTGGTGGAAGGATGCTTGTTTGCTATATTTTCAAACTTATAGCAGAATGGAAATCCCTTCCCAATACCCTAAAACCAATAGGTCAATGGATGAATTAAAAGACCTGGTAAAGCTATATCAAATGAGATAAAAAAAGGAGTGTCATGAAGAGGCTTTTGGAAAAAGCTTCACTCTAATTCTTCGGTTTAAAGTACAGTTTTTCAAAAGTTAAAAGTTATCAAATCAGGGCAAAAAACTTAAAGTTGCAATGTAGTTAAGAATAAAAAATTGAAAGTTGAAAATATGTAAAAGGGTCTTGAAGATTCAAACCGAATAGATAAAAGTTTAAATGTTAATTAAAGAGTCTATATACTCATTTGATAAGTAAGTGTTTGCAAGGCTAAGTCTTATAAGCCCATTCTTACTATATTTGCGCCCCAAGTTATGCCTGATCAGATCCAGCCTCGACGAACATTTGCAATTATCTCTCACCCCGATGCCGGTAAAACTACGCTTACTGAAAAGCTATTGCTTTTTGGAGGAGCTATCCAAGTAGCCGGTGCAGTTAAATCAAATAAGATTAAAAAAGCCGCTACATCTGACTTTATGGATATCGAAAGACAAAGAGGTATCTCAGTAGCTACTTCAGTTATGGCTTTTGAGTATAGGGACATTCTGATAAATTTACTGGACACTCCGGGCCACCAGGATTTTGCTGAAGATACATATCGCACACTTACAGCAGTAGATAGTGCTGTGGTGGTAATAGATGTGGCTAAAGGTGTCGAAATTCAAACAGAAAAACTGGTAGAAGTATGTCGCATGCGTCGGACACCCATGATGGTATTTATAAATAAATTGGATCGTGAAGGAAAGGATGCATTTGATTTATTAGATGAAGTGGAGAAAAAACTGAATCTACATGTGACTCCACTGAGTTGGCCCATTGGTATGGGACAAAGATTTCAAGGCGTATATAATCTGTTCGAAAAAAGACTGAATCTATTTAAACCACATGCAAAACAAGGGGAAGATGAAACTATAGTAATAGAAGATCTTAATTCCAACGAACTCGAAAAACATATTGGGGAAACAGCTGCCAAAGAGCTACGCTCAGATCTTGAAACGGTAACTACAGTATATCCTCGCTTTCAGGTGAAGGACTACCTGGATAGTAAAATTTCACCCGTGTTTTTTGGTAGTGCTGTAAATAATTTTGGTGTAAAAGAATTACTGGATTGTTTTGTAGAAATATCCCCGGATCCCCAACCTCGTGAAACTGAAGAAAGATTGATTAATCCGGAAGAGAAAAAGTTTACCGGATTTGTATTTAAGATACATGCTAATATAGATCCTAAGCATAGAGATCGCATTGCATTTGTAAGAGTAGTAAGCGGTACTTTCGAAAGAGGCAAACCATATAAACTGGTTAGACAAAATAAAAGCCTTCGATTCTCCAACCCCTATTCGTTTTTAGCGGCTAAAAAAGAAGTTGTAGATGAAGCATACCCCGGGGATATAGTAGGATTGTATGATAGCGGCAACTTTAAAATAGGTGATTCTATCACTGAAGGAGAATCACTTCATTTCAAAGGAATTCCGGCCTTCTCTCCAGAGCAGTTCAGATACGTATTAAATACCAATCCATTAAAGACAAAACAATTAAACAAAGGCATTGAGCAATTGATGGATGAAGGCGTCGCTCAACTTTTTACCAAGGAAGATAGTGGTAGAAAAATAATAGGTACAGTAGGTGCCTTACAATTTGATGTAATTCAATATCGGCTGGAACACGAGTATGGAGCCTCCTGTGTATATGAACCGATTTCTTTACACAAAGCTTGCTGGGTAAGCTCTGAAGATTCAGCCGCCATGACTGAATTTATTCAGCGAAGAAAAAAAGATCTCGCACAGGATAAAGATGGAAAAATGGTCTTCTTAGCTGAGTCACCCTGGACTTTGCGAATGGTGCAGGATGCGCACCCAAAGATTGATTTCAGGCTTAAAAGTGAGGAGTAGGTTTATCTTAAATACAAATTGAGCTTTAGAAATTCTAAGCTCAATTGACGATTGATTTTCAACACATTCTATCATCAGCAAAGACGGAGTCTGTTTCTTGAGGTCGTAACACTTAAGAGGCAAATTGCGCAATCGCTTTATTTGGTTTATACATCTAGCAGTATTTTTTATCTTTATTATTAGTGAGAACCATAATACTTTTTTTACTGCTTTTAAACTGTATGCCTTTTAAAGGTTTTAGCCAAATATGTGAGCTGGATAGTACATTTAAACACAAGAGGATAGACCCTTACGTTTTAGGCTATTGCATAGCAATGGATAAAAAAGCAGGCATACAAGAAGTATTAGCTGCTTACAATCAAAATAAATTTGAAACCTTGGAGAATAATATTATGCCTTCAAAGTGGATACGCAATGATATGATTTTTGGTTTCGGTTTGTATTGAATAATAATACCCACTCTCCTTTAAACTTAATATTAAAATTAAGCCATCCCGCTACCAGCGCATATATTCAAAAAAATGACCATAGTGTTCAAATGTTCTTGTCAGGCCAAGGTTGGTCTTATGATAAAAATGGAATAATAAAATCTAATAGCATCGACACTGTGTATTTAAAGATGAATCAACCAACTTTTCATAACAAGCCAAATTTTAATCTATATGAAGCCTACTACTATGAAGTACAGAAATTCAGAACTGATCAATGGGCTACCGTGTTCAATGGCGTTTTTTTTGGCCTGTTATTAATACTATTGATTACAGCCATCTATTTTTATTTTAAATTAAAATACAAGTACCTACTCTGGTATATCTATTATGTAATTCTATTAGCTATATATATGTGGAGAGATTTTGAATATGATAACTACTTTTTCGAATTTTCACACAGTTATATTTCATGGGATATGGGACAATTCCCTATAGGTCTTCTCATTTTCCTATTCTATACACTATTTCTTCAAAGCTTTCTTCCTGATTATAACCATAACAAGATTATTAATCACACCACTAAAACATTGGCTTATATATTGTATTACATTTATCCTGTTCGAGGCCATCTTAAGACTGAATTCTTCTTATGCTTCCAGAATATTTACCTATTCATTTGGAGCTCTAAGCGGAATATTCCAATTCTTTGTACTATCAAAATACGTACTTGTTCATCCATCAAAAGCTTCAAAAGCTATATTACTAGGCGGAATATTTCTATTTATAGGTTGGATATGTACATTTACTTTTAATACAGCTACCCATGTCTTTCTCATAAGGCTATTTACCAGCTTTGAGTTGATTTGCTTTGTATATGCTATGATGGAAAACAATTTTGAATTGTATAATGAGAATCAACAACTCAAAATAGTAAAAGAAATGACACTTATAAAAGAAAGAGATAGAATAGCCAGTGATATTCACGACGAGCTAACGGGTGATTTGACAGGACTCAAATACCTCGCAACACCGATCCCTGTCCATGATAGATCGCAGCTGGTTTTCCTTCTTTGTTGATAAAACCAGTGCCACTAAACATGCCATGCCCTGTAAACGAAGGCTGCAAAGTTGTTGTTTGCCATGTCCAGTGTAGCAGATCAGTGCTTGTAACATGGACAAAGGAGAAAGACTTTTTATCCTTCCAAAGGTGAGCTAAAATATAATGCAGATGATATATACCATCCAGATAAAATGCTGCGTTAGGATCTCCTGGTGCGCTGCCATCGCCAGGATGCATAAGATGATAGTTGAGTACTATATTGTCCGATGGCTCCAGGTTGTTTTGTCCTGTGATCGAATAGGTGAAACAAATGAGCATCAGCAGAAATGTTTTAATTAAGAATTTCATATTGAAATTTTTTTTATTGTTTCTATACGCAGATTAAATCAGATTAATTTTTAAATCATAGACCTGACAGGTTTATAATGGATCACGGTTTAGAAACCTACCAACTCTCATTATTTTGTTGAAGATGATAACCCAGCTCCTCGAGAGTTCTACCCTTGGTTTCTGGGAAATATTGCCAAACCACGAATGCCTGAATGAACATTGCTATTGAAAAAAACATAAAGGCATGACCACTGCCCAACGCATATTCACCAGAAATCACCGGGAATAAAAACGTAATGACTGCAGCAAAAATCCAATGAGTAAAACTCCCAAGAGATTGGCCCTTCCCTCGCACACTATTCGGAAATACCTCAGAGATCAAAACCCAGATCACCGCACCCGTGGAGAATCCAAAAAACATAATATAGGCCACCAGAAGAATAAGTAATTCATATCCTCCAAAACTCTGAATATAAAAAGTTTCTGCAATCAAGCCCAGGCAAATACCCATACCTAATGAACCTGTGATGAGTAATCTTTTACGACCGACTTTGTCTATGATGACAAGACCAAGTATGGTAAACAGGCCATTCGTGATACCAATTAAAACCGGCTGGAACATTGCATCAGCTTTGGACAATCCAGATAATTCAAATATTCTTGGAGCATAATATAATATGGCATTAATGCCTGACAACTGATTGAACATCGCTACCAAAAAAGCAATAGAAATTGGGTAAAAAAATTTGCGAGAAAATAAGTTTTCGTTTTTCTTTACCATACTCGTCTTAATATCTTCTACCTCGTGGTCTATATTGCCAGAAGCAATTTTTCCAAGGACTATTTTTGCTTCATCCATTTTGCCGATTTTCACTAAAAAGCGTGGGCTCTCCGGCCACCATGAACAAAAGAATAAAATAGATTGCTGCAGGAATAAACACAATGCCCAGCATCCAACGCCACGACTCATCGCCGATGCCGCTCAGAAAATAATTGGATACGTACGCCATGAGTATTCCGAAGATCACATTGAATTGAAAAATAGCTGTCATCCGGCCCCTTAAATGTACAGGTGAAATTTCGGAGATATACATGGGTGCTACTACAGAGGAAGCTCCTACGGCAATACCGCCCATAAAACGAAAGAGGATAAAAAGTGACCATGTGCTGGTGAGTGCATTGCCGATGGCCGAAATGGCATAGAGCAAGGCAACAATAAACAGTACGGGCTTTCGTCCGTATTTATCCGCAGGGAGTCCTGCAATCAATGAGCCTGCTACAGTCCCTAACAAAGCGGATGATATTGTAAAACCATGCCAGAATGAAGACAGGTTGAATAATTGCTGTATCGATTTTTCAACTCCAGAGATTACGGCCGTATCGAAACCAAACAGGAAACCTCCTAAGGCAAGAATAATAGACCAGCCAAAGACTCGTAGATTCTTTATATTCATAATAATGTATTAAAATCAAATCCATATACTATTCATAAGATAATATCAGTCATTGTCTATTTACTTAGTTTCGTTGATACCCTAATTCCTGTTCTCGCTTTAACCAAATAGATTCTAGTCTGTAAACTTCCATGGTATTAATCCTGAAACCTCCACCTGTCGAGGTTAAACTTAAATTCATATTTGAAGGATCGGGATAAAAGAGCCTGGTGAAGGTGATTTCTCCCTGGTTAGCATAAATTTCGACCGAATTGCGATCAATGATCAACCTCAGTTTAATTTTATTTGATTGGTGACTGACTTGGGCTTTTTGGTTCATAAAAAACAATTCCTGAATCGCAACATTATACACTGCTTTCTCGCCCCTGATATCAAAAACTATTTCCTTTGCATTTCCTAAATCAATTTCAGAAATAATTTCAAATACATCACCATCCATTTCCTCTAAAGGATTTTCATTGGCTTTCACAGAAAGCTCTGTCCAGAATTTAGCATCGTATCGTAGCTGTTTTATAGCGTCAATAGGATTGCGACAGAGTCGTACTTCATTATTGATGGTTTTTAATGTAAGTTCAACAGGAAAAATCAATTGTTGACTCCAGGTCCTGTAATGTGTAGGAGGCTCTTTGATCATCATAAACGCCAATTGATACAAGGGACCGTCTCCTTCGTAAGATTGTTTCCAAGTTTGGGTCGCATAGATGTCCGGCGTATAATAATTCGTATGATTTGCTGTCTGATTTAATACGGATTCTTCACCCAATGATTGTTTCTTTCCATAATTTTTGAACTGGGTACCATCAAATTCTCCGATATAGTATGAGCCATTTCCATCGATGAGCACCCATTTTTTATTATTATCATTACCATCCACCGGCATTTGTATAATATCGGGGCATTCAAAGAAGCCATCCATTTTACTAAGAAAATGCCAATCCAGAAGATTGTCTGATTTATAAAACGAAAATCCAGGTATATCATAGATCACCATGCGCCAGGAATGATCCGGCTTATACCAGAATACATTTGGGTCCCGTCTGCCCTCTTTTCCGGGAAGAATTGGGTTGTTTTTATGCCTGATCCAGGTTTTTCCGGCATCCCTGCTAAATGCAATCGAAGCCCCACGGCCATAGTCAGTATAGAATATCACCATGGTCTTTTCTACACCGGTTCTGAGACCTAAGCTGTTATTCCAGTCGATAATACCACTTCCACTACCAGGCCTGTTGTCAATCACCGAGTTGGTGATATGAGGTAGCTGCTCCCAGTGTATACAATCATCGCTGATAGCATGACCCCAATTTTTATTTTCCCTTCGTCGTCTAGACCATTCGTCGAACATATAAAAAAGATGATATTTTCCTTTATATCGTATCAATCCTGTAGGGTCCGCTATCTGGCCAGAGATAGGTGTATAATGGATCTGAGGACGCAGAGGTTGATTGTAATGCATGTTTTCATATACATCTTTATAATCGAGACGATAAGGATCTGCAAGTTCTGGTTGCATTTCTACAATAGTATCCTCTGATTTTTTAATGGTTTCAATGGGAATGTTCTTTTTTTTCTGAGCAATAATTGAATGACTAAAGAATAGAAAAATCAATACAATTGAAATAAAACATTTCATAATTATACTTTTATTCGATAGTAATCATACTATGAGTCCTTGGATTGCCTTTTAAGTGACACGGCAAAACGCAGCATCAATGGGTTGGTCAATAGTTGCTTCTCCTACTCGCTAATCTTTTTTGCGAACGTGAAATTCGGAACAGGAGAAATGTAGGGCGGCTTATACGCTTGTGCTGAAGAATGAAAATAACCCGCAAGACCATAAAATTAAAGCGATTTTTAGTATCGTCTTCATTTTAACGACATCTTAATAAATACTTTTCATTTGCCAGGCATCGAACGATATTAGCTCACTGTCTTTTCCTTGTGCTCTGAGTGAGACACCCGTGCTTTCTTTTAAACTGGGATATACTCTGACAGCAAGAGCTTGTTTGCCATTGGCAAAAACTTCAACCACACTTTTATCCATAAATACGCGCAACCTGAGTGGTTCAGCCTCATTGAGCAATAAAGATGCCATCTCCGGGGCCCTGGGATTTACATCTGCGTGAAGGGAGGAATACGATGATTCAATAGTCAAGAGGCTGCTATTTAGTCTTGCGGCTGGAGACCCTGGTACCGCAGTATCCAAAAGGCCCTGGCGCACTGCATTGAATCCCCGTCCCCTGAAAAAGGAAATGCGTGTATATTCTTCTTTTCCTGGAGAGCGCAATACATTTAGTTCTATCATCGGAGCCATTGATGGGCTGATTTCTAGATTGATCTCCATCGCGTTACCGTCAATGTTGTTAAGTACTATTTCCTGATTGGCAGGTAATTTTAAATTTTTTATTTCCTTGTGATTAAAGCGTAAAGATTCAATATCTCCTGCGGGTTCTATACCCAGCTCATCTGTGCCGGCTAAAGTCAAGCGTCTTGGTAAGGTCATGATTTGATCCCATTCCCCGGTAGGTTTTCCGGGATTCATATTAAAAATAATAATAACACCTCCCTTGCCATCGGGCGTAGCCGAAGGTGCATGGACACCTCCTGGTCCCCAGGCTCCAAAATTGAACTTACCATGATTGGTCACATTAAACTTATCATTCTTAGTATCATAGTCGCCCAACAGATACTGCCCTCCGCTCATGTGGCTGAAGAAAGGAAGTATGTAACGATCACCGATCGGCCAGAAGTAAGGACAAGCACCGTCATCCCCCACCAGAGTGAACCTGTCATCTTGGGTAAACTCATGCACGTACTCCCACTTTGCCAGGTCTTTGGACCTGAACAGAAAATTCGCGCGTATTTGTTTTCCTGCAGGCCCTGTAGCAGTGCGGCCGCCGGAGAGTGAAAAATAGACACTGTCTTTCTTCCAAATGCAAGGATCGAATACCCTGTACGGAAGCGGAAATCCGGTAGTGCTTTGTGATGATATTACCGCATTGCCGGTTACTTTCTCCCAGTTCAAGAGCAGCGGATCATCCGACAAAGCAACCATGTTACCAACGGTTGTTCCATGGTACATGGCAATCACCCGGTTTTGTTCCACCAAAGTGGCACCGGAAAACACAGCTCTCTCCGGACTTGGGTAGATTGCATAAGGAAGGTCGCGCCAGTGAATGAGGTCCTTGCTTATCGTATGTCCCCAGTGTTGACGATTATCTTCAGGAGGATAGGCTTGATAGAACATGTGCCAATTGCCCTGCCAGAAACACAACCCATTAGGATCGTTCAGCCTGCTTTCAGGACTCACAAAATGATAGAGTGGACGATAAGGATCCTTGGACTGATTTTTCCGGGATTCTTCAAAACGCAGCATCAACGGGTTGGTCTTCAGTTGCTGCTCTTGTTCGGCGAGCGTTTTAGCAAAAGTGAATTTCGGAACGGGGGAAATGTAAGGTGGTTTATCAGATTGTCCCGCGGATGGAAGGTATCCAACCTGAACCATGAAGGCTGCGGCGATGCATGTAATTATCTTTTTCACATTGTTTGGGTTTGTTTACTTTTTAAAAGAAATCTCTTACGCTACCGCATTTTCTGACACATCGCTATCCTTACTTCGTTCCTTCCAGTCCTTGCGGTACATCTGACTCGAATACCATTCTGAACCAAAGGCAGGAACCGAATACACACCCCAAAGAATGAAGATTCCGAATTTTGCATCCCTGAACCAGTCTGGCGTTTGGTATTTTTTTAGAGATTCCCAGGTTGGCTGAAATCTTTCCTCAGCCATCGCTCTCCATGAGGTAAGGATCAGGAAAGCGATAGGTAGGATATGCTTAAATCTGCACCTCATTCTATCTAAGATTATAAAATTACAACTCAATGGTTCCACTCCTTTATTAATTAAGTTTCAGGAAGAGCTTTCCTTGCTTCGCGGTCGGGATCATTCTGTACTATGGAAACATCATTCAATACCATAGTCTCACCCTTAGCTGCGCTGTACTTGGGCCACGCCGGCAATCCTTCCACACTTGGATTTCCAGTCTTCATGAACTGCAACAATGCACCAGCCATTTTTGCGGCCAGTTTTCTGGGTCTTGCCCCCCCGCCGGAATGAGATAACTGGCGATCGGTATTGTAGAACCAAAATCCAATATCGAGGGTGTGAAACGCCCGTAAGCGTCCATCGAACAAAGGAGGATTCCATCCAAACCACGCAAGGTAGACCGGAGAAGGTTGCTTTGATTTCACATCGGCGACGGCAATTGCATTTTTCCTGTTACTGATGGCCATCGAAACAAGTTCAATGGGTTTCCGGTTGGGGAATGCTTTTTCATATGCATCATACACTACTGACGCCTTCTCCCCCACGGAAGTACCGAAGCCCCTGATTACCTTCAGTTGCTCCTTGGCTTGCTCTTTGGTCAGGTTCTCCAATGAAGAATCAAAACTGCTAGGTGATCTTTCATAAAAAGTTGTACAAATAATCATGGGGATATTCGCTGCCACTGGAGATGCTTCCGGATAATAAGGATGCTGGGGCAGGTATACTCCATCCATTACCGGCCGAAACCCACCACCTCCAGGGCCAGTGCCTGCAGCGATTCCCGACTCTTCTCTTAGTTTTCTGCTCGCATTATTGGCAATCGCATAGTATTCCCTCCAGGGCATTGCCTGAAGTTTGTCAATCTCTGAAGCAGACAGACCTGCTTCTTTCAAGACATAAGCACCAAGCTTTTCAGCGTCTGCTTTCTCTCCTGCTTTGAGGGAGGATCCGCTCAAAGCCACAGCTTTGTGAAACAACCCCTTCGCCGACGGCATGGCGGTGAGGGTGCAAACTTTAGCACCACCGCCGGATTGACCCATTATGGTGACATTATTAGAGTCGCCTCCAAAATTGGCAATATTGTCCCGCACCCACTCGAGCGCTGCCACAATATCCAGCATCCCCACATTGCCGGAAGCAGAATATTTTTCGCCACCAACAGCTGCGAAATCCGCAAAACCCAATGGGCCGAGACGGTGATTAATGGAACAAAAAACCACGTTTCCCAACCTCGCTAAATTTTCGCCGTGATATTCAGGATGTTCAATCGCATTTCCACTGGTAAATCCACCTCCATGGATCCAAAACATCACCGGCCTTTTCTTGCCGTCCTTGACTGCGGGCGTCCACACGTTAATCCGCAAGCAATCTTCACTGACATCATCGTAGTGCCAGTCATCTGTAAAGGCAAGGTATCTGTTGCTGGAGAAGAAATTATCTAACAGTTGAGGTGCTGAATTTCCCCAATAGACTGCTGGAAAAACTTCCTTCCATGGTTCCGGTTTTTGAGGGGCCATGAAGCGATTTTTTCCGCCGGTATTCGCCCCATATGGAATACCTAGAAAGGAATAAATATCTTTCATAATAAACCCCCGAACTCTCCCATATGTGGTATCCGCCACGGCAACGTTGTCGCCTATAAACAAGACCTGACCATCTTCTCCTGCATCCATGGCCGTCTCCGAGGATCCAAACGTTAGAGAAGGGACAAGACTTAGTCCAGCGGTGTTAGCACCGAGCATCTGAATGAATTTGCGTCGTTTAGTTTTCATGCGCATTATTTTTGGGTTCTTAATAATTGTAAATACTTTTCATCTGCCACGCTTCCAGTGATGTCAGTTCCGCGTCCTGGCTGTGCGCTAGAATAGATACTCCTGTGCTATCCTCTCTTCCGGGATACACACGCATCGCCACACACTGCTTTCCATTCACAAATACTTCCACCACACTTTTATCAATGAAAATCCGGAGCTTCACAGGCTCATCTGTATTCAATTGGAAAGGAGCTGTCTCAGGGGCACGTAATTGTACATCAGGAAGAGTGGATGAAAAAGAAGACTCTATCGATATCAAGCTTAGTCTTGGATTTGGGACCCGAGGTGGAGGTTGCTCACCGGTCGCCAAAGGAACGAGGTCGGCCGGCATTACAACAGTACCCTCCCCAGATTTGTAAGTTAAGCCTTTAGAATATCCTTTATCCTTATAAATGATGATACGCGTATATTCTTCTTTACCGGGTGAACGCAGCACATTCAATTCAATAACCTGAGCAGTTTTGGGATTGATCTCCGCTGAGATTTCTATTGCATTGCCTTTAATATTATTGAATACAACTTCTTTATTAGCAGGAAGTCTCACCGAGCCTGTCTCTTGCCGATTATAGCGCAATGATTCAATATCACCCATTGTTTCTTGTCGAATGTCATCTTTTCCGACCAGTGTTAACCTTCTTGGTAGAGACATGAGGCCGTTCCACTCTCCGGTTGGCTTGCTTGAATTCATGTTGAAAATGATAATTACCCCGCCTTTGCCATCAGGCGTTGCGGACGGTGCATGGACCCCGCCAGGGCCAACTGCTCCCCAATTAAACTTGCCGTTACTACTGACCATAAACTTGTCTTTCTCTTTGTCATAATCACCGAGCAAATATTGGCCACCACTCATATGACTAAAGAAAGGCATGATGTAACGATCACCGATCGGCCAGAAATAAGGACAAGCATAATCGTCTCCTTTCAATGTGAAGCGATCACCCTCAACAAATTCATGGACATATTCCCATGTAGCAAGGTCTTTAGATTTAAAAAGAGAAGCCGTACCAAAGTGTCCACCATCGCCTCTGTCTCTTCTGCCTGCAGCCAGTGAATAGTAAATTCCATCCTTCTTCCAAATAGAAGGATCAAACACACTATAAGATTGGCTGAATCCCGTTTTACTTTTCGCTGGAATAACAGCGTTGCCAGTCACTTTCTCCCAGTTCAAAAGAAGAGGATCATTGGACACCGCCACCATATTTCCCACTGCCGTTCCTTGATAAATTGCAATGACTCTGTTTTCCTCCACCAATGCGCCACCGGAAAAAACAGCGCGCTCAGGACTTGGATAGATCGCATAAGGAAGATCTCTCCAATGAATTAGATCTGTGCTGATCGCATGACCCCAATGCTGACGACGGTCTTCAGGAGGATACCCCTGATAAAACAAATGCCAGTTGCCTTGCCAATAAGAAAAACCATTGGGGTCGTTAAGTGTGCTTTCAGGACTTACAAAGTGATAAATTGGGCGATATGGATCTTTCGATTGCTTCTTCCGCGATTCAGCGAAACGCAATACTAGCGGATCATTTTTGAGTTGTTTCTCTTGATCTTCCAGAGTTGTTCCAAAAGTAGATCTAGGAACTGGTGAAATGTATGGGGGTTTATCCGCTTGTCCTGAACTTGGATAATATCGGAGAAGGAATAATATTGCTGCAATGCCAACTGTTTTTATTTTCATACTTCGCTCTTTAGTAAATACTCTTCATTTGCCAGGCTTCCAGCGACTTCAATTCACTGTCCTGTCCTTGTGAGCGTAAGGAAACCCCTATGCTGTCGTCGCGACTTGGATAAACCCTCACGGCCACGACCTGTTTGCCATTCACAAAAACCTCCACAACGCTTTTATCAATAAACACACGAAGTTTAAGGGTCTCATTGTTATCGATAAAAACGGGAGCCGTCTCCGGTGCACGCGGACGAACATCAGGATGAAGTGACGAATAGGTGGATTCAATGCTGATCAAACTTGTTCTTGCCGGTTGCTGATTGGCGGGTAGTGGTGCAGGCAGTTGCTGCCCGGGCTGAATCACCCTTTCCACTTCACCAAAATGATATTCCCGGCCCGGCCCAAACCCGCGTCCCTTGAAAAATGTTATTCGTGTGAACTCTTCCTTGCCATCAGAACGAAGCACATTGAGTTCCAATGACGGCGCATCTTTCACATCAACTTCGAGATTAATTTCCATCGCATTTCCGCTGATGTTCTTCAACACCACTTCCTTATTCGCAGAAAGTGTCATCGCTTTTACTTCTTGTTTATTGTAGCGCAATGATTCAATATCACCAGCAGGCTCTTGTCGAATATCATCCCTTCCCACCAATGTCAATTTTCTTGGAAGCGTCATGATTTGATTCCACTCACCTGTGGGCTTGCCAGGGTTCATATTGAAAATGATGATGACCCCTCCTTTTCCATCAGGCGTTGCCGATGGTGCGTGTACGCCGGAGGGGCTGGCGGCACCGAAGTTGAACTTGCCGCCGTTCGAGGCAATAAACTTATTCCGCTTTGAGTCATAGTCGCCGATCAAATATTGGCCACCACTCATATGACTGAAGAATGGAAGAATGTAACGGTCACCAATGGGCCAGAAATAAGGACAAGCGTAGTCATCGCCAATCACTGTGAAACGATCCTCTTCCACGAACTCATGCATATAGTCCCAATTGGCCAAGTCCTTGGACCTGAACAGGTATGTGGTCGCAAACTTATTTCCTTCCGTACCTTTTGGTGCACGGCCAGCAGAAAGTGCATAATAGGTGCCATCTCTCTTCCAAATTGAAGGATCGAATACGCTATAAGGATTTGGAAAACCCGAAGGACTTAACAAGGGAATGGCTGCCTTTTCTTTGGTTGTCTTTTCCCAATTCAGGAGCAGGGGATCATCGGATGTGGCCACCATATTTCCAACCTGCGTTCCGTGATACATTGCGATAACGCGATTGTCTTCAACCAGGGTGGCGCCTGAAAATACGGCTCGCTCCGGACTTGGATATATCGCGTAAGGAAGATCACGCCAGTGAATGAGATCCTTGCTGATTGCATGACCCCAGTGCTGACGCTTGTCTTCGGGTGGATATGCCTGATAAAACATATGCCAGTTGCCTTGCCAGAAGCACAATCCATTCGGATCATTGAGTGTACTTTCCGGGCTTACAAAATGGTATAGGGGACGGTAAGGATCTTTGGACTGGCGTTTCCGCGATTCAGCAAAACGCGCTAATAGCGGATTGATTTTGAGTTGATCCTCCTGCTCCGCCAACGTTTTAGAAAAAGTGAACTTCGGAACGGGAGAAATAAAAGGAGGCTTGTCCGCCTGCGCATTTGATTCATAGAATCCTACCAAGGTCATTGCGACCAGTAAGATGATGGGTGATATTTGCTTCATATACATTTTTTTATCTCAGTTACATGCCTGCCGGGGGCCATATTGATTCCAGTTCGTGGACTTCCATCTTAGTTAGTATTGTTTTCCTGTTTCCGCCACGACCTTTCACGGATGCCTCAACTGTTTTTGTTTTATCAACATTGAATGGAGCCACATAATATAGCTCACCATCATTCACAAAAAACTCTATGATGTTCTTGTCGACAATCACTTCGATCTTAAATTTTTCCTCGTTTGGTTTGATGTAATTGATAGTCGTCAAAGCTGTTGAAGGCGGAGGGAACGGACCTGTGACAGCGACCGCCTTCGCTTTTCCGTTGTTGATCGCGGTGGTGAGCTCTCCGAGCAGGTCATTGTAAGTGATTTCGTAACCAAGCACATTCAAGGCAAAAATGGCATCGCCCTTCTCAAACTGGGCAATTACATGAATGACATCACCTGTCACAATGATGCTGGCTCCTTCGTTTGCTTTGAGGATCTTGTTTTCAATAGTCTGGCTGTTGGTATGCAACGAATTGATTTCCTTTACCGGAGTTGGACACAGGCGAAGACCGTCAAAAGTATTTCTCAGTTTTAACTCTGTCGGGAATAAATGAGGCTGGTTGAACGGCATACCAGGATGGGTAATATTCCGTCCCCACCCAATCTGCACCCGTCTGCCATCAGGTGTGTTATTATACGTTTGTGCGGCGTAAAAATAGGCGCCGCCGTGCTCGTATACTTTCAAGTTCTGATCAATCTTAAAGTTCTTGCCATCGAAGTCACCCACCACGTATCTTCCAGTGGCATCGTACATCACCCACTTCGAAATTCCTGTTTGACCTTCCACCGGCAATTCAAAAAGGTCCGGACATTCAAAAAATCCCTGAACACCAGATTGATAGGTCCAGGTCTTTAAATCCGGCGAAGTGTATATTAGATGTTGATTGATTACGGCTTCCTGACCCATGCTTAGCTTTCTCGTCTGGCCATTATCCCAAACCACCATTACCCAATGATTGCCCTGTTCATACCAGAATACTTTCGGATCCCGTCCACTGTGTTTAAGAATTGGATTTCCTTCATAATCAACGAACGTTCGTCCATTGTCGTAACTTAATTTGAGGCATTCGCCTCTTCCGGTACTGGTATAGACAGCCACCAAAGGATCAATTCCATTCTTTCTGAAGCCGGAAGTATTTTTTAAATCGACTACGGCTGAACCTGAAAAGGCTGCGTCTTGTCTCGGTCCCTCCACACTTAGTACTGGAAAGATCGCATCATTCAATTCCTTCCAGTGTACCAAATCCTTGCTCACGGCATGCCCCCAGTGCATGTTGCCCCATTCCCAACCGTAAGGATTATGTTGAAAGTATAGGTGATATTCCCCACCATAGTAAATAAGCCCATTAGGATCATTTATCCAACCTCTTCGCGTGGTAAAATGTGCTCTTGGCCGGTTCTTTTCAGCGTACAAACTGTCCTGTCCGGGAAATTTTGAATCAGCATTTATTAGTTCCAAATCTTGCACGGTGAGCGGCAAGGGTAGATTGGTTATGCTAGTTGCCTGAGCTCCTCCAAAGTTTGGTGGTGTAAAGTTTTCGATTTCAATAAAAACCGATTTCCCCTGAAATGCAGTGACATCAAAGAAGGTCCAGAAGTCGGGATTGGCCGAGACCAGTTTAATGGTGAATTGATCAAGCACCTTTCCATCGACCTTTACCCTGGCCCGGACAAGCCTTGCGGAGTTACTTACTGGAAGATTCAGAAAGGTCTGACCCTTTTTTATTTTATACTCTTTGGAAATAGCTTGACCCCATGTGGTGCAGGTCAGCACAAAAAGGATTAAGATTGTAAGGCATCTTTTCATATCAGGCACTTTTTGTTTGTTAATATTTACTACCGGGCTTGAACAATTGTATAATTCGCTCCCTTTGGTTCTTGATAATGGAATTCATCTTCATGAACTTGTTTCGCATTATCCCCATTTTAAGTCGGGCGCTCCTAAGCTCAGCCCTTTTCTTGTCAAGATTTTCAACTGTGTCTTCCAGGAAAAATACCAACTCTTCTTTTTCAAATTGATCGGGAATCAAGCTTTTTTTTGTCATTGGATTATAGTTTATTGACCATTGAATAGATTTCATTATTTAGTCAATTCAGTATTACTCACGAAAGCAATTTTCTTGCTGTCTGGTGACCACGATGGCGTATTAATAGAGCCTTGGCCGCCATACAAATAGGCGATGACTTTTGGCTGCCCCCCTGAAACGGGCATCAAACGCAAGTATACATGCTTATAAGGTGGATGGCTTCCTGCAGGTACCTCCTCTTTTAAGAATGAAATAAAAGCAATCCATTTTCCGTCAGGTGAAATATGTGCAAACCAGTCATGAAATTCACCAGTAGTTACCGCCTCCTGGTTTTTGCCATTCGGTTTCATGCGCCAGATTTGCATTGTGCCCGTGCGGTTGGAATTGAAATAGATGTACTTGCCGTCCGGAGAATACTCAGGCCCATCATCAAGGCCTTCCGCATCGGTAAGTCGAATCTCATTCCCACCCTTCGAAGGCACTTTGTAAATATCATATTTGCCGTCACGCGAGCCGCAAAACACCAGATCCTTCCCATTGGGTGACCAGCCATGCAAGTAAGAGGGACCCTTCGGTGTAATCTGTTTTGGGGTCCCGCCTTTTAAGGGAACTGTGTAAATGATCGAGCCTCCGAGTTCTTTGACGCCGCTGCTAAGGCCCAGCAGTTTGTTGTTGAATGAAATTACGTGGTCATTGTTGTTGTTCTTGATGTCGCCTGTATTCAGCACTTGCTGTTCTCGCTTAACCAAATCGAAAGTGTAAATGAGACCTCCTCCGTTATAAATCAGAGTCTTACCATCCGATGTCCAGTTCGGGGCCTGAATGGAATTCGGTGCTGTGTAAATAATCTCACGACTTCCCGTTGCCACATTCAGTATTTCCAGATTACTGGCCAGTGTCATCTGATTGGGGTTCTCCGTGGGCCTTTGCGGAATAGTGACCCGTACATCTTTGAATATGGCTTTTTCTATCACCTCCTTATCATGAGAACCAACAAAGACACCCACATAAACTTCTTCCCCTAAATCCAAATCAGTAATCTGTTCTGTTAAAAATGGCTCACCGAACTTGGCGACCCTCATGGTATAGGTGTTACCCTTTCTTTCTAGCTGGATAACATCTGCGAAAGTAAGTTTCGATCTGATCTCCTCGGTTTTTGCGCCTGCCGTTCTTCTGAATTGCAGTGAAGTGAGTCCATCGCCGTGAACCACCGTATTGACATGGGCTGAATTACCATCCAGCGAGGTCCGAGCCATCCATCCAAACTTCCGATGGTTTTTAGGCTCCGTGCCAATAAATTCACCTCGGGAATAAACCAGGAAATCACCTTTCATCTTTTTCCAAAGGAAATGAAATTCATCATGGTCTGCCCAGATGTTATACCCTGCACCAGAAACTTCATATTGCTGAGTTTTGGTGTCAAAAGTCGCGCTGCCAGGTTTCACATCGGTGCCCACATCTCCATGTCCATCAAAAACTCCTACTACCGTGTTTTGTGAAGTGGCAGAATGTGTCCAGCACAGAAGTAAACTTACAAAAAATGCGAAAACTCCAACTTTAATTTTATTCATTTTAATAATAGTTTTTATAACAGGTTTAGTATATCATCAATTACCCTTCCAGATAAATTCTAATTCAAAAATTACAGTTTGTCAGCTGTCACTTGCTCGTTCCGGAAGCTTAATTCCAATCAGTAGCCGTTGGTCAGGTCGCGCCTCATGGGCATGTACACGTTGCTAAGATTGCAGCATTTAATTTCGATTCATTGATATGTTTGATTAGTTGGTACAATAGATTAAAAACCCTCCGCCCACAGTGGCCAGGCACCGTGGTTACAAAAAAGGACTTATGCACCGGGGATCTAAGTTGCGCTGTGATATTCTCTACGAACCGCGTACCTGATGCATAAGTCACTCTGTATGAAAATTTACAGTAATTCAAAATTGAATAAACAGTTAATACCCTGGATTTTGCTTATATAAACCCTTTGTGAAATCGATTTCTCGCTGAGGAATAGGATAATACTCATCCCGACCTTTGGTAAACTTGGCCGAACTTAAAAATGACCTTCTTGTTTTCTCTACTGTCAGATAAGCATTCAGGGTTTGTTCTGCAATGCCCCACCGTACCAGGTCAAAGAACCGGGGACTCTCCATGGCAAATTCAAGTCTTCGTTCCCATTGAAGCGCTTTCCGTGCATTTTCCTTGGTCCATTGAATATTTGTTCCGGGTACATAATCAGAAATATTAAAATTAGAAGGATAAGAGCCATCCATTTTCTTAGTCCGCTCCCTACTGTTTTTTGCCCTTTGCCTGACCATATTGATCAGCGGTAATGCTTCTCCTTCGCGGCCGAGCTCAATTAATGCTTCAGCACGCATTAACAATACATCTGCGTATCGTATAATATCAATATTCTTTGAAGAGCCATAAAAGGGACCAACCTTTTTAAAACACGGACAGGAGGCGGCTTGTTGTTCTTTCATATTACCGAAGCCACCATAAAGCGCTGATATGCGCTCCCAGCTATGTGAATAGGGTATATTTGGCTGGTATTTAAAAGGATGATCTACAATGCCCACTGTATGATCAATCCTCGGATCCACTTTAGCGCCGTTGGTCACTAAATCAGCATCGGTAAGGGAGACATCATTAAATGTATCAAACATGGGCAAGCCGTTGGCATCGGTCTTAAATGCATTGACCATATTTTGCGACGGCATATGAAACCAGCAACATCCATACTGGGGTGCCAGGCTATAATTCAGGCTGGTGGCCATGCTGAGTCTGCCGATACTCGTTCCGTCATTAATCGAAAATTGAATGGCATATATCGATTCAGGCCCATTGTCATATCCGTACAAAAAATTCTCCGCAAAGTCTGGTTGTAAACTATATTTGCCCGAACTGATTACATCACCGGTCAATGAAACTACCTCATTTAGTTTGGCTGAATTGATGCCGGTCACGGCATGCGTTTCGTTTTGCGTATAAGCCTGGTATAATCTTAGTTTAGCCAGGTAAGCTTTGGCTGCCAGTTTATTGGCTCTTCCTTTTTGTGATTGCGTTTCGGGAAGATTCGCGATGGCAAATTGAAAATCTTCTGCAATCTTGTCATACAGTTGGTCATTCGTTAATTCCGCATTGGAAATTTTTAGAATTTCCTCATTCGAAGCCGTTTCAGGTATATAAGGAATGGACTTCCAAATCAGCTTGCCTACAAAATGAAAATGGGCCCTTAGAAAACGCATTTCGGCAATCCGGACATTTTTTAAAGGAAATTCTGCATCAGATGCCTTGGTCAGGCCAACGATTGCAAAATTGGCTCTTGATATACCATAATACAGCCTGGTCCAGGTAATCGGAAGGTAATTAGTCACTTCGGGCACTGTTAGATTGTATTGCTCAAACTGATTGATGATGAATTGATCCTGAACACTACCACCACCTTTGTACGCATCATCAGATCGAACACTTCCATAGACCCACATGCTCGTAATGGGACCATCCCAAAAATCATTCCCGGTAGCTGCATAAGCAGCCGTACACAACGCTTCAAGGCTTTCTACCTTGAGCACATCATCTTTGGCCAGAGTTCCTTGCGGTTTGATGTCCAGGAATTGGTCTGAACAGGAATAGCCGAGCAAAAGGATACCAAAGACCAGGAAGATTGTTTTATAATTGATTTTCATGATTGAAATATTTTATAAGTCAATGAATTAGTTAAAAGTCACGTTAACCCCAACACTATAGGATGTAGGCACGGGTATCGTGTTTATATTGTTTAATTCGGGATCCGGTGTTTCGTTTTCACTGGACTTAAACCAAAACAGGTTATCACCCATTAAGAAGACTCTCAAATCCCTAATTCTGAGTGACCTCAAAGAATTGGTTGGTATGGTATAACCCAATTGCACATTGCGCATTTTGAAGTAGGAAGTATTGACTATAAAAAAATCTGAACTTCTTCCTTCGTTATTGGCATCGACCAATGATAACATAGGTCTTTTTGAGCTGGTGTTTTTAGGTGTCCAGGCTTCGAGCACGCCAGGACCATTGTTTTGATTTACAGAAAGACGGTTGTTCAATGAGTTGTTTGGGTCTGTCCCTGTCCTACCTGCTATACCAGAACCAAATAAAGAAAAATCAATGTTTTTATATCCCAGATCTATTCTCAGACCATATTCAAAGGCAGGCAGAACGGTCCCCAGCCAATCCTGATCCAGGGCATTGATCGTTTTGTCACCATTGAGGTCTTTATACCGTATTCTGCCTATTCCTTTACCTACCTGGGTTGCGTGGGCATCCACTTCAGCCTGGTTTTGGAATATGCCGTCTGCTCTGTAACCAAACAAAGACAACTGTGAGTGGCCCAAAATAGTTTTCTCCACATTACCCGGATACGCAGTCCGCACTTCCTTGGGTAATTCTGTTATTTTGTCCCTGAATCTTGCCAGGGTAGAATTCAAGCTATAGGACAAAGCACCAATCTTATCGCGATATCCCAGCGAAATTTCAAAACCTTTGTTTTCCTTGGTCGCACCGTTCAACCATTTTAGTTGTCCCTCACCGATGGCTGCGGCGATCGGGGGTTGAATCAAAATATCAGAAGTATTCCTGGTGAAGTAATCAAATGACCCATAGAGTTTGTCGTCAAACAGCCCAAAGTCCAATCCGATATTTAACTCTTCTGTTGTTTCCCATTTCAGCGCGAGGTTTTCACCTTGTACGGATACAAATCCTGACGGTAAGTTGCCCTGGTCTATCCCATTCAAATCATAAGCTGTACCTATATTAGTGTAGGGTCCTGAAATGTTACCATACCGTGGTTCGTAAAGACCAAATCGCGCCACATCACCAATATCCTGATTACCCACTCTGCCAACACCGGCTCTCAACTTGAGATCTGAAATAATATTATTCTTCAGGAAAGGCTCATTGGATAATCTCCATCCGACGGTCAAGGCTGGGAAGAAACCATATTTGTTTTCCTGTCCAAACCTGGAGGAACCATCCCGGCGCAACGTAACCGATGCGAGGTATTTATCTGCCAGGGAATAATTTATTTTACCAAATTGGGAAAGAAGTCGGTTACCCGTACCTCTCCCGGTAGTTGTAGTCCTGCCCGTACCAGCATCGAGGTAAAAGAAGTCCTGCGTTTGACTTGAAAATCCTTCCTTGAATGCAGAAAATTCGGTCAAATCACTTTTGATGGCTTCTATTCCTGCCAATAAATTAATGGTACTTTTTCCGTATTTTAATTTATACCGCGCAGTATTAGACCAGGTGAGGCTCAATTGGTCAGTATTGATATTGGTCAGGCTGTTTACCTGCCGGCCAAGAAAACCTTCCTGGAAGGCCAGTTCGATATTTTTCGAATAAACTTTTGAATAATCGACTCCGAAGCTGGTCTTAATAAACAAGTCTTTGATCGGCTCTGCCTCAGCGTATACATTACCAAACGCAAACGATTTAGCCCTGTTATCCCATCGGTTCAAATATTGCATGTCCACGGGATTGTTCCTGTCGGAGTATCCCGCACCGACAGGTCCGGCATATTGGCCATCTGTCCTGAAGACCGGGATCGTCGGAGCCAGCGTAATAGCAAGATTCGGGGTCGGCGAACCGCCCAGGTCATTTGCCTGCAAGGTTTCATCTGATGTCGCCATTTCGGAATTGGCGCCGAATTTGAGCCTGTTTTTAAACAGATTGACATTGGCGTTTAACCGGGCTGAATAACGGGTATAGTCGGTGAACACCATGGTCCCCGTGTTCTTCGTCTGGCTGAGATTGATCAACAACGAACTGTTTGGAGTTCCCCCCGATATGGTCAGGTCATTGGTTGACACGATCGCCGGTTCATAGGTAGCATCCTGCCAATTGGTATTTCCAACCGGCACTTTTGGATCACCGCCCACGAAAGGGTTGACGGTTACTTTGTTCAGAACCGGATTCGTAAAATCCCCGTTCCAGTCAAACGTATATAAGGCGGAATTTGGTTTGGTACGATCGTTGACTGCCCCTTGCCACAGGGCCTTTCCTCTATCTTCAGCATTTAACATTTTAAAACGCTGCGGTTTTTCGTTCAGGAAAGAAATATTTGAATTTAAGGTTAAGGATAGCTTTTCTCCCGAAGTTGTTTTGCCATCTTTGGTAGTGACGATGATGACCCCGTTGGATGCCCTCGAACCATAAATAGACGAGGCCGAAGCATCCTTCAGAATCTGGATGGATTCGATGGATCCGGGGCTCAAGCTCTGAAACACTTCCGGTCTTTTTGTCGGCACGCCGTCGATTACATAGAGGGGGTCCGTGTTGCCAAGCGTATTGGAGCCACGAATCAGTATTCTGCTATTCTCCCCAGTCGGGGACCCACCATTTTTTTCAATATATAAGCCGGCTACCCTGCCTTGCAAAGCCTGCATGGGATTACCACTGTTATTGTTTTTAATAGGAAGCAGGTCTACCACCGCTACAGACCCGGTAAGATCTACCTTCCTTTCTGTCGCATAACCCGTTACTACGATTTCTTCGAGGATCTTGCCACTTTGCAGGGTAATCTTTAATTCGCTAATACCCCCGAGGATTGACACCTTTATAGTGTTGTACCCTGCATAAGAAACCTCCAGTTCCTTCGCGTCATTCGGCACTTCAAGTGTAAAACTGCCATCTGCATCGGCGGCCGTGCCCGTTGAAGTGCCCAATACAAGAATATTGGCACCTAACAATGGTTCACCCGTCTCCTCATCAGTGACTGTCCCTTTAATCGTTCGCTGGGCAGTAATCAACTGGATTGAGAATAAAATCAATAGCAGTGTTAAAAATTTAAATTTCATAATTCTTAATATTAAGTTAATAGAATACTGTCATCTTTCAAATAACGACCAAATGTAAGCCAGTGTGTTTTGCATATATTAAATTATTGTGCCAATATGTTTAATCATTATGCAAGGGAAGGACAAAACCCTATATTATTGTTAATCAATGGTTTAAAAATAGTATTATAGTCAGAATTATTAATTTTGTTGCACAATATTGTATTATAATGCAACAATTTTGAAATTAGTGCAATTGCCACTCCACCATTCCCCAGACTATCAAACAGGAAGACCCTTGAATAATAACTTCAAGTTAAGAATTAGATAAAAGTTTTAGAAGAAACATTCTATAGACCCGAGTTAATGGGACAGTCTAAAATTCTGATTATTTCTAAAAGTCAACGGCACTTCTCCATGAATGGTCCTAAATACTGTGGTAAAATAGGCAGGAGAGGAATACCCGACCCTATAGGCTATCTCGGAGACCGTGAGTCCTTCATTCAATAATAATTCTTCTGATTTCTTCATTCGTACCTCTTGAATATACTCACTGATGCCGATTCCCTTTAAAGTTTTGACTTTGCGGTAGAGTTGGGACCTGGACAACTGGAATTCCATGCATAAATCCTGAATGCTTAAATTTTCGCGGGAGTAATTATTTTCAATATAAGTGACAAATTGGGTTAAAAACTGCGCATCATCCGAACTATCGTGTTCTTTTTCTTTAAAATGAAGGATGTCCTTTCTAAAGTTTTCTTTTAATATTTGTCGATTATACAAAAGGGTTTTAATTTTTTCTCTCATCAAAATAAAGCTAAAAGGCTTGGTAAAATAATCATCAGCCCCTGACTTTAATCCTGCTATCTGTTGGTCCTGAGAATCATGAGCTGTCATTAAAATAATAGGGATGTGCGAAGTCCGTATGTCATTTTTCAATGTTTTGGTGAGCATCAGCCCATCCATACCAGGCAATATGACATCACTGATAATAATGTCAGGAATCAGCTCATATGCTTTTTGCATCCCCGTTACACCATCAAATGCCTGCTCTATAGTGTACTCTCCCTCTAATTTTTTTTGTAGAAAGGACTGAATTTCAACGTGATCTTCGATGATTAACAAGCTGAGTTCATGATGGACGGTACGCACGCCTTCATCCGGCATGGCCATCTCTTGATGTGCAGTACTATCTTCTTCCAGCACAAATATATTCTTGGTACTGTGATCTAGCTCATCTTCCTTAAAATTCCAGGCCCCGACCGGCAAATTAACCGAAAACCTGCTGCCCTTTCCCAGTATACTGCTTACAGCTATTTCTCCATGATGCAATTTGACCAGTCTCTGAGATAACGGCAATCCCAATCCGGTACCCGGTTTTAAGTTATTCTCGCTCTGAAAAAAAGGGTTGAAGATATGGCTCATGGTCTCCTGATTCATGCCCACGCCGTTATCTTCTACTTTAAGTTTCACCGTATCTTCTATTTCGTCTTTGGAAATATAAAGGCTGATCTGACCATTGTCCCTGGTAAATTTAAATGCATTGGATAGAAGATTAAACAGCACTTTATCTAGCATATCCGTATCAAACCATACCATCATGGATTCATGCCGGCAATACAGATCCAAATTAATTTTTCTTTTATGCGCCACCGGCAGATAGGATTTGAGTACACTCTTTACAAACCCAACCATGTCGTTTTCGGTGACCCTGATTTTCATGCCCTCATTTTCTATTTTTCTAAAATCCATCAATTGATTCACGAGCCGCAGCAGTCGTTTCGCATTTTCTTTAATCAAGATAATATCCTGATATATCTCTTTCTTTAATTTAGGGGAAGGTAATAAATCATCGGCAAAGCCCAAAATCAGGGTGAGGGGGGTTTTAAATTCATGTGAGATATTGATAAAAAAATCTGCTTGTGCCTGATTTGCCCGGTTGACTTGTTGAGTCAGCGCGACTAATTGCTGTTCATGGTTGATGATTTCTTCATTCTTTAATTCAAGGTTCTTGTTAATCCGTTTTTTGACCCGCAGGGCTCTCAAGAGAATTAAACCAAAGGCAAATGCGAGCAGTAAACTACCGATTAAAATAAAAACGAAGATTTTCTGATCGAGATAAGTATTTTGAATTTCGGCCTTTAATTCTAATTGACGGCTGATACCTTTCTGAAGGCTCAATACTTTTTCCATCTGAAAATTGACGATTCGGGCATTTTCGCCATCGATGACCGCACTTTGCAATATATTCCGTTTATTCAACGGCAAATTATTATTGATAGCCATAGCTAATTGTATGGATTCCGTACCCCCCGTGGGATATAAAAGGGTGGCGTTCAAGATACCGTCTTCGACCAATTGAATACCGCCATTTTTACCCGCCAGTCCATCAATCCCCAAAATGAACACGGAATTCACATTTTGTTCGCGGATTATTTTATAAACCCGCTCAGCCAATAAATCAGAATGAGCATATACGATATTGATTTCAGGATGATTAAGGAATAAATCGGCTATGGTTTGATGGTCGGCTTTGCCATCTACCGATGCTACCATGTTTAACCCCGGGTAAGAGTTCATAGCAGCCAAAAAACCACTGCTTCTGAATCTGGCAAAGGATGAAGCCATAGAACCCTGAATTTCAAGGATATGCCCTTTGCCGTTCAATTTATGGGCGATATAGTGACAGGCTGTTTTGCCGATTTGATAATTATCCGCGCCTACATACGTGGTGTACTGGTCAGAATCGGTTTCCCGGTCAATTAATATGACGGGGATCCCGGAACGATAAACATCCTCTACAATTTCAGTTAAGGGCTCAGACTCATATGGAGCAACCATCAGAATATCTATTTCGCTGGCCACCAATTCTTTTATCTGCTCAACCTGGGTCCCACTATTGTCTTCGGCTACTTTAATGATTAATTCGGCATCGGGATAAAACGCCATTTCTCTTTTCATCTCATCTTCCATCACCGTACGCCACGGTGCCTTACAACATTGAGAAAATCCGATCCGAAGATGTTTATCTGGATGAATTGTCCTGCACGAGGCGGCAGTCAATAAAAAATAAAGGATGGCTAGCGCCTTCGTATATAACCCTATTGACCAATAAATACGCATATTTTCAACTGATTCAAGGAATTTATCCATGTACTAATTTACGACTAATTCCATAAGGGAGCTTACCACCCAAACCGGGCTTCTTGATTTCAAAACAACCGTTCGAACGAAAATAGGTTATTGGAGATAGCCTTAATTAGCTTTTTGAAGTTGTTTGATTTAAGCGTAACTTTAGAAACATGATCTTGAAAAAACACGGTTTCCTGAGATTGCTTGCCATTGGATGTATTTTCATTTATTGCGGGTGCAGTAAGAAAAATGATGAACCACACCATGAAATTGGAATTGGGAGTCTTACGGTAACTCCTCTTGATATGGCCCTGGTATCCAGCCTGGTGCCCCTGGGAAGCCTCAACCCGCCTGGTCATACTTTTCCAACGGATCACATGTACTTATATTATAAGACAATAGGCCTGGCGACCGATATCTTGTCCATGTATCTCAACTCTCCACCCGCCTCCAGAATGTTGCCGAAGGTTTTACAGGAAGCAGCTGTGACCATTATTCCACCGGAGGACTACAAGTGGAATTATGCAGGAAAAAGGTGTCACTCGATGTTTCGGCAGGGGAAATCATAGGAACAGGCAATATCGTGACCGGTCAGTTTGCACTCGATATGGGATTAGAGTTAAATCATATGGCTACCTGCCCACTGGATTATTTTGATGTAGCCTCACGCGCAAGACTTGAATCCAAACTGGGTAATTACAACGGAGCCGTCAAGAGAACGACACCGCCAACCTGTGGAGAAATCAATCAGGATATCGCAGGCAGTCTGCAGGGCATCTGGCTAAAGCAGGGCTTTCCGAAATATCCGGAAGACAATCACATAGCCTTTGTGAAAGACAATGTGGTACCGATTAAACCAGCACTTTCTGTCGGCTCAGCGGTACCCGGTCTGCCTAGTGGGGTGTATACTTTTTTACTTCGACCCTCCGGATTGATCGACCGACCTTTCGCTGATGTGGTGAATGACGGCCAAATATATTGCTATACTCCGAAATATTTTTCCGGCACTGACCTTGCTAATCTATCCATCATTGTAAAATTAGAAAACCAATCCACTTTGTCTTTCGAAAAAAGAAATTGTAATGCAGCTGTAACCAGCCTTATACGTTTACAGCTGCAAAAATTATGTATTCTCGTTAGGGCTTCTATAATTGTCCTGTGTTTAGCAAAGAATATTCTAGCTCAGGGTTGTCTTCCCCTATTTCATACCAGCCAAAAACTCCACTACAACCCGCATATCTCTTTTAGACATCTTATCTATCATCACCGGCATGCTCGAAGGAATGTTTTTACGGGAGGCAATACGATCTATCGGTATACGTAAAGGCTCTGCACTGGCCGTGATCAAAGTCAGTTCTTTTTGTGTCTCCTTATCGAGCTTACCAAATACTTCCGTCCCATCTTTAAGTTTGAGAGTGACTACTCAGTAGCCTGGAGCCAGTCTGGCAGTAGGTTCGACCATGGCCTGCAGTATCTGCTGTCGTGTCAAAGTACTGCCTATATGAGACAAATCAGGACCCACATTGCTCCCTGAACCATTAAAACTATGACATTTGACACATTGTGCGGTAGTATTTTCTGTAAAAAACCGATACCCGGCCCGGCGATTTCCACCTTCCAGAGCCGCTGCATATGCATCCATGATACTGGCATGAGACTCCATAGATTTAAGTTTATCCTTGAGACTGGCACTACCAGATTGTTCTACAGTTTCTGCCAGGTCAAGAGCCAGATGAGCCGGCAGTTTTTTACTTTTTTGATCATCCAGTAATTTGGAAAGAATGGATTCAGTTTTGGTCAGTGGCATTTTGGCCAGTGCCCCAATCAACCGCTGCTGTTCATTTGCATTTCCTTTTTTCATCAAATAAGAGACCATTTGAGCTAGCATCGAGGAAAACGAATTATTGGAAATGATCAATTCCCTAAATAAGAATATTTCTCGCCTTACCCTAGCATCGCCGCCCCAATCACCCCGGCACTATCCCCTAATAATGGTTTCAACAAAGGAGTCTCACATGTAGTATTAAACATATGCTTCAAAATTTCACTTTGGCCATATTCATACAATTCATCAATTTGACCAAGTCCGCCACCAATTACTATTGCATCAGGATCTAAAAGATTCACTATATAGGATGCTGCTAACCCAAAATTAGAAAGCATGCGATCACGTGTGGCTAATGCGTATGTCTCACCCTCCCTCCAAAGAGATACTATCTCTTTCATAGATTTTGAATGGCCACTGATTTTGGAAAAATATTTTTCTAAAGCGGGTCCCGACATTACATTTTCATTACAACCCGTGTGTCCACAATAACACAGAATATCATTTTCCTCCGTTTTAATATGACCAAATTCACCTCCTATGCCATGTCTCCCATGGATTACTTTCCCATCCACTACTACTCCACCACCTACACCAGTACCCATGATAATTCCAAATATTACTTTAGCACTGGGCAATTTGTCAGGGACAGCACCTAAAGTTGCTTCAGCTACCGCAAAACAATTGGCATCATTGGCCATAGAGAGTGGCACGTTCAAATATCGCTCCAGATCAGCCTTAAAAGTTCGGCCATTAAGACAGGTCGTATTTGAATTTTTATGAATCAACGTTAACGGGTCATAGCTGCCAGGGGTACCAATACCGATATGGGCTGGTGTTTCACCGGATTCATTTTTCAAATCATTTATTAAAGAACCTATTCTTTGAATGATATGGTCATATCCATGTTGGCTTTCGGTAGCAATTCTTTTGCGAAATAAAATATCGGGTTTCCCTGCTTTTATTTTAAGTAGTACTCCTTCAATTTTAGTTCCTCCGAGATCTATTCCCCATTTAAGATCAGACATTTTCTATATCTATTGTTTTTTCTTTAAAATTTGGCCTCAATACCACTACTCCCAAAGGCGGGAGATCAATTTCAAAAGAATGAGATTTAAAATGTTTGGGTTGATGCATTACATGTATGGTGACCTCATTGGTCATACCACTACCCCAATATTTTTTGTCATCGCTATTAAATATCTCTTCGAGAGAATCACATTCCGGACATCCTATCTGGTAGTACTTTCGAGGCATTGGGGTAAAATTGCAAACCATAATCAAAAAATCCTGTGCATCATTTGATTTTCTAATAAATGATAGCACCGAAGCCTCCATATCATTGCAATCAATCCATTCAAAGCCGTGTGCATTGTATTGGTTTTCATGAAGTGATTTTTCTCTGCGATACATGAAATTGAGATCCTTTACCAGGTTCTGAATACCCTGATGAGATGCTTCGCTCAACAAAGGCCAGTCGATACTTCCATCAAATTTCCATTCATTATACTGAGCGATCTCACCACCCATAAATAAAAGCTTGGATCCCGGGTGGGTAAACATATAGGCATACATGCTGCGTAGATTAGCAAATCGTTGCCATTGATCACCAGGCATTTTACCTATCAAAGATCCCTTGCCATGTACCACTTCATCGTGAGAAAAAGGTAAAGTAAAATTTTCAGTAAATGCATACATCATACTAAACGTAAGTGTATTCTGGTGATACTTTCTGTAAAATGGATCCTTTTGAAAATAATTCAAAGTATCGTGCATCCAGCCCATCATCCACTTTTTGCCAAATCCCAACCCGCCCGCATATAATGGTCTCGAAACTTTTGCAAATGAAGTTGATTCCTCAGCAATAGTTTGAGTGTCGGGGAAAGCAGCATACACTGCCTGATTAAAATCTTTTATAAATGATATAGCAGAAAGATTTTCATTGCCTCCATATATATTGGGTTCCCAGCCACCTGACTGCCGGGAATAATCCAGATAAAGCATCGAGGCTACCGCATCCACTCGTAAAGCATCAATGTGAAACTGATCTAACCAAAATAGAGCACTTGATATCAAAAAAGATCGAACTTCGTTTCTCTCATAATTAAAAATGAGACTCTTCCAATCAGGGTGATAACCTTTGCGCTTATCAGGATGCTCGTATACTGCCGTTCCATCAAATTTGCCAAGGCCATGTGCATCTTCTGGGAAATGAGATGGCACCCAATCCAATATCACCCCTATACCCGCCTGATGAAAAGCATCTACTAATTTTTTAAAATCTTGTGGTGTTCCAAATCTACTTGTTGGGGCAAAAAAGCCTGTCACTTGATACCCCCAGCTGGGACCATACGGATGCTCCATCACGGGCAAGAATTCGACATGAGTAAATCCCATTTCCACAACATAGGGTACCAACTGATCTATATGTTCGAGATAAGTAAAAGACCGGTCTTCATGCCACGGTCGCCTCCAACTACCTAAGTGCACTTCATATACAGACATGGGTTGGTCTAAAGATTGGACAGCACTTCTAACACTCATCCATGGAGTATCATCCCATTCAAATAAATCTATACCTGGCCACACTATTGAAGCAGTATATGGAGGGGTCTCACAATGTCGCGCATACGGATCTGCTTTCTCAGTAACTACACCATCGTGATTGGAAAATATGCGATACTTGTACTTGTCTCCTTGTTTTATTCCGGGGATAAAACCCTCCCATATTCCTGACGAATCCCAGCGCACCTGAAGTAAATGCTCATCACCTGCCCAATAATTAAAATCACCTATAACGGCCACTGCTTTGGCTGACGGCGCATATACCGCAAAGTAAACCCCTTGTTCGCCATCTACTTCCAGGATGTGTGAACCGAAATGTTCGTAGAGTCGAAAGTGCTTCCCAGACTTAAAAAGAGAGATATCAAAATCTGTAAATCTGGAGTATTGTTTTACCCGGTTTGGCATGGCTCCAAGTTAAGGTGTTTTGAGGGAAAAATATAAAGTTAATAATCAAATGTAAGTGTCTGCTACCCTCCTTCGGTTTATCAAAAATTTAATTTAAAAATTGAATAAGCAATCTGGCATTCTCCTTACCTTTCGTATTATGTGTGGCCGCTCATCCCTTACTAAAACTGAAAAAGAATTAGAAGAAAGATTTAATGCCAGTTTTTATACTGAAGATCTGGAGAGATATAATCCAATGCCAAATTTCAATGTCGCTCCTACGCATTTGATGCCGGTGATCAGTACTGAGGATCCCACGCATTTCAGGCCTATGCGCTGGGGACTTATTCCATTTTGGGCAAAGGATGCAAAGGTGGGTTATAAAATGATCAATGCCAGGATAGAATCTGTGCAAGAAAAAACGTTTAAAACCGCGCTGGAAAAGCGAAGGTGCCTGGTTCCCATGGATGGCTACTACGAATGGAAGACCGAAGGCAAGAAGAAAACTCCACATAGAATAATAATAGAGCATGGTAAACTATTTGCTGTAGCAGGCCTTTGGGAAAAATGGAAATCTCCAACCGGAGAAATAATAGAGTCCTATACTTTGATTACACAGCCAGCCAGTGAAAAAATGGCTCATATCCACGATCGTATGCCTGCCATTTTATTACCGGAGCAGGAAAAAATTTGGATAGATCCCACTTTATCCGGTGCCGAAGCATTGCAAATGATCATACCTTACCCTGATGAAGGTATTAGTACATATATCGTGAGCGATCGGGTAGGTAAAGTAAGTGAAAATGATAAATTATTAATTGAAGAAGTGTCTCCCGATATTAAACCCAGGCAGGGAGAATTATTTTAAGAATAATCCGCTAGTCTTCAACTTTCCAAATAGCGCCATATTTATTTACTAATTCATCATCAAATTCATCGGCCTTTTGCAATAGGTTTTTAATTTGATGATTTCCATGCTGGATATCAAGGTAGCGGTCAATTAATATAGTGGATAAAATAATTTCATTACCCCGAAGGCTTAGACTGGATTGCTTTATTCTAAAATTTTGGCGTAACATAAATTCGTAAATTTCTTTAATATTTGTCTTAGGCAAATAACATAAAATCGCATCACAAAGGATCAGTCCACTTTGTTCATGGTACGCTATTTCTATGGTCGCACTTCCATGTATTAGTTCCCAATTGTTTTGCCCTCTTCTACAGAGATCTACACGGTAGCCAAGATTTTGTAATATTTCTTCAATCTTAAATGGAATGCCTACCGCTTCATAAGTTTTGGCATCCGAAGGAAATTTTATAGTTGATCCACAATACGTGCAATAATTACCCTCTTTTGACTTATCAAATACTATGTTGGAGCAAGAATTACATCGGGTTGCTTCCTGGCCATTTCCTTCCCGAAATGCAATCAATGTATTCTCTAAATAATTGGCAGGTAATGAAAATCCTATACTATTTCCATTCTGCATGATGAAAGTGTTTACTCCTACTATGCGCCCCACCGAATTTATTAGTGGCCCGCCACTATTACCAGGATTAAGTGCTGCATCGTGTTGTATATATGATATATCATTTTGCATATGCATGGTATTAGATACTATACCTTGGGTTGCCGTATATTTCAAACCAAAGGGATGACCTACAGCGATCACCAGATCACCTTCTCTTGTTTTTTCTAATCTTTCTATATCTACCAAAGTCAGATTTTCAATCATTGTTGGCAATGCAATAAACGCTAAATCAAATTTTTGATCCAGAAAAACTACTTTAGCCATTTGCTTGGATAGCAATTTTCCTTCTATTACCACTTCTTTGTTATCCCGCACCACATGTTCATTGGTGACTATGATCTTCTCATTTGGCAATATAAAGCCAGTACCAGTAGAATATGGAGTAGCTAATTGAACTACAATATTTCTATATGATTCGATAATATTGTTCATTTCCCTTTCTGAAATTGAAGCTGACGAATCATAAGAATATAGGAGTAAAGGAACAAACTTACCTGATCATATTGCAGAGATTTTATATCTATATCTAGTTCAGGATAGTCTGGCTTGTACTTCCTTTCTATTCTATTCAGCTCGTTTCGGATAGCTGTCTTGTCAGGCCGATGTTGATGGTCAACCAATGTTTCAAGACTCTTTACTTTTAAAAAAAAGTCATTTTCTGTAATTCGGTAAATCACGGTATACAACTCCTTCATCACTTCAGGTAAAGCAAAATTAAAGAGGGAAAGCCCTCCTATATATTCTACTATTGCTGTCACATATTCATCAAATTGATTGTCGAGATACCATTGAATGTTTCGAAGTTCTTTATCGATGACTTCAAATGCCGCTGATGTATTAGCTGGAGAGGTGAATCCAAATGTAAATACACTCTGATAGAGATTTGCCTTAATCATTTCCTCAGGTAATTCTCCCAATGAAATCAACTCTTCCTTAAGGTTCTTTAAACGCATCAACACATTCTTCTGGCTTTGACCAAAATAAGATTTATGCATTTGCTCCATTTTATCCATCAGCTTTCCTTCAGGCCTTACTAGATAGTCAATTTTGTAAAGCAAGGCTAGCAATATATATCCTCCTGCTGCTGGATATTGTTCAATTTTGAGTTTACCACTCTCTATAAGATCAATAGATTCCTGAATGTTGGATCTTAAAAAATGTAGTTTGTGATTGGCTTCTTCTTTAGAAGGCTTTGAGATTTTACCTGAATGTATTGGCTTTAAAAAATTGAATTCATGCACTAGCAAATCATCTTGTTTGTCTGCGTGGATAGCCAATTCTTTTAATCCAAAATACAATTTGTAAGGAGAGGCATCTTCTAACGAAGTCTCAAATAAAACCGTGATAATATTATCGTCGGACAAACCATACTTTACATATTTAAGTTCGTAATTAAGATCCAGCAACCGACGCATAAATCCAATATGCATTTGATTTGTCTCTGCTACCTGGCATTGGGCCGCTATTTGACCATTTTTTATTTGTACGCGAATTGATTTTGAACCCTGATAGATGACAAATCCGGAGTCATCTTGTCTTGCTACCACATTATTTCGATCATTATTTTCAATATAATGAATGAATTCTTCCATGGCGGGTTGATAATCTCTGTTTTCAAAATGAATAACAGATTTGTCCCAAGCCTCCTGCTGCACGGTTGTTTTTATAGCATCACTAAACCTTCCAAAATTGGCCTCAAAGTCCCCCTCAGGTCTTTGCACTTCAATCTTGTTACTAAATATTTTATCCCACAGGCCCATGATCACTTAATAAAATTGCGAAAATAAGCATCTCTGTGGGGCGAGAGTGAAAAATAAGACCCTTTATTAGTTTCTTAGTATTATAGTATGGAAATTGGAGCCAATAATGAATTCATTTCGTACAGACATAAAACTAAAACCCATTGACCTGAATTTCACGCATGGTAAAAGCATATTTTGTATTGGGTCCTGTTTTACAGAACATATCCATACCAAATTGAATCTTTCGGGTTTCCAATCGCTTTGCAATCCTTGCGGAATAGTGTATAATCCAGTAAGTATTCAAAATCAAATATTTCGACTCCTTACAAATCAACCCTGGAATGAGAATGACTTGATTTTACATAATGAGCTCTATCATGGGTTATACCATCATGGTTCATTTTCTGATAATGATAAAATGAAGGTGCTGGATAAAATGAATTTAAATACTCAACTCGTAAATAATCATTTACTTTCAGCTTCCTTCATGCTGGTAACTTTTGGCACCTCGATTGTTTACACTTTAAAAGAGAAAAATATAATAGTAGCCAATGCACATAAAATTCCAGCCCATGCATTTACCAGGAGGTTTTTGGAATTAAATGAAATAGTGCATAGCACCAGGGAATGGATAAACTTGGTAAAAGATATTCATCCAGATTGCCAATTTATTTTTACAGTAAGTCCCGTACGCTATTTAAAAGAAGGATTTACTGATAATACCAGAAGTAAAGCCCTACTACACCTGGCCATTGAAGAAATTACAAAATCAATGGAATCCGTTCATTATTTTCCAGCCTATGAAATCATCCTCGATGACCTTAGAGATTACAGATTTTATAAAGAGGACATGATTCATCCGAGCGATCAGGCAATAGAATATGTTTGGAAATGCTTTAAAGAAACTTTTTTTAGCTCAGAGACCCATACATTATCTGAGAAAGTATTTAACCTTAATAAATCCCTGAATCATAAGCCCTTGCACGAACATACAATAGCCCATCAGTCATTCATGAAAAATCTTCATATAGAAATAGAGCTCTTAAAAAAGAAACATCCTGAAATATTATTCAGGAATTAACGAATGCAAAAAGACATTCAAATTATCGAATTTTGTCTTCGGAAATTCGAATCCGAATATTTTCCAAAAGCCTGTTCGCAGCGATAGGCCTTTGCACTACATTCTTTTTGATGAGGTCTCTGAAGTTTTGTTCCGTACGCAATACGCGCTGGAATTCGGGGTTTTCACTGGCTTGGTGTAACACTTTTTGATTTTCATCGTCATTTAATTGTTGGTCCAAAAACATATGGGCCATTCGATGATACTCGTGGATTGGATCTGGATTTCTCATACGATTAATCGCTTAGAATTGATCTTGTTAATTTAATAAGGTTTAATCAAGTTTAGGGGTACGGGACTTCCTCTTGTCAGTAAATCCCATGCTCACAGCGTATTTATGTAATTTTTCTTTCAAATCATTTCGTGCCCTGAACAATCTCGACCGCACAGTACCTATAGGCACATCTAATATTTTAGCGATTTCTTCATATGTAAATCCTTCGACATCACACAGAAGTACCACTGTCCTGAAATCCACTGGTAATGAATTGATCGCGTTTGTCACTTCATCACCCATCATATTATTAAATAGTTCTTCACGTAAATCCGTGAATTCACCTATAGCACTATCTTCATTATCCTGATAGCCTATAATGTCTTCGTAATCTACGTGAGTAGGAGCCTTACTTTTACGCCTGTACTCATTTATATACGCGTTCTTCAGTATCTTAAACAACCATGCTTTTGCATTAGTTCCCTCAAGATACTTGTCAATGAATCTATATGCCTTTAAATAGGTCTCTTGAACCAGGTCATCCGCATCAGTTTCATTCAAAGTAAGATGAAAGGCAAAAGTGCTTAGCGCATTAATATGCGGAAGTAGCTCTTTTTCAAATATTTCGTCGTAATGTTTACGTTCTGATTCGTTCACGGAGTAAAAATGATACTTTTTTCTCAGAAATGTTAAAAATTAGACCAACTTATAAATGAATTCTTAAAACATTTTTTAGACCTAAAAGCCATTAAAATCAATAAATAATAAATTTGTTCAAAAATATACTCCCAGCCCAAATGATAGTGTTTTTTCTTTGCTACTATCTACCAGGCCGGAAGGTCCGTTAGATTGATATATACGAGTGAGTCCATATTCGTAATTAACATGCACAGTAAAAAACAATAATCGTACTGTAGCTCCGGCATACAATGACCCTCTAAGGTCATTAAAATCATCCTCGTTTAATTTGACATTCTCATCAGTACCCAATAAATAGGTGGCTGCCATACCTCCATGCAACATCAATGCAGAAAATTTATTTTTGAAGACATTTCCACCAACTTGCAATGGTATTTTGATCGTTTTTACATCGGTAAACTCTTTAAAAGGATTTCCGATTTCAAATTTTTCCGGTGAAAGGCTAGTTTTTTGAAAATACATACCTGGCATGATCAAAGTGCTGCCGTCGTTTATTATTACATCAAAACCCACATTGTAGCCTTGATGCCTTGGATTGACTCCCGGCCATTGCTCATCCGTAAAGGTGGATTGAAATAAATTTACTTTGAAATTTATATCCTGTGCCGATACTGGAATGGTGGTAAGAAAAAATGTGGTCATCAAAACAAAAACCTTAGTCATATTACAAAGTATTTTCACGATCAAAATAATCTTTTTTATTGATTACAGAACAGGTATCGTTTTTAATTCATACTTCCAGGTGAGGTCTAATGCAAATTGTAATTGAATGCATTGGACAAATTGCACTATTTTTGATCCTCTAATTGAACTAACGAATGTTTCCAGATCTTTCATACATTTTTCATTACTTATTCGGTACAGCGCCTGATGGAGCATTATCTATAGTAAAGACTTTTGGTTTATTTCTTACTTTATCATTCCTGGCAAGTGCCTGGCTATTATTTTTAGAGTTTAAGCGCAAAGAATCCCAGGGAATACTGGTGCCGCGTAAAGTAATAGTAGACCCTAAAAAGAATGCCAGCTTACAAGATGTTGTGATTAATGCTTTCTTCGGATTTTTAGTAGGCTTTAAGTTTTTGTATGCCTACCAGCATATAAATGAAATGAAAGGTGACGCGGTAGCTGTTTTACTTTCCACCAAAGGCAGTCTTTGGGGAGGCATTATAGGGGCTATTATTTTCGCTGCTATCAAATATTGGGACTATCTCAAAGCTCAAAAAAGTAATGAACAACCTCAGGAAGTACTCCTCTATCCTCATCAGCAAGTGCCGGATATCACTATAGTGGCTGCCATTTCGGGAATATTAGGGGCAAAGATTTTTGCATTATTCGAAGGTGATCAATCCTGGGCATCTTTTACGCGCGATCCTATAAAAGCATTTTTTTCCGGGAGTGGGCTAGCGATTTATGGCGGCTTGATTGTAGCCTTCATTACTGTGTTTTATTATGTTAAAAAGAAAGGAATAAAACCGATACATGTAATGGATGCGGTAGCGCCTGCTTTGATTGTCGGCTATGCCGTAGGAAGATTGGGTTGTCAATTTTCAGGAGATGGCGACTGGGGCATTGTAAATGAAATGGCCAAACCCGGTTGGTTTTTCTTACCAGATAGTTGGTGGGCCTATACCTATCCACACAATGTACTAAACGAAGGTGTGCCTATTGCTGGCTGTGCATTCAATCATTGTATGCAACTGGAACAACCTGTCTACCCTACTCCTCTTTGGGAATCCATCATGGGGTTTGCCATATTAGGAATTTTATGGTTTTTGAGAAAACGAATTCACATCGCCGGCATGCTCTTTTTTGTCTATTGTATACTTAATGGAATTGAAAGATTTTTCATAGAAAAGATTCGGGTGAATGAAAAAATTCACGCTTTAGGAATGTCCTTTACCCAGGCAGAATTAATAGCAGTCTTGGTCTTCCTCACCGGGGTGATAGGATGTTTTATTCTCTGGAGAAATAATCAATCCAAGCAACCGAAAACAGTACAATCATGATATGACTGCCCAAGAGGAATATCGTGATTGGTGTAAAAATAGAGAACAAGATCTTTCAATCTTCCTTAGATCTTGGTGGCTAGATGCCGTTTGCTTGAATGATTGGGATGTAAGTCTTCATAAGAATAAGGATGGAAAGATAATTGGGGCTTTGCCCTATTTCCAATTCAAAAAAAAGATGATAGATGTAATCGGCATGCCATTTCTGACTCCATACATGGGCATTTTCCTTCAGTTTCCAGCAAAACAAAAGCTCAGCAGCACCTATGATTTTGAGAAAGAGGTGGTTTCGCAATTAATCTCGCAACTTCCTTCTTCTACTTACCTGCAGCAAAAATTTTATCCTGAGTACATATATGGCCTACCTTTTTTTTGGAAAGGATTTCAACTGGATTGGAGATATACCTATCATCTTTCTCTGCAACAATCTGAACAAGCTATTTGGGAAGGAATGGAAGGGTCGGCGCGAACACAACTACAGAAGACCATGAAACTGGTAAAAATTGAGACAAGTGATAATACTAAGGTCTTGTATGAATTAGTCTCGATGACATTTTCAAAGCAATCGCTCAACACGCCTTATTCTTTCGAGGAATTTGAAAGATTATATAATGCTGTGAAAGAACATGAATGTGGTGAAATATATCTCGCCAAGCTTCTTGAAAATGATATGCCTGTTGCTGGAATGTTTATGGTAAAGGACAATGGTAAAGTGTACAATTTAGTTTTAGGCAGAGACCATAATTTAGATCCGGGTGGTAGTATTCACGGCATTCTTTGGAAATGCATTCAAGATCAAACAGGAATGCAGGATGTTTTTGATTTTGAAGGAAGCATGCTCGAAGGACCTGAGCGGATGTTTCGATCATTTGGGAGCACCCGAGTGCCTGTGTTGCAAGTGACCAGGTATAGGAATCGGCTGTGGAAAGCGATACTGGCTTTTGCGGGGAAGTAAATTATTACTCTATATTAAACTCATCCATATCCATTCCCACAGGAAAATCGCTGCGATGCTTATTCAATGCTTCCATACTTAAAGTCACCGTTTTTACATATTCAATTTCATGCAGGTGAAGTAATGATTCTCCATAGGAATTGATCACCTGACTATCACCAGAATAAGCATAACCTTTGCCATCCTGACCAATTCTATTCAATGATATCACATACGATTGATTTTCGATCGCTCTTGCCACTGCCAGCGTTTTCCAGGCATGAGCCCGGGCTGCTGGCCAATTAGCTACATAAATTGCAAGATCGTAGTCCCAGCCGATTGATTTAACATATTTGTTTCTAGACCATACTGGAAATCTCAAATCATAACAAATGAATGGCTTTATTTTCCAGCCCCGGATATTCAATAAAATGGTTTTAAGACCACCAGAGTAGGTTAGATGCTCATCAGCCATTCTGAAAAGATGCCTTTTATCATAAGTAATTAATCCTCCATCAGGCCCAGCTGCAACCAATCTATTATAATAAGACTCATTTTCCTTAATGATCAAACTGCCAAGTATAGCAGCATTTTTTTCAAATGCCATTTGCTTCATCCACGTAACCGTTTCACCTTTCATTTCCTCAGCTAATAACTTAGCTTCCATACTAAAACCAGTATTGAACATTTCCGGAAGAATAATGAGATCGGTTTCAGTTACTGCCTTTATTAGTTTATTAAAATGAACAAGGTTGGCCTGTTTGTCTTGCCAATACAATGAAGTCTGTACCAGTGTAACCATTAAATCTTGCATAGTATTTCCGCTGCTTTTTCAAATGTTTCATCTTTTTTACCAAAGCAAAATCGAAGTACTTTATTATCTGTATGATCGTGATAAAATGCTGACACGGGAATGGTGGCTACTTTATATTCCTTAGTCAAGCGTATAGCCAGGTCAGCGTCATGCTCGTCAGTAATTTTTTCATAAGTAGCACACTGAAAATATGATCCCCTCGAAGGCAATAATGTAAATCGACTGTCTTTCAATAGATTTCTGAGTTTATCCCGTTTGGTTTGAAAAAAAGCATTTAAGTGAAGATAAGTATCCTTGTCCAGTAAGTATTCGGCAATAGCATGCTGCATCGGGGTAGATGCGGAGAAAGCTATGAATTGGTACACTCTTCTGATCTCAATCATTATTTCTGCAGGAGCAAGCACATAACCCAAACGCCACCCGGTAGTATGAAATGTTTTCCCAAATGAAGCTACCATGATACCTCTTTCAGCAAGAGCTGGATAGGCAGATATAGAGCAATGCTTTTCACCATCAAATATGATATGCTCATACACTTCATCACTTAATACAAAAATATCAGTATCCTTTACTATCCTTTCCAATGCTAGCATATCATTATGCTTCAAAATACTACCTGTAGGATTGTGTGGAGTATTGATCATAATCATTCGGGTGCGATCTGTAATAAGATTTTTTACTTCATCCCAATCGATAGCATAATCTGGAAATTTCATTTTATAGATTACCGGCTTTGCTCCAGCCATAATGATAGATGGAATATAACTATCATAGCAAGGCTCTAGTATAATCACCTCTTCTCCAGTATGTACTAATGCATTAATGGCAGCATATATGCCTGCAGTAGCACCCGGCATTATGGTTACTTCATTAACCGGGTCATAGGATGCATTATAAAGGTTGAAGGTTTTTTCAGCGATACGTTCTCTCAATTTCAAAACTCCGGGCATTGGAGCGTACTGATTCCAGCCATTTTTCATAGCTGTGTCTACCAGCATGATTAATCTTGGATCACATAGAAAATCTGGAAAACCCTGTGCAATATTGAAAGCCCCCACTTGAAAAGCGAGGCCACTCATTTTTGTAAAAATATTAGTGCCTGCAAACGGTAGTTTAGAATCTGGAATCTTCATGTATATCTAGTTTCCTAAAGCCTAAAAATAGGAATACATTCTCAATTCAAGAGCTTCATTAAAAGTATGAGGCTATAAATTTTAATCAGCGTCTTACTTTCCTTTAGCCATAGCATATCGCTTTGCCACTTCATCCCAATTGATCACATTCCATATAGCCGTGAGGTAATCTGCCCGTTTGTTTTGATACTTGAGATAGTAGGCATGCTCCCATACATCTATACCTAATAATGGTTTACCTTTTATTTCGGAGATATTCATGAGCGGATTATCCTGGTTGGCAGTAGATCCTACTAATAACTTACCTTTTGTATCTAGTACAAGCCAAGACCAACCAGATCCAAATCTGCTACCACCAGCTTTGTTCATGGCATCTTTTAACCCATCGACATCTTTAAATGTAGCATTGATGGATTTAGCCAAATCACCTGAAGGGCCTGATGGGGCATTGGGTGTAAGTGATTTCCAAAACATAGTATGATTATAATGACCACCACCATTGTTTCTCAAAGCGGGGCTATACTTGTCCATTTTTGCAAATAATTGTTCCAAAGACATAGCTGATGCGGCTGCATTAGATGCCAATTCTTTATTGAGATTTGTTACATAGCCATTGTGATGCTTATCGTGATGGATCTCCATAGTCTTTGCATCTATATGAGGTTCCAGTGCATTGAATGCATAGTCAAGTGCTGGCAACGTATAGGTAGTAGTCGGCGCTATCATCGGCACTATATTTATTGAGTCATTCAAAATATCTTTTGAAATAGGTGATTTATGGACTATAGAAAACAATCCAAGTGCGCTCATACTTTTAAGAAAATGTCTTTTTTCCATTTTGTTATTATTGATTTTGATTTCTACAAAGATAACAGCTTATATAGTGAAAAGTTTCGGATCATCAGAATTACCACTTACTATACACTGCAATAGTATTAGCATTATAGTTTACTACGAACATTTCTCTTCCTCTTATAAATACATCTGAAGGTTGCTCCAGGTTTTCAGTGAAAGTCTGCAATAGTTTACCTTTATCACTATATATTAAGAGTCTATTTCCCCCATAGTCAGTAACCCCTATTTCGTTATCAGAAACATAAATACCACCTACCGTTTTGATATTCTCTTTATTTCCAATTGTCTTTAAATATTTAGCATTAGCGTCATATACCTGTACACGATTATTCTTTGAATCGGCAAGATAGATAATACCATTTTTAAATTGAATATCCGAAGGGCCATTCAATTGATCGTTGCCATTCCCAGTTCCACCAAAGTTCATCACTTTACCTCCATTATTATAGTAGACTGTATTTTTTGAAAAATCAGAAATCACAATATTATTTCCCTCTACACTCACACCATAGGGTGTCTCCAGAAATTGATTGGTAGGAATCGTAGTAATGCCTTCCTGGCCCTGCACCCGGGAAGCAACATGGGCCTCACTTTCAGCCACTACTTCCACGCCAGTAGAAAGCGCGTTTATATATTTTGGTTTTCTGATGTTTTTGATTTGCTCTACCAAGCCACCATCGTAATTCATTTTATGGATCTCCGTTTTAAGGCCACTGGTAATATAAAGATGGGCTGCATCACCGGTAATGCTCACCGGATATACGTTTGTAAGGGGATAAGATTTAGTATAGTGCCATTCTCCCTTAGCGCCTGCGGTGGTTGATTCTTTACAGGATGCAACTATGAAAAGTAAAAAAAATGCAGTAGAATATAATTTGATCATAAAATCGATATTGAATAAAACAAATGTAATTTTTGGAAATGAGTTCATTGCTGAAAGCTAATAAGTTAACCAGTATTTAACCCTTAGGTGATTCAAAAATTGAACCATAATGTGCAAAATGGCCAGGAAGGGAATATTCGTTAAGAATTGGAAAGATTTAGATAGAATGGACTCAATGAATATTAAACTATTGATAATCAGGCAGATTTGAGATAAAAAATCTATCTAAGTATAACAATTTCGTAAAATTTATAAATAGATTCTTTATTAATTGTTAACATGTCATTTACCAATCTTTGTTTGGAACGCTCGTACTTTTGCTCTTGAAACCAAATATACTTTTACAATGGCGATTTCAAAAAAATATTTAAAGACAAACCCTGTTTGCAAAGTCACTTTCAAAGTAGAATCTGACAAAGCTCCTAAAGCTAAGAAAATAGAGTTATTGGGCACATTCAATGATTGGAAACCATCTAAAGACGCAGCAATGCGCAAATTAAAAGATGGCTCTTTTACTAAAACATTAGACCTGCCAGTAAGTAACGAATATCATTTTCGTTACATTATAGATGGGAAAAGCTGGGAAAACGAAAGTGCAGCAGATAAGCTGGTACAGAACGGTTATGGCGCTGAAGTAAACAGCGTGATTGTTCTGTAATTAGATTGGACATTTAAGGTTTTTTTATTCATATTCATTTAGCCTTGCTAAGGTCACTTGGCGAGGCTTTTTTTGTTATTGAGCATTTTTGTTATTTAATCCATCCCTTCTCAATGCCCATTTTCAGCACCTGCGCTCTAGTCTCCAAAATTTTCAAAGGGGTGTTCGATAAAATGCAATAGAAAAAGCCTTGCTCAGGGATGCTCACATAATCAGCAGTAAACCCACCTTGAGATCCAGTATGCGAATACATAGTATGACCCTGAAAAGAAGAAATAAACCAGCTCAATCCAAGTACCGAAGGAATAGTATCTTTCCATTCTTTTAATGGATAAATATTTCGAGCCAAAGCATTTACTTTTTCATTGGTAAAAGAGTGAGAAAGAATAGCTTTTTCATAGAGGTAAAGTTCATTGACACTGCTCCAAACCCCGCCATTACCTGAAGCGTTGAAGGTAGGCTCCTCCCCATAGTCAAGTTCTTTCCATTTACTTCCTTCGTATACATAGGCGTGACAAACACTTGAGTCAGGATGTGAGCCATCTGTAATGGTACTCTTAGCCATATTTGCTTTGTCGAAAATATTATTCTTAACATAGTCTTGCCATTTTACACCTGTGATTTGCTGCACCATTAATGCTAAAGCATTGAATGCTGGATTAGAGTATTCAAATCTACTTCCAGGCGGAAAGAGTAAAGTGTCATTTTGTAGTATGGGAGCCCAATTTTGCGCATCATCGGCAGTAAGGTAATATATACTGTCCTGATAGGGATGTCTATTATCAGGCAAGCCGGAACTATGGGTAAGTAAATGGTAGATGCGGACATGTTTGCCTATTTCTTTATTCTTAAAATCAGGAAAAAACTTAATCAAAGAATCGGAGAGCTTTAATTTCCCTTCGTCAGCAAGATTCAAGATGGCAAAGGCTACAAATGTTTTGGTGATAGAACCTACATTAAACAATGAGTTTTCACTAATAGGTCTTTTACTATTTACATCCTCTACTCCAACATAAGATTCAAATACAGGCATATCATGAGAAATAACCTTCATCGCATAGCCAGGATTCGCCATTTGTTGCTCTGATTTATAGCCAACTACAGGATCAGAACCATGTACTGGTGGTTTGCATGAAAGAACTAAGAAAATCATAAGTAAGGTGACCCACCATGAACAATTGGTGATCGAACGAAAATTTATCTTTTTGGCACGCATGGTAATAACATTATATTTATGGTCTTAAAAGTAATATTAATATGAAGATTAGATTTTGTGGAGCAGCTAAGGAAGTAACCGGCTCATCTCATATGATCATTTTAGATGATGGGTTCAAAATATTATTAGACTGTGGCATGTTCCAGGGAGATAATAATGAAGAGCTAAACAGGCAATGGTTTTTCAAACCCCAGGAAATCGATGCTGTAGTACTTTCACATGCACATATTGATCATTGTGGACGACTGCCCAAACTGGGGCGGGATGGCTTCGAAGGGAATATTTACAGCACCCATGCTACACGAGATCTCGCAGCTATTATGCTCATGGATAGTGCCAAAATACAGGAAAATGATGCGGAGTATGAGAATAAAAAGAATGCAAAATATGGTGCTCAGTCGGCTCCTATACAACCTCTGTACACTATTAAAGATGCGGGACGCATCATGCGCAATTTTATTAACTTTAGTTATAACAGATGGTTTAGAATTCATGATAGTGTAGAGGTTTTATTTAGAGATTCAGGGCATATACTGGGCAGTGGTAGTATTACTTTGAGGATAAAAGAAGGTAAGAAAGTGATCATGCTGGGGTTTACGGCAGACATTGGAAGGCCTGACAGGCCCATATTGAAAGATCCTGAGCCTATGCTTCCTGTAGACATTTTGATTACAGAATCTACCTATGGGGATAGGTTACATGAGGGCAACCCTAATGCAGATGATCGATTTTTGAGTATTATCCGGGAGACTTGTGTAGAAAATAAAGGGAAGTTAATTATCCCTGCTTTCAGTGTGGGTCGTACTCAAGAGATAGTTTATATGCTGGATCAGGCTGCAAACAAAAATCAATTGCCCAGGATAAATGTATATGTCGACAGTCCTTTGGCAGTAAATGCAACGAATGTATTTCAAGATCATCCGGAGTGCTTTGATGCGGAACTGCATGAATATATGTTATTTGATAAAGACCCATTTGGATTTAATGGCCTCACCTATGTAAAATCTGTAGAAGAATCAAAAAGCCTTAATAATAATAGCAATCCTTGCATTATTATCAGTAGTTCAGGCATGGCTAATGCAGGCCGGGTGCGTCATCACCTTGCCAATAATATAGAAGACCCAAAAAGCACTATCCTCATTGTTGGGTACTGTGCTCCTATGACTCCGGGTGGAATGCTTAGAAACGGTGTGAAGTCAATAAAACTATTTGGGGATATAAAGCAAGTGCTAGCCAAAGTAGAGGTAATGGATAGTTTTTCTGCTCATGGTGACCAAAATGAAATGTATAATTATTTAAAAAATCAAACCCAATCTGTAGAAAAATTATTTTTAGTACACGGTGATGAAAAGGTAATGCCTATTTGGAAAGGATTTCTAAACGAAAAAGGATTTGCCAATATCACTGTACCTTCGCTAGGTCAGGAGTTAGATACTCAATAGCCTATGAAGTCAACACATTTTTTAATTCTTTTTTTAATTATATTATCGGGCTGTAACATTAAGGATGTATCACTGCATTCCGATGCTGAATGGGCGTTTCCTCTGATCAATGGCAATATCAAGGCCACTAATCTTATCAGGGAATCTACCTCCGATGCAGAACTTATCATTTCTCAAGACGGATCACTTACATTAAAATATACTGGCGAGGTATTGCAATTGACCAAAAGGGATATTTTTACTCCCATACCTGGCGGAATTCCCATACCCATGCTGGACACTTTAGTACAAATTACTTTACCCAATGTAAATAATGTGATCATTAAGAGATCTGTATTGAATCAAGGAAATTATATGATCTCTTATAGCCATACCCGCCCCGAAAATATAAAACTCCAATTTTGGGTGCCAGAGATGAGTGTTAATAATGAACCCTTGCTTAATATATTTGACATTCCATATAAGGGAATACTGCCGGTTTCGGGTACTTCATCGAAATATTCATTAAATGATATAGTGCTCAAACCTATCAATAATAAAATCACTCTTCGGTACATAGGTACTAATGAAATGGGAGAGCGATTTAAAATCACCGCAGGCTTCTTTTCATTTGATCAAATAGATTTTAAATACATTGAAGGCTACATTGGACAAAATGTTTATGATATAAAAAAAGATAGTATTGAAATAGATTTTTATACCGGTATTTCAGGCGATAATGCAACTATTGATGACCCCAAAGTGACCATGACAGCGGTCAATTCATTTGGATTTCCTACTAAGGCGCTGATCAATCAATTTGTAGTGGAGACAAATACTGGTTCCGTAAATTTCCAAAGCCCGCTACTGGATGCCGGGCTAACCTTTAACTTCCCTAAAGTCACGGAAGCAGGCCAATCTAAAACTACCAATTATGTATTTGACAAATCGAACTCCAATGTAAAAGATATATTCAATACTCAAACACGCAGAGTAGTTTACGATATCGATGCATTATCCAACCCTGATCAAGTTCAGGATTCTACTTATTTCGTTACTGATAGCAGTAAGGTGACTATCACGGTCACTATTGAATTTCCAGTAAAAGGAACCGTGAAACAATACCCTGCTTCCAAAATATTTGATGTAGATGCTTCTCCGCTTTCCGATCTTGAAGAAGGGGGGTTATTGATAAAAACCACCAATCTGATTCCTATTGCAGCCGATATGCAATTGTATTTAATGGATAAGAATGGCCAGGTATTTGATTCTGTTTTTGCACTTCCTCAGACATTAATCATGGCAGCCAAGACCAATGCATTGGGAGTTTCTACTGAAGCAACTATACATACCCAGGTAATTCCTATCCCCGTTTCAAAAATTGCTTCCTGGTCTACTGCTAAAAGTATAAAAATATCAGCTTGGTTTAATAGTCCTTCCAATAATCTCCCCATAATCGTGTCTGCCCGGGATGATATTCAAATTCAAGTAGGTTTCATTGGCAAATTAAAAATATGAGCAGGCTTTTTTTTTATATACTTTCTCTAATATGTCTGTGGAGTGGAACGACTTACTCCCAGGAGCTAGGTTTAAATTTCTTGCAAAAAGATCAACTATTTAACGGAAGAAACCCTGCCGTTCCATTTCCCAAAAAAACAGTAATTGGCTTACCCGATGTATCTGGAAATCTATACAATGAATCAGGGAAATTGGGTAATTTTTATTCTTCGAGTAATGGAAACATGGTGCTCAATCTTGAAACATGGTGGAAAAGCCTTGAAAGAAAAAATTACGATACTGATGCGGGATGGTCTGTTAGAACATTTTATTTCGGTAAAAAATTTTCGCATTTTCAGTTTGGGATTAGCCATAGCGTAGAAGGTGATGCCTATTTTCAATATAATAAAGATTTAGTAGGACTAATTGCTTTTGGCAATTACGGATTGCTGGATCGTGAGCCATTAGCCAAAACGCAGCCCCTTTCACTCACACCCATATTAAATACACAAGCATATCAATCATTTGCCCTGGACTTAGCTTATTTAATTAATGATAATTGGAGTGTAGGAATTACAGCTAAGTATTTAAGCGGGCTTTTTAGTACAAAATCCTCCATCCAAAAGTTTGATCTGGATATCAGGGACCCATTGGTAATTAAGGCAGATGAAAATTGGTCTATACGATCTGCCGATTTAATTCAATCTTTTGCAATAGACAGCTTAAAGATTAATCGTACCGTAAATACCTTTGGCACACATCCCGGAGTAGCTTTTTCTGCAGGTGCTTTTTACAGTAGTGATCAATTGAAAATAGGAGCTCAATTGAGAGATTTAGGTTTTATTCATTGGAATGGTGTAGAATATTCAAGATCTGGCACTACAGAATATCCTGGCTTGAGAATAGATAATCTTTTGCAAACTGATGCAGGAATTTTTAATCAAATCAAGGATACCTTAAAAGCACTTATTTCTGTGAAAAAGAATGCAGCCAGCTTTAATACGGCTATTATCGGGAGGTTGATTTTGGATGGACAATATGCTTTGACTGATAAATGGGAACTGGGGGGAGCATTTTTATATAGATTTAATAATTACCATTCTTACATGAGATGGGCAGCAAGTACTGTCTTCAAACCTGCACATTTTTTCAGTATAGGAGGGCAGGTCGCCATAGATTCTTATCATAAACTTACAACAGGCCTTTTTGGATCTATCAGAATATCTGTAGTCAATCTTTACATGAGTCTTGATCAATTACCCGTATTATTTGATGCTCGTAATTCTTCCAGATTCGGAGCTAATGTAGGGCTGTCAGTGATGTGGTAAATCAATTCAACTTTAACATTTCAGCGCTTGACAATTCAGGTCCGCCACCACGATTTCCAGCGCCTCCAACTATATAAATTTTATTTTTTATAATTACTGCACCCGTACCATGCCTGCCGCGATGGAGATTGGCTAGTTTTTTCCACCTATTTGATTTAGTATCTAATGCTTCCACTTCACTGTGGGCGGGTACCTGTGTATCACTTTCACCACCTAGTAAAATCAATTGATCTTTGTATGCCACTGCACTCGCTCCTGCCCGCATAGTAGGTATATTAGATGCTTCAGGTAAAGTCGTCCAGGTATTATATTTAAAATCATATATATCTACAGCAGGTTCTTTCAAGTTAATTACATTATTTGTTTTTGCAGTTGTGCGTCTTCCACCAGCTACATAAAGTTTATTATTAATCACTTGTACTGAAATATGATCCCGGGCGTGAGGTGCATCAGCGAGTTTGGTCCATTGATTTGTTTTAGGATTATATTCATCCAACCAGGGAACATGTCCATCCCAATGCCCATCTTGAATGCCTGACACCAAATAAATTTTATTTTTATAAACAGTGACTCCTGCAGATCCTCGAAGTCTGTCATTTGGCAGTGAAGCACCTTCCCTCCATTGGTTTTGGCTTGGATTAAATATATAGATATGATCAACAGGTAATTCATGAGGATAATTTCCAGTAAGACCTCCTAATACCCAGATTTCATTTTTGTATGTAACTGCCTGAAAATGATGCAATTCAATAGGTGGTTTCTGCAAAGCAGTCCAGGTAAGGTTATTTAAATCCAAGGCATCGACCGGCCTGATACCGCGGCTACCTAAGAGATAAATTTTACCTTTTACTACAGCTAAGGCACTTTCACCCCGCGCAGTACATTCATTAGTGGTTTTCAAGGTATCCCAGGTCTGGGCTAATGTGAATAACGGAAAACAAATTGCAAGGACTATTCTAAACATATGGCGAATATAGGCATCAAATTAATTTATTGATATTTTGGTATATATTTAGTGCTTATTTTTTGCCTGCTGTGAGATTTGGGATCATCGATACTGTACTTGCTAATAAATGGGTGGAGCGTGGCATCATCACCTCCATGATAGTAGTAGTAGGTATGATTTTATTTACACCTAACTACCCCGTCATCAGTAAGTTTGCCGCTCATGCATTTGAAGCAGTTTTATTATTTATCGGGTCTGCCATGGCATTTATGATTCTAAAAAAGCCTAAGATTATGTACACCTGCCTGGCTATGGGAGCTGTACTCAGTGTCTATTTAAAAGCAAAAAGTAATAGTGGAATAATATCTTTTTTAAATAAAACAACGGACAATTTTACTATTTGTCAGGTATTGATTAATAGCGGAGCCGATCAATATGATAATATTACTACAACCTTATTGCAGTCTGACGCAGATATAATACAAATTCAAGAAATTACACCAGATTGGCTTGATGTTTTGAAAAATTCATTAGAAGAAAGCTATAAATATCATGCTGAACTAAATAGAATTGATCCCTATGGAATGGTGATTTATAGTAAATTTCCTATTTTCAAAATAGATACCTTACTATATGCTGATACTATTTCAAACTATACATTACCTGCGCTTCAAATCGGACTTGACATCCGGGGTAAACATGTAGATTTTATTGCATGTCATATGCTCCCCAGATTGAATACCAATGATTTTAATAAAGTACAGGAGTTTTTAACTATGATTACAGGTACCATCATTTCAAACACGGAAAAGAATATTATCTTTTCCGGTGAACTTGGTCTTACTCCATGGGATTATGCTTTACAAAAAATGATCAATGAGAGTGGGATGCAATTGAGCCGTAGGGAACCACATTTATTTGTACAGCCATTTGAACACATACTTTACACCAATAGTATAGAGTGTCATTGGCTAAAAGAAGTATTGGCACCAGGGCGAAATCACATCGGTATACAGGGCGAATACTCGTTTTCAAAACCTGTCCAATAAACTTATAATTCAATTAATTTGGCTACTCCATAAGCTGCCGCAGCTGCTGCTGCTCCTATTGACATTACTTTCAATGCGCCTATGAATGGTGGAACGCCAGTAATTTTACTCTTGAAATATCCAAACAAAAACAAACAGATCAAAGTAGCCACTACTGAGTATTTTAAAGCAGTAGCCGCTTCAGCTATAAAAAAATAAGGACTCAAAGGAATAATACCACCAGCAATATAAGCCAGGCCAATATTCAATGCACTTTTTGTAGCTCTTCGCGGATCAGGTTTATCAAGACCCAATTCGTACTTCATCATAAATTCTACCCATCGATCAGGATCCCGGGATATTTGATTGGTAGCCTCATTTTGAATGTCTTCACTCAGGCCTAGTTCTGCAAAAAATTCCCTCGTCTCTTCCAATTCCCGCTCACGCAAATTTTCCATTTCATAATATTCTCTCTTGAGTTCACTTTTATAGTGATCCTGCTCCGTTTTACCTGCTAAATATCCTCCCAGTCCCATGGCAATGGAACCCGCAGCAATCTCGGCTATACCCGCAATCACAATAATATTACTGGAAGCTACTGCTCCACTCAATCCAGCCGCTAACGCAAATGGAACCGTAAGGCCGTCGCTCATTCCTATTACGATATCAGTAAGCGATTGAGAACTTTTGAGGTGAGACTCTATGTGCGGGTCATGATGTAGATGAGTATCCATATAAGTGTAAAAATAAAAAATTACTGGTTGAGAAGAATTCTAAACTACTTAAGATATACTTTCAAACGACTTGAAAATAATGTTCAATGAGAACTTTCTAAATAGCCGACAATATCCGCTACATCCCGATCACTTAAACCAATTTGCTGAGGAGTTGGCATTAAACTATTAGGCATCGATTTTTTTGAAAGAATATCTTCTTTATTTAATTGATGAATATTTCCGGTAATATCTTTAATAGAAACTGTTTCGCCCCCAGAAACAATAAAACCAAAATAGGATTTATTATCCCTGGTTTTTAGCGATGATAATTCAAAACCGAAAGCAATATTAGCGGACGGATTAAGAATGGCATCTACTAAGGATCTGGCATCCAATTTTTGTTTAATTGCAGAAAGATCAGGCCCTATATCTTTACCGATATTATCTTTTCTGTGGCACGAGGTACAGTTGGTTTCAAACTTTTGTTTACCATTATTAATGTCTGGTTGCATTTTTGTGATTAATTCTATTGAATACTGAAAAGATTTTTTATTCGTTTTTCTCCAAAATAGGTCACTAGCCATAGATCTTACTTCTATATCAGGATTGTTGACTAAAATAGTAGAAACGGTATCCTTTATTTTACCTTTTATCTGTTCCAGTGCAATTAATGTAAGCAATAGTTTACCACCTTCACCGTCCTTAGCCATTCTTGTAGCAATGTTTATTTTTTCAGATTCACTAGCCGTTGACAATAATTTTTCCTGGAGTGTAATCATTCGATTAAAAGAAGCTGGTAATTGATTTTGATTGAATTTTTTCCAGTCATAAAGATTTTTCCAGTCGTTAGATTTTCTAAAATTCAGCCAGTAGAAGGCTAAGTCTGAAATAGTAGAATCCTTTGATTGGACTAGTGAAAACATAGCATTTACCGCAGTAGTATCATTAATAAATGCAATCGCATTGATCATTTTCCTTTTAACATCAGTCGATATATTTTTTCTCAACAACTGTTTTTGTATTCCCTGGATACATTCTTTTGGATGGAGTGTAAAAACCTGGGCCAGTAAAGCTCCATTCCATTCAGGAGTGGCAATAGAGTCTTTAAGAAGTTCATTAAATACTTCAACTTCTTTTCCGTCACAAGCAATACCAAAGGCAGCATCAAACCATTTATCACTTGCAGGATAATTATTTATTAATTTCTGAATTATATTTTTTGATTGTTCAAAACCAATATCTCTGCATGCAATAGCCACTTCCCTTCTTACAGCCAGAGAAGGATCACTTGCCATTAATTCTAAAATCGGAATACCATCAATACTTGTTTGCCGAACTGCTCTCAGTACTGCAATACGAATATTTTCATTTTTATCATGAATAAAATTTTCATATTGATTTGGCTCGGAAAGTATTAATGAATAAATAGCTCTTGCTTTTATATAAGGCTGATTACTCTTTAATAATTTTGAAATAATAGTCCTATTCCCACTACCTTTTTCAAAACCCCAGTTTCTCACATTAATGGCAGGACTGGACCAGGCCGTGGCAATCCCTTCATTGGAATGGATATCAATGATAGGATTCATTAATTTCTTCCCTCGTGGGAAAATCCTGAAAATTCTGCCATAGCCTACACTATCGTGCATGGCATGACCACCTACTATGGGATCATACCAATCTGCTATGTATAAAGCCCCATCGGTACCAAAGCAAATATCACTTGGTCTAAACCACATCTTCCTATTTTCAATATCATTGTTCCATTGATAGTTCACATTGTCCCGGGGAAGGGTGCTGATTAAATTTTGTCTCTTCATCGAGTATCCAGCACCATCTGTGGATGGCCAATAGGCGTAGATCACATTGCGACCAGCTTCTGCACTCAATACCATCCCCATATATTTTTTCCCTAAAGCATCACTTTCGTTAATCGCCATTCCAGTAGGTGATCCTGCACCTGCATTATCACTCACTGGCATCACACCAGGGTCATCCTGATGCCAGTGCGCCGAAAACATGTCTTGATTTATTCTTCTATCTGCCTGCCAGCTACGAGTGCCGTCCTTACTAAAATATCCTGCATTTGCACCTTCCATCAAAAAAGATGTACGGCAGGCCATCACCTGATCATCATTATCATTTTGCCACATATTTCCGTAGGAATCGACAGTATATTCGTATGAATTTCTAAAATTATGGGCCATAACTTTCAGGCCAGTAGCATCTTTTTTCATTCTCAATGCTAACCCACCGACCCATACTCTACCATCATCACTTTTCATATTGCCTTCATTCTTAAGGTTGTATGGTGTTCCCCCGGTATACAGGCTTCCACTCCTTAAATGCCAGCCGGCTTTATCTGTTACCAAATGCGGGCCGGCATTACCTGTATTAAAATAATAATTTCCATCAGGGCCGGCTACCAAGGCATGTAAGCTATGATCATGATCAAACCCACCAAATCCGGTAAGAATGACTTCTTTTTTATCTGCTTTATCATCTCCATCGGTATCGGTATATACAATGAGATTTGGCGCACAGGATACTATCACTTTATCTCCAATCACTGCTATTCCCAATGGTGCCACCAGGTCGGTGTCTTGTACAAATACTATAGATGTATCAGCTATGCCATCATCATTAGTATCTTCCAATATCATCACTCTGTCACCTTGCGGATGATTTAGTCTATGCTCTGCTTTATTATTAAAACTTCTATAATTTACAGCTTCTGTTACCCAAATTCGGCCTTTATAGTCTACATCCATATTGGTAGGATTATACAGCATAGGACTTTCTGCCCAAAGCGTGGCATCCAGGTCATCAGGAAGATACAATATAGTCGAATCATTTCCTACTGATACAGAATGCATAATCAAAGTGTCAGGACCTGCAATAAAGCCCGTATCTGGTGACTTTGTGATCACATTTTCATTACAGGCATTTAATACAAAGCCGGCTAAAATAATACAGGAGTAAATTTGTATTTTCTTCATTTCAATAGCTGTCTTACAAAATCATTATTTAATTTATAGCTAGGCAACATAGTGGATCCCTGCGGGATAGCGCCTTCAATCTGAATATTGCCTTCGTATTGAATCTCATCCAGGCACTTTCTGATTTCCGTAAAATCTATCTTTCCTTTACCAAGCAAATATCCATTTTCTTTAAAGTGAAACTCACAGATCATTTCCTTTTTCCCCAGCCATCTGATCTCATCATAAATGGGATAGCCCATCCTTTCGCTATTGGCTACATCATAATATACTTTCAGATGAGGTGATTGCACTTTGTCTATGATATATATATGCTCCTCGGCACTGAGCCAGCTTTCTATTCCAAGTACAATATTGTTTTTCTCTGCAAATGGGCAAACCTCCTTTAATTTTTGTATCACGACATCAGTCCCTATTTTATCATTTTTGAGATCATTATTACTGAAAAAAGCTAATAAGATCACTTTTACACCCATTGCTTTAGCCACTTGGACACTATCATATACCCATTGATCAGTACGCGGATCTGACTTATAAGGAATATTATTCAGTTCACCAATAGCTAATCCTGTAAAACCTACTTGGAATATTTTGGCTAGCGATTTATATGCCTTTTGTACATCTACTTGCCTCAAATGCATATTGTTTTCTAATGAGCCGAGGCTAAGCTGCACACCATCGAGACCAATTAGTTTTGCTACTTCCAGTGCACCCAGATTAGCCATATTATTTAACGACCAATCGCAAGCTCCAATCTTAATTTTTGACCGATCATCTAACAAATAATGAGAAATCGTTCCAGGCAGAATTAAAGAACTTCCAAATAAAGTTGAATTTATGGAGATAAATTTCCTGCGGTGCATGAATGATAAGATTGTATTGAATATGAAATTAGATTAATTTTTCTATGTTCAATAATTTATAATTCTAGTCAAGCCAAATTTTAATATGTCATTATCATGGTCCATGGACTCTCCATTAAAGCACCATAGCGATAATAACTTTCTATGCTTTTATTTCTTTCAATGCTGCAACAAATTTATCCAATTCCCTAATAGAAGTATAAATATTGGGAGTGATGCGACAACCGAAGACATTGGCTCCATCTATAGCCACAGTAAAGATCTGATACTTATCCAATAATGTTTTTGCCAGATCACCAGGCTTCATTCCTTTGACACCAACATTTGCAATGCCACATGACCGGATGGGGTCTTCGGGCGTATTGAGGTTGATATGAGGCAGGTTTCTTACTTTACTAGTCCAATATTGCTGCAAATACCTCAGACGAGCTTCTTTTCTGGTTGCGCCGATCATATGGTGAAAATCGATAGCATCCTGCACCGCTAAATAAGTATGGACGGGTGGTGTGCCCGTATGGTTCAATTTCATAATATCGTCATCCGCGTAGCCCGCATCTCCGAAAATAGGCCATAAACCAGAAATCTTCTCTTTATGTACATATAGCAAGCCGGCACCCAATGGAGTGCTCAGCCATTTATGCAGACTACATCCATAGTAATCGCAACCAAGGTCATCTATTTTAAAATCGAAATGGCCAATGCAGTGTGCCCCATCGACCAATACATCTACTCCATGATGGTGCGCCATGTCTGCTATCTTTTTGACAGGCAATATATGTCCGGTGATATTGATCATATGACTTACTATCAACAGCCTTGTTTTTGGAGTAATAGCATGCTCATACACTTTTATGATTTCGTCATCACTCATTGGATGCAAGGGCACATCTACCATGGTATTCTTCAGACCATACCTTCGGCCCTGAAGCTTAAACATATCTATCATAGAGCCATAATCCTGAATGGCGTATACAGCTTCGTCACCGGGCTTCCAGTCATAGCCTGCAATCACCGTATCCAGCGATTCTGTGGCATTGCGCGTAAGTATTACTTCCTCTTGACTGGTACCTGCCACTTGGGCTAGTTTTTTTCTAACCGTAATATTATCTTCAAATCGATGGTTGCGCATATACCAGGACCCTTCGTAATTAATATCCCGGACTCTTTGAATATATTTTTCCAAAGTCTCTTTTGGCAAAAAACAGTAGTAGCCATTTTCAAGGTTTATATAATCAGGCTTTAAATTATACCCTACTCTTATTTGGGCCCAGAAATCTTCGTCAGTAGCAATATCCGCCACATTTCGGATGCTATTCGCAGCAATCAATTTTTCCAGATTTGCAAAAAAGGCAGTTCCAAGTAAACTCATGGTGCCCACATTTTGTATAAATTCCCGCTTTTTCATAGATACAAAATACTGAGAAAAATGAATTCAAAAAGATAATTTAGAATGCTGGAACAATACTAATTACGATAGACTTTTAGGTCCTTGATTTAATGAGATCAAGAACCATTTAGCTTTTCAATTAAGGAAACTCCAACTATTAAACTAAGCTGTAAGCACTTGAAGTAAATTACCCATCACCTCACCTTTAGCATTAAAATCATATAGCTGCACATCGATAATTTCATTGGGTACAGCCTGCTCCCTGGATACATTCACCCGAATATAATTATCAGTAAATCCTGCCCAATAATGTTCATCGCCATCATGCTCCAATAATACGGGTCGAATAGTGTGTATATGCGATCTATAAAAATGATGCTTTTTCTTCTCACTTAGTTGTCTTAAAATTTCATTCCGCTCTCTGCGCACGTGCATAGGCACTGTGCCTGGAAGTGTAATTGCTGCAGTATTATTTCTCTCAGAATAGGTAAATACATGAAAATAAGAAACATCAAGACTATGTAAAAAATCATAAGTCTCTGTAAAAGCCTCCTCTGTCTCTCCGGGAAAGCCCACAATCACATCTACACCAATGCAGGCATGTGGCATACATGATTTTATTAACTCCACTCTGGATGTATATATTTCCCGCTTATACCTACGCTGCATCAATCGAAGAATGTCATTACTTCCACTCTGCAAAGGGATATGAAAATGCGGCATGAATTTTTTTGATGCTGCTACAAACTGGATTATTTCATCAGTGCAAACATTGGGCTCTATAGATGAGATTCGTATTCTAGCAATGTCTGAAGTATCTAATGCTCTTGCCAGGTCTATAAATAACGATTCTTTTTTAGCTTTTATACCTTCGATCACTTCGGTACCATTTCCAAAATCTCCCAAATTGATACCGGTGAGTACTATTTCTTTAGATCCTTTTGCGGCTATTTCATTCGCTTTTAGCAATGCATTTTCTATGGTATCGCTCCTGCTTTTTCCACGAGCTAAGGGTATAGTACAAAAAGAACATTTATAATCGCAGCCATCCTGTACTTTAAGGAAACTGCGCGTGCGGTCACCAAATGAATATGACGAATTAAATGTCTTTACATCCTGGATAGCGCCTGCTTGCAGGGGTGCAAGGGTATTGCTTTGGGCTAATGCTTCTATATATTCTGTAATTCTAAATTTTTCACCTGCGCCCAGTACTAAGGATACTCCGGGTATTTCTGTGATCTCTTTAGGTTTTAGTTGTGCATAACAGCCGGTGACTATTACTTTGGCATCCGGTGCCTGGTGCAATGCTTTTCGAATAGCATATCTGCATTTTTTATCTGCTTCTTCGGTCACACTACAGGTATTGATCACATAGATATCAGCTGGCTGATCCCATTCTGTGATGGCATATCCTTGATTTTCACAAAGCGTAGCCAATGTAGAACTCTCTGAGTAATTCAGTTTACATCCTAAAGTATGAAATGCTATACTGCGTGGAGCGCCCATATAAAGAGTTGCAAAGATAGGTTTTAATTGTTTTTGGGGAGGGAGATGTAGTGGGTTTAGTTGGAACTCTCCACTACCCTATCTCAATGCCACCGCCGCATCATCTTAGCCCACCTGCCATCCACTATTGGCTTCGTCTCTCTCTTATCAGGTGCTACCCGGTTATCAGCCTCTTTGGTCTGATCGAGGTAGACTGCTCTGCCTATAGCTTGCGAGCCCCAGCGCTTGCGGATATGATCCAGTTCGTTGAGCAGGTTCATATCTTCCTCGGTATCATCAAATAGATTGATCTGGTAGTGGCCCTGCACCAGGCCGCTATATTTTACCCCGATGAGACGGATCATCTGGCGGCGCTCATAGAGCTTGTCAAACAGGTCGTATACATGGCGCAACAGGATCTTATCGTTGGCGGTGTAGGCGATGCGCAGCTGGCGGGTATAGGTATTGAAATCAGCGTAGCGGATCTTTACCGTGATGATAGAGCACAGCTTCTGCGACTGCCTCAGGTCAAAACCCAGTTTCTCTACCATACCCAGCATAATGTTTTTGATACGCCGGATATCGAGGGTGTCCTGGCTAAAAGTCTGCTCGTGCGAGATAGATTTAGCTTCGCTGTAGGGCGTCACCGGCGTAGGATCATAGGCATTGGCGCGCTCCCACATGATCTTGCCTCCTTTGCCAAACTCACGCTCGAGCAGCCGGGGAGGGATTTCCGAAAGCACCCGCAGCGTACGCACACCCATGAAGGATAGTTTCCTGTAGGTGGCCTCACCGATGCCGGGCATTTTGGCGGTCGACAGTGGCGCGAGGAAGCCCTTTTCATCGCCTTTGTTGATCTCTTTGGCACCGTTGGGCTTGGCCTCGTTAGTACCTATTTTCGACACGGTTTTGTTTACAGAGAGTGCGAGCGATATTGGCAGCCCTATCTGTTTGAGCAGACGCTGTCGCAGTTCCAGGCTCCACTGGTAGCAGCCAAAATAACGATCCATACCGCTCAGATCGAGGTAAAACTCATCGATGGATGCTTTTTCAAAACAAGGTGCATCTTCCGCTATCAGTTCGGTCACTTGCCTGGAGTACTCGCTGTAGGAATCCATATCACCTCGCAGTATGATGGCATCGGGGCACAGTCTGCGCGCCATCTTCATCGGCATAGCCGAGTGCACCCCAAACCTGCGCGCCTCATAGCTACAGCTGGCCACCACACCACGGTCACCGCTACCTCCGATGAGTAAGGGAAGACCTTTGAGCGCGCTATTGCGGAGTACTTCCACCGAAACGAAGAAGGAGTCGAGATCCATATGGAGAATGGCGCGGTCGTACATAGTCTAATAAATAGACAAATATAGTCGGATTATTAGACTATAAGGAGTTGTGTTTGGATGCACGAAGAAGGAGTTACAATAATTTTTCGAAGGCATCGAGTAAATAGCTATAGAACTCTGGTTGAGTACTCTTTATATATGATATTATTTTTTTATAATATTCTGAATGGGAAATTCCAGATTCGATAGCATCTTCAAGAAAGATGTTTTCTACTTCTTTAAATTGTTTTTCACGCAATTCACATAATTCTTTACAATTTAAATTAAGAAGAATGTTTAAATCATTTTCCAATACCGAATCATTTGAGCAAATTCTTATATCGTCAAAGTAAATACTTGCGATATGATCTGGATTTCTTGGGTCTACAGTTAAAGGTGTGTTTTTTCTGCTTCTATTACAGAATTCAATTACTGGTTTTGGATGAAAGGTACCTAAGCAGACAGCTAAAAAATTAGACCAATCTAACTGGTTTTGAGGATGAGATGACCTGGGTAAATAATGCTCAATAAAAATCCCACTAAGTTTGCGTTCACAATAAGCACATAAATTGTATTGAAAATTAGACAGCTTTTTTTTAACCTCCTTCATACACTCACCTTGTAAATCAGGATCATATGTATAGGTTGGATAGGTCAAAATACTTAGGCATTCAGGACACTCGTCTATGGGTATACTTACTAATTTCATGCCTTAGCGAATGCGATTCTTCTCTTATAATCCAATAGCCATTTGGGTTTAGATTTGATTTTTGAAGCCAATTCATTGATTTTGATTTCAGCCTCATCAAATTTCCCAGTTCTAATAAACTTATCTATTTCGCCTTGATCTTTCTTAAATTCTGAAATTTGAATCTCTGAGTATAAAAGTTTGTCTAAAATTTCCTCAGCAGATGCTCCATAAATATCAGGTATTTCATCATTTGGAATAATTCCTTCTTTTGTTAATGAGATTATTTCGGCTTTTCTCACCCCAGATAAAACCAAAGGAGAATGAGTAGTCACTATAAACTGTACATTTGGGAAAGTGGTTTTTAATGCCTTTACGATTTGTACTTGCCATGATGGGTGGAAATGAAGGTCGATTTCGTCGATTAAGACGATTCCTTCACCTTCTAGACTATTCTCACTATAAGAATTTGCAATCGAAAGTCTCCTAGTTATATCTGCTACCAAATGAATGACCGCTTTCTCTCCAGATGAAAGTTGATTAAAAACAAGAGTTTGTCCATTCTTTTCTGCGGCAAAGTAGTATTCTAAGTTTGTACTTGGAATAAACTGTATGCCTTCCACTTTTTTTAGCTTAAAAGCTTGGATTCCAATTTCAAATTTTGAAATAAATGTTTTTAGAGCCTTTCGAGAAATATGTAATCCTTTAGATTCGTATGATAGGTCTTCATTTTTCTGTAGACTTTCATCTATAGACTCTGCAACAAACCACTCTTCAAAATTGGCTATATTAGATTGATTTTTTTGTTTCTCATATGTGTCAAAAACATTGTTCTTTTTTGACTTTGTTGCATTAAATGTCCTTCCTTGATAATCTGCTCTTTTAGTATCATAATAATAAAAAACAGGTATTGAACTCCTTGTACCTTTCTTTATTTCCATATTAATTTTTTTCAATAAATTCTCATCGCTAATTTCAAAGCCAGTGCTACCAATATATTTTGTCTTATCAATTTTGATTTCGATCATTTTACTATCATAATCCAAGTATGTGCCTAATTCGGTTCTTGAGTTTTTTTCATTAATATCAAAGTCTTTTAAAAAATACTTTATATCATGAGATTCCTCGAGGTCAGAAGCTAATTTACCTGCAAAATGCTCCAGAACCAAGGCTATACCCTCCAATATAGTTGTCTTACCACTTCCATTATTCCCTAATAAAACAATAAAATTCTCATCAGGAAATTCGATTTCGAGATTTTCAAAAAGCCGGAAATTAGTAAACTTGATCTTTTTGAGCTTCATTCTTCAAAAGTAAGATAGTTTGACAAATTTTGTTTAGATTATCCTCTCCTCACTCTTGCTCATATTTTACTTCTTCCCCAAAGCCTTCGGATAGAAATGGATAGTATGATCAATCTCAGTATGATGGGCTTTTACCGGAGAACCAAAAAACAGGCTGGCATGGGTGTCAAAATCACTCTCCGCGTCGGTAGTAAAAAACTCATAACTGCTATCTTTGGTTACCCGAGACGCTATTTCGGGGTGCCGCCGGAGATAATCTTTCAGGCTCTTGGCCACGATAGGGCCCTGACTAAGAATAGTGATGTCTTCACCGATGTATTGCTTTATTTTTTGAGTCAAAATGGGATAGTGAGTACAAGCCAATAATATAGTATCAATCAATTTTGAACCAGATAGTAATTGGTCTAAATATTTTCTGAGATAATAATCACCACCTTCATTTCTAAAATCATTGCTTTCTATCATGGGCACCCACATAGGGCATGCTTGCTGAACCACCTTAATATCAGGGAATCTTTTTTTGATTTCAATCAGGTAAGATTCTGAAATCACCGTGCCCGTAGTAGCCAGAATACCTATTTCATTGGTATGGGTGTAATGGCCAATCACTTCCGCCGTGGGTCGGATTACTCCGAGTACTCTATTTTCCGGAGTCATTAATGGCAATGCCAGATGTTGGATATTCTTCAGGGCTTTGGCAGATGCCGTATTGCATGCTAATATTACCAGTGGGCAACCTTGTTTGAAAAACCACTGCACACACTCTAAGGTGTATTGATATATGGTATCAAAAGACCGCTGACCGTAAGGAGCTCGCGCATTATCGCCTAAGTATATATAATCGTATTCGGGCATCTCCCTGATTATTTCTCTCAAAATGGTAAGGCCGCCGTAGCCTGAATCGAAAATTCCTATTGGACCTTTTGTCATTATTTAGAAAGGCAAAAGTATTTAATTAAATACGGATGATATTAAAAATTGCTTACTGCCTGTTTTGACTTTTGTTATTTGAAAAGCCAATCCATTCCTTTCCTGTGAAGTAAACATCTTTGCATGATCATGCTCTGCATCAGGGACTATAGTAAGCGGCCATCGTTTCCCATAAAGATGAAATAAATATTCATTAAATAATACGGCTCTTTCGCGTCGTTGTCTACCCGTAAGCCGTCATCATATTGGTAAAATAGGTAAAGGGATTACGACTGTTACCATGCACTACTATTACTAATCGATCGATTTTAGTGTCTGTTACTTCTAAAGAAGGAGATGAAAAATACGCTAATTTCAAAGGGGTATTATTTCTCCAAAATGTAAAACTAGTGTTAGAGATTTCTCTCCCGGTTGGTTGTGCATTTAAGTGAATACAGGATTGAATGCAAAAAATGGAAACTACTAGTTGGAATTTAAAATACTTCATCAGGTTTATCTTTTTTATTTATGGATAAATCATCAAAATAATAGTTTATTTCATTTGAGCATCCATCACCGCTATACAA